>CAKPZJ010000043.1 GCA_934204655.1 uncultured Prevotella sp. | reverse complement strand
ACGCTCCAAGAACGTCTGCACCACATCGGGAGGGATGTTTCTCTATGCTAAAACATTGCACTTCTATCTTGAATGTTGCGAAGTAGGAAAATAGTATGGAAAAGCAGTTATAGAGTTAAGCGAACGGCACTTCCGAGAAGTCATTGTCGATAGCGTGTGCTTTGACAGGGAGGCTGGTATAAGGGGAGAGACAAATCATTTGCAGACGTAACGGAATAGGTCGAAATGACAGAACCCCATGTCTTCGAGACCCTTCTTACTTATAGCTTGGTCTTTTGCCGAGTTGAAGCCACGAATAAATGGTATTCTGACAAGCACCTTGCTTGCATAGCCGTTGTCAGCAAGCCATTTGAGATTACTCATAACATTCGAGTTGTCCTTGCCTGTGTATCGCTTGTATATGTCAGTGTTCATGTCCTTTATGTCAATCACTAAGAGTTTGGTATAAAGGGCTACATCCATAAGATTTCTGATGGGTACATTCAGCGAAGTCTCTATTGTGATATTCCATTCCTTAGGCATTTGCTGCGCGAACAAGGCTATAAAGTCAGAGTATAGCAACGGTTCACCTCCGCCAAACGTAACGCCTCCGCCAGTAGCCAAGAAATAAAGGTTGTCTGTCATCAGGCGGCCAAGTAGTTCTTCAATGGTAATGCTGCCTACCGGCTTTTCCTTGAAACACTGTGAATTGATGCAATAAGCACATCTAAGCGGACACCCATGAAAAGCCACGAGAGTGGTGATGCCGTCGCCGTCTGTTGCAAGGCGGTGACGGTCAATTCCTATCAGTGGCGCGTTCTGTGATTTCATATTCTACTGTGGCCTAACATATATTGGTATTTTCCATTTTGCATACGTCGGTTTGCCATCCTTCATGGCTGGCTTCCATTTAGGCATAGACTTCACAAGACGCAGCATTTCCTGTTTCATCTCAGGAGGGCAATCCGTCACAACTTTCACATCAGCCAGACTGCCGTCGCCGAGCACACAGAACGAAAAGATTATGCGTTGCTGATATGCTCCAAAAAAAGTTTCGGGCAGACGCAAGTTTTGCGCGATAAACTGTAGCATGACATTGTCACCGCCAGGGAAAGACGGGGGCGTGTCAAAATCCTTGCTTTTCGTGTTGATAACTTTTTCTTGCTTTTGTTTCTGATGTTTTCTCTTCGTTGTTTCTTTTGGCACTATTCCTGCAACGGTCATTTCTCCTAATATACTATCGTCCTCGTCTGTCAGACAAAGCGTGTTGAGCCCGTTCAAATCCAAATCACTGAAAGGATACACCTTGTCTTTATATCCAACATATTGCAACCGGAGTGCGGAATCCCGTGGAACTTTGACAGAGAAGTTTCCTTCAACATCGGCCACAGCAACAGGGTGCTTATTTATTGCAATGATGGCACCAATTAGAGGCGCACCGTCAGCCTCTTTTACACACCCTCTGATTGTGACTTGCTCGCTTTCTGACACAGAATCAGGAGCAATCGCTTCATGGTTGACAGGCGTTGCAGTAGAAGACACCTGGGCATACGCATTGCATGGTGCCGCCAATATGCCGATGGCAACACCTGTAACGCAGACGGCCTTTCCCATGCGCTCGCGCAGAGACAACTCATCCTCTATGTATTTACGTTCGGCCTCGCATGCAGGACAGGTGCCACTGCAGTGACCCTCGTAGTGACAAACTCTCGGCTCGTATGTTATGCCGTTCATGTCGGCTATCTTTTTCCTGACGGCCTTCAGCACATCACAAATCTTTCTCCCCTTGTCCATGCCTGTTATAATTGGTGCGACAAAGATAGTGCGAACCGAGTGGCATGAGTTTGCTCAGATACCCGAGGTGCAGCCTATCCTATGCAAAGATAGTGCAAACCGAGGACTGAGCAAAATAAAAGGCGAAGTTTTTTTACAAAACGACAGGTGGCGACATGCTTATTATATATAATCTGCAGGGAAGAGGGGCTGATAATGGGCCCTGCCCAATACCCCATAAGCCTAAAAAGGCCAGACAGAACAAGCAGATACTTTATCCTGGCTGGCCTCTTGTGAGATAGTAGGGACGATCGGGCTCGAACCGATGACCTCTGCAATGTGACTGCAGCGCTCTAAACCAACTGGGCTACGCCCCTAACTCTTGATAACAGACGCGAAAGTAATGCTTTTTGGGCGAATAGCCAAATTTTAAGCCTACTTTTTTCGCCCCCACTCCGTTTTTACTCGTCTTTTACCCGTATCAGCAGATTGGATACGATGGCTGCCACTCCACCAGTGGTAATGCCTGACGAGAAGATGCTACGCAGTGTATCAGGCAGCCCGGCCAGGATATTGGGCACCATCTCTACACTCAGCCCCAGGGCCAGGCTCACGGCTATTACAAGTATCTCCTTACGCCCTATGGGCTGTGAGGCTATGATACGTATGCCCGCTGTGGCCACTGTACCGAACATGAGCAGCGTGGCACCGCCGAGCACCGGTTCGGGCATGAGCGAGAACACCAGGCTTACGGCCGGAAACAACCCTAAGATGACCAGAAAAGCCGAGATAAAATAGCCCACATAGCGGCTGGCCACTCCCGTAAGCTGTATCATACCATTGTTCTGGGCAAAGATAGAATTAGGGAACGAGTTGAGCATGCCCGACAGCAGCGACGACACACCATTGGCCACCACGCCTCCCGATGCACGCCTGGTAAACACCTCGCCCTCGACGGGTTCGCCCGATATGAGCGAGTTGGCCGTAATGTCGCCATAAGCCTCGATAGCCGTTATGACAAAGATGATACTCAGCGAGATAAAGGCAGACAGGTCGAACGACAGGCCGTATCTGAACGGCACAGGCAGATAGAACCCGCCATAGCTGCGCACCGAACTGAAGTCTATCATGCCCATCAGCCACGCGGCCACATAGCCCACCACGATACCGATGACGATAGAGCTCATACGCAGGTACCGGTTTCGGCAGCTGTTGAACACCACGATGACTACCAGTACCAGTACCGACAGCCCCAGGTTCTGGAGCGAGCCAAATGTACCGTTGGCCATAGCCGCATTGCCCCCTCCACAGGCCGATATGCCCACCTTGATAAGGCACAGGCCGATAAGCGTCACCACTATGCCCGACACCACAGGGGTGATAATCTTACGGGCGTACTTGAGCAGTCGGCCGATGAATATCTCGACAAACGAGGCGGCCATACACGAGCCGAATATCACCGAGAGCCCTCCGCTCATACCCGCCGTAATGATGGGCCCTATAAAGGAGAAACTGGTACCCTGGATGCAGAGCAGCCCTGTGCCCACAGGCCCAAACTTGCGACACTGGATAAAGGTAGATATACCCGAGGCCAGCAGCGCCATCGAAACCAGGTAGCTGGTCGTCTCTATATCCAGCCCTATCTGACTGGCTATGATGAGCGGCGGAGTCATAATAGCTACGAAGATGGCAAACAGGTGTTGCAGGGCCGCAAAGGCAGCCTCCAGGAACGGCGGCCTGTCATTGAGCCCATAGATAATGTCCTTGTTCTGTTTCATAGGGTATAATCTGTGTTACGATTGGAATAATCTGCTACAAAATTAACAAATAATAATGATTAGGCTGTCGCTTTCGGCATATTTTTCAGCCATCCCTCCCCATTTTTATGAAGACTATCGCCATTTGCTTGCATATCTCAGGTATTTTGGCGAATTTTGCACATCCATTGAGCCACACCCCGCCCGGTGGATAGGAAACAACAAGAACGAAAACCGAACTTATGGAATACATGTCACAAGAAGGCTACGACAAGCTGGTAGCCGAAATACGCGAGCTGGAGCTGGTCAAACTGCCCCAGGTACGCGACGCTATAGCCGAGGCACGCGACAAGGGCGACCTCAGCGAGAACTTCGAGTATCACGCAGCCAAGCGCGAGCAGGGCCGCTTACTCAGCCGCATCAGATTTAAGCAGAAAGTACTGGAGAACGCACGCGTAATAGACAAGTCGCTGCTGAAGAACGACGGCATAGGACTGCTCAGCCAGGTACAGATAACCAATCTGGCCAACGGTCAGAGCATGACCTACACCATCGTGAGCTCGCACGAGGCCAACCTCAGCGAGGGCAAAATCTCTATCAAGTCGCCCATAGCCAAGGTGCTCCTGGGGCACAACGCCGGAGAGACCGTAGAGGTACGCGTACCAGCCGGCACCCTCAGGTTACGCATAGAGAGCGTAGTCTTCTGAGCACTCTCCGTATCATCCAGGGCCGCCCCACCCTCTGCCATCATCCTGCGCAGGGCTCCCCTAAGCCGTTTCGGGCCAAGGCAGATTATCTTACCACATACTTTTTGCCCTCCACGATGTATATGCCCCGTGGTAGCGTTTCCGACAGACGTGCGCGGTCAGCCTGTCGCTTTACTACCGTACCGTCCAGGGCATATACCGTTACCAGTTTGCCGGGCGTATACACTCCGTTTACGGCGGTGGTGAAATCCATCTCCTTTATAATCGAAAAGGCCTGCCAGTAGGGTGCGTTTTCGTAGGCTTCTGTAGCGCCTATGGGAACATATAAAGTACATTTTCCGTTTAATAGGTCATCATCAAATGGTGCAGAATATAATGCTGGAGGAGTGGCAGACTTAACGTATATAGAAGTCAAGCTCGAGCAGCCGTAAAAACACCCTTTCCCTATACTCGTAACAGACTCGGGAATAGTAATAGAGGTCAAGCTCCGGCAGTAGGAAAAACAATTATCCCCTAAACTTGTAACAGATGAAGGGATAGTGACGGATTTCAGGCTCAAGCAGCAGTCAAAACAATCATCTCCTAAACTTGTAACTGATGAGGGAATGGTGATAGAAGTCAAATTCCAGCAGCAGTTGTAGTATCTATTATTAGTTGATTATCAGTATTATACGTTCTAAACGGTAGAAAAGTGACTGTGTGGATTCTATATAGAT
>CAKPZJ010000042.1 GCA_934204655.1 uncultured Prevotella sp. | reverse complement strand
AGTTGGCCTGTTTTTGCTTACCTTTGCACGCCACCCTGCCCTGTGTGGACAGGATGGCAGTGCCCTTTGACTTGTTGATACCTTATTATATTATACAGAGAGCATTTTCGTCTTTTTTGTTTCGGTTAATCAGAACATCTAAAGGGACAGTAGAAAATATAACTATTTTGCACTGTGCGCTTTTGCTTGTTCGATAAAAAAAGCGTAACTTTGGAAACTCTTTAACTGAAACAGAACGAGAACGCAGTTATGGCAAATTATTCAAAGGCGATACAAGAAGAGGAACTCAAGAATAAGGTTCGTGAGGATTGGTTTGCAGACTATGACAATACGAATATTCCAGGCAAAGTGGATTTCTGTGTTGGTTATCACGGCACAACTTATCTTTGGGCAGAAGCTAAAAGGGGAGTGCGTCGGGATATTTATGAACAGTTTGTACAATTAATCTTAACGATAGGAAAAGACCGCCGTTTTGCCGAATATGATGCTCCTGATTATCTTGGAGCCTTTGATGCGGAAAAAGTAGGTTTTGTACATTTCGATGAGATTTCCGGTGTCTTTGAGCAAAACGATTTCAACTGGCAAGTAGCCCCTTCAGACCATGCCACCAAAGAGTTTAAGCAACTTTATAGATTGGTGCATGATACGCTGAAGGCCCATGTGTTTGTCTTTGACTTTGAAAAACAGGCAGACAGCCTGCGCTATTTCATTAGGGACAGGTTCTCTTTGACCGGCCGACGTGCATCAAAGACCAATGTCAATAAAAATAACTTCCCGCATATTTATCGCCGATGGCTGAAGGAAGTAAAAGACACCCTTGCTGTAAACTGGGACGACCTGGCAGAGATAGGCATTTATGATTGCCATTTCTTTCTGGCCGATCTTATGTCTCAGGATGATAGTACCTTGTTGGAAAACCTTTCTGTACTGCTTAAAAAGGATCACTACAAAGTGAATACGGGCAAATTGCAAGGCCATAATACGCAGCTGTTTGCTCATTTCGATTTCAACGATGGGCAAATGGCCCATAAGTTGTTTTGGCAGCGATACAAGCGCCCTCCGAGAGAGGAATACTGTGACTATATACTTGAACGTGCCGACCGCTTGCGTCCACAGGATATTCGCGAACGGCATGGCTCTTATTTCACTCCCATGATTTGGGTGGAAAAATCACAGGAGTATATCGCGAGAGTGCTTGGTGAGAACTGGCAAGACGAGTACGTGGTATGGGACTGTGCTGCAGGAACTGGAAACTTGCTGGCAGGATTGACAAACCGCTATAATTTGTGGGCTTCAACATTGGAACAGGCAGATGTTGACACCATGAAAGAACGTGTGAGCAATGGTGCCAATCTTTTTGGAAACCACATTTTCCAATTTGACTTTCTGAATGACCCATTGGTCGATTATACTAATAAAGAGGGAACGGTTGTGAAGAGCAAGGTACCCCACGAACTGCAGGATATAATCAATAGGCCGGAAAGAAGGCGGAAATTGGTAATATACATCAATCCCCCATACGCAGAAGGAGATAACCGGAGCGGTGAGGGACGTAGTGGTGTTGCAGCCAACACTGAGGTGGCCAAGAGATACGGAAGTACTATGGGGTATGCCAAGCGGGAATTGTACATACAGTTTCTCACACGGATATATCGGGAGATACCAGATGCGGTAATAGCAGACTTCTCAACACTTAAAAATCTACAGGCTCCTAAGTTCGCTTCTTTCAGGGCTATGTTTAGGGCTACTCCTAAGGCAATGTTCATAGTCCCGGCATATACGTTTGACAACGTTACAGGCAGCTTCCCTATAGGATTCAAGGTGTGGAAGACTGCAGACGTAGAGCCCTTCCATGGGGTCGTTTCAGATGTGTACGATAGCAAGGGAGAGGCGTTGCCGCAAAAACGGATTGTGAGTTATGAAGGCGTACGCTTTATTAATGACTGGACCCTGTCCTTCATTGATGATACTCAGGAGTCAATAGCAACGATCATAGGCATCGCCAATGATTTTCAAAACCAGCGTACGGTAAGGATAGAACGTCCACATCGCCCATGGAACCACCAGTATCAATGGCAGATAACCCGGTTCAACATCATAGAGTCTTGTATATATTTGGCTGTGCGTTTGGTTGAGGAGGCTACCTGGGAAAACGACCGTGACCAGTTTCTTTTCCCATACGACACATGGCGAACAGACGAGGAGTTCAAGACCGACTGCCTCGTATATGCAATATTCAGCAACAAGAACAATATACGTTCAAGCGACGGCCCCAATCACTGGCAGCCTTTTACAGAAAGCGAGTTGGATATTACAAATGAGTTACCCAATCACTTCTTGACAGATTATATATCAGGGGCAGGTCGACCCCAACAACTGCAGGGCGATTTGTTCGAAACGCAACAAAGAAACGAACCTTTGCAGTTCTCTCCAGAAGCACAGCAGGTGTTTCGGGCAGGTCGCGAATTGTGGCGTTATTATCACCTACAGCCCAATGCAGACCTAAATGCTTCTTATTATGACATAAGGCAATATTTCCAAGGGACCAAGTTGGACAAGAAAGGTAGGGAAGTGATGAGCGCAACAAGCGAAGACGAAACTTATACCACGCTCCACTCTGCCTTGCGGATGGCGCACAGACGCTTGGCAGAGAAAATCGTCCCCAGAGTCTATAGGCATGGCTTCTTGAGATGAAGTTCGGCGATAAGCACGGACTTAGCAAGGCCTTTTTCTACCCCTATTTAGGTCTCGGCTGGACATTTTGATATTCCTCCGTTGGTGGCGATTATCCAAGGATTGGCAGGCGAACCGCTGGCCCAACTTTGGCTAATCGCCCGTTTTGATATTATATATATAATAGGTAAGGGAGTCAGCCGTATCTTTTTTTTGACCGTATGCCGGAAAAATCCCCACTACTTGTGGCCTGCAAAAGATTTATTTTTCTTACTTTTGCTTATTGATAAGTCCTTACAACGTACATGTATGAAGCTTTTATGTAGAGTTACGCTGCTCCTCCTGTGCCCCTCGCTCACGTCCGAGGCCGAAGGGAAGTTTGCTGCCCGTGGTGGCAATGAGAGTAGGGGCTATCAATATTGCGGTGGTAAAGGTGTCGGTGCCGGTGAGAGCCGTGTCTCCGTGCGCTTAAATAAGCCCTACTGGTACGTGAGTAACTTTATGGTTTTCCGCTGGTAATGAACGAATAAGAAAGATATGACAACCATGCAACTACAGACACCTGTCGACCTGCCAAAGGCCGACTTCGAGATACAGCCCTGCGCCCGCATGCTCTTTGTGGGCAGCTGCTTTGCCGACAATATGGGCCGCCGCTTTGCCGACGACTGCTTCCGTGTAACGGTCAACCCCTATGGCGTGATGTATAACCCCATCAGCATAGGCCACACCGTGGTGCGACTGATAGACACCCTGCCCAGTGACGACGAGGTCGACGTGGCCGTACTCACCTTGGGCACCAACCACATCTATATACTGCGCGCCACCGGCGAGGTGGTCGACAACTGCCAGAAACGCCCTCAGAATCTCTTCGAGGAACGTGCGATGACCGTACAGGAAGTTACCGACAGTCTCAGCCACACCATCCGCCAGCTGCGCGACCGTTGGCCACAGGTGCGTATCATCCTCACCGTGAGCCCCATACGCTATAAGAAGTACGGCTTCCACGGCAGCCAGCTGTCCAAGTCTACCCTGTTGTTGGCCACCGCCGAGGCCGAGCGCCTCTTTGATGGTGTCTGTTATTTTCCCTCTTACGAGATTATGAACGACGAACTGCGCGACTACCGTTTCTACGCTGAGGATATGCTGCATCCCAGCGCCCAGGCCGTGGCTTATATCCACGAGTGTATGGGGCGCGTCTTCTTCGGCCCCGCCATGGCCCGTTTCCTGGCCGAGTGGCTCCCCGTCAAGGCCGCCCTCAACCACCGTCCCTTTAACGCCCAGTCCGAAGAATATCGCACCTTTATGGATAAAACACGGCAAAGAGTAGACGCGCTTTCAAAAAAATATCCTAACTTTGCAATCAATATAAAAAGATAAAACACAATGACCTATACGATAGAGAAGGTTACCACCCTTATCGGTGCGCGCAGGTATGGCAGCCACGAGGCTAAGATTGGATTTCTCCTTACCGACAGCCGTTCGCTGTGTTTTCCTGAAGAGACACTCTTCTTCGCCCTCCATACGAGCCGCAACGACGGCCAGCGGTATATCGACGACTTGTACCGCCGCGGAGTAAGAAACTTTGTAGTAGAGCATGTTCCGGCCCAGTATGCCCAGACTTATCCCCAGGCCAATTTCCTTAAAGTTACCAATGCACTTGAAGCCCTGCAGCGGCTGGCCGAACGCCACCGCGATGAGTTCAACATCCCCGTGGTGGGCATCACGGGCAGCAATGGCAAAACCATGGTCAAGGAGTGGCTCTACCAGATTATGTCGCCTCAGCTGTATGTCACCCGCAGTCCGCGCAGCTACAACTCGCAGATAGGTGTACCTCTGTCGGTATGGCTTATCAATGAACACACCCAGCTTGGCATCTTCGAGGCCGGCATCAGCGAGCCTGGCGAGATGCGGGCACTGCGGGGCATCATCCAGCCCACTATCGCTGTACTCACCAACCTTGGCACGGCCCATCAGGAGAACTTCAGCTCGATGGAGGAGAAGTGCCGCGAGAAAGCCCAGCTCTTCCACGATGCCCAGACCATTGTATATTGTGCCGACGACGACACTGTCAGCCGCGTAGCCAACGAGGTCTATACCCATGGCGAGCGCCTCTGCTGGTCCCAGCGCGACCGCCGCGCTCCCCTCTATATCAAGTCGATAGAGAAAAAAGCCACCGCCACAACTGTTACCTATAGTTATCAGGGAGGTGAGCCTGCCTGGTATTCGTTGCCATTTATTGATGATGCCTCCATCACCTGCTCCATAGCCTGCGCTGCCGTGGCCCTGCGCTTAGGGCTTTCGCCCGACGTGCTCGACGAGCGCATGCAGCAGCTCGAGCCCATCGCCATGCGGCTCGAAGTCAAGCAGGGCCAGCACGGCTGTACCCTTATCAATGACTCGTACAACTCTGACATCAACTCGCTCGACATTGCCCTCGACTTCATGCAGCGCCGCCCCGACCATCAGGGTCGCCGCCGCACCCTCATCCTGAGCGACATCGAGCAGAGTGGCGAGCGTGCCGCCGACCTGTACCACGAAGTGTCGGCCCTGTGTCAGAAGCGCGGTGTCGAGAAGTTTATCGGCATTGGCCCTCAGCTCTGCGAGCAGGCCGACAAGATACACATCGCCGACAAGCACTTCTACGCTAACGTCAGCCAGTTTGTCCATAGTCCCGAGTTCCACACCATGCGCGACGAGGTCATCCTCATCAAGGGAGCCCGTCGGTTTGACTTTGACCAGCTTACCGAGCTGTTGGTACAGAAGGTTCACGAGACCATCCTTGAGGTCAACCTCAGCGCCGTGGTCAAGAACCTCAACTGGTACCGCTCGTTTATGAAGCCCGAGACCAAGTTGGTATGTATGATTAAGGCCGATGCCTATGGCGCCGGTTCGGTAGAGATAGCCAAGACCCTGCAGGAGCACCGCGTAGACTATCTGGCCGTGGCCGTGGCCGACGAGGGTGTCACCCTGCGCAAGAATGGCATCACCGCCAACATCATGGTGATGAACCCCGAGATGTCTGCGTTCAAGACCATGTTCGACTACGACCTGGAGCCCGAGGTCTACTCTTTCCGGCTGCTCGAGGCCATGATACATGCTGCCGAGAAAGAGGGCATCACCGACTACCCCGTACACATCAAGCTCGACACCGGTATGCACCGCCTCGGCTTCAACCCCCGTGAGAACATGGAGCAGCTCATAGACCGTCTCAAGCATCAGAACGCCGTCATTCCCCGCTCTGTCTTCTCTCACTTCGTAGGTTCCGATAGCGACAGCTTCGACGACTTCAGCGCCCAGCAGTTTGCCCTCTTCGACGAGGGTAGCCGCCGTCTCCAGTCGGCTTTCGGCCACCACATCCTGCGGCATATAGACAACTCGGCCGGTATTGAGCACTTCCCCGAGCGCCAGCTCGACATGTGCCGTCTGGGCCTGGGTCTCTACGGCATCGACCCCCGCGACAACCACGTCATCAATACCGTGTCTACGCTCAAGACAACCATTCTCCAGCTGCGCCATGTGCCGGCCGGCGAAACCGTGGGCTATAGCCGCAAGGGCGTGCTCACCCGCGACAGCGTCATAGCCGCCATCCCCATAGGTTATGCCGACGGCCTGAACCGCCATCTGGGCAACCGCCACTGCTACTGCCTCGTCAATGGGCAGCGTGCCGAGTATGTGGGCAACATCTGTATGGATGTCTGCATGATTGACGTTACCGATATTCCCTGTGCCGAGGGTGACAGTGTCGAAATCTTTGGCGAGCAGTTGCCTGTCACGGTGCTTAGTGATGCCATCGACACCATTCCCTACGAGATTCTTACCGACGTGAGCAACCGCGTCAAGCGCGTGTACTATCAGGACTGATAGCCGTTGCTCCACCACATACGGCTCCGTCTGCCTTGGATTTTTCCAGGGCAGACGGAGCCTTTTTTGTTGCCTTGCCCAGCGGTTGCAGATGCTCCCGGAATGACCTCGGCCGATATTTTTTTCCGAAAAATTCTGCCAAAATCTTCAGAATAGCTTAAAATGAGCGATTTATGAGTGTTCCTCCTCAATAGAGGTAATGACT
>CAKPZJ010000041.1 GCA_934204655.1 uncultured Prevotella sp. | reverse complement strand
TTATCCAATAAGAGAATCTTTTCGCTTTTTACAAAACACAGATAGCCATTCACCCATGTGGAGGGATGATAAATCGTATCTTGTTGCATAATTGACTTTCCGACATTCTTATCCCGAACTCAGGTTGATAAGTTTGAGCAGAAAAATAAAAAAAATATTGGCGGAGACAACATAGCCATACCCGCGACTGCTTTTGGGAACCTATGCCTGTAAACGCAGGAATGGCCACCGCCACGACTACTGCGGTACGAGAACCGGCTGGCGTCGTGGCGGTGGCCACTCCTTATGTGTGGCGCAGCCCGTGGAGACTGCTTGTAGTGTTACTTGTGCTTGCCGCAGACGAGGCCCTGGATAACCGCGTTAGAGAAACCTGCTTGCTCCATGGCGTTGAGGCCCCGGATGGTGAGGCCACCGGGTGTGGTTACGCGGTCTATCTCGGCTTCGGGATGGCGGCCCGTCGCCTGGAGCAGGGCCACGGCTCCGGCCATGGTCTGCAGGGCTATCTCCTTGGCCTCGTCGGCCTTGAAGCCCAACTCGACACCTCCCTCTGATGCCGCGCGCACATAGCGCATAGCGTAGGCTATGCCACATCCGGCCATCGACGTGCCGGCACTCAGCAGATGCTCGTCTACCAGCATGGCCTTGCCTAAGTCGGCAAAGATATCCATCACCTGGTCCGTATGGGCCTGGTCGGCATTGGGCGTGGCTACGAATGTCATTGACGCGCGCTGTGCGATGGCTATATTGGGTATGGCCTGGAAGAGCACGGGGGTGGCCCCGTCGCGTTCGAGCCATGCTAACAGCTGGGCCGACGGTATGGCTGCCGCCATGTTGATGACCGTCTGCCTGCTGTAGTCGAGCACAGGTTTCAGTTCGGCTATCACGCCCTCTACCAGCCATGGTTTTACCACGATGACTACATAGTCGGCACCGGCCACGGCCTCGCGGTTGTCGGTGGTGGTGCGTGCGCCCCGCGCTGCTAACGGGGCTAACTTGCCCGTATGCGGGTTGGCCACGCAGATGTCGGCCGGGGCAAAGAGGGTGCCGCTGAGCAGTCCCTCGGCCAGCGACCCACCCATGGCACCGGCCCCTATAACTGCTATCTTCATAGTGAGTCGAGTACGCGCTTCAGCCGGGCGATGAAATCGTCGACCTCGGCCTTGGTAAGACAGAGAGGAGGCAGGATACGCAGGATGTTGGTACCGGCGCAGCCCGTAAAGCAGTGCTCCTGATGTACCAGGCGCGAGCGAACCTCGCTATGGGGAATGTCGAGCACGGCACCAGCCATGAGACCACGGCCGCGCACCTCGGTGATGTGCTTCGAGGTGTGCTGCAGCTGGCGAAGCTGGTCCAGCAGATACTCGCCCACCACGTGGGCATTGTCTACCAGATGCTCCTGCTCGAACACGTCGAGCACGGCTAAGGCTGCCGTACAGGCCAGGTGGTTTCCGCCGAAAGTGGTGCCCAGCTGACCCTTGACAGGAGTAAACGCGGGCGATATGATGACACCCGACATGGGGAAACCGTTGCCTATGCCCTTGGCCACGCTTATCAGGTCAGGCCGTATGTCTAACCACTGATGGGCAAAGAACTTTCCGCTGCGGCCATAGCCACACTGTATCTCGTCACAGATAAGCACGGTGCCGTACTTGTGGCACGCGGCTTGCAGGCCCTGGGCAAACTCGGCCGTAGCCATGTTCAGTCCGCCCACGCCCTGTATGCACTCTAAGATACAGGCGCTCACGTCGCCCTTGGCCAGTTCTCGCTCCCACGCCTCAAGGTCGTTGAGGGGCAGAAAGGTGGTGTGCCCATTGGCATTGATGGGGGCGCTGTACTTGGCAATGTCGGTTACCTCAACGGCGAGCGACGTACGGCCGTGGAAAGCCTTGTCGGCGGCCAGTACACGCTTGCGCCCGGTGTGGAACGAGGCCAGTTTGAGGCAGTTCTCATTAGCCTCGGCCCCCGAGTTGACTAAGAACAGGCTGTAGTCGTCGTAGCCACAGATGGGGCCAAGCCTCTGGGCCAGCTGCTCCTGCAGGCGGTTGATGACCGAGTTGCTGTAAAATCCTAACTGGTTGAGCTGGCGCGTCATCATGTCGACATAGTGGGGATGGCAGTGCCCTATGCTTATCACGGCATGGCCACCGTACAGGTCCAGGTACTCCTGACCCTTGTCGTCCCATACCCGGCAGCCCCGGCCCTTGACGATATTCACGTCGGAGAGGTTATATACATCAAATAGTTTCATACTGTAATTCTCTTGATTATAAATGTTATGCGTGCAGCCCTCTTAGAAAGCAGAGGGCTTGAGGCGGAGCCCCGCGCGCTCATCGATACCGAACATGAGGTTCATGTTCTGTACGGCCTGGCCCACAGCACCCTTGAGCAGATTGTCTACACAACTGGTGATGAGCAGTTTGTCGTCTATCTTGTCACAGTGTACGAGCGCCTTGTTGGTGTTGACTACCTGCTTCAGGTCGAGCGGCTTGTCAACATAGTGGGTAAAGGCGGCATCGCGGTAAAAGTCGCGGTAGGCAGCCTCGATGGTCTCTATGTCGGCATCGGTACGCACCACCTCGGTAGCAAAGATGCCACGGGCAAAGTCGCCACGGTAGGGGATGAAGTCGATAGAGGCTTCCAGATGGCCCTGGACCTGGCTAAGGCTCTGGCGTATCTCAGCAATGTGCTGATGGCGGAAAGCCTTGTAGATACTCAGGTTGTTATTACGCCATGAGAAGTGGGTAGTGGGCCCTGGCTTCTGGCCCGCACCGGTAGACCCGGTGATGGCGTTGACACTCACATCGGTGGTGAGCAGTCCCATCCGTGCGGCGGGGAGCAGTCCCAACTGGATGCAGGTGGCAAAGCACCCCGGGTTAGCCACATGCTGGGCCTGGGCTATCTGCTCGCGGTTAATCTCGGGCAGTCCGTACACAAAATCGTTTCCGGGAACTGCAATACGGAAGTCCTGTGCCAGGTCTATTATCTTGACGCTGTCCGGGACATGGTGCTCTTGCAGGAAGGCTTCGCTCTTGCCATGGCCGAAACAGAAGAACACCACGTCGACCTGCTCGAAGGGCATAGCGTCGGTAAACCGCATCGTGGTGTCGCCATACAGGCCCTCGTGTACATCGGTGAGCAGGTTGCCGGCATTGCTGGAACTGTTCACGAATACTATCTCGGCCTCGGGATGGTTGAGCAGCAGGCGGATGAGTTCGCCGGCCGTGTAGCCAGCCCCTCCCAATATTCCTATCTTAATCATTGGTATATGTTTTTCTCGCGAGGAAGCACCAGCCAGCACACTATGTAGAGCACCAGGCCCGCTCCGTAACAGAAGAAGGCCACGGCCCAGGCGATGCGGGGGATGATGGGGTCGATGTCGAAGTATTCGGCCAGGCCGCCACATACGCCGCCTATCTTGCGGTCGTGGTCAGACAGGTATAGTCTTTTCATATTTCCTCGTCAGTCTATGTTTGTCGGCATGGCAGGGGCCGCTCCACCCGGGCGCGGCACTGCCATACCAGTATCAGTTATCGTTTCTCGTCGGGATGTATGCCGTAGTACACGCGCAGGGGTGTCGAGGTAACCTTGATGAAACCCTTGGCATCCTGGGCGGTCCATCCGTGCTGCATCTCGCCATACTCGCCGAGCTTGCTCTTGAGCAGGTCATCGGGCGAGTCTACGCCCACGGTCTCAAAGCCCAGCGGGCGCAGCTTGAGGATGGCCGTGCCGTTGACATGGCGCTGCGAGGAGGTCAGCATGGCCTCTATATCGGGCATGACGGGTTCCAGGTACTGGCTCTCGTGTAGGAACATGCCGTACCAGTTGGCCACCTGGTCCTTCCAGTACTGCTGCCACTTGCTCAGGGTGTACTTTTCGAGCAGGCGGTGGGCTTCTATAATCAGCTTGGGCGCTGCGGCCTCGAAGCCCACACGTCCCTTGATGCCGATGATGGTGTCGCCCACGTTGAAGTCGCGTCCGATGGCATACGAGGCCCCTATCTCCTCTATCTTCTGTATGGCGGCTATCTTGTCGTCAAACTGCTCGCCGTTTACGGCCACGATTTCGCCCTTCTCAAAGGTTATTTTTAGCAGGCTCTCGTCCTCGCGGGTAACGTGTTTGAGGTAAGCCTCCTCGGGCAGGCCCTGGGCCGAGTCGAGCAGTTCGCCACCGCAGATGCTGGTGCCCCAGATGCCCACGTTGTAAGAGTATTTGAGCTTGGTGAAGTCAGCGTAATAGCCGTGACTGTTAAGATAGTCGACCTCCTCCTTGCGCGACAGGGCCTTGTCGCGGGTCAGGGTGATAATCTCGACACCCGGTGCCATGACCAGGAAAGTCATGTCGAAGCGTATCTGGTCGTTGCCGGCACCCGTAGAGCCATGGGCGATGGCGTCGGCCCCTATCTCCCTGGCATAGCGGGCTATGGCGATGGCCTGGAATATACGCTCGGACGAAACGCTGATGGGGTAACAGTTGTTGCGCATCACGTTGCCGTAAATCATGTACTTCAGGCTCTTATCGTAGTACTCCTGGGTTACGTCGAGTGTCACGTACTTGACCGCCCCCAACTTGTAGGCGTTAGCCTCATTGGTTTTAAGCTGTTCGGCACTGAACCCGCCCGTATTGGCACAGGCGGCATATACATCGTAGCCCTCCTCGGTGAGTTTCATCACGGTGTACGAGGTGTCGAGTCCACCCGAGAATGCCACTACCACTTTCTTCTTGCTCATATTGCTTGTATTTTTTAGGGTTGTTGTCACTATGATATTATATAATGTACGCGCGTTACTTGCTATGGTCTATCTGGCGTATGCGCTCCAGCACGTCGGCGGGGAGCTTGGCGGGGAGATGCTCCTCGGGGTCGTAGAGCATGGCGGTACAGATGCAGTACTTGCGGCCGGTACGCTTGAGCACATCGACATTGATGCAGCCCTCGCAGCCGCGCCAGAAAGCCTCGTCGTCGGTGAGGTCGGCAAAGGTAACGGGCTGATAGCCCAGCTGGGTGTTCATGGTCATTACGGC
Organism: uncultured Prevotella sp.; assembly: GCA_934204655.1. Lineage (GTDB taxonomy): Bacteria > Bacteroidota > Bacteroidia > Bacteroidales > Bacteroidaceae > Prevotella. The sequence continues at coordinate 2,767 of CAKPZJ010000041.1, read as the reverse complement.
GGCACCGCTGGTCAGACTGAATATCTTGGCATGGGGCCAGCGGGTGCGGGCCAGGGTGAATGTAAGGTCCTTGATGCGCTTGGCCAGGCCCAGGTGGCGGAAAGCCGGGTGTACGATGAGGCCCGAGGTGGTAACGTAGGTCTTGTTGCCCCAGGTCTCTATGTAGCTGAACCCGGCAAACCTGTCGCCCGAGAGGGCTATTACGGCCTTAGCCTCTTTCATCTTAGTGGCCACGTACTCGTGGGTACGCTTGGCGATACCGGTGCCCCTTACCTTGGCGGCATCGGCGATAGTTTTGAGTATGGTGTCTACGTATTTCTCATGCGAAGCGTCGGCCACCATGACCTTGATTTCTTCCATTGCTTCTTCTTCGTTTGTTTTATTTCAGGTTGGGAATTATCTTGAATAGCTGCTGCTCCAGCGCGGCGTGGTCGGCTCCCTCGCGCAGTACCGTGATGATGGTGTCGTCGCCGGCTATGGTGCCCAGTATCTCATCGATGGGGCTGTTGTCTATGTTGTAGGCTATGGCGCTGGCATAGCCGGGGCGGGTCTTGATGACCCCGATGTTCTGCGAGTAGTTTATCGACACAAAGCCTGGCGCCTGAAGCATCTGCTTGGCTGTCTTGGGGCGGGTGACGCGCTTGTACATCGTCTCGTTGGGCAGTACGTACACATACTTGCCGTTCATGCTCGAGGCTTTGGCTATCTTGAGCAGCTTCATGTCTCGGCTGAGTGTGGCCTGCGTCACGTTGAAACCCTCCTTGACCAACTCGTCCAGCACCTCGTCCTGGCTGCACATCTCCTTGCTCGATATGAGCATCTTGATGGTCTCGATACGATCTTTCTTTTCCTTCATGAATTGTATAATTATACAGTTTTGGGCTGCAAATATACATAAAAAGGCTGTTGTGACCAAAGAATATGCAGAAAAACGCTCCTAAAATGTATATTTATGCAGCGAATTGCATATAGAACGTATATAAATAGAAAACCACACCTGCTACGGGTGTAGAGGTGTGGCTGATATGTGGGCCGATGGCAGGCTTATTTTTTCATGTCGAAGCCCATGCGTACGCCATCGTAGTTCTGACTGATATTGCCGATGGTCTGGATGGTATTGTTGCCCGAGAGTTTGGCAGCAGCCTGCAGCAGGGTGAGCAACTTCTTAGATTTCATCAGAAAGCTCATTCCGCCGGTGGTCTTCTTGGCATAGCAGTTGATGGAGAAGAGCAGGGTCTTCAGGGTGAGCTTCTGGTCGCTGCTCTCGTAGGTCCAGGTGCCGCTGATGGCCTTGCCGTCCAGCTTGCCGCTAAAGGTCTTGTCGCTGTTGAATGTCAGGTAGGTGTTCGAGGCCGAGAAACCTACCTTGGAATAGCTGTTGTTCAGCTTTTCCTTGATTTCGGCAGCGATAGCCTCGCCGCCGGCCTTGGCTAAGGTGTTCTCGCTGCTGAAGGCGACACCGGGCTGGCGATATTTCCAGGTTCCTAACAAGTCGCTCTCCTTAGGCTTGTCGGTGCCCAGTACGCTGCCTAACACGTTGCCGATGGTCTGTCCGTTAGCTACTGCGCCCAGTACGCTGCCCAGCACGCTGGTACCGCTGTTACCCTGGCTGGTGGTGGTTCCGTTACCCACGCCCCCGCAACTGCTGAGGGCTATGCAGCCCATAATGGCTGCTACAATCATTGTTGCCTTTTTCATTTTAGAGCTTATATTTGTTTCTTTTGACTCATGTATGACGCACGAAGAGGGCCAAGGTTTAATAGCCTTGGCCCTCTGATGGTCGTTATGGTTACTGTGATGATCTGCTTAGTCGCGGCTGTTGCCGAAGAATCGCAGCAGATACAGGAAGAGGTTGATAAAGTCGAGATACAGGCTGAGGGCACCCGTTACGGCCATCTTCTGGCTGGCTTCGCCTCCATCGGGAGCCTGTGCCAGCATCATCTTAATCTGCTGGCTGTCCCAGGCAGTAAGTCCCACGAACACCAGTACGCCGATGATGCTCACCGCCGTGTCTAACATGGAGCTATGCAGGAAGATGTTGACCACGCCGGCCAGTATAAGGCCTAACAGGGCCATGAAGAGCAGTCCGCCCATACGGGTAAGGTCGCGTCGGGTAGTGTAGCCATAAAGGGCGGTCAGTCCGAAGGTGCCTGCCGTGATGGCGAAAGTCTTGATGATGGCTGCGGGTGCGAAGAGCACGAAGATGCTGGACAGCGTAACACCGTTGAGCGCCGCGAAGATGATAAACATCAGGGTGGTGGCTGTCAGCGAGCGGTTCTCCTTGTACACGCTGCCCGAAATTTTCCACACTAATACCAGTTCGGCTATGATGAGCACCCAGATAGATAGCCGGCTGCCGTAAATGAGCTGCAGCAGGCCGGGTGAGGCAGCTACGGCATAGGCCATGACGCCACTGATGGCCAGGGCCATGGTCATCCATACATATACTTTGCGCATGAGGGCTGGGAAAGCGGCTGACAGGGCCACGCCCTCCTTCTCTCTGATAAGGTTGTCCAAATCGTTAATGTTCATAATCGTCTATTTGTTATATATTAATAATGTGTCATACTCTGGCCCCTATGGCGGCATCGGCCGGAGCCGTCGTGCCTGGGCTTACGGATGCAAATATAGGCATAATAATCCATTTCGGCCTACTGCCGTTACTTATTTTTTGCAACCTGGCGGCAGTTTTATAAGTAAGTGATCTAAATTATTTATATATATCAGTACTAATATGGTTCATTTTCCGTTTTATAGAAAAAATAGA
>CAKPZJ010000040.1 GCA_934204655.1 uncultured Prevotella sp. | reverse complement strand
TTGTAGAAGATAGGCGGCGCCTCGGCAATTCAAACAAGTTTGATTGCTCTCGGCTTGCACTACCATTGTAGAAGATAGGCTACACCTCGACCATCCGAGTAAGCCCGATGGCCGAGACTGTCCCCATCGCCACACTTACGAACCTAATGTAACCAATGAGCAGTAACATGATATACAACAGCACTACCAAGAAGTGGGAGTCGGCCTACTGGCACCCTGCGGTGACCACCGACACCGTAGTATTCGGACTGGAGAACGCCAGCCTCAGCCTATTGTTGATAGAACGGGGCGGCGAGCCGTTCAAGGGCGCATGGGCGCTGCCCGGTGGTTTCCTGGAGGACAGCGACGCGTCGGCCGAGGCTGCCGCGGGCCGTGAGTTGTACGAGGAGACCCATCTGGAGGGCCTCAGCCTGGAGCAGTTGCACACCTTTGCCCAGGCCGGACGCGACCCCCGCGAGCGGGTCATCTCCATTGCCTTTACCGCAGTAGTGGCCAAGGAGCGCTATCAGCCCCGCGGAGGCGACGATGCCCGCCAGGCCCAGTGGTTTGCCATCGACGGCCTGCCCCCGTTGGCCTTCGACCACGCGGCCATCATCGCCATGGCCATAGAGCGGCTCTGCCAGCGCATACAGACAGGCCCCACAGGCATGGGACTGGCCGACGCACCCGCCGTCATGGCCCAGTTGCAAGCTGCGGCCAAGCGTCTTAAAGCCCCACACCATCAACCCGAACATCCTCACAACAAACAAGAATAATATGATAGGAAGTATCATCGGCGACATCGTAGGAAGCATCTACGAGTTTGCCCCCGAAGAGACCAAGAAGACCAAGGATTTTGTACTGTTTAGCCCCGACGGCTCCTATACCGACGACAGCATACTGACCGTGGCCACGGCCGACTGGCTGCTGCACAAGGGCATGGTAGACATGTACTACAGCCGCTACGTAGCCCGCTACCCACGCCCCATGGGCGGCTATGGCTCCGGATTTATACGCTGGGCAATCAGGGCGAACCGCGCGGGCGACTTTACGCCCTACAACAGCTGTGGCAATGGGTCGGCCATGCGCGTGGGGCCCGTGGGCTGGGCCGCCAGCACCCGTCAGGAGGCGTTAGACATGGCCCGCCAGAGCGCCGAGTGTACCCACAACCATCCCGAGGGCATCAAGGGTGCCCAGGCCACGGCACTGGCCATCCTGATGGCACGCCAGGGCAGTGGCAAGGACGAGATACGCGCTGAGATAGAGCACAGTTTCGGCTACAATCTGCAGTTTACCTGCGACGAGATACGGCCCACCTATGGCTGGGGAGCCACTTGCCAGGACAGTGTGCCGCAAGCCATCGTGGCCTTTATGGACGCTACCGATTTCGAGGATGCCATACGCAACGCCATCTCCATCGGGGGCGACAGCGACACCATAGGCTGCATCACCGGAAGCATAGCCGAGGCTTTCTATGGCGTGCCCGACAGTCTGCGAGCCACGGCCACGACCTATCTGCCCGACAGCCTGAAGGCCATCGTAGACGAATTTGAGAACAAGTACGGTAGTAAGTAAGCCCAGGGCCAAGCCCCCGTCAGCGACGATCCAGGCGGAGCACCCCGTCGCAGTACTTAACCACAGCCGGACGGTGGGTAATAAAGATAATGGTACGGTGGCGGGTGCCCAACAGGTTGGCAAGCAACTGCTGCTCGGTGGCGGGGTCCAGGGCGCTGGTAGACTCGTCGAACAACATGATGGGCCGGTCGCGCAACAAGGCCCGGGCGATGGTAATGCGCTGCGCCTGGCCCTCGCTCAGCCCTCCGCCCGCCTCGGAGCACGGCGTATCGAGCCCGGCCGGCAACTCGGACACGAAGTCGGCACACGCCTGGTGGAGCGCTTGCAGCATCTCCTCGTCAGAAGCATCACGGTGGCCCAAGAGCAGGTTGTCGCGGATGGTGCCGCTCATCAGGGTATTGCCCTGGGGCACGTAGACAAAGTTGCAGCGCATACGAGGCGACAGCGGCTGGGCGTGGCGGCTGTCGTAGAGTTCTACCTGCCCCTGCTGCGGATGTATCAGTGCTAAGATAAGTCGTATCATGGTGGTCTTGCCAGCTCCCGTCTCGCCCAGGATGGCCGTACAGGTGCCCGGGCGGAAGTCGAATGTGAGGCCGTCTATCACCGGCGCGTCGGCCTCGTAGGCATACGCCACATCGGTGAACCTCACCCCACACGGAGCGTCAAACGCTATGGGCTCGCCCTGCTCCTCCAGGGGAACCTCTTCTAACTCCATGAGTCGCTCGGCAGCCGTGAACACATTGACAAAGGCCGGGATAACCTTGCTCAGGCTCCGCGCTGGTGTCTGGATACGGTTTACCAGTTGCAAGAAGGCCGTCATGCCGCCAAAGGTAAGCGTGTGCTGCGACATGCGTACGGCGGCCCACAGGAAGGCCACCAGGTAACTGAAGGAGAAGCCAAAGTTGAGGATAAAGTTGGACAGCACGCTAAAGCGAGTACGCTGCAGCACATGGTAGCGCAGCTGCTGCTGCGTGTGAGCCAACTTGCCGACCATAGCATCATCGCCCTCTAACGTCTTGATGAGCAGCCGGTGCTGGATGGCCTCCTGGAGCACGCTCTGAACCTGCGAGTCAGAGTTGCGCACCATCCGGGTAAGTCTGCGCATACGCCGCACGTAGAGCTTGCTTACCCCGATAAACAGGGGGAGGATGGCCACGGTGACAAAGGCCAGCAGGCGGTCCATGGAGAACAGGTATGAGAAAGCGCCGATGAAGAGCAGCAGCACGCCGAGGGTATTGGGCAGCGTCTCGGTAAGAAATGTCACCACATTGTTGACATCGGTCTCCAGGCGGTTAATCACGTCGCCCGAGTGGCGCCTCTCCCGTCCCACCCACTCGGCTCTGAGCAGACGGTCGAGCATGCGCTGCTGCATACGGTTCTGCGCCCGTATGCCCAAGATGTTGCGCACCCACACCGAGGATATGTTGAGCCCGAAGTCGGTCAGTATGAGCAGGCCCATAACGGCCACGGCCCACAGCAGCGAGCCACCGGCACTGCCGGCAGCCACATCGATGGCCCGCTTGACGGCCCATACCTGGGCCAGGCTCACCGCCACCATCAGCACGCCTATCAGCGCGTTGAGCACGGCCTGCAGGCGGTTGCCCCGCCAGGCCGACCACAGCCAGCGCAGTATCTGCATAGACGAGTAAGAGGACGATGACGACGGGCGCCAGTGTAACAGCTGCATAGGGAATAACGGTTAGGGTACGGGGAGCGGTCAGCGCTGGTCGGCTCCCCACATCATTTTTTCGCGGAGCGTAGAGAAGTAACGCTGGCCACAGCGCTTGATAATCTTAATATTATAAGGAGCCTTACGGATGGTAAGGCGGGTGCTCTCCAAGAGTTTCTCGGAGCGGCCGTCGATGGCCACTAAGAAGTTGTGCGACCTACTCTCGACCTCCAACCGTATCTCGCTGTCGTCATTGATAACTATGGGGCGTATGTTAAGGCTGTGGGGAGCCACCGGGGTAAGGCACAGGTTGCGGGCGGTGGGCACTATGATGGGGCCGCCGTTAGACAGACCGTAGGCAGTAGACCCCGTGGGCGTGGAGATGATGAGCCCATCGGCCTGGTAGGTCACCAAGAAGTCGCCGTTGACACTGGTGCGCACCGAAATCATGGCGGCGTTGTCGCGCTTCAGCACGGCGATGTCATTCAGGGCATAGGGACTGCCCTCGATGGGCTCGCCGTCGGCCTCGACCTGTATGACGGCATGCTCTTCGATGGCGTACTGGCCCGTCACCAACTCGGTCATAGCCGCGTCAAACTCAGAGGGCAGCACGTCGGCCAGGAAACCTAAGCGTCCCGTGTTGACACCCAAGATGGGGGTTCCCTTGGCACCCACCATGCTGGCGGCATGCAGGAAAGTACCGTCGCCACCTATGGAGATGACCACGTCGACTTCAAAGTTATAGTTGTCGAACACGCCCTGTACGGGCACGTTGATAGCGAGTACCGCGGTAAGGTACTGGAAGAACGTTCGCTCTATATAGACCTCGGCCCCATGTCTGGTCAGGCTGTCCAGCACGGTGTGGATAGACGCCTGACGCTCGGCCTGGAACTCCTTGCCGAAGATAGCTATTCGCAGTACATTAGTAGCCATATTTTTATCTTTTTTAGTATCTTTCTTCGCCCTCGGTGCCCTTAAATGGCAAACATTTCGTACATTTGCAAGAGCAAGAGAGTACAAACCGAGTGCCCAGAGCCTGCTCTGAAAGCCGAGGGGCTACCTATAATATATATAGGTGTAGCCTGTATACTGCAAAGATACGATAAAAAAACTGCTTTTCGTGGTAAAAACATCCAAAATAATGGCAAAAGTATATGAATTTCTGGCCGATGGCTTCGAGGAAGTAGAAGCCTTGGCTCCCGTGGACATCCTCCGGAGAGGGGGAATGGACGTTAAGACCGTCAGCATAACCGGTGACAACTTCGTAGAGACCTCGCACGGCATCACGATAAAGACAGATCTGAAGTTTGAGGACATTACCGACTTCGGAGATGTCGATGCCATGCTGCTGCCAGGCGGTCTGCCCGGCGCCACCAACCTGAACAAGCACAGAGAGCTGCGCGCGGCGCTGCTGGCCCAGCATGAGAGTGGCAAGTGCGTGGCCGCCATCTGCGCAGCCCCCTTGGTGTTAGGGTCTATAGGCATCCTGCAGGGCAAGCGGGCCACCTGCTATCCCGGGTTCGAGAAGCGCATGACCGGGGCTACCTATACCGAGGAGCTGGTTACCATAGACGGCAACATCATTACCGGCAAGGGGCCCGGAGCCTCGTTTGCCTTCGGCTATGCCATCCTGGGCCAGTTTGTCGGCCCCGAGGCCGTACGCCAGTTGCAGCAACAGATGATGTACCAGCCCTCGCAGGGCGAATAAGGAGCCTCGCCATGGACTATATTATTATTGTGGCGGGTGGCAAGGGACTGCGCATGGGGGCCGAGGTACCCAAGCAGTTTCTGCCCGTGGGCGGGGTGCCTGTGCTGATGCGCACACTGAACCGGTTTCACGACTGCCGGCCCGACCTGAGCATCATCCTCGTGCTGCCCCATGAGCAACAGGAGTACTGGAGCCTGCTGTGCCGCCAGTACCACTTCGATGTGCCCCACCGGGTGGTCGACGGCGGAGCTACCCGCTTCGACTCGTCACGCCATGGTCTGGATGCCATCCCTGACGACTGCCAGGGCGTAGTGGGCATACACGACGGTGTGCGCCCCTTTGTCTCGGCCCAGGTCATAGACCGCTGCTACGACCGCGCCCGCCAGTGCGGGGCCGCCATCCCGGTGCTACCCGTTACCGACACGCTGCGCCAGATAGACAGCGACGGCTCGGGGCACAACGTGCAGCGCTCCGGCTACCGTATCGTCCAGACCCCGCAGGTTTTTGACCTCCAGCTCCTCAAGCGCGCTTTCCGCCAGCCTTACCGCGACCAGTTTACCGACGATGCCTCGGTCGTCGAGGCGCTTGGCAGTAGTGTCGAGATGGTAGAAGGCAACCGCGAAAACATTAAACTGACCACTCCGTTCGACCTGAAAGTAGCAGAAACGCTGTGTTAGATATCCTGGACCAAGACATCATGTACTTGCCGGGCGTGGGGCCCAAGAAGAGAGACATACTGAGCCACGAGCTGAACATAACGACATGGCGTGGACTGCTGGAGCACTTCCCCTACAAGTACGTAGACCGCAGCCGCATCTACCTGATAAGCGAGATGACGGCCGACATGCCCTTTGTGCAGATAAAGGGTAAGATTCTGAGTTTCGACGAGTACAGTATGGGTGCCAGGAGAAAGCGCGTGGTGGCCCACTTCACCGACGGACACGGGGTGGTAGACTTGGTGTGGTTCCGAGGGGCTCAGTATGTCTACAAGACCTATCCCGTGGGTCGCGAGTTCATCGTCTTCGGCAAGCCCACCGTCTTTGGCGGCCGGTATCAGTTCGCCCATCCCGACATAGACGACGCGGCATCGCTACAGCTGTCTCAGATGGGCATGCAGCCTTACTATATGACCACCGAGCGTATGAAGAAAGCGGGCATCACCTCAAGGGCCATTGAGAAGATGACCCAGACGCTCATAGGGCGGTTGCCCGAGACCCTGCCCGAGACCCTGCCTACCTTTATCACGGCTCCGCTGCATCTCATCTCGCGCCGCGATGCTCTCCGCCAGATACATTATCCGCACAATGCACTCGAGATGCAGCAGGCCCGCTATCGCCTCAAGTTCGAGGAGCTGTTCTACGTACAGCTCAACATACTGCGCTATACCAGCGACCATCGCCGTAAGTACCGCGGCTACATCTTCGAGCACGCGGGGGCTCCGCTCAACGACTTCTACCGCCACTATCTGCCCTTCGACCTCACCGGAGCCCAAAAAAGAGTGGTACGCGAGATACGCAACGACATGGGCAGCGGCAGGCAGATGAACCGCCTGCTCCAGGGAGACGTGGGCTCGGGCAAAACGTTGGTGGCCCTGATGGCCATGCTTATCACCATAGGCAATGGGTACCAAGCCTGCATCATGGCGCCCACCGAGATACTGGCCGAGCAGCACTTGGCCACCCTGCGGGCTTTCTTGCCCGATGAGATGGGTATCAGGGTAGAGCTGCTCACGGGCACCGTGCAGGGGCGGCAGCGCCAGGCGGTGCTGGGAGCCCTGGCCGACGGCAGCATCAACATCCTGGTGGGCACCCATGCCGTGATAGAGGATCCCGTGGTATTCGCCCGTCTGGGGCTGGCCGTCGTAGACGAGCAGCACAGGTTCGGCGTGGCTCAGCGAGCCAAGTTGTGGAGCAAGAGTGCCATGCCCCCGCACATACTGGTAATGACGGCTACGCCCATACCGCGCACCCTGGCCATGACGCTTTACGGCGACCTCGACGTGAGCGTCATTGACGAGCTGCCGCCAGGCCGCAAGCCCGTGCAGACCATCCACAAGTACGACTCGCAGATGACCAGCCTCTACGAGGGTATCCGCCAGCAGATAAATGCCGGCAGGCAGGTGTACATCGTGTTCCCCCTGATTGAGGAGAGTGCCAAGAGCGACCTGAAGAACTTAGAGGACGGATTTGCAGCCCTCAGGGAGATATTCCCGCAGTACAGCATGAGCAAGGTGCATGGCCGCATGAAGCCCAAGGACAAGGATGCCGAGATGCAGCGGTTCGCCAAGGGCAAGACTCAAATCTTGGTGGCCACCACGGTTATCGAGGTGGGGGTCAACGTGCCCAATGCCTCGGTCATGGTCATCCTCGATGCCCAGCGCTTCGGCCTGTCGCAGCTCCATCAGCTCCGCGGGCGTGTGGGCCGTGGCGCCGAGCAGAGCTACTGCATACTGGTAACTACCTGCAAACTGAGCGAGGAGACGCGGCGGCGTATCGACATCATGTGCGAGACCAACGATGGCTTCAAAATAGCCGAGGCCGACCTGAAATTTCGTGGCCCCGGCGACCTGGAAGGTACTCAGCAGAGCGGCATAGCCTTTGACCTGAAGATAGCTGACATAGCCCGTGACGGCCAGATAGTTCAGCAGGCTCGCGAACAGGCTCAGGTCATCGTGGACAATGACCCCGACTGCACCCGGAGCGACTATAAGCTGCTGTGGGATAGGTTAAAAGATTTAAGAAAAACCAACATTAACTGGTCAGCCATCAGCTGAAGCTACTTTTTGGCCACTTTCCCGTGTTTATCGGTAACAGATAGACATTATAAACGCACCTATTGTGTTAATAATGAAATAATTTCTGTTAAAAATCGCCCTTTTTACAAAAAAAATGACTACCTTTGTAATGTCCGAGTTGCAAATCAGCCTTTTACCGGACACCCCCAATCTGCTATCGGCGAATTCCTTTTGATTGTTCGCAAATGCAGCTGACCTAAAAATAACGAGTATGAAGCTAAGAAACATTATAAAGTCTATATCCGTATGTGCGTTGCTGTGGGTGGCCATCCCTACCGTAGCCCAAGACCTCATAGCCCGTCAGGCACCTGTAGACCGACGCATGAAGCGGGTAGACACCCTGGCCCTACAGACCCTTATCAACCGTGAGAACGAGATGTCGCCATCGGCCGACCTCTACAACGAGTGGAGTAACAAGTACGCACACCGCGCCACTGAATTGCCCGACTCTTTCCGTATCGACCTGCGCCACTTCTGCATGCCCACGCCCAGCCGCATCATCACCTCCAACTTTGGCGCACGCTGGGGCCGTCAGCACAAGGGCTTAGACATCAAGGTTTACATCGGCGACACCATCCGCGCCGCTTTCTCGGGCAAGGTTCGCATCGTTAAATACGAGAAAGCAGGCTACGGCAAATATATCGTTATCCGCCACCCCAATGGACTTGAGACTATTTACGGCCATCTGTCCAAGCAGCTGGTTGAAGAGAACCAGAACGTACGCGCTGGCGAGGTTATCGGTCTCGGCGGTAGTACCGGCCGCAGTTCGGGCTCTCACCTGCACTTCGAGACACGCCTCTGCGGTGTGGCCCTCAACCCCGCCATCTTCTTTAACTTCCGCGAGCAGGATATAACGTGCGACAGCTACATGTTCCGCAAGGATACCTACGCTGCCGATGGCGACGAGGCTACCCGCCTCCGTGGCAAATACAAGGATAGCTACACCCGCGCCGAGGTTAGGGGCGAAGTACCCTACGAAACAGAGCAAGCAATACACACAGGAGAGAAGTTGTATCACAAGGTGGCCAGGGGCGAGACGCTCTCTTCCATCGCTGCCAAACGCGGTGTCAGCATCGACGACCTGTGCCGCCTCAACCATGTACGCAAGAACACCCGTCTGCGTCCTGGACAGATACTCAGATATACATAACCAACTTTTATAGGAAACAGTTCATGCCAGCAGTGCCCATCGAGACCATCAGTCTTCGATGGGCACTTTGCTTTAGGACACCCACAAGGGTAGAAACAATCCCCTGAACCATGCGCAGGGAGACGAAAGCCATCATTAGCGGAAAAGGGAAAAAGGAAAAGGGGAAAAAGGTAGAAAACGTGGGGATGGGGAGCCACTCCATAACAGCGGGCGTTATCACCTATTTTGCAAAGACCGACCTGTACGATTCCCGGAGCCGTCTTTAGCGAGCTGGGAGCCGTCTTTAGACGGCCAAAGGTCGGTCTTTGCATTTCCCGTGGTCGACACGAGAAAATTCTCCATCATTTTGAACGCATTGGGAATACTCCTGCAAGCTGCGCGTTGCTTACATGGCCCTGCGTGCAGCCCTATTCATCGGCGCACTCGCTGAGGGTGTACTGGCTACTGCCGTCAAAGCAATGGGTGCAGACCTGGCACTTGGGCAGGCCGATGGCCTTGACCATCTGCTCGATGCTGTTGAACCGCAGCGAGGTCAGCCCTAACTCCTGGGCAATGGCATCTACCATGCGGCGGTACTCGGGCGAGCCCGTAGTGGCATACTTCTCAATGTTCTTGTTGGCATCGCCCTCGAAGCGCTCTATGATGCGGCGCGTAATCAGCTCCATGTCGCTCTTGGAAGAGGTGAAGTTGATAAAGGGACAGCCATATACCAGTGGCGGACAGGCTATGCGCATGTGGCACTCACGCAACCCGGCGTCGAAAAGCACCCGCACGTTGTCGCGCAACTGAGTGCCACGCACGATGGAGTCGTCACAGAACAGCACGCGCTCGCCGCGGAGCATGGCCTTGTTGGGTATCAGCTTCATCTTGGCCACCAGCGAGCGCATGGCCTGGTTAGATGGCGTAAAGGAGCGGGGCCAGGTGGGCGTGTACTTGGCTATGCAGCGCTGGTAGGGTATGCCCATGCCCGCGGCGTAACCCATGGCCATGCCCGTGCCTGAGTCTGGGATGCCACTGCAGCAGTCTACCTCCACATCGTCGGTCTTGGCCATGCTGTAGCCGTTGGCGAACCTCATCTCTTCTACATTCTTGCCCTCATAGGTCGACGTGGGGAAGCCATAGTACACCCACAGGAACGAGCAGACCTGCATCTTCTTGTTGGCAGGGCGCAGCTGCTCCATGCCATCGGCCGTGAGGCGCACTATCTCGCCCGACCCCACCTCATAGACGGTCTCGAAGTCCAGGTTGGGGAACGAGGTCGACTCGCTTGACGCTGCGTAGGCACCCTCCTTGTGCCCTATGACGATGGGAGTACGTCCCCAGCTGTCGCGGGCGCATATCAGCTCATGGGCGGTAAGTATCAGCATGCTGCACGAGCCCTTGATGTGCCGGTACACGTTCTCGATGCCCTCGGTGAAGCTGTCGGCCTGTACCAGCAGCTGCGCCACCAGCTCCGTGGGGTTGGTGCGGCCCGTAGACATCTCGGAGAAACTCATGTTCTGGGCCAGCAGCTGGCGCGTCAGCTCGTCTATGTTGACTATCTTGGCCACCGTACAGATGGCAAACGCCCCTAAGTGCGAGTTGACCACCAGTGGCTGTGCATCGGTATCGCTGATGACACCGATGCCCGACTTGCTGCCTTCGAAACGGTCGAGTGTAGACTCGAACTTGGTGCGAAAATAAGAGCTTTCGAGGTTGTGGATAGAGCGGACGAACCCTTTATCCTCACTGTAGGTTGCCATACCTCCCCGGCGGGTACCGAGGTGCGAGTTGTAGTCGGTCCCGTAAAACAAGTCGGCCACACAACTCTTCTTGGAAATTGTTCCGAAAATACCTCCCATAAGAATGTAGAATATATAGTGTCTGTTTGCTGTCAGCCCGATGGCACCGGCCGGAACCGCTGCTCTTAGCGATAAGGGTATGGTAGGCTTGGGCCGCCCCGGGCTTAACGCCTACAAAGTTACTGAAAATAGCGCACAGCCCCACACCGTGCGCCGACTTTTTGCCATTATGCGCAGTAAGTTTTCTAAAATCACGGTAACCGGGGCCACGGCCTCAGCGCTTGACCACGCTGCGTATGGCAAACCACACATGGCGGGCCACGGTGGGCAGCACGCCGTAGTGAACACACATGACGCGGAAGCGCTCGCAGAGCGAGCGGCGGTGATAGCGCGAGGTCATGCCGCCGTCCAGGAAGTGGGCCACCACCGCGTGGGTGTTTACCAGCGGGGCTCCGGCGCGCTGCGCGGCTTTCATCACGCGTATGCACCAGTCTACATCGGCCGAGTAACGGTAACGCAGGTCGTACGGCTGGCCCTGCGCCAGGTCTGTCCGGGCGTAGAAAGCCTGATGACAAACTAACATACCATGGCTAAACGAGCGCCAGCTGAGGTGCTCGGGGGGCGACAGGCGGCGGTGGCGCACAAAATGGCCGTCGGCATCGACCACATCGGTATCGCCGTAGATGACACCGGGCAATACGGGAGATGCCTGGGCGGCCTGGGCCACGGTGCTCAGCGTAGTGGGTGCGGCAAAGGTGTCGCCCGCGTTCATAAATATTATATAGGTACCCGTGGCACGGGCTATGCCCTTGTTCATGGCATCGTACAGGCCGCGGTCAGGTTCGGAGGTAACCACCACCTGGTGCCCGGCGGGGCGGTCGGTCCTGTCGGCATAAGCCCGGGCCATGGCCACGGTGCTGTCGGCCGACCGGCCATCTATAATCAGATGCTCTATATCGGGGTGAGTCTGCCCGGCCACACTGGCCAGCGTGCGCTCTATCTCGCTCGCAGCGTTATAGGTACAGGTAATAACCGTTATCTTCATCGTCTAAACCTCCAGATAGCCCTTGGCCAACACCTTATTATATATGTCTATATAGCGCATGGCCACCGTGCGCTGGGCGTAGCAGCGAGCCACCTTCTTGACAGCCTCGGCGGCCAGCAGGGCGTGGTCGGCCTCGGCGAGCACCCAGTGTATGCCCCGGGCCAGGTCGGCAGCATCCTTGTAGGCAGCCACGTAGCCATTGAGCTGATGGTCTATCTCCTCGGCTATACCCCCGACACGGAACCCGACGCAGGGAACGCCACAGGCCATGGCCTCCATGATGGTGTTAGGCAGATTCTCGGACAGCGAGGGCAGCACGAACAGGTCGGCGGCCTGGTAAGCCGCCACGATGCGCGCCGTGTCAGTCAGATAGCCCAAGGGGTAGGCCGGCAGCGCCAGGTGGGCCGTAACCTCCTCGGCATGGCCACCCAATACAACCAAGGCGGTGTCGGCCTGCATCTCAGGATGCTGCTCGGCCAACAGGCGGCAGGCTTCGGCCAGATAGCCCATGCCCTTGTTAACATTGGTGGCCCGCTGTGAGGCGAAGAGTATCAGTCGGCGGTTCTGGGGCAGTCCCAACAGCTGTCGGGCTGCAGCCTTGTCGCCCGGCCGGAACACGCGCGTATCTATCGGATTAGGTATCGACACCACGGGCTGCCCCTCCAACAGTCGGCTCGACCGCGCCTCTGAGGCCAGCCACTGACTACAGGCCACGAAGTGTATCTGCCGTCCGCGCAGCAACCGCACCTTGCGCTGCCAGATGCGTGCGGCCAGGTCGTGCTCGGCATGGCCGGGCAGATAGGGGCAGTCGCCACACTGGGTGCGGAAGCGCTGGCAACCTAAGGTGAGGTGGCAGATGGCCGTGGCAGGCCACATATCGTGCATAGTCCATACCACGGGTTTGCCCGAGTCCATTATCTTGCGAATATTGTGGAGCGACAGCATGCCCTGGTTGACCCACGCCAGGTGGATGATGTCGGCCTCGGCAAATTCGGGCAACCGGGTGATGTCCGTGCCGGCATTGGCCATATCTATCTCAAACAGATGGCGCTTGCGGAAGTGCAGATGGCAGAACAGGCACCACCGCTCCCACAGGAAGTGCCACCGCTGGCGCCACGCATGGGGCAACTGGCACACCGATATATGCTCAGTCTCCTTGTCGCGCACCAGCATCTTAGCCTTAACACCACTGTTGTTGAGTGCCTCCATCAGTCGGCGGGCCGCCACAGCCGCTCCGCCCGTGCGCTCGCTCGTGTTTACAATCAATATCCTCATACCTTATAATCTCTGTTGCAAAGGTAGCGCAAGGCAAAGACTCTACAAAGAAAAAACGTAGTTTTTTAGAGTTGTAGAGTTGAGCCGCAGCCTAACTTATGTAAAGGTAGCGCAAGGCGAAGACTCTACAAAGAAAAAAACGCAGTTTTTTAGGATGCTATTTTATTGCCCTCAGCGCAGCCAGAGGAGTTCCTCGCGTAGCCGGTGCCACCCACAGCCATACTGCAAGTACCCCAAAAGTAACAAAACATGCCTATTAGCCCCTGACCGACCCATCAACAGCCCGCCATCGGTCATATCGGCAAGTACAAAAGCCATAACAAACTGACTGACAGCCATATACAGAAATCTAACAACGACCAACAAGGCCACAAAAGGCCCTCGTGGCTCTCGCTGTGTGCGCACACAGCACTTTGATATATGTCAAGAAAGAATGTAATTGCCATAGAAAAAGGTCGTAAAGTATTGCACGGAGTGCGAAATCGTCGTACCTTTGCATCGTCAAAAGGTTAATAGATTGTTTAGGTTAGTAGTAATAGATTTAGGTTTTTAGTTATTAGGTT
>CAKPZJ010000039.1 GCA_934204655.1 uncultured Prevotella sp. | reverse complement strand
CCTAAACACCACCTAATAGACTGTATTTCAATTAATTCAAAGAGCGATTAGTCCACTTTAACGGGACAGTAGTGGGTAAAAAGATAAAAAAGCGAAACGTGCTGCCCGAGCCGCAGCCGCAACCAGAGCCACCCTGCGAAGTCCCGACGTTGGCGGAAACCGACCTTTACGATGCTAATGACGGTCATTAGCAAGCTGGGAGCCGTCATTAGCGAGCTAAAGACCGTCTTTAGAACTGCCGGTGACGACAATGGGCCTGGCAGGCGCTACGGCAGGCACCACCGGCACGCGCTCCCTACCAACAGGAATATACATTATAATATTAACATACGATGAAACGAATACTACTGAGCATGCTGCTCATCGGGTGGCTTACCATGGTCACCGCCGCCACGACCGACACCTACACGGTGGTCGTCTCGCTCGACGGCTGTCGCTGGGACTATCCGTCCTGGTACCACACCCCGTTCTTTGACCACATGGGCGACAAGGGCGTAAGGGGCTCGCTCATCCCGAGTTTCCCCTCCAAGACATTTCCTAACCACTACACGCTGGCCACGGGACTCTACCCTGAGCACCATGGGCTGATAGCCAACGAGTTTATGGACTGCGAGACGGGCTACGACTTCACCCTGTCTAACCGCATTATGAAGAACGAGCCTAAGTTTTATGGCGGCGAACCTATCTGGCTCACCGCCCAGCGTCAGGGCATCAAGGCGGCCGTCATATACTGGCCCGGGTCGGATGTCAAAATCAACGGGCAGTACCCCTACATCCACCAGGACTACGACCAGAAGCCCCGGCTGGACCTGGAGCAGCGCGCCAACAAGGTCATCGAGTTCCTGAAGCGCCCTAAGGGCAAGCGCCCACGTCTCATCATGGTCTACATGAACGAGCCCGACCGCAGCGGTCACTACTATGGCCCGCAGGCCAGCCAGACACGTCAGGCCGTAGAGCGTATGGACTCGCTCATGGGCAACCTGTACAGCCGCATCAGCCAGTTGCCCATCGGGGCGCGTGTCAACTTCATCGTGCTCTCCGACCATGGCATGACGTGGGTAGACCACCGCCATACCATCGCCCTGCGCCCTCTCCTCGGCGACAGCCTGCAGTACAAGTCGTACGGCAGCGTGCCCGTCAACCTCTACGTTACCTCGCTCGACATGGATCACCATGAGGCCGATATCGACTCTATCTGCCGTCGCCTGCAGGGGGTGCCCCACCTGCGTGCCTGGCGCAAGGAGCAGGTTCCGGCTTACCTGCACTACAGCGCACACGGGTGTATAGGCGACGTGGTGGTGCTGCCCGACCCGGGGTGGATAGTGATAGACCGCCAGGTGCCGTCGGGCGGCATGCACGGATACGACCCCACGCACACCGACATGTGGGCCATGTTCAGGGCCATAGGCCCGGCCTTCAAGCCCACGGCCATGGAGCCGTTCCGCAACGTAGATGTATATCCCCTGCTGTGCCGCCTGCTCGGCATAAAGGCCGCCCCCAACGACGGAGAAATCAATGAGGTCAAGGACATGCTCGCCCCGGCCGAGTAAGTCCCTGCCACCATCCGTAAGCGTATGAAAACAAAGAGAGACAACTACACCTTTCTCACCCATGCCCCCATACACAGGGTCATCTTTACCATGGCCATACCCACCATTATCAGTATGCTGTCGACGAGTATGTACAACCTGGCCGACACCTACTTTGTGGGCACCATCAACACCCAGTGTACGGCCGCGGTGGGCGTGTCGTTTGCCGTCATGGCCATCATCCAGGCCGTGGGGTTCTTCTTCGGTCACGGAAGCGGCAACTACATAGCAAGGCAGCTCGGGGCGCAGCGCCATGACATGGCCCGAAAGATGGCGGCCAACGGCGTGATACTGAGTTTCGTCATGGGGTGTGTCATTGCCGTAGCAGGCCATCTGTACCTTACACCGCTGTGCCTGGCGCTGGGCTCTACACCTACCATACTGCCCTATAGCGAGCGCTACTTGGGCATAGTGCTCATGGGAGCCCCCTTTATGACCACCTCGCTGACCCTGAACAACCAGATGCGTTTCCAGGGCAACGCCGCGTATGCCATGTGCGGCATCCTGTCGGGCGTGGTACTCAACCTGATACTGGCCCCGCTACTCATCCTGTACTTCTGCTTAGGCATCACGGGCGCGGCCATCGCCACGCTGGTCAGCCAGATATTCGGCTGCGCCATGCTGCTGCTCATGAGCACCCGGGGACAGAACATACGTATCAGCCTGCACAACTTTGCCCCTCGCTGGGCGTTTATCAAGGAGATTATCTTCGGCGGAACGCCCTCGCTGTCGCGCCAGGGTTTGGGCAGCCTGTCGGCCATCATGCTCAACGTGGCCGCAGGCCAGTATGGCGACGCGGCCATTGCCGGCATGTCCATAGTGACCCGTCTGTCGTTCTTCATCTACGCCGTGGTCATCGGCCTGGGCCAGGGTTTTCAGCCCCTCTGTGGTTTCTGCTACGGGGCCAGGCTCTACGGGCGCATCCGCCAGGCTTTCTACTTCTGTATCAAGTGTGGTACGGTGTTCCTGAGTGTGTGTGCCATCATAGGATATGTCTTCTCCGAGCCCATCGTAGAGCTCTTCCGCAGCGACCCGGCGGTCATAGCCGTGGGCGCGGTGGCCCTGGACTGGCAGATCATAAGTTACCCACTGGTGGCCACCATCGTTATGACCAACATGCTAACCCAGACCATACGCAAGCCCGTCAGGGCCAACTTAGTGGCTGCTGCCCGCAGTGGCCTGTTCTTCATCCCGCTGATACTGATATTGCCCCGCTTCTTCGGACTGCTCGGGGTAGAGATGTGCCAGGCTTGGGCCGACGTATGCTCCTTTGCCCTGTCGGTGCCGGTGGCCTGGAGTGCTTTTAGGGACATGCGCCGCAACAGCCCGAGCTACAACTGACGTCACTCTCGCCCAACCGGACGCTCTGTCTATAAGTCCCGGCCAGCCGTCTGCCATCAGACCGCTGGCCGGGACTATTATATTAATAGGTGTAATTGTTAATAAAGTGTTAACGACCACAATTAATCGGCCATTTGCTTGCACGGTAATTCTAATTGTCATATCTTTGCAGTGTATTATTACAGTAGTACATATAAACACCATCGCGACGGCCAGGACGACCAGCTGGGCCCGCGCCGCAGGTAACACGACACTCATAATAACAAGGATATGATACAGATTGACCATCTCAACTTTGGCTACCCTGGCAGCAAGCGCCAGGTGTTTAGCGATTTCAACCTTACGCTCCATGAGAGCAACATCTACGGACTGCTTGGCAAGAACGGCACGGGCAAATCGACCCTGCTCTACCTACTCTGCGGACTGCTCCGCGCCAAGCACGGGTCTATCCTCGTCGACGGCAAGGCTGCCGGTAAGCGCCAGCCCGACATGCTTCGTGATATTTTTCTTATTCCCGAAGAGTTCGAGCTTCCTAACGTCAAGCTCAGTACCTATGTGGACATTAACCGCGGTTTCTACCCTCATTTCTCGCAGCAAGTACTCGACGGCTGTCTGCGCGACTTCGAACTGCCCCTCTCGTTGAAGCTCGGGGAACTCTCCATGGGGCAGAAGAAGAAGGTGTACATGAGCTTTGCCTTAGCCACGGGTACCCGCCTGCTGCTCATGGATGAGCCCACCAACGGGCTGGACATTCCCTCGAAGAGCCTGTTCCGCAAGGTGGTGGCCAAGAACATGACTGACGACCGCACGCTCATCATCTCGACACACCAGGTACACGATGTGGAGGCACTGATAGACCACGTAGTGGTTATCAACCAGAGCCAACTGCTGCTCGACGCCTCGGTGAGCGACATCTGCGACCGCTACACCTTCGGGTACCGCCCGGCCAGTGCCATGGACGGCAGCGTGCTCTACGCCGAGCCCACCCTGCAGGGCCATGCGGTGGTGGCGCGCCGCAGCGAGGGCGACCCTGAGACTCCCCTGAACCTGGAGCTGCTCTTCAACGCCCTTGTGAGCGAGGGCAGCAAGTTACACGACAACCATTAACCCAACCCTACTAAACACGACTATTATGAACAATACATTCAGTATAAAGAGATTTGGAATGATACTGCGCTGGAACCTACTGACCAACTGGCGCCACTACCTGAACACCACCATAGGCATGGCCATCGGCCTGACCATGATAGTGTTTACTTCTACCGGAGACGCGACCCGCATGAAAGAGCTGGGGATAGAGCGTGGCCTCACAGACACCGACATGATAGTCTGGCAGTTAGGCTATCCTCTCACGTTCACGGCTTTCATCTTCTGCTTTGTCCTGGCGGCTTACATATTTGCCAATATGGGCACCAAGCTGCAGCGCGAGACGTTTATGATGCTGCCTGGCAGTAATGCCGAGAAGTACCTCTGCCGGCTGCTCTTCGCCACGGTGGGAGCCGCAGTCCAGTTTGCCTTAGCCGTCATGGTGGCCGATGCCATACAGGCCCTCTACGCACTCTTCGTGCACCCCGATTTCCTGCCATCGCTGACCCTGGCAGCCTTTAAGAGTATAACCCAAAACCCGCTGATAAGCATTACATGGGGCAATAGCAGGTATGCCGACATAGTGGCCTACACCGTATCATCAGCATCCGTCTTGCTGTTTAGTTCTTCCTTTGCCGTACTCGGTGGAACCCTCTTCCGCAAACAGCCTGCCGTGATTACAGGCAGTATATGGCTGGCGCTGATTATAGGGTTCGCCTATACCATGGGGCACATGGCCATGGCTGGCATGCTGGACCACATACCATCTCTCAGTATCAACGATCTGCAACTGATAGTCATCGCCACCTCGACCATACTGACGGTTATCGCCGCGATAAACTACTGGCTGTCTTACCGCATCTTCTGCCGCATGCAGGTAGTATGCAATAAGTGGATTAATCTGTAACCCCCGCTACGCCTATGGATTTCAGTAACGACAAGGCCATATACATACAGATAGCCGAGCGCCTGTGTGACGAGATACTGGCCGACAAATACAAGGAGGGAGAACGCATCCCGAGTGTGCGAGAGTACGCGGTACTCTTAGAGGTTAACGCCAACACCACCGTCAAGTCGTACGACCTGCTGGCCACCGACGGCATCATATACAACAAGCGTGGCCTGGGCTACTTTGTGTCGCCGGGAGCTAAGCGGCAGATACGGCAGACGCGCAAGCGCGAGTTTATGCAGGAGCGGCTGCCCGAGCTGGCCCGGCAGATGAGGCTGTTAGACATCTCGGTAGACGAGGTGGGGGACGAGCTGCGCCGGCTGCTACACCTGTAGCTGCCACCCAGCAGTCTCGAACGTTACAGGGCGCAGCGCCTACACCTATTTTATATAAGGATGGTGCAAGGCGTGCGTCATGAGCCTGCTCGGATGGCTGGGGTATCACTTACTTTAATTTAAAAGTGATAATGAAAAAGTATATTATAGTTCTGATAATCTTTCTGGGCCTTTTTCCTACATTAGCGGGTGCCCAGGCTGTTGGTGGGGTAGTAGTTGATGCGACAGGAGCCCCACTGCCATTTGTCAATGTAGTAGAACTGTCGCAGGCCGACTCCTCGTTTGTCGGGGGAACGGTGAGCCGTGATGACGGGACGTTCGCACTCGACCACGTGAGGAGTGGCAATATCCTGCGGTTCTCTTATACCGGCTACACGACGCAATATATAAACTACACAGGCCAGGCGGCCTTTACCGTTAAACTACAGGAAAGTGCCGCCATGCTCGGCGAGGTAGTCGTTAAGAGCTACTTGCCCAAGACCATGCTTACTGGCGAGGGCATGTCGACCATCGTGGCGGGCAGTGTACTGGAGAAGACCGCCAATATGGAGCAACTGCTCTCGCGTATTCCCAATGTGTCGGCCAAGAATGGACAGATAGAAGTATTTGGCCGTGGCACGCCCGCTATCTATATCAACGGGCGTAAGATGCAGGACCGCATGGATCTGGAACGCTTACAGCCGGGCGACATCAAGAAGATTGAGGTTATTAGCAACCCTGGCGCGCGCTATGATGCCAGTGTTAAGAGCGTTATCCGCATCACCACCAAGAAACCCCAAGGCGATGGCTTCAGCCTGGACAACAAGACAACGCTGGGCGTTAATGAAGACAAGCGCCTGAGTTCTTATGAGTCGTTTAGGGCCAACTATCGTAAGGGCGGACTTGACATCAATGGTTTTCTCTATGGTGCCTACACCCACAACCCTGATAACAAGCGGGTACGCCAGTATTCCTACCTGGCTGATACCTGGTTACAGTCGATGGATGTTAACCAGGAATATACGAACATTAATCCCTATGCCCGGCTGGGTATCAGCTATGTGCTCGGCGAGAACCATGATTTGGGTGCCAGCATCAGCTACAATCGCAGTGCTAAGGACTTTGCGGCTGGGTCGCAGTTGTTTAATACGCTGCAGAATGATGTGCTGAACGAAACGTCGGTCATCGCTTATCAGAGTCCCGGTCAGTCTACGGCCTATGCGTCTAACGCCTATTACGTGGGCAAGATAGGGCAACTTAAAGTGGACTTCAATACCGATTATTACTGGTATGGCAAGAAGGGATGGATGGCTGTACACGAGACGGTGAGCGACAAGGGCAATCTGGTGGAGGCAGAAACGGCCGACGTAAACTCCTTCCGCAACAGCCGTAACTATATGCTGGCCTCCAGACTGGTTCTGAGCTATCCGTTGCTTGGCGGTTTGCTGTCGTTTGGTGGCGAATATAGTCTGGTGAACCGTCGGATGGATTATACGGTGAAGCCCGAGGTGGCTGATAATGAGAATGAGAAAGTCCACGAGTACATGACTTCGGCCTTTGTTGACTACAGCCGTACCTGTGGCCCGCTGACGGTACAGGCTGGGCTGCGCTATGAGTACAATGACTTTAACTATTACGACAATGGCCTGTATGTGGCTAATCAGAGCAAGACTTACGGCAAGTGGTTTCCCTCGCTGGCCCTTTCGCTGCCTGTAGGCAAGACACAGATGCAGCTGACGTATGCCTCAGACATCTACCGGCCCAGTTACAATGAGCTAAGGGGGGGCGTGCAGTATGAAAACCTGTACACATACGAGTCGGGTAACCCGTTCCTCGTACCTTCTATAATCCGCAATCTTACCTATGGTTTCTCCTGGAGCTGGTTTAATCTGCAAGCGATTTATTCGCATGTAGCCGACGAGATCTGTACTATCACGCAGACCTACCAGGGCGACCCAATGAAATCGCTCACCCGTCCGGAGAATATCAGTAGCTACAATTCTTTCCGCACGGGACTGACGCTGGCTCCCACCATCGGTATATGGCACCCCATGCTGGAGCTGATGGTCTACAAGCAGTGGCTGAAAATGGCAACGCATGTGGGCAATAGGCTTGACAATCCTGTGGCGGTATTCCAGCTGACTAATACGCTTGACTTTAAGTGGCTGACGGCTTCACTCGTGATGACCGCGCAGACCGAGGGAAATATGGGAAACAAGTATATCAGCCGGGGGTATTTCAATACCGATCTGTCGCTTTACAAGGCGTTGCTCAAGAACCGCTTAACGCTGACGCTCGATGTCTCAGACCTTTTCGGAACTGGCAATCAGCATCGTGTGCATTATTCCGGTACCCAGCGTACAATGCTTTATGATGCCTATTCGACCAGCAGTGTCATGCTCGGTGTCCGCTACCGCTTTAATGCTGCTAATAGCAGATACAAAGGTACTGGCGCGGGACAATCTCAGAAGAACCGGATGTAAAAAGATAATCTGTTTTTGTTTGGAATTAGGCTCTGAAAAGGACACCAGAAGATAGGGGCATTGCCTGGGGCGCTAATGCTTTTGTATTCTTTATCATATTAAAGAGGGGCAACGTCCTACAATAAGGCCAGACCATGCTGCGGCTTGTGGCAGTGTGGTCTGGCCTTATCTTGATACACTCTTAGGGTGGGCAGCGGCCCACAGGTGGGGCACTTAGGCTGTCTTGCCTGCCAGGGCGGGTTGTTCTCTTGGCTTGTCCAGCACCTCGTAGTGCGAGTTCTTGCTGATATACTCGGGTACTATCTCCTTCATCTTAGCCACGGTGGCCATGTCGTCGTAGCGGGCGGCCACGTCGCGCAGCTCCTCTATCTGCCGCTCGGCATCGGCGTACTCGTAACTCCGCACCATGGCTATGCGTATCTTCTTGTGGAACGAGGGCAGCGTATTCTCGTTCTCTGAGAGCACCTCCTCGTACAGCTTCTCGCCCTCGCGTAGCCCGGTGTACTTAATCTCCACGTTCTTGGCGCCACTGAGTTGTATCATGCGCTGGGCAAGGTCGGCTATACGCACCGGCTCGCCCATGTCGAACACGAAGATTTCTCCGCCCTTGCCATGGGTACCTGCCTCGAGCACCAGCTTGCACGCCTCGGGTATAAGCATGAAGAACCGGATAATCTTGGGGTGCGTTACGGTCAGGGGGCCGCCTGCGGCGAGCTGCTTGCGGAACAGGGGGATGACAGAGCCGTTAGACCCGAGCACATTGCCAAACCGCGTGGTGATAAACTGGGTCGAGCCCTTCACGTGGCCCTCCACGATGGCCTTATTGAGGCTCTGCACGTATATCTCACAGATGCGCTTGGAGCAGCCCATCACGTTGGTGGGGTTTACGGCCTTGTCTGTCGATATCATGACAAACTTCTTGACGCCATACTTAACCGACAGGTCGGCTATCACCTTGGTGCCCCACACATTGTTCTGCACGCTCTCGCTGGGGTTGTCCTCCATCATCGGCACGTGCTTGTATGCGGCCGCGTGGAATACATAGTCGGGGCTGAAGGTAGAGAATATCTCCTCCATGCGGTCGGCCTTGCAGATACTGGTCACCACGGTGTGGGCCACGATGCCGGGGTACTGGTTCTTCATCATCAGCCTGATGTCGTGCTGGGGCGTTTCGGCCTGGTCAATGAGCATCATCTCCGCCGGGTGGTACACGGCTATCTGGCGGACCATCTCGGAGCCTATGGAGCCGGCCGAGCCGGTGATAAGCACCTTTCGGCCCTTGAGCAGGGCACCCACGCTGTCCATATCTACCTGTATCTCATCGCGGGGAAGCAGGTCCTCGATGCTCACTTCCCTCATCTGAATTTTCTCCTTGGCATCGCGGTGCAGGTTCCATTCCTCTGCGTTTTGCGCTATGTATATCTTTACCCCTGCATTGATGAGCATATCCTGGAACGGACGGTTACTCAGGAACAGCTCGTGCTTCTGCGGGCTTACCATTACGGCCTGTATGCCGTGCTTCTGGATGATGTCGGTCAGATTCTCGTGGCTCGAGTAAATGGGTTTACCCATGAGGCGTTCGGTATAGTGGGGTTTGCTATCGCCGATGTAGCCGTCTATGATAAACTGGACTGGTTTGTGGTTGCGGGCATCGTTGGTCATAGATATGGCGCCGGCATGGGTTCCGTAGATGAGAGTGTGCTGGGCACTCTTGCCTACAAGCGCACTTTCGAATACCATCTTGACGGCCATGCGCGAGGCACATAGTAGCGCGGTAATACCACAGAAGTTGACAAAAAGCATGCGATAGTTGGGTGTGTAGAATACGTCTGTGAGCCCTAACAGCGATATGCTATAGTTAAAGGCCGCTGCTATAACAAAGGCCAGGGTGCAAGCATACGCCACGCGTAGCAAATCGACAAATTGGGAATAACGCAGTATGCCTGAATAGGTGCGAAATACACGCGAACCTATCAGATAAGCCACGCCAAAGGCTATATAGGTGTGTAGTACAGCCATGTAGTGCCCAGAAAACTCTGAGGCGGGATGGCGTAGTAGCAGTATCAATATGCCACCGATAACACAGACCATGAAGTCGAAGACAACTACACACCAGTAGGGTAGGGCTGATTTTTTGAAGAACCAGTTAAGTAAGCTAATTTGTACAGTCATTTGTTTTCTTGTGTTGACGATTATTGTGCTAAGATATTCCAGCGTTTCAATGATGTTTCTATCTATGTAGGATTTCAGTTTTTCATACGCGGTCATACACGATGGCACGCTGTAGATAACTTGTTCGTTGCAAATTTAGGCAAAAAATATTAAACTTATTACTAAAAAGCCTGTTTTTTTTATCTTTTTTCTTCCTTGTGCTCTCTCTGGCTGTTCAGGGTGTGTTTTACTACCCGCTGTGATGTCCGCTGGGTGCTCATTGCTGACATTTCGAGCCGCTTTGGTCGGTTTAGGCGGTTGGGGTGGTGGTCGTGGGGCGTATAGTGTAGGTGGCTATAGGCATAGAGAGGGCTGGTATGGCTACTCTCGGTATGTATGTGGTGCTGTAGTGTGTCGTGGGCTGTGTAGAGGGGAGCACAGGCAAGCGCCACTGCTAAGGCGCAACTTAGGACAGAGTATGGTACTGCCAATGGCATAGAGAACTTGGCAGGTGTAGACCCAGATGCTAACCATGTGGCAGGCACTTACGGAGCTATAAAAGAAAAGCCGACCGATACAGCGAAGTTACTATGTCTTTACAATGTGGCCGCTAAGCGTTTTTTAGGTGTAGGTGGACTGTATGGTACCCATGCTACCATGGTTACCACTCCACATGGAATTTGGCTCGAAAGCTCTACGCCTGCAATAGCAAATACCTATTATATTAATAATTATATAGGTTCGGGTTCTGGTACGTATGTGTGGATCAAGGAGGCAAATAAAGTATATATGGATGCGTCGCCTGGTGGTCAGTTTGTTTTCGAAAAGGCCGATGGATATAGTGAAACCAATAAGGTGTACCGTCTAAAGTTGGGGCAAGGTAAGTATCTCATGGCTGATGCTAAGAGTAATAATTGTAATCCAGAGGATGATGCTAAAGGTTCAGATAACTACAATTATCAAGTATGGAAACTCATCTCCCGGGCCGAGTATTACGAACTGGCTAAGGCCAATCCTGCCAATATGGAGGCATTGATAGACTTCTCGTTCTTGATGAAGGCTCCCGACTTTCGTGTCAATGATATTGATGCTTTAGCTTGGGAAGTTGATAATACCTCAGTTGAGGATAAAGTTTGGTTCGGTGATAATTATACAGCTCGTAAATATAGCAATAGGGGAGCAACTGGTGATCCGAAAAGTATCTGGTCTCCAAAATATGATGGTGGACATCAGCAAGATTATGGCCAATATTACTTCTGTTATGCTTGGAAAGCGTGCAACTATCGGCTTTCGCAGACGGTTAAAGTGCACAAGGCTGGCTGGTATATTATTCGCTGTAATGGATTTAGTACACAGACAGATGCTAATGGTAAGCCTATGGCCAAACTCTTTGTGTCGGTAATAGGAGCCGATGGTAAGAGCGAGGTGGCTACCTCGGAAGCCACGCTTAACCTGCTACCCGTAAGCCAGTCAAGAGTCTTGATGAATCAAGGCAATAACAACGGTGCTGCTGTTGGCATGGCCTTTATGGCTGGTCAGTACGAGAATCAGGTGCAGATATGTGTAGAGAAGACGCCCGATGGCAATGAGATAAGTAGTGAGCACCCTGTAACCCTACGCATAGGTTTCTCGGTAGCCGATGGGGCTACGGTTACTGACAATGACCTCACGGCGGTAGACAACTTTAAACTGCTCTATGCGGGCCCACGTCGTAACCCCGAGCTGATACTCGACGAGGATCTTACTGATATGAACTATATCGCCAATGCTACCGATGAGTACAAGAACAGCGTACTGCATCTGCATCGCACGCTCAATGATAACAAGTGGAACTCTCTTATTCTGTCCGTAAATCTTACTCGCGGACAACTCAAGCGTACCTTTGGCGATAACGTCAAGTTAGCTGAGCTCAAGAGGCTCACGTCCAACTCTATCCAGTTTGTAACGGTAGAGCCCAGCACGGATGACGAGGTGATGCTGAAGGCTTTTACACCCTATATCATCTATCCACCGGTGGTGGACATGACCTCGCAGGCATATACAGCCGACCGATTCTATACCAGTGAGGAGGCCGATAACAATTCGGAATGGTTGGGCAAGGACGGAATATCAAAATCTACAGATGAGGACAATCGCCTTAGCGTCACTATAGCCGCTAACCACTACGACATCACTATGGTGTCGCTCGATAGGGATGCGCTTAAAAAGTATGTCGACCCTAAAACTTGGAAATCTGCGACCAGAACATCTGCCGAAACGGGTAACTATGGCTCAATGACCTGTTATGGTGCCATGGCTAAAACCTTTACCAAGGGTGATAATGGCAATGAAATCATCAGCGGGCGCGACGACTTGGCTGGTGACTTCATTATGTACAGGGGCAACTTATGGCAGGTTCCAGCCGATAAGACCTATGGATTGAAGGGTTTCCGCTGCTGGTTCGAACTGGGCAACAATAGTCAGACTGGTAATCAGGCATCAATCTATATCGATGGCATTGAAGATAGTACTACTGGCATCGAGGATATTCACACCAATCCTGACCTCACATCACACAAGCGTGGCGTAGATGGCGTCTTCACGCTCGATGGTCAGCTTGTTCGCCGTGGCACAAGTACCGAGGGATTGCCTAAGGGCATCTATATCTCTAACGGACGCAAAATAGTAGTAAGGTAATGATTTTAATAATTCTAAGATACCAATATGATAATGAAACAAGAGTATATCAGGCCTATGGCCGAGCTGATAGCGTGCGAGTCATTGTGTAGTGGTGGCCTCAATGTTGCCAGCGTAATTAATGGTAGCACAAACGAAACGATAGACCATTTTGATGTGCATGGCTCGGAAGGTACTTCCACTGAGGGTCAGCCTAACTGGGATGATTCTAACGCGTGGGGCGGCGACTGAGGTAGTTCTCTATAACTCCGGTTGGGAGTCACCGGATATGGCGACCATAAGGTAGGCTATATAGGCGATTTTCGCCAGGCTCTCAGTTATCACCGCCTGCCATTTAGGTACAATACTGAGGCATTTCTCTACTTAGCAGCTATTGCTGTTCGTATAGAGGAGTGCCTCTTTTGTTTTTGTAACGCATATATCAGTCTACTACAGGGTGGCGCAGCTCCACGTTCTTTCACATTTGATGCTGTCTGCGACCACATTACACCTTATTATATATATAGGGGCGCTCAAGGCATGGATCATAATGTGCTAAGAGTCTCCCTCTATACCTTATTATATTATATAGGTTAGTTTCTGTTTACCCTATGGCTCTTTCCTCATCCTCCATCATACCCTCCAATATCTCCATCTGCATTTGACGATAGCGCAACGGAAACCTTAAAAAAATCATTTTTGAGTGCCGATAGTGCAGCGTAAGTTCTCAATGTCCTCATTTTTGCAGATAATTTTTCCTTATTTCTTTCCGACAGGGTAGAGGATGCTACCTCGTACCGTGTGCATCTTTTCACTTTTCTGGCAGTTTTTGTGGCTTCAGTCGCGATAATCCCCGCTCCTCCTATCATGCCCATAAAATCACCTAAAACGGTCAATAATTGTCTGAAAATGTCTGATTTTGTCAATAAATATGAAAAATATGCAGTTTTCTGCAACTTTTTTCTTGAAACATTTGGTTGGTGTCATAAAAAGCTATACCTTTGCATCCGCTTTCGAGAATGAAACACTTCTCAAGTATAAAGAAAAGAGTTCTTTGATAGATTTAAGATATAAACAGAAGAGTAGTAGTACAAGAAGCAAGTGATATGAGGAAACAAGTATCACTTGGGTAAAGAAGAGAACCGTCACACTATCCTTTGTGGATGGTGATGAAACAGGTGCTTTGAACTTGAACGAAACGGATAGCGTCCTGAACAGAGACAATAACCATACTAAGATATGGAAACGATATTTTACAATGGAGAGTTTGATCCTGGCTCAGGATGAACGCTAGCTACAGGCTT
>CAKPZJ010000038.1 GCA_934204655.1 uncultured Prevotella sp. | reverse complement strand
CGGCAATAGCTCAGTTGGTAGAGCACGACCTTGCCAAGGTCGGGGTCGCGAGTTCGAGTCTCGTTTGCCGCTCTTTTTTTTATTATTGTTATTTTAATAGAGAAACATAAAAACTAATGAATTTATATATCCGGTATTTTGATAAGGAAACACTTGTGTATAGTGCCGAAGAGGCTTTAGACTTTCTGCGCTCTATCCCAGAAATCAAAGTTGATGCCGCCATGGAGAAAGATGTCCGTGACTATGCTAACAGCGATGCCTGTTTCCCCAAGCGTTACAAGGTTCGCCCGCGCGTGTACTTCATTATGATTAAGACTACAGCCCAGAACATGGCCGATTTCAAGCAGAAAAAAGCCGTAAGACCAATGATGGCCCCTACCCCGGAACGCCGAGAGCTGGCCGCCAACGTGGCCACGCGTCTCACAGAGACCTGCGAGGGATGGTACGAGGGCGCGCTCGACTTCAAGCGGGTGGTTATGGTTCCATCTACCGGCAAGCACGAATACCGCGATACTCATTTTGAGGCCCGCTGCAAGGCCGTGTCTGGTCTGGACTGCTACAACCGCATCGTAGACCACCTGCGCCACCGGGTTGACCCCCGCAGCCAGTTTCCCTCAGCCAAGGGCAAGAATTTTCGCTTCACTTACCTAGGACGCTGGAAAGAGGAGGCCGACTTATGAACAAGGTTATGCTGATAGGCAACGTGGGCGCTGCTCCCGATGTACGCTACTACGATGCCGACCAGGCCGTGGCCCAGGTAAGGCTGGCCACTACCGAACGCGGCTACACCCTGCAGAACGGTACCCAGGTGCCCGACCACACTGACTGGCACAATCTGGTATTCTACCGCAGTCTGGCCAAGGTAGTAGAGAAGTACGTCAAGAAAGGCGACAAACTCTACATAGAGGGCCGCATACGCTACCGTTCTTATGATGACAAGGCCGGACAGCGCCGCTACGTTACTGAGATTTTAGTTGAAAACATGGAAATGCTGACGCCACGGCAGCAGGCACAGAGCACCTCGCAGGCCACGCCAGGCAATACGCAGGCCACACAGAGCAATACACAGGCCGCCGAGCAGCCCAGCAACGACAAGTTACCGTTCTAAACTCTTACACATTGGACATTACTTTTTTGACTGAAGCCGTTAAGGATGTTACTTTTAATGCTCCCTCCCTGGGAGCCGTATTTTCCTTAATCATGGCCGCCATACTCCTTGGGGTATCGGGCTTCATCAGCGCTTCAGAGATAGCTTACTTCAGCCTGTCGCCCACCGATGTGGCCGAGCTGGAACTCGAGAAAAACAACAAGGACAAGCGCATCCAACTGCTACGGGCCGATGGCGAACGTACGCTGGCCACCATTCTGATAGGTAACAACTTTGTCAACGTTACCATCATCATGCTGTGTAACTATGCCTTCGGCTCATTAGTAACCTTCGGCCCCAAGGCTGTGTGGATACAGTTTGTCAGCCTCACGGTTATCCTTACTTTCCTGCTGCTGCTCTTTGGCGAGATAATGCCCAAGGTGTACAGCCGGCAAACCCCCTTGGCTTACTGCCGCAAGTCTGTCAGTGGCATCATGTTCATGCGCCGCCTGTTCTGGCCCATCGAGACCATCCTCATCAAGAGCGGCATATTCCTGGAGAAGGTCGTTCACAAGGAGGAGCAAAGCCTGAGCGTAGACGACCTGGAACAGGCGCTTGAGCTGACCGACAAGGACGACATCAAGGACGAGCAGAGCATCCTGCAGGGTATCATCCGATTTGGCGACGAGACCGCCAAGGAGGTAATGACCAGCCGGCAGGACATAGTGGACATTGACATACGCAGCACGTTTGCCGAGGTGCTCTCCTGCATACTCGAAAACAACTACAGCCGCATCCCCGTGTATCAGGACAACGATGACAACATACGCGGAATACTGTATATCAAGGACCTGTTGCCCCATGTGTCCAAGCCGGCCACGTTCCGGTGGCAAAGCTTGATACGTCCAGGCTATTTTGTTCCGGAAACCAAGAAGATAGACGACCTGCTCCGCGAGTTCCAGGAGAACAAGGTACACATAGCCATCGTGGTCGACGAGTTTGGAGGCACCAGCGGACTGGTAACGTTAGAGGACATCCTGGAGGAGATAGTGGGCGAGATAAACGACGAGTACGACGACGATGAGAAAACGTACTCGAAGATAAACTACAACACGTATCTGTTCGAGGGCAAGACGCTGCTGAGCGACCTGTGCCGCATCCTGAATGTAGACGACGACACCTTTACCGAGGTATGTGGCGACGCCGATACCATAGCGGGCATGCTGTTAGAGATAAAGGGCGACTTCCTGACGCTCCATGAACGCATAGACTACAAGAACTTTACCTTTGAGGTGATGGCTGTCGAGGAGCGCCGCATCAGCCGCGTCAAGGTCATCGTACACGAGCACAAGGACTAACCGCATGGCACTGCTAAGCATCGAGTCTATAGCCCCTGGCATACAGCTCGGCCTATGGGCGATAGAGGACACTACCGAGCTGCTCATGGCCCAGGACCCGCGACTGGCCGGAGTGACCGAGGCTGGCCACTACCATGCCGATGCACGACGGCGCGAGGTGCTGGCGGTCTACGCGCTGCTATTTGCCATGACCGGCGATGGCTCCAAGCGCATTACCCACGACGAGCTGAGCCGCCCACGAGTAGACGGCTACCACGTGAGCATCAGTCACACCCGTGGCTACGCTGCCCTCATCCTCTCGCGCCATGAACCCGTGGCTATCGACATCGAATATTACAGCACGCGGGTAGCGCGAGTGCTCTCCAAGTTTGTCAGGCCCGACGAGCTGACACCCGACACCACCTCGCAACTGCTCCACTGGAGCGCCAAGGAAACCGTGTACAAGCTGTGTGCCGAAGAAAATCTACAATACTTCGAGATGAGGGTCGAGCCCATGACACCCAGCACAGCGGGCACGCTCCGGGTAGACGACCTGAAGGCACCCAAGACACTCGATGTACACTACCGTGTAACCCCCGACTATGTACTTACCTATGCCCACCGCTAAACCATTCTTATTCATCACCTGCATAGTGGCGCTGATAACCACGGCGCTGCCTGTCCATGCCGGCACCCAGCCCAGAGACACCGTACAGGTGGTGCGGGCCAACGAGCAGCGCCACTTCGCGGCCACCGTGCCCGCAGGCAACTACAGTGGCATAACCCACTACCGCGACAAGCAGTACTTTGTGGTCAGCGACAAGTCTAAAACGGATGGTTTCTTCATCTTTGACATCGACATCGACTCCATCTCGGGTCAGCTCATACAGGTAGTTAACCGCGGGTTCTGTAGCTCGCAGCTCGCCAACCGCGACGGCGAGGGCATCACTTACCTCCCTGCCTCACAGACGGTTCTGGTAAGTGGCGAGGCCGACGGCCGCATCTTAGAGTACGACACCAACGGCCAGCTCACCCACCGCGAGGCCGAGGTGCCCGCGATATACCGCAAGGCGGACAGGAACTTAGGCTTCGAGGCGCTGGGCTACAACGCCGACACGCACCGCGTATGGACCTGCAACGAGAGCACACTCGATGGCGACGGCCCGCGCAGCGACTCCCGAAACGGAGCTCGAAACCGGCTGCGCTTCCAGTCGTTCGACGAGGCGCTGAAGCCCATAGCCCAATATGCCTACCTGATGGATGCGCCGCTGAGCACCCGCACCAGCGCGCTCTTTGCCATGGGCGTGCCCACCATTACCCCACTGAACGACGGTTCGCTGCTGGTGCTGGAGCGCGAGTTCTATGTGTCGCCAGCCAAAATAGGCTCGTACGTCAGCTGCCGACTCTTCCAGGCTTGGCCCGACACGCCCCTCACCAACGAGGAAAGTCTGAACCGCGACGATGTCCAGTATATGGACAAGCATCTGCTGACCCAGTGGCAGACGCGGCTAACGCTGTTCAACCACTCACTGGCCAACTACGAGGGCATGTGCCTGGGCCCACGTCTGGCCGACGGCTCGCAGGTGCTCATCCTCGTGTCCGACTCGCAGGATCAGTACTACGGGGTGCTCAAAGACTGGTTCAAGACCCTTGTTGTCCGCCTGAAATAGCACGGCGACCCTTTTTAAAGGCAAAAAGTAAAAGAATAAAAAGGTAAAAGAGCAAAAAGCGCAGGGGCCGTGGTTGCCCTAATGGCAGAGGGAACAGTTCCTGAAACCGTGGAGATTGACCTTTACGATACTGGGAGCCGTCTTTAGAGTTCTAAAGACCGGCCTTTTCGTTTCTCAAGACGGTCATTGGCTTACAGAGAACTGGTGCCAGGCATATCAGCAGCGTTTTTTGCTTTTTTACCCTTTATCTTTTTACCTTTCAAAATTACCTTTTTACTCTCCAAAAGCACTGATGGCTACCTACGTGGGGGCCATTAGCAGAATCATCAGGGCCCCGAGCAGAAAAGTGTTAACGTTTTTCAGAATAAATAACTAAAGATGTGTGGCCATTCAGCATTTTATTACTATTTTTGCATATCATATTACCATTAAAGAAGACCATTTATGATCTATATAGAATCGGGCGACACACAACCCAGGCGACTAAGCTACTATCTGGCCATGGAAGAGTACGTAGCACAGCACATTCTGAGAGGTGAGGACTGCTTTTTTATGTGGCAGGTAACTCCCTCTGTCATATTCGGACGCAATCAGGTTCCCCAGAACGAGGTTAACATCGACTACTGCCGTCGGCACGGCATAGCCATGTTCCGCCGTAAGAGCGGGGGCGGCTGCGTGTATGCCGACATGAGCAACGTGATGCTCTCGTACATCACCCCCGACGAGAAGGTTGACCAGACATTTTCCCGCTACCTGGACATGATGGCCGACAGCCTGCAGGCGATGGGCATAGACGCTCACAAGAACGACCACAACGACATTATGATAGGCGACCGCAAGGTTTCGGGCAACGCCATCTATCACCTGCCGGGCAGCAACATCGCCCACGGCACCCTGCTCTATGATACAGACATGGAAAACATGCTGAAGGCCATCACGCCATCACGGCAGAAGTTGGACAAGCACGGTGTAGAGAGCGTACGACAGCGTATATGCCTGCTCAAGGACTACACCCCCATCCCCTTTGCCGACATACGGGCGCGGCTGAGGACCACCCTGTGTCAGCACCACTACACGCTGACTGCCAAGGACCAGGCGGGCATAGCCGACATAGAGCGCGAATACCTGGACCCAACCTTTATAGGCATATAGGTGGCCGCGGCACTACAGAACACTAACGATTTATAATATAATTAAGGTATATGGAAAACAAGAGAACCTGTCTGTATGACAAACACGTGGCGCTGGGTGCGCTCATTCAACCTTTTGGCGGTTTCGACATGCCTATTCAGTACACATCCATCATCGACGAGCACAACGCGGTACGCCAGCACTGTGGCGTGTTCGACGTTTCGCACATGGGAGAGGTCAGGGTTACCGGCCACGATGCTGAGCGGTATGTAAACCATATATTCACCAACGACGTGACCGACGCCCCGATAGGCAAGATATACTATGGCATGATGTGCTATCCCAATGGAGGCACGGTAGACGACTTGCTGGTCTACAAGATGGGCGAGCAAGACTTCTTTATCGTCATCAACGCGGCCAACATAGACAAGGACGTGGCCTGGATGACCGACCACACCGAGGGGATGGACGTAAACATAGCCCACCAGTCTGACTACTACGGGCAGCTGGCCGTACAGGGCCCCGAGTCGGCCCAGGTGATGGAGGAGGTGCTGGGCCTGCCCTGTAACGAGCTGGTCTTCTACACCGTTAAGACCATTGACATTCCTGGCGAGCAGCTCATCGTGTCGCGCACGGGCTATACCGGCGAGGATGGCTTCGAGATTTACGGCTCGCACGACTATATACGCAGCACGTGGGACAAGCTGATGGCCAGCGGCCGCTGCAAGCCCTGCGGACTGGGCTGCCGCGACACCCTGCGCTTCGAGGTGGGCCTGCCCCTCTATGGCGATGAACTGAGCGCTGACATTTCGCCCGTTATGGCTGGCCTCTCCATGTTCTGCAAGTTGGACAAACCCGAGTTTATCGGTCGCGAGGCGCTCATCGACCAGAAAACCAACGGAGTGAGCCACCGGCTGCGCGGCATAGAGCTGCAGGGGCACGCCGTGCCCCGTCATGGCTATCCTGTCCTCAAGGACGGCCGCGAGGTGGGTGTCGTTACCACCGGCTATCGCCTGCTCTCGGTAGACAAGAGCTGTGCCGTGGCGCTGGTTGACGCCTCGCTCAAGCTGGGCGACACCGTCGAGGTTCAGATTCGCAAGAAAACGTTCCCTGGCACTATCGTCAAGAAGAAGTTCTACGAGAAGCACTATCACAAATAACCCCATTTCACACAGAATAATAACTTATATAACAGGAATAATTATGGCTAAAGTATTGGAAGGACTCTATTACTCAGAGTCGCACGAGTATGTAAAGGTAGAAGGCGAGTATGGCTACATCGGAATAACCGACTACGCTCAGCATGAGCTGGGCAACGTGGTATATGTAGACATGCCCGAAGTAGACGATGAGGTTACGGCCGGCGAGGAGTTCGGCGCAGTAGAAAGTGTCAAGGCGGCATCGGACCTGAACTCGCCCGTAAGCGGCACGGTGGCCGAGGTAAACGAGGAGCTGGAAGACCAGCCCGAGAAGATTAACGAGGACGCATTTGCCAACTGGATTATCAAGGTAAAGCTGGCCGACAAGAGCGAGCTGGACAGCCTGATGGATGCCAAGGCTTACGAGGAGTTTACCAAATAAAACGCCCACTGCGACTATGGCTTACAAATATTTTCCACAAACCGACGAGGACATCCGGGAGATGCTGGCGCGCATAGGCGTGGGCTCTCTGGACGACCTCTATGCCGAGGTGCCCGACCAGATAAGGTTCAAGGGCGACTACCAGTTGCCCGAGGCCATGAGCGAGGTCGAGGTACGGCAGTACATAGGCCGTCTGGCCGACAACAACCACCAGCTGGTGTGTTTTGCCGGTGCCGGTGTGTACGACCACTATACACCTTCGGCCATCCCGTCGCTGATAGAGCGGTCTGAGTTTCTGACAAGCTACACGCCCTATCAGGCCGAAATATCGCAGGGAACCCTGCACTACATCTTCGAGTACCAGTCCATGATGAGCGAGCTTACCGGCATGGACATATCTAACGCCTCTATGTACGACGGCACCACGGCCACTGCCGAGGCAGTGCTGATGGCCAACGCATCGAGCAAGAAGTCGAACCGCGTGCTGGTCTCTGAGACGCTCGACCCCAAGACGCGGGCCGTAGTAGATACTTATGCCCACTACCATGGCATAGAGATAGTTACCGTGCCGGCTCAGGACGGTGTCATGTCACGCTCGGCCCTCGACACCCTGCTCGACGAGGCTCCCGCAGCCGGCGTGGTGGTTCAGCAGCCCAACCGCTACGGTATCATCGAGGACTTCAGCGGACTGGCTGACAGCTGCCATACCCACAAGTCGCTACTGATAATGAACTGCGTAGCCGCCGACCTGGCTCTGCTCAAGACTCCCGGCGAATGGGGAGCCGACATTGCAGTGGGCGATGGGCAGTCGCTCGGCATACCCATGACCTTTGGCGGCCCATCGGTAGGCTATATGTGCTGTACAGAGAAACTGATGCGCAAGATGCCTGGCCGTATCGTCGGAAAGACCCTCGACAGCAATGGGCAGAGGGTCTTCGTACTCACCCTGCAGGCTCGCGAACAGCACATCAGGCGCCAGAAAGCCACATCTAACATCTGCTCTAACGAGTCGCTCATGGCGCTCTATGTAACCATATACATGAGCCTGATGGGAAAGGAGGGCCTGAAGGAGGCAGCCCAGTTGTCGTACGACGGAGCCCACTATCTGTACGAGCAGCTGCTTACGAGCGAGCGGTTTGCCCCTGCCTTTGACCAGCCGTTCTTCAATGAGTTCTGCATCAACTACACGGGCGATGTAGATGCCCTACTCCAGAAACTGGAAGCCAACGGCATACTGGGCGGAGTCAAGGTGGACGACCACACGCTGATGATGGCCGTAACCGAGAAACGCACTAAGGAAGAAGTAGACCATTTAATTAAGTTGTGCCATGAATAATAGATTATACGGAAACCTTATTTTCGAGTTGTCGCACCCTGGATGCAAGGGCTATAGCCTGCCCCGCAACCGCTTTGGCCATCATGAACTGCCGGCCAACCTGCGCCGCGAACACGATGCCGACCTGCCCGAGTGCGATGAGCTCACGGTGGTAAGACATTATACCAATCTGAGTGGTAACAACTTTGGTGTGGACAACGGGTTCTACCCCCTCGGCAGCTGTACTATGAAGTACAATCCCTGCATCAACGAGGAGATGGCCAATCTGCCTCAGTTTGCCAACCTGCACCCTCTGCAGCCGGCCGACAGTTGTCAGGGCGCGCTCGAAGTGGAGTACAATCTGCGGCATAGCCTGGCCGAGTTGACTGGCATGGCTGACTTCACACTCAATCCTTTTGCCGGGGCTCACGGCGAGCTCACCGGCCTGATGATAATACGTAGTTATCATCAGAGTCGCCATGACGACAAGCGTGTCAAGGTCATTGTGCCCGACTCGGCACATGGTACCAACCCGGCATCGGCCGCCGTCTGCGGATTGGAGATAGTCGAGGTAAAGAGTACGGCCAACGGCCTGGTCGACGTAGAGGACTTGAAGCCGCTTCTGGGCGACGACATCGCCGCCATTATGATGACCAATCCCAACACGCTGGGCCTCTTCGAGACCGAGATACCCGAGATAGCCAAGCTGGTACACGCCTGTGGTGCGCTGATGTACTATGATGGCGCCAACCTGAACCCCATGTTAGGGGCGTGCCGTCCGGGCGACATGGGATTTGACGTGATGCACGTAAACCTGCACAAGACATTCTCAACGCCGCATGGTGGCGGTGGCCCAGGTAGCGGCCCGGTCGGCGTGAGGGCTGGCCTGGAGCAGTTCCTGCCTTCGCCACACGTAGTCAAGGCCGATGGTAAGTTTACCGTAAGCAACAGCAGTTTCAACCATGTGGGGGCCTTCTTAGGCAACTTCGGGGTTATCCTGCGTGCCTACACCTACATCCTGTCGTTAGGTCGCGAGAACATCAAGATGGTGGGCCCGCTGGCCACGCTCAACGCCAACTATATCAAGGAGAGCCTAAAGGATGTATATGAACTTCCCATCGCAGGGCTGTGTAAGCATGAGTTCGTATTCGATGGCTTGAAGGACAAGAGTACCGACGTTACAACCATGGATGTGGCCAAGCGTCTGCTCGACTATGGCTACCATGCGCCAACAATTTACTTCCCGTTGCTATTCCATCAGGCCATGATGATAGAGCCTACCGAGAACGAGAGCAAGCAGACCATTGACGGGTTCATAGCTGTTCTGCGCAAGATAGCTCAGGAGGCCAAGGACACGCCAAACGTAGTAAAATCGGCTCCGCACAACACACCTATTGCCAGAGTGGACGACGTACTGGCTGCCAAGCATCCGATACTAACTTACAAGCAACTGGTAAATGACAAAGACTGATCTGATTATTATAGGAAGCGGCCCGGGGGGATACCGGGCCGCTCAGTATGCTGCCAAGAATGGTCTGGAGGTCATCATCTTTGAAGACCGCCAGGCTGGTGGTACCTGTCTGAACGAGGGTTGCATCCCCACCAAGTGTCTGGTTCACGACTCGCTCAAAAGTACTGGTTTCGAGGCGGCCATGCAGCGCAAGGACGAGGTAAGCGCGCAGCTCCGGCAGGGTGTAGAAGCCCTGATGGCTCAGCCACACATCACCCTGGTCAAGGCGCATGCCCGCTTGGCCGGAGGCAGGCAGGTAGAGGCCGACGGCGAGACTTACGAGGCCCAAAATATCATCATCGCAACAGGCAGCAGCGCCAAGTTGCCACCCATCGGCGATATAGACAGACCCGAGGTGATGACTTCTACCGAACTGCTACAGCTAAAGGCCCTGCCACACCGGCTCGCTATCGTGGGGGCTGGCGTCATAGGCATGGAGTTTGCTTCTATCTTCAACCGGATGGGGGTCGAGGTCGAGGTATATGAGTTCTTGAAAGAGTGCTTGCCCATGATTGACAAGGACCTGGCCAAGCGCCTGCGCAAGAAGATGGAGAAAGACGGCATAAAGTTTAACATGGGCTACAGCGTACAGGCCATAGCCGATCTGAAAGCCGATGCCGTGTTAGTGGCCACGGGCCGCAAGCCCAACTATGACGAAGAAGAGTTGACCCGGGTAGGCATCGAGTTTGACTGTCGCGGCATCATTACCGATGACAACATGCTTACCACGGCTGATGGCATCTACGCCATCGGCGATGTCAACGGTAAGGCGCTGCTGGCACATGCTGCCACTTTCCAGGGCATACGCGCAGTAAACCATATACTAAAGCGGCACGACCATATACGGTTTGACATCATGCCATCGGCCGTATTCACTCAGCCCGAGGTAGCTTCGGTGGGCATAACCGAGGACGCCTGCAAGACCAATAGCATCGCCTATAAGACCCACAAGGGTTTCTACCGTGCCAACGGCAAGGCTATGGCCGAGGAGGTTACCGATGGACTGGCCAAGATAATCACGGGCGATGGCGGACGCATCATAGGCTGCCACATATTAGGTGCCCATGCCGCCGACATGGTTCAGGAGATAGCTGCACTGATGAATAAAGATGTAACACTATCTGAGCTGGCCGACATGATACACATACATCCCACGCTGAGCGAGATAGTACAGGACATAGCCATCAATGGCTAACCCGGGGTACTCATCCTAAGTCCCCCACCCCCTTGGGCCACCCAAATGCTCGGCAAAGCCCTACCCCACTGCAACGCTCGCAATTACAGCGACCCTCAATAACAAATTAAGCGCGAAACCTACGGGTTCCGCGCTTAATTGTTTATATCACACAGGTAGCTTGGCTACCCTTGCTTATTTACTTTACCTTGTCTACGATAGCCTTGAAAGCCTCGGGGTTGTTTACTGCGAGGTCGGCGAGTACCTTACGGTTAATCTCGATACCAGCCTTGTGCAGGGCACCCATCAGCTGGCTGTAGCTCATATCCTGCAGACGAGCGGCAGCATTGATACGCTGTATCCAGAGTGCACGGAAAGTGCGTTTCTTGTTACGACGGTCGCGATAGGCGTATGTAAGACCTTTCTCCCAGGTGTTCTTAGCTACGGTCCAAACATTCTTCCGTGCGCCGAAATAACCCTTGGTGAGTTTCAGAATTCTTGTTCTCTTTGCTTTTGAAGCAACGTGATTTACTGATCTTGGCATAATTTCTTTTCTTTAATAGTTCGACTAAAAAGTTAATGTTAACGGAGACAGAGAAGGTCACGAACCTGCTTCAGGTTAGAGTTGTCAACCATGGTCTGGTGAACAAGATTTCTCTTCTGTTTCTTTGTCTTCTTAGTCAGAATGTGACTGTGGAAAGCGTGATGTCTCTTAATCTTTCCAGTACCGGTGAAAGTAAATCTCTTCTTTGCGCCGGAGTTTGTCTTTACTTTTGGCATTTTTGTTGTTGTTTTAATTGTTATTATTATGATAGGTGGTAACGTATATACCAAGACGTTACGCACACTACGTTTTAGTCTTTCTTCAGTTTTTGCAGGGCCTCGGCACCATTCTTGGCATTACCGAAAAGTCCACCATCGGTCGGGGCACTCTCCGCGGCCACTGCCTCATTGGCCTTAGCCTCTTCAGCCTCGCGGTCGCGTTTCTGCTGACTCTTCTTGGCCACACCAGCTTTCTTAGGAGCCAGATAGAGGAACATCTTCTTACCCTCCAAGGCCGGCATAGACTCTACCTTGCCATATTCCTCAAGGTCATTGGCAAAACGGAGGAGGAGAACCTCGCCCTGCTCCTTAAAGAGAATGGAGCGGCCACGGAAGAAAACATAGGCACGCACCTTGTTGCCTTCGAGCAGGAACTCCTGAGCATGCTTGAGTTTGAACTGGTAGTCGTGCTCATCAGTCTGAGGTCCGAAACGTATCTCTTTAACTTCGACCTTGACCTGTTTCTGCTTCATTTCCTTCTGGCGCTTCTTCTGCTGATAGAGGAATTTAGAGTAGTCGATAAGACGACAGACGGGGGGCTGTGCATTGGGAGAAATTTCCACAAGGTCAACGCCCTGCTGGCGTGCCATATCCATCGCTTTACGGGTAGGCATCACCTCGGAACCACCTTCACTTACCACACGAACTTCCCGGACATGAATCTGTTCGTTCACGCGGTACTGATTCTTCATTCTGTCATTTTTCATTCAACTATATTATAATTAGCGGCTGCAAAGGTACTAAATAATTGGGAACCAGCAAAGAATAATTCAGATTATTTTTGTATTCCAGACCATTATTACATCTATGGTAACCTGCTCAGTAATCAACGTGGACATCGGCCGAGACGTGGAGACCGACCTTTTGGTTTCCCGGAGCCGTCTTTAGAAAGCTAAAGGTCGGTCTTTTCATTTTCCACAACTGTTGCTACATCCTGGCCACCCATCATCAACAGCCAGCCCCCTGCTGCGGTATCAATGGAGACTGGAAACAAAAAGGGGCAGGGCCGTGCTATCAGCACACTGCCCTACCCTCTCTATCTATAGCCAGAACCTACATTAGTCCTGAGGCTCTATCTCTGTGGCCTTCAGCTGCTCGGCCACCTCGTCATTGATACGCTTGGCAAAGTCTTCCATAGACATAGTAGCCTGCTCGCCACCACCCTGCTTACGCATGCTGACAAGGCCCTCTTCCATTTCCTTTTCGCCCACGATAACCATGTACGGTGTACGCTTCAGTTCATTATCACGAATCTTGCGGCCTATCTTCTCATTGCGGTCATCGATGATGGCGCGTACATTGTTATTGCCCAGATACTTGGCGACCTTTCGGGCATAGTCATTGTACTTCTCTGAGATAGGCAGAATAGCCACCTGGTCGGGAGTGAGCCACAGGGGGAAGTGGCCTGCCGTATGCTCTATCAGCACAGCGGTAAAGCGCTCCAGCGAGCCAAACGGGGCGCGGTGAACCATAACCGGGGTCTTCTTGGTGTTATCCTCGGCGGTGTACTCGAGCTTGAAGCGAGCCGGCAAGTTATAGTCTACCTGAATGGTGCCCAACTGCCAGCGGCGGCCGATGGCATCCTTGACCATAAAGTCGAGCTTGGGACCGTAGAAAGCAGCCTCGCCATGCTCAACCTTGGCATCGAGTCCCTTCTCAGCGCACGCCTCCTTGATAGCAGTCTCACTCTCTTCCCATACTTCATCTGAGCCGATGTATTTCTCCTTATCTTTAGGATCGCGGAGACTAATCTGGGCCTCGAAGTTGTCAAATTGGAATATCTTGAACACTGCCTGAATGATGTCCATAACGCGGAGGAACTCGCCCTTGACCTGATCTGGACGGCAGAAGATGTGAGCATCGTCCTGGGTGAATGAGCGGACGCGGGTAAGACCGTGAAGCTCGCCGCTCTTCTCGTAACGGTACACTGTGCCGAACTCAGCTACGCGCAGGGGTAGATCCTTGTACGAACGGGGCTTGCAGGCAAACACCTCGCAGTGATGAGGGCAGTTCATAGGCTTTAACATATACTCCTCGTTTTCCTCAGGAGTGTGGATAGGCTGGAAGCTATCCTTGCCGTAGTGAGCATAGTGGCCCGAAGTGACGTAGAGGTTCTTGGAACCAATGTGGGGAGTAATGACCTCCTGGTAACCGAAACGCTTCTGAATCTTGCGGAGCATGTCCTGCAGGCGAAGACGCAATTCGGTACCCTTGGGGAGCCACATGGGCAGACCCTTACCGACGCGGTCAGAGAAGAAGAAGAGTTCCATCTCCTTGCCTATCTTGCGGTGGTCGCGTTTCTTAGCCTCTTCGAGCATAACAAGATACTCATCGAGCATCTTCTTCTTGGGGAAGCTGATGCCGTAGATACGGGTCATCTGTTCGCGCTTGGCATCGCCACGCCAGAAAGCACCGGCGACGCTGGTAATC
The DNA here is from genome assembly GCA_934204655.1 of uncultured Prevotella sp. Lineage (GTDB taxonomy): Bacteria > Bacteroidota > Bacteroidia > Bacteroidales > Bacteroidaceae > Prevotella. The sequence continues at coordinate 536 of CAKPZJ010000038.1, read as the reverse complement.
TTGATAGCCTTAATCTCACCCGTAGAGAGGAGGTGAGGGCCACGGCAGAGGTCAGTAAAATTGCCCTGGGTGTATGTAGTAATGGTGCCATCCTCAAGGTCTTGCTCGATATGTTCACACTTATAGTTCTGGCCTGCAGCCTTGAACTCCTTGAGAGCCTCTGCCTTGGGCACCTCACGGCGAACCACGGGCTCGTTCTTCTTAGCCAGTTCGCGCATCTTCTCCTCTATCTTGGGGAAGTCGTTCTCAGAGATGACCTGACCCTCGGCAGGCATTACATCATAGAAGAAACCATTCTCGACAGCAGGGCCGAAACCGAACTGGATGCCAGGATAAAGCTCCTGAAGTGCCTCGGCCAACAGGTGGGCTGAAGTGTGCCAAAAAGTGTGCTTACCTTCCTCGTCTTCGAACTTATAAAGCGCGATAGAGGCATCGGCATTGATGGGGCGGTTCAACTCTACTGTTTCGCCATTGACACCGCAAGATACAACGTTGCGAGCGAGAGCCGGCGAAATGCTCTCGGCGATTTGTAACCC
>CAKPZJ010000037.1 GCA_934204655.1 uncultured Prevotella sp. | reverse complement strand
TCCTAAACACCACCTAATAGACTGTATTTCAATTAATTCAAAGAGCGATTAGTCCACTTTAACGGGACAGTAGTGATTAATTATGAGAAAAACATTACGCGCGATGGCGTTGCTAATGTCTGTAGTCTCGTTGACCGTGTTGGGAGCGGCTGCGGCTTATGCCCAGACCCCTGCCAAGTCGGCCTCGCAGAAGAACCTGCGCCTACGAGGGCTGATGACTTACGACAATGCCAAGGATGTCAACAACTTTGGTGTCTACGACTACACCGCCACGGCTCCCGTAAGCCGCAAGCAGGTGGTGTCTATCCCCCGCATCAGCGCCAGCGGCGGTTCGGTGGTCAAGGACAATGTACTGTACTACTATGACTATGCCGTAGAGTACGGCTACGTGTCATCGGCCACCTACTACAAGTACGACCTGGCTGCCAACAAGCAGCTGAGCCGCACGAGCGTGGGCTATGATGTAGACAAGGTTTACAACAATGCCGCTATGTCGGTGGCCACCGACCCCACGACCGGCATGGTGTACTGCTGTAACTTCCATTACGACACCACGACCAAGACGCTTAGCTATGTGCTCGCCACGTGGGACCTGGAGGGAATGGCCAAGACCGTGGTGGCTCCGCTCAGCATGCCCCTGCGTGTGCTGGCCTGCACGGCCGACGGCCGGCTCTACGGTATAACCGCCTCGACGGCTGCCACAGGCACCGCTAACAACGGCGGCTTGCTGGTGAGCGTAGACAAGACTACCGGAAAGTTGACTAAGATAGGCGACACGGGCGTGCGTCCCGGCGCTTACTTCCAGGCAGCCACCATCGATGCTGCCACGGGCGTGTTCTACTGGTTCGCCAACGAGCAAGACGAGGCCGCCAATCTCTATACCGTAAACCTGACCACGGGAGCCGCCACCAAGGTGGGCGCCCTGCCCAATGGCGACCAGGTGGTATGTGCCTACGTGCCCCATGAGTTTGCCGACGGCGTGCCCTCGGCTGCCGAGAACCTCCGTGTGGCCTTTGCCGGTGGCGCGCTTACGGGCACCGTCAGCTTTGCCATCCCCACCGACACCTATAGTGGTGCCACGCTCAGCGGCGATGTTACCTACGACGTAACGGCCAACGGCCAGACCGTGGCCAGCGGCACGGCCAAGGCCGGAGCCACCGTGTCGGCCCCCGTAACCCTGGCCGCCGACGGCACATATACCATAGCCGTAACCCTGACCAACGCCGTGGGCAAGAGTCCCGTTGCCGATGCTACCCAGTACGTGGGCTACGACACCCCCGAGGCCGTTACCAATGTCAACTTTACCCGCACGGGTACCACCAATACCGTTAGCTGGACAGCGCCTGCCAAGGGCATCAACGGAGGCTACATAGACGCCTCGGCGCTTACCTACGAGGTTACCCGTGTGCCCGATGGCAAGGTGGTCACCACCCAGGCTACCACCTTTGCCGAAGACTTTGACAGCGAGGAACTCGGCTCTTACTCCTATAAAGTGGTGGCTGTTAACGGTACCCATAAGAGCACAGCCGCAGCCTCTAATGCCATCAACATAGGTACCGCCATGGTGCCGCCCTTTGCCGATGACTTCTCTAACGCTGCTACCGCCAACCTGTTTACCATTGTTGATGCCAACGGCGACGGCTCTAAGTGGGCCATCAGTGGCGGCAGCGCCCGTTACCGTTACAATATGAAGAACGATGCAGACGACTGGCTCATCCTGCCACCGCTCAAGTTGCAGGCCGGCAAGTCGTATAAACTCACCTACAGCACCTGGGTACTCAGCGCGCGCAGCGCTGAGCGTATGGAGGTACGTATGGGCCAGGCCGCTACGGCCGCGGCCATGACCACCACCCTGAAGGAGACCAAGGAGTACACCGTTACCTCGCGCACCCCTGCCCAGGAGACCATCGAGATAATGCCCGAGGCCGACGGTGTGTACTATATAGGCTTCCATGCCGTGAGCGAGAAGAACAAGGGCAACCTCTACCTGGACAACCTGGCCGTGAGCGCCGGCCAGAGCGTGCTGGTGCCCGCCCGTGTGGCCGACCTCAGCGTAAAGCCGGCCGACAAGGGAGCCTTAGGGGCCACCATCGCCTTTACCGCACCTACCCTGAACGCTGCCGGCAAGCCGCTTACCGGTACGGTTACTTACACCGTTAAGCGCGGCACCGCCCAGGTGGCCACGGCTGCCCAGGTGGCTCCCGGTGCCCAGGTGAGCGTGGCCGACCAGTCGCTGACCGCTGCCGGCAAGTACACCTACTCGGTAGTGGTGGCTAATGCCGAGGGCGAGGGCGAACCGGCCGAGGCCACAGCCTATGTGGGCCCCGACGCGCCCCTCTCGCCGGCCGAGGCCCATGTTACTGACAATGGCGACGGCACTGCCGTGGTGACCTGGACGGCCACCGAGGCTACCGGAGCCAACGGCGGCTACGTAGACGTGGCCTCTACCCTCTACGACGTGAAGAACCACCAGGGCATCACCGTGGCCAAGGATGTACAGGCCACCCAGGTTACCGTAAACGATATAGACATTACCGGCACGCAGGCTATAGCCTACTTTACCGTACTGGCTCACAACGCCGTGGGCAAGGCTGCCACGGCCACCACGTCGGATACCATCCTGGTGGGTAAGCCCTACGCCGTGCCTTTCGAGGAGAAGTTTGACGGAGCCGCCTATACCACCACGCTGTGGACTACGGCCACGCTGGCAGGCAAGAGCTACAACGGCAAGTGGGAGCCCCGCGAGGACGCAGACGTAGAGAGCGACGGCGGGTACGCTGACTTCATCGGCTATGCCGTCGGCAATAAGGCCCGGCTGCAGTCGCCTAAGATAGCCACGTCCGGGGCCAAGTCGCTTACCCTCTCGTTCAGCAGCATCATGCCTACGGGCAACATGAAACTGGCCGTAGAGGTGAGCACCGACAACGGCCCATGGCGGCATGTGGCCGATGTAGCCGAGAGTACGGCCTGGGCCAACCACACCGTTAGCCTCAGCGGTCTGGAGAATGTCCGCACACTGCGCGTAGGTTTCGTGGGCGAGTGTGTCAAGGACATCAACTATATCTATGTAGACAATGTGAAGGTAGAGGCCGGCACCGTGGGCATCAGTGTGCCGCTGACCGATGGTGCCATCAGTATTGACGGTCAGAGCGTTACCGTTACCAACGCCGCCAACGCCCTGATACAGGTATGTACCACTGCCGGACAGGTAGTGGCCCAGGGCCACGGTTCGCTGCACTGCACCGCGCTGGCCGCCGGTGTCTATGTGGTACGCAATGGCAACAATGCCCGTACGGTAGTTATCCGCTAAATAGCTGACAGCCGACAGCTATACTATTCTGAACGCGCCCTGTAGGGACCTGTGCCGATGCCCGTCATCGCCCAGGTGCTTACAGGGCGCTTGTCGTGGGTGCCCCATGGGCAGCCGCTGTGTGCAGATGGCCCGGGGTGGGCGCTCTGCGCCCCGTGAGCCCTGGGCGCAGAGCGCAGGCCCATCGCCCGCTCCATCCGAAGACTTGGAACGTCCATCCCAGACTTGTGGACACCCATCCAGAGGCACCGTATGTACGTTCTAAGCCTTCGGATGGAGCCAGTGGGGAACACTATGTCCCCAAAGAGGGTAGGGGGATAACAGAATGATGGCCTCCAGGCCCCCGGTGGTGATGGCCTTTGCCGAAGTCATCATTAAGGGTGATGGGGGAGAGAACCGCCCATCGCCCCGCGGCCCGCTCGGGCAGGCAGGCGATGAGCGCCTATACAGAAAAAGGGTGTGACAGGAATAGTCCTGACCACACCCTTAAAACTATAAAATACTGAGAAAAAATTACTTGTGCTGCTGATAGTACTCCAGACCGAGTTTTACGTTCTTCTTCAGTGCCTTGGACGAGAAGGTGGCTCCCGTCACCCCGTCCACGTCGGTCTTGGCAGCCTTGCTTACGGTCATGCCTTCGAAGCGAGCCAGCAGGGCCTTGGCGCGGGCAAAGAACCGCGGCGTCTCTTGGTTGGGCAGCGCCTCAACCTTGGTCACCTTGTTCTTATTGATGTATATCAGCACGGGCGTGTTGCCCCTGAACCCCCGCACGCTGCTTCCCAGTTGGGTGGTGTTCACGATGGTGGTCTTGCCACTGTGCGTGATGATGCTGTCGGCCGGCCGTGCGCTGATGAGCAGGGCCACGGCCACAGCAGCCACCGTAGAGGCGAGCATGAGGGTCGTTTTACGGTTTATCATAATAGCTTATCCTATAATCTTTTACCTTTCTTAGCTATTTGGTGTTAGCCGCCGACTTATACCAGGTGGCCTATGATGTCCTCGCGGCTGCCGGGCAGCATGTCAATGACGGGTATCTCGGGCATGGTGTAGCATCCGGGCTGCAGGCGCATGGACGCGCGGGCCACATTGACCAGCACCTGGGCCGTAAGGGCCGGGTTGTTGATGCTCATGTTGAACTCGAAGCGCTGGTTAGGCGTCTTGCCGCTCACACCCTTACGCACTAAGTTTACGCCGTGGCCCATGTCGCGTACATCGTCTACCGATGCTACGGCAAAGACGTGCGTCTCGTCGTTGGCAAAGTACGGGTCGGCCTTAATCTCGGCCGTTACCTGCTCTAAGGTGGCTCCCTCTTCCAGTTCTACGTACACCATGCGGCGGTGTATGCCCTCGCCCAGTGGGATGGTTACCGACAGCGCGTTCTTGACACCCTCCTTGCTGCGTACGCATACCGAGTGACCCATGCTCATGCCCGGGCCGAAGTTAGTGTAGCTCAGCCCCTTGGGAGCCAAGCTCTCTATGAGTACGCGTACCACCGAGTCGCTGCCCGGGTCCCATCCGGCCGAGATGACGCTTACCTTGCCAGCCTTGAGGCAGTTCTCTGTCTGCTGGCGGCGGTACTCTAAGATGCTGGTGTGTATGTCGAAACTGTCAACGGTGTTGATGCCCAGTGCCACGATTTTGGCTGCATACTCAGGACACGACCGCGTGGGTGTAGCCAGTATGGCCACGTCTACATCCTTGAGTTTGGCGATGTCATCGACTACCTCGTAGGGTGTAAGTTCTATCGGACAGTCCTTGTTGCCCTGTCGGCGAACGATGCCGGCTATCTCAAAATCCTTGGCAGCCTCAAGTGCCTGTACCGTGTAGTGCCCTATGTTGCCGTAGCCTACTACGGCGGCTCTAATCTTTTTCATAATTTTAGTATTGATTGTCATTATTTGTCGGCAAAATTACGCTATTTCTATGAAATAGGCAGTAAAAATGGCGTTAAATTTGCAAAAAGACAGAAAGAATACCTCGGAATGGGTATCTGTGGCTGCGGCATGCGAAACTTTGGCCAGTTTATACAATATTATGGCTCCTTTCGCGTTAGTAATATACTATAAGTATGCAACGATTATGATAGAATATATCAAGGGCTCCCTGGCCGAGCTTACGCCCACGGTGGCCGTGGTAGAGGCTGCCGGGGTAGGCTATGCGCTCAACATATCGCTCAACACGTACACCGCCATACAGGGCAAGGATGCCGTGAAACTCTACGTACACGAGAACCTGGTTACCGGAGGGCGCGACGACGCCTACACACTTTATGGTTTTGCCTCGCGCCAGGAGCGCGAGCTTTACCGGTTGCTGGTCACGGTGTCGGGCGTGGGGGCCAATACAGCCCGGATGATACTCTCGGCCATCACCCCGGCCGAGTTGTGCAACGTGATAGCCACGGGCGACGAGCGCATGCTCAAGAGTGTTAAGGGAATAGGGCTCAAGACGGCCCAGCGCATCATCGTGGATCTCAGAGACCGTATCGTGGCCTTAGGCATAGCCGATGAGCTGCATGCCACGGTGGCTAACGGCCCTACGGTAGATACCGCCATCAAGGACGAGGCCGTGAGTGCCCTTACCATGCTGGGCTTTGCCCCCGCCCCATCGGCTAAGGTGGTTACCGCCATCATGCAGGAGCAGCCCGCGCTGCCCGTTGAGCAGGTGGTCAAACTGGCCTTGAAACAGATAAAGTAACTCTATGCTCCGCACGAAGATTAGGCGCTGGCTACGTACAGCTCTTATACTGCTGCCGATGGTTTCTACCCTCGGATACGCAGCCTCTGTGTCTATTCTTCAGGCCCGCAAACCCGTGCGCAAGGCTGCCACGGCCACCCCGGCCGACACGGTACGCAAGGTGGCCGTCAAGGCCCAACCCCTGCTGGTAGACGAGGACACCATACCCGACTCGCTGCTTCACCCCCGTTGGAAAATACAGCGTACTACAGCCCTTACGCTCGATGATTACGGTCAGCCCGTGGCCGACCTGCATCGCCCCGACAACCTGAAGCAGGAGGTGGTGTACAATGATACCCTGGACCGTTACCTCGTGGGCACCCGCATCGGCAGTGTGTGGCTCGAGGCGCCTATCATTATGACCCCCGACGAGTACAGGCGCTGGAGCGAGCGCCAGGCACGCAGCCGCTTCTACCGGAGCAAGAACGACGAGATTTACCAGGCCAAGGGCAAGGAGAAATTCGACTTCTCTGATATGCACTTCGACCTCGGCCCGGCCGAGAAAATCTTCGGCCCCGGCGGTGTACGCATCAAGACCCAGGGTAGTGCAGAACTCAAGTTTGGCGCTACCCTCAAGAATATAGATAACCCCAGTCTGCCCATCCGCAACCGCAAGACCACCACCATTGACTTCGATGAGAAGATTAACCTTAATGTTAACGGTAAGGTAGGTGACAAGGTCAACATGAATCTTAACTACAACACCGACGCGACATTCGATTTCGATACCCAGAACCTCAAGCTCAAGTACGATGGCAAGGAGGACGAGATAGTTAAGCTGGTCGAGGCCGGCAATGTGTCGTTCCCGTCTAACTCGTCGTTAGTCAAGGGTGCCAGTTCACTGTTCGGACTGCGCACGGACTTGCAGTTCGGACGCCTGAAGCTGCAACTGGTGGCCTCGCAGAAGAAGAGTACCACCACCAGCGTGTCGTCTAAGGGCGGCGTGCAGCTCACCCCGTTCGAAATCAATGTGGCCAACTACGAGGAGAACATGCACTTCTTCCTGTCGCAGTACTTTAGGAACAAGTACGATGCCGCCATGCGCACCCTGCCCAACCTTACCACCGGCATTACCATCAACCGCGTCGAGATATGGGTGACCAACAAGACCGGAACCGCCACCAATACCCGCAACATCGTGGCGCTGACCGACCTGGGCGAGAACCAGAAGGTATCTAACCCCATGTGGGGCGTAACGGGTCAGGCGGTGCCGTCTAACACGGCCAACAGCGAGTACCAGACCCTCACCACCGCCTACGCCGATGCCCGCAACATAGACGCCACCACCTCTACCCTCGACGGGGCAGGCTTGGTGGGTGGGGCCGACTACGAGAAACTCGAGAGTGCCCGCTTGCTGAGTCCATCGGAGTACACCCTCAACTCAGCCCTTGGCTATGTGTCGCTGCGCACCACCCTGCAGAGCGACCAGGTGCTGGCGGTGGCCTACGAGTACACCTATGGCGGTGTAACGTATCAGGTGGGCGAGTTCGCGGCCGACGTTACCGATGTAACTAAGGCTCTCTTCGTCAAGGCGTTGAAGAATACGAGCAACAACCCCACTCAGGGCAACTGGGACTTGATGATGAAGAACGTGTACAGCCTCGCCTCGAGTGTGGAGAAGGAGAAATTCAGGCTCGATGTCAAGTTCCAGAGCGACACAGCAGGCGTGTACCTTAATTATATACCTGAAACGCAGGTTAAGAGTACTCCCCTCATCCGTGTCTTGGGTGCCGACCGTCTGGATAACAACAATAGGCCCAACCCTAACGGCTACTTCGACTACGTAGAGGGCTATACCGTGAGCAATGGCCGGGTGTTCTTCCCCTGCGTAGAGCCTTTCGGATCGTACATGTACTCTTACTTGGTGTCCAAGGGCGTGGCCCCCGACCGCGCGAGCCACTATGCCTTTACCGAGCTGTACGACTCGACCCGCACGGTGGCCAGGCAGATAGCCGAGAAGAACAAGTATATCCTGACGGGCCAGTTCAAGGGTAGCGCGGCCGGTGTTATCTCGCTCGGGGCCTACAATGTGCCCCAGGGGTCGGTCGTGGTAACGGCCGGAGGCGTCACCCTGGTCGAGGGCACGGACTACACGGTCGACTACAGTGCCGGCGAGGTTACACTGCTTAACCAGAGCCTCATAGATGCAGGCACCCAGGTCAACGTGTCGCTCGAGAGCAACTCAGACTACGCTCAGCAGCGCAAGACGATGTTCGGCATGAACTGGGAGTACGACTTTAGCAAGGAGTTTCAGCTCAGCGGTACGCTGCAGCATCTCTCTGAGCAAGCCCTTACCACCAAGGTGAACATGGGAGCCGAGCCGCTGAACAATACGCTGTGGGGTATAAATCTAAACTGGAAGAAGGAGAGTCAGTGGCTTACCAATGTACTCAACAAGATACCCTTCCTGCACGTAACGCAGCCTTCGCAGATTTCATTCAATGCCGAGTTTGCACAGCTGATAGCCGGCCAGAGCCACGGGACGCAGGATAATGCCTCATACCTGGACGATTTTGAAAATACGACCAGCAAGATAGATGTGTCGACTCCCTCGGCGTGGATAATATCCAGCGTGCCGTCTACCATGGCCAACTATAACGACAAGACGACCCTCAAGAGCGGTTACGATCGCTCTCTCCTGGCCTGGTATAACATCGACCCGCTCTTTACCCGCCGTAGCAGTTCGCTTACTCCTGGTCATATCAAGAGCGACCTCGAACAGCTGTCTAACCACTACGTGCGCGAGGTGCTGGTAAGCGAGCTCTATCCTAACCGCGACCAGAGCAGCTACAACGGAGCCATCTCCACGCTGCCTATCCTGAACCTGGCCTACTACCCCCGTGAGCGCGGCCCTTACAACTTTAACCCCGACCTGAACCGCGACGGCACGCTCAACAGCCCTCAGACCAAGTGGGGCGGTATGATGCGTAAGCTCAACACCAATGACTTCGAGGCGGCCAACATCGAGTACGTGGAGTTCTGGCTCATGGACCCCTTTATCTATACCAACCAGCAGGCCGATGCCAATGAGTACGGCGGCGACTTCTACATCAACCTGGGCGAGGTGAGCGAGGATGTGCTGCGCGATGGCAAGAAGTTCTACGAGAGCGGCATGCCCGTCGACGGTTCCCAGAGCTACGTCACCACCCAGTGGGGTAAGGTTCCCACCCAGGCTAACGTTACCTACGCCTTTGCCACTACCTCGGGCAGTCGTGCCCTCCAGGACGTGGGTTTCAACGGACTGCGCGATGAGGAGGAACGCCAGTTTGAGTCTTACCAAGAGTTCCTCCGTGCCGCCCAGGGCAAGGTCAGCCCCGAGGTCTACGACTCCATCCTCAGCGACCCGGCCAACGACGACTACCACTACTTCCGCGGCTCTGACTACGACCGTGCCAAGACCTCTATCCTGGATCGCTATAAGCGTATCAACAACCCGCAGGGCAACTCGCCCGACTCCGACAGCCGTACCGAGGGCTACGACACCTCGTATAAGACCACCCCTGATGTCGAGGATATTAATCAGGACTACACCCTCAATGAGTACGAGAAGTACTACCAGTACCACATCTCCATCCGCCCCCAGGACATGGTGGTGGGCCACAACTATATCGTAGACCGCCGTGATGCCACGGCCCCGCTGCGCAACGGCACTTCTGCTAAGGTCACCTGGTACCAGTTCCGCATACCGCTGGAAGACTACGAGCGGCGTGTAGGCAACATATCCGACTTCACCAGCATGCGGTTCATGCGCATGTTCCTCACCGGGTTTACCCGCCCCATAGTAATGCGCTTCGGCAGCCTGGACCTGGTCAAGGGCGAGTGGCGAATGTACAACCAGCCGCTCGACGCGACGGCTTCGGCTTCGGGCAAGATGACCGTGAGCTCTATTAATATAGAGGAGAACAACGACAAGCCCCCCGTTAACTACGTGCTGCCCCCTGGCATAACCAGGGCGCAGGACCCCACGCAGCCCCAGCTGGTCGAGGCCAACGAGCAAGCCCTCAACATGGTGGTAACCGACCTCGGCACCAACGAGTCCAAGGCCGTTTACAAGAATACGACCCTCGACCTGCGTCAGTATCGCCGCTTGCAGATGTTCGTGCATGCCAATGCGATGGAGCAGAACACCACGGCGCTCGCCGACGACCAGATGGCAGTCTTCGTAAGGTTGGGCAGCGACTACAAGACCAACTACTACGAGTACGAGATACCCTTGAAGCTCACCGCAGCCGGCGTGTACGACAAGTATTCGCGCGCTGACTGCGAGAAGGTATGGCCCAGCGCCAACATGATGGACATACCGCTCTCCGTGTTTACCCGCATCAAGAAGGAGCGTAACCTGGCCAAGGCACAGGGTACCGCCTCGTATGCCAGGGAGTTCTCGGCTTACGACTCTGAACACCCGGCTAACCGCGTGAGCATCGTGGGTAACCCCACGTTGGGCGAGGTGAAGACCATGATGATAGGTGTGCGCAACAAGGCAGGCTCGGCTAAGTCGGCAGAGGTCTGGGTCAACGAGCTGCGCCTCAAGGAGTACAACAACAGCGGCGGCTGGGCCGCACAGGCTAACCTGAACGTACAGCTGGCCGACTTTGGAACCGTCAATGTACAGGGCCGCTACCTCACAGAGGGCTTTGGCGGCCTGGAGGAAGGCGTGAGCCAGCGGTCGACCGACGACTACAAGACCTATAGCGTCACCACGAGTCTGGAGTTAGGCAAGTTCTTCCCAGACAAGGCCAAGGTGAGTGCCCCGCTTTACTACTCAGTGTCCAAGGAGTCTACCACGCCCAAGTACAATCCCCTGGACACCGACATGAGGCTCAAGGATGCGCTGGAGGCCGCCGGCTCTGACCACGAGCGCGACTCTATCAACAGCATAGCTGTCACCCAGACCACCAATACCAACTTCTCGCTCTCCAATGTACGCGTGGGAATCCAGAACAAGCGTCACCCGATGCCATACGACCCTGCCAACTTCTCAGTGACCTACAGCCACTCGCACAAGCAGACCAGTGGCGAGACAACGGTGTACGAGAGAGAAGACAACTGGCGCGGGGCGCTCGCATATACGTGGACACCGGTCTTCAAGGCCTGGGAGCCGTTCCGCAAGATGAAGACTAAATCCAAGTGGGCCGACATCCTGAAGCGGTTCGGTCTCAACTGGCTGCCACAGAATGTGGGCTTCAACACCGAGATGACTCGCAGCTACTACGAGCTGCAAGAGCGCGACATGGAAGACCTCGGCGGAAGTCAGCTGCCCCTCACCTTCAGCTCACAGTTCCTCTGGAACCGCGAGCTGACCCTTCGCTGGGACCTCACGCGTAACTTGCACATGAATTTCCAAAGCGCCACGCACGCCGAGGTCGAAGAGCCATACGCCCCGGTTAACAAGGAGCGCTACCCAGATGCCTATGCGGCCTGGAAGGACTCTGTCAAGACCAGCCTGAGGCACATGGGCACGCCCCTGGACTACAGCCAGTCGTTCTCGATGTCTTACCAGATACCCCTGAACCTCATTCCCATCTTCGACTGGCTCAACGCTAACGCCAACTATACCGCTACGTACAACTGGGCCCGCGGCACGTCGTTGGACGATGGCACCTCGCTCGGCAACAGCATCGTGAGCAATCGCGACCTTAACATTAGCTCTACCTGGAATATGGAGAGACTCTACAACCATATCCCCTTTCTCCGCAAGACTAACGATAGGTTCCGAAAGGAGAAAAGCAAGGCCGAGATAGACCGCGAGCGGGCCGCCAAGGTCAAGGCGCGTGCCGAGGCGAAGAAGGCGGCTAACGCCAAGGACGCTGCCGCCGAGCTACAGAAGAAGAGCCTGCCCATGAACCGCCGCAGCTACGAGCGCGAGGTGACCCTGATGCCCGACACCACCATCAGCCTGACTCACAGCAAGCGCACCCGCCGCATAGTGGTAACGGCCCGGACCAAGGAGGGCCGTCCCTTTAAGTTAGAGTATAAGCGGGTAAACGATAACCAAATCAGAATACTCAACCACGTGGACTCGGCGGTCAAGATTAAGGTCACGGTGACCCCCAAGGAACCCCTGGAGGAGAAGAAGTGGTACAAGACGGCCCAGAGTGTGGCCCGGGTGCTGATGATGGTACGCAATGTGAGTGTAAGTTACCGCAACCAGTACGCCCTGTCGCTTCCGGGATTTATGCCGATGGTGGGCAACGCCTTCGGACAGAAGCGCGGCGACGGCCTGCTTTCTCCTGGCCTCGATTTTGCCTTTGGCCTGATAGACGACAGCTACATAGACCGCGCCCGCGACAATGGCTGGCTGCTTATGAACGACTCCGTGGCCACCCCGGCTACCACCAGCCAGACCTCGGACCTACAGATACGCATGACGCTGGAGCCTATACGCAACCTGAAGATAGACCTGACGGCCAGCCGGACGGAGAACCGCTCCAAGAGCATACAGTATATGTATGCCGGAAGTCCCACCACGCAGAGCGGCACGTTCACCATGACCACCCTGTCGCTCAAGAGCGCTTTTGGGGCCATGGGCAGCGCGGACAACGGTTTCCACTCGTCAGTCTTTGACCGCTTTTGCCGCTCGCTCGACGGCTTCCGCGACCGTGTCGAGGCCCGCTATGCCGGTGCCGTGTACCCCGCGGGCAGCGCCCTGGCCGGCAAGCCCTTTGACCCGGTCAACGGCAGCGTCAACAAGTACAGCGCCGACGTCATGGTGCCTGCTTTCTTAGCGTCATACACCAGCATGGGCGGCGGCCTGGACATCTTCCCGTCGCTGTCGCGTATCCTGCCCAACTGGACGATGCGCTATAGCGGCCTGGCCAAGCTCCCCTGGTTCCGCGATGTATTCAAGAGCTTCAACATCAACCACGCCTACCGCAGCGTGTACGCCGTGGGCTCCTACAGTACCTACAGTACGTTCCAGGAGTTTATGAATGGGGTGGGATTTGTAACCGATGCCACCACGGGGCTGCCCTCGCCCAGCAGTATGTTCAACGTGTCGAGCGTAAGTGTTAACGAGGCGTTCTCACCGTTGTTAGGCGTAGATATGACGTTCGACAATAATCTTACCGCCAAGCTCGAGTACCGCACCACGAGGGTTCTTAATCTGAGCATGACCAGCGTACAGCTCAACGAGGCTTCGAGCCACGACTGGGTGGTGGGCTTGGGCTATCGCATCAATAACTTTAAGCTGTTGGGGGCGCGCAATATGCGCAAGGTAAGGGGCCGCAAGAAGGCCGACACCACCGCGGCTACTGCCACCACGGCCCGGGGTGGCACCAACAATGACCTGAACCTGAGGCTCGACCTGAGCTATCGTCGCCAGGCCAGCATTAGCCGCGACATAGCCTCGGTGAGCAGTTTTGCCAGCAGCGGCAATACAGCGTTTAAGCTCAGCCTGATGGCCGACTATACCTTGTCGAGGCTGCTCACCCTCAGCTTCTACTACGACAGGCAGACTAACACGCCCCTGTTGGCCAGCAACAGTTACCCCACCACCACGCGCGACTTCGGACTGAGCATTAAGTTCAGCCTGACCCGATAGGGCGTGGCCTCCATGGTCGCGGCTCAAATGATAATAATCCTTAATTTTGCTGCCGTCATGGTGGCCATGTCGCCAACTTACACTATATTAGCCCCGACAATCATTCTAAAAGAAAGGAGCAACTATGACAGAAACTAAGCAAGTGTACCGTTGCGCCGTGTGTGGCAATATGGTCGAAGTAGTCAATGCCGGTGCCGGAACGCTGACCTGCTGCGGTCAGCCCATGCAACTGGTGGAAGCCAATACCACCGATGCCGCTACGGAGAAACACGTACCGGTGATAGAACCCATCCAGGGTGGCTACCGGGTAACGGTGGGCAGCACCCTGCACCCCATGATGCCCGCCCACTACATCCAGTGGATAGAGCTGATAACCGTCCGTGGCATTATGCGTCGCTACCTGGAGCCCACAGCCGAGCCTGTGGCCGTATTTATGACCACCGAGCCAGTGGTGGGTGCCCGCGAGTACTGCAACCTGCATGGTCTGTGGGCGGCCAGCCTCTAAAGGAGCGCCTATAACCACTGCCCCTACATCCCTGCTGACAGGCATCCGGCCCGTCAGCAGGGATTTTAGTTAGGCCGATGGCTCCGGTGACATGGTCCGCGGCCGCGAGCAACGTAAAAAGCCCGTATCCACTTTCGCAAGCCGATACGGGAAATTCAAGCTATAGTCCTATTATGTCAGGATGATACAATGCGAAATCCTGAGACACCTTCCTAAAGTGGGCTGCTTACTGTGCAGCCCGTCTGGGGGCGTGCCGTCACCGCTGTGGCGGCGTCCCGCCCGGTTACTCATACCTAATACCAAGTTTGGGACATTGATTTCTGTTGCAAAGTAACTACTTTTTCTGGTCAAAACCGGCATCCGCTGTGCTCCGAAAGTGTCCTGTATGTCCTAATGTACGTGCCATATGGCTAATTATGATAGAACGCCAAAAATATTCGTAGCCACATTGACTACATTTAAAAATTTGCATGACTATTACCAGTGTTCTTGAATGCGATACCAGTAAGATACAAAGGCATTAAAATGGTTGCTGACCTGTGATGTAATAATGGAAAAACACATTTTTTTACATCCTCAAAAAACTCCACGAATCGTTATATTCTCGGGCAGGTGCAGCTGTGATAGAGATTTACTCGACGTATTTCGATTTTTATCGTTAATAATGCATAAATATTGGAGTTTATATACGTTTTTTAATGTATTGCACCTTATCTT
>CAKPZJ010000036.1 GCA_934204655.1 uncultured Prevotella sp. | reverse complement strand
TCCTAAACACCACCTAATAGACTGTATTTCAATTAATTCAAAGAGCGATTAGTCCACTTTAACGGGACAGTAGTGAAATAGTATTTATTATAACTTATTTTGTTCTATGAGTTGCAAGAAACTGACGGTGTCGGCTCTTGGAGTGCTGGCATTGTTGTTGACCGTTCCCTGTGAGTATGCTTGGTCAGCGCCGAGGGCGCAAATGCTTTCGGGGGGGGGTAATCCGGTAGTTGTATATCAGGAAACTGATGCGTCGGCTGCCCGCTATCTTACGAACCGCAGGGCCTTGGTGGGTCCTGGGTGTACTGTTAACAGTCTTTTTGACGGTGTCCAGTTAGTGGCTGGTGTCAGCCAGCTGGACTGTTTGTGTAACGACAACCTGGACGACTACTCCGTCTTTCCCGGTCTGGCCAATGTCACGGTGGGAGGTAGCCCCATCGTGAGTGTTAAGGACCACCGCTACCACTATGCAGCCGGCACCGAGGCCGGTTTCGCCATCTGCGCTAAGTCTGACGCCAAGCTGTTGGGCCTTGACTTAGTAAAATTTTACAAGATACAGTTTCTGTGCGACGGAAAGCCCGTCGGTGGCCTACAGTCTATCACTGCGGGACAGGACATCACGGGCCTGGGCCTGTCGCTGATACAGGTTCCTGGCTCCGACATGGTCACCAAGTCGCTCGTGGCCACGGCCCCGGCCGAGTTTGATGAGATTAAGCTCTACCAGTTGGGCGTCGATGCCGCCGTGCTTACCTCGATAGACATCAAGTACGCCTTTGTGGGCCGCGCGCACGAATATACGCTTACCAACAGCGCCACCCATGGCATAGCCGCCTATGCTAAGGACCAGGGCAGGGGCACCATAACCCTGGAAGCCCACGGTGCCAGTCCCACCGACATAGTTCAGAACAGCCTTACGGCCAAGGTGATAGACGCCGACCTCACCAATGGCTACGGTGTGGGCGCGGTGCTGAGCTTAGGGGCCGACCTGCCCATCACCGTGGTGGCCCGCTCGGCCGATGGACAGGAGACGTTTCCCGCAGGTACCGAGGTGGGGTTCAAGTACAACTCGCCCTCGCTGCTCCACCTGGGCCTGGCCAACGGAGCCGACTTGCACTTCTACGACCGTAACAACAAGGAGCTGGGAACCTACAATGTGTCTACCACCGTGCTTCGCCTGGGATTGGTGACCGACAATCACGATGCCGAGTTTATGATGAAGGCTCCCGTGGCCTTTACCTCGGTCAAGCTGGTACTCTATGGTGTCAAGGTCAACGTGGGTGCCGACGTGGTCAACTACGCCTTTGTGCGCATGGCCCCCGACCTGGCCTCGCACCACTGCGCCATCGAGGCCACCTCTGACCGCAACGTGTGCGGATGCGACAACGAGTTCTACCTACAGCACAATCCGGCGGTCAATGTGACGTGGGCCGTAACCTCGGAACCGACGGGCAGCCACGTACAGATAGACCAGGCCACTGGGCTGGTAACCGATGTCTATGTGCCTGGCGACTACCAGTTTACTGCCACGGCTGCCGATGGCTGCACCGAGGTGAGCACGCTACACTATGCCCCCGAGAGCTACGACCCGGCCGCCCATGGCGAGACCCTGCTGGTGAACCACGAGGGCAGTGTACGCTATGCGCTGAGCGACAAGCTCGGAGCCGGGCTGCTGCAGGTGGCCGACGGTGTCAAGGGCCGCTCGGCCCTGCTCACCAATGCGTTGACCGACTTTGCCTACCGCACCCCAGGCATAGCGCTGGCTGCCAACAGCAGCATCGCGGGCATACGGTCGGTAGACGGTTCCAGTCTGGGCCACGGCATAGCCAACGCCATGAACGTGGGCTTCGTGGTGTCGTCCAAGACCTCGGGCCTGGATGCCTCGGTGCTCAAACTTTACAACATACAGCTCTATAAGAACGGGCAAAAGGTCATGGGCGGCGTTACCACCCACTGGGACGCCATATCGGCCGGCCTGATAGGCAAGGAGGATACCCACAAGATGAGGCTGAGCATCAGCGTGCCTAAGGGTACCGACTTTGACGAGGTGGTGCTGTACAATAGCGGCGTGCTGTCGGCCGACCTGTCGCAGCTCAACATCTATTACGCCTACGTGAGCGATGCCACGCAGGACAATGCCACCAATAACGAGCTGTTCGAGGCCCAGCCCGTATCGGTAGATGCCACTAACGCCTCGATAGACCTGGCCAACACCAAGATGTTCTCCGTGGCTAACATAGGCAATGGCTATGACAAGTTGGGCAACCTCATTGACGGCGACTTTACCACTGCGGTAACCTTCCCGTTGGGCGTAGACCTCGGCGGAGCCACCATTGCCGTGAATGTGGGTAAGACGGTGAACCCCGGACAGCAGTTGGTGCTTGTCACCAATACCATGGCCCTCGGATTGGGCGTAAGCCTGGGCGAGGGGCTGCAGGTTACCACCTATCTGGACGGCGCTGAGGCCGAAACGCTTACCAACTGGAAAGTACTGGGAGCCGATGTCCTCGGCACGGGCGGCCAGGGCTATGCCGTGCTAAACCCCACGAAACCATTTGACCAGGTGCGCATCAAGCAGGTCAAGTTGGTGTCGGCCCTGGCCAACTTGCAGCTGTACGGCATGGCTCTGCGGAGCGACATGGACCAGGACGGCACGCCCGACGTGGGGAGCAACGGCTGCGTAGACGACTTGGTACTCGACGAGGACCGCACCCTGGACGAGACACAGCCGATGGAGGGTGCCAAGTTGGTGTTGCGCCGTACACTCACCACCGGTAAGTGGAACTCTATCATCCTGCCAGTCAGCATGAACCTGGCCCAGTTCCGCGCAGCCTTTGGCGACGAGGCCCAGGCCGCCACGTACAGCAGGGTGGCCGACGGCTGGATATACTACACCCCCTTTACGGCCGAGACAGACGGCATCTATCTGCTGAAGAACACGCCCTATCTCATCAAGCCTACCAAGGAGCCGCTGGCCAACAGCGAGGTAACCATAGGTACTATCACCTCGGTTATCGAGGGCCCCATCTACGTTACCACGGGTATAGACTATACCGACGAGACGGCCACCATGGCCCACGCTGTGAGCGACGCGTCGGGCACGCTTACTTTCTGGGGCAGCTATGCCCGTCCCACCCAGGTGCCGGCCGGCTCGTACATGCTCAATGGCGGCACCATGGTACACACGGCAACGGCCCATGCCGTCAAGGCTTACCGCTGCTGGCTGGAGCCTGCCGATGCGTCGGCCGCCCAGCTCCAGATGCGCATAGAGGGTACCCCCGGTGCCACCGATGGCATCAGCGTTATACAGGAACAGCCATCGGCCCACGCCCCGATATACACCCTCAGTGGCGTGCGTATGGAGGGCTGTACCCTGACCACACTGCCTAAGGGCGTGTATATCGTAAACAATAAGAAGTATGTTGTAAAATAAGCAGGAAGTAATATGAGGACTATCAAGAAAATCAGCTATATAGCACCGATGAGCATGCTCATCCGCGTAAGTAACGAACCGCTTATGGCCGCCACCTCGGGTGGGTGGACCACCACCGACCGCGAGCACGGCCATGGCATCGTCGAGGAGGATGAAGACAACCCCTACGACGATGACACCTTCGGTTAGCGTCGCTTATATCCCGTCACGGATGATGTGGGCCGGTACCCCTCCTACCAGGGTGTGGGGCGCCACATCGGCCGTCACCACGGCTCCCGCGGCCACCACGGCACCGCAGCCTATGGTTACACCGCCCAGTATGGTGGCGTTGGCCCCTATCCAGCAGCCATCGCCTATGGTGATGGGCCGTGCGTAGGTGCGCCACCGGTACTCGGCCATCCCCGGTTGCCATCCCGGGGTGAGCCGCTCAGCCAGTCTGACGGGGTGCGAGGCCGTGTTAATCTGCACGCCAGGCGCTATAAGCACGTCGTTGCCTATGCGGATGGTGTTGCAGTCGTTGAGGATACAGCGGTAGTTGATGCTCACGTTGTTACCTATATAGATATTGTCGCCGAAGCCAATGATAATGCCGTCGGCCACTGATACGTTGTCGCCCACGCCACCCAGTTGCTCGCAGAGCATATGGTAGCGCTGGGCGCGGTCGTTATAGGGCAGCGCGTTATACCGTTGCATCCACTCCGTGGCCCTTGCCTTGCGCTCTATGAAGATGGCGTTGTGGCAGTTGTACAACTCCCCGGCCATACACTTGTCTTGCTCTGTCATAGTCATGGTTGCTGTCTTTAGGTTGGTGTCAGATAAGGTAGCCCACGATGAGGCTGCCGTTGTAGAGTATGAGGTAGGCGGCCAGCGCGGCTATCGCGCCCCTCACCGCCAGGCCCGTCCGTCCGTGGGTGGCCCGTAGCAGGTAAGCCATGGACAGCGGGATGATGAAGGCCCACTGCGCGGTCATGATGTAGACCTCGTTGAGCCCGAAGCCCAGTACCACGTGTATGGCCGTGTCGGCCGCCCACCACGACAGGGCCATCCAGAAGAACCTGCTGCGCCGTCCGCACCAGATACCGGCCGCGAAGAGCGCCGCCACAAGGGCCTCTATCCAGTAGTGGTAGTCCTGCTCGTAGCTAACTATCATGGGGCGGTTGTCCTTGAGTATGTCCTCAAGCAGGTGGGGTCTGTGTAGCTGTATAGACTCGCCCATCAGGTTCTCCACGATACTCCGCCAGCGGTCCGTGCTGGCATCGGTCCATGCCAGGAAGCCCTTCTTTGACATGGGGTCGCCTATGCGTGGGTTGGCGTGGTTGCGCCGGTACTTCTCGATGGCCATGCGCTTGATAATCTTGTTGACCCCGATGCGTATGCTGTCCGGGTTCTGCGTGGTGGCCGTGTCGGTGTAGGCCATGTAGATGCTGTCGCGTACAAACTTATCCCGCGCTTCCATCTTCGCCTTGGCGGCAGCCTCCAAAGGTGCTGCCCACACATGAAACTCTATCAAGGCCACGGCCCAGATGGCTGCCGAGGGCACTATGACGGCCCACAGCAGAAAGCGGGGCCTGAAGAAGCGTCGGCCGTTGGTGAAGAGCGCGGCCAAGAACACCTTGATACCATTGTTGAGCGACACGCCCGCCATGAAGACAAACAGCACCACCGTGTGCCATAGCTTCATCGTCCGTCCGGCCTTCATCAGTCGTCCGGCGACGTAGAGGGTCACCATCATCATACACAGGGTGAGGTTGAAGTGGTCGGGCACCATCACCGTGAGCATGATGTAGGCCATGGAGAACAGCATCAGCGTGAGCAGGGTGGCATCGGCCCGGCTCAGGGCCACCACCTCGCGCAGCAGGCGGAAGAAGAACACCGCCGCGTAGAACCCGAAGAATATCTCGATGGCCCCCACCACGAAGATGGCACAGTTTACCCCTGTCAGGGCCATCAGCCCCTGGTTGATAAGGCAGGGTATGAGCATGAAGATGGCCAGCAGCGGGTGGCGGTATATGTTGTACTGCCAGCCGCTCCACTCTGACACCACCGAGTAGCTCCAGGCGTCGAAGCCAGATATGTGGAACGTGTCGCGAGCCACGTCGTGATAGTTAACGTTCATCGCTGACAGCTCCGGGTAATAATGTACGATGACCAGCGCGTTGAGCGCTGCGATAACCACCAGTGCCACCAGTGCCACGAGGCGCTCGCCGGGTTTAATCCTCAACATTCTTAACATAGCATGTAGTCTATAATAAAGTAACCATTATATATATATAGGTATAGGGTGAGGGCAGCCACCAGGCCACGTTTCAGGTCGAGCCAGCGGCTGTTGCCGAAGAGAAAGGCCATGGCCAGGGGGATGACGTATATCCACTGGGCCGTCATAATGTATATCTCGTTGAGGCCGAAGCCTATGCCCACGTGCAGCGCCATGTCCATGGCCCACCACGAGAGGGCCACCCACAGCAGCCTGTTGCGTCGCCCACACCAGATGCCCATCACGAAGAGCAGGGCGATGATGGCCTCGACCACATAGTTGGCTGCCCACCGGTACTTGATGATCATGGGGCGGCTGCGGCTTTCGTCCTGGAGCAGGTAGTCGGGATGTAGCTGTATAGACTCGCCCATCAGGTTCTCCACGATAGATGCCCACCGTGGGGTGGTCATGTCTGTCCACCGCATGAACTCGCCCTCCATCAGCGGAGCCCCCTTCTTGGGCTGGCGCTTAACCTTGGGCTTGGCCGGGGCAGCCGTGGCGCGGTGGGTGCTGTCGGTGGCCGTCTTCAGGGTCATTGTGGCTGCCGCCTGTCGCTGTCGCTCGGCTTCGCGCTGCCGCTGTTCAGCCTTGCGCTGGGCGTTAGCCGCGTGGCGGGCGTTCTCGCCGGGTGCCACCAGATAGTGATACTCGTTGCGGCAGCCCCACCATAGCGCGATGGCGGGTATCAGCACGGCACCCAAGATAAACTGGGGACGGAAGAAGCGGCGCCCGTTGACCCACAGGGCCGCCATGAACACCTTCAGGCCGTTGTTGAGCGATATGCCGGCCGTGGCCACAAACAGGCCGATGGTGGCCCACACCCCCATGGCCCTGTGGCGTTGTAGGTAGAGCCCCGTTACATACAGGGTGAACAGCAGCAGGCAGAGCGAGAGTACGAAGTGGTCGGATACCATGGCCGTTACCATCACCATGGCAAAGGAGTACATGAAGAAGCACAGCAGCCGGGCATCCGTCTTGGCCACGGCCAGCACATCGTGTATCAGCCTGTATAGGAAGAGAAACGCGTACCACGCCGCTACTATCTGTATGACACACATGATGTACAGCGCGCAGTTAATGCCCGTCAGGGCCATCAGCGCACGGTTAATGAGATACGGAATCCACATCACGAACGCTAACAAGGGGTGCCTGTACACGTTATAGCGGGCTTCCCAGTCAGAGATGACGTAATAGGAGATGGGGTCGAACCCCGATACCTGGAAGCGGGTCACGAATAGGTTCCAGTAGTTGTCTGCCAGCGGTGTAAAGATGCCCTGGTAGTGGGCTATGGTCAGCGCGTTGAGGGCCACTAACAGCACTAACACGGCCGCCATCATCGCCCACTCGTCGCGGCGGGGCCAGAGAAGTGTGCGGAGGGTTATCTTGTCCATGTCGTTATCTTTTAAGGAAGTAGCGCACCAGCACGAAGTTTACCGGCACGCAGATGGCAAACATGGGGATGGGGGCCAGCGTGTCGCTGATGCCCATCCACAGGGCTACGTTGAGCACGCCCATCTGCAACACGTAGTTTACCGCGTGCGAGAGGGCAAAGCCAGCGCCATGGCGGGCCGTGGCTTTTACGCGGAACGTGAACCGCGTAGAGGCGTAGAAGTTGAACGCAAAGCTGATGGCATAAGCCACCGTCATGGCCAGCGTGGGAGCCAGCAAGCGCAGCAGTAGCCAGTAGGTTCCGTACTGCAGCAGGGTGGCAGTACCTCCCACCAGTCCGAAGCGTATCACTTCGCCCACGGTCTGGCGCCGGCGGTTAGCGGAAGGGTTTGTAGTGTCGTTCGTCAGCATCTTCGAGTAGTTCTTTGTCGCCCCGGCTGTCGCCAAAGGCCGTCAGGGTATAGGTGTCGCGGTGCGGCAGAGCCTCGTGCAGTCTCCGCACTTTCTCGGGACCATAGCAGTTGGGCGTGCAGAACCGTCCCGTCAGTCGGCCGCCCCTCACCTCTATCCGGGTGCCGATAATCAGCGGGCGGTGAGCCACGTCGCCCATGCCATCGAAGAACGGGGCCACCCAGTTGTCTATACTGGCGCTCACGATGGCCACCTGGGCACCCTCGGCCAGCACCTGCCGCATGAGGCGGATGCCCTCGGGGCGCAGCAGATGGCTGTGCGTGGCGGCAAACTGCTGGCAACAGCTGTCAAAGCGGGCTAAGCTCCATCCGCCGAAGAAGTGGGCAAAGAGCCGCTGCTTGGCCTTCCAGTTGGGGTAGAGCCCCATCTTCATCAGCACAAGCATGGGGCTGTACAGCAGCAGGCCTACGGCTAAGGCCGCCGTACCCCTGGCATAGCGTATCACGGCTATCAGCGTGTCGGTAGTGGTCAGCGTACCGTCAAAGTCAAAGGCGAAGACTCTTCTCATACTATATAGATGAAGAAAACGAAAGCTAAAAACCAGGCAAGGATGATAAGCTGTGTGGCGCGGTCCTTGAGTACCACCTTGGTGGGGTCTCCGCTCTTCTTGTCCACTACCGCTATCTGGATATAGCGGAGCAGCCCGACCAGTACGGGTACACTGGTGAGGTACAAGTAATCGCTGTGGAAGTGGGCGATGGTCTCGGCCGACACCGTGTACATGATGTAGCACACCAGCATGACCGCCCCGGTGATGGTTATCGCCTGGTTGATAAAGGTGAGGTTGTATCGGATGGTATTCTTACGCGGGGCCACGCCCGTGGCATCCATCCGGAGCACATCGTCGCGCCGCTTGGCAAAGCAGAGGAACAGGGTGAGCAGGAAGGTCATCAGCACTATCCACTTGCTGAGCACTATGCCCGTAGCCACGCCTCCTGCCAGGATGCGCAGCACAAATCCGAAGGCCACAATACACACGTCGATGATGGCGCTGTCCTTCAGCCTTACGCAGTACAGCACGTTGAGCACCACGTAGAACGCTATGATGCCCCCCACGGCCAGGGCGTTGTCCAAGAGTGGCACCACCCCTGCCGAGAGTATCAGCATGAGCGCCATCAGCCCGTAAGCCTCGCGTACCGACACCTCGCCCGAGGCTATGGGCCGCTTACACTTCACGGGATGGGCGCGGTCGGCATCCACATCGATGATGTCGTTAAGACAGTAGATGGCCGATGCGGCAAAGCAGTAGGCCACCATGGTGATGCAGCCGGCAGTCAGGGCAGCCGGGTCGGTCAAGGCTCCGCCGAAGAACAGCGGGATGAGTACAAAGACATTCTTTATCCATTGGCGCGTGCGTATGATGCGCAGCGCAGCACTCAGTTTAGCAGTCATAGGCTCCATGCGTTCATTACTTTTTGTAGTATATAGTGTAGCAGCCATGCCACGGGTAGCGTCACGGCCAGGCACAGCGCGAAAGTGGGCCAGTAGCCCAGCCGCCACGGCTCTATCCATGTGAGGACGAAGTGGCTGTGTATAAGATATATCTCCAGGCTGAGGCTGCCCACCATGGCCAGCGTGCTGGCCACCCGTGCGGGTAGCCTGCTGATGCCCTGGGCCATGAGCAGGGCCCCCGATATGGTCAGGGGGATGTAGGCCATGCGCTCCAGGAAGATGGGGAACCGCCCATGGAGGGCTTGCTCCAGGTAGATGCACAGGGCCAGTGACGCCGCCATGGTAAGCACCAGCGCCCAGGGCGTGGCCGGCGTGGTGGCGCGGCCCTGGCGAACCCACTCGCCCATGGCTATGCCGATAAAGAAAATGGGCACCCGGCTCCAGAATATCTCGATGTGTCCCACGGCCGCGTGTATGGGGGCCACATACTGCACGGCCACACACCACAGTATCATCAGTACGGGCAGCCACCGCCACACGGCATCGCGCTGTACGAGCCGCATGTACCACGGCGCTAACAGGTACAGCAGCAGCGTGGCCGGTATATACCAGAAGGTCAGTTCGTCGTGTATCCAGAAGTCCCAGTTTATGGTAATGTCGCCCAGCAGGTCGGGCAGACTCGACGAGAACCGCTGGGGCCCTAAGTAGTCGGGCAGATAGAACGCCGTGGCCACCACTAACCATGCCGGCAGTATGCGCAGCAGTCGCCGCCGGTAGAAGTGCCATGTTTCTGAGCGCTTGCACCAGGCATACCACAGCCCGATGCCACTGAGGAAGAAGAAAAGGTCGACCCCCACGTTGCCCATGCGCTTGAGCCCGAAGAAAGCATCGGTTCGCGGCAGGCCAATGTGGAACAGCACGATAAACAAGATGGACACTCCCATCAGTTGTCCTCGGTGGCGGGACAGGCAGCCCCAGTCTATAGTCGTCTGCTTCATTACTTGAGTTGTGGGTTAGGTATCTTCTTCATTACCTCTCTGAACAGCCAGGCCACGCAGATGCTGGCCAGGATGTACAAGAGCAGTCCGGTGTATATGTCGCCGCCCCGGCTGATGGGGATGAACACTTTGCGCAGGATGGGGTGGCACACGAAGAGCGCCGCCGACACCTGTCCCATCCACACCAGCACGGTGGTGACGGGGGTGTGTAGCGCGGTGGGCCAGGCAGCCAGCCACCTTACGGCGCATACGGCCGCGGCACATACCCAGGCCGGCACCAAGGCCCACAGGTAGAACTCCAGGCTGCACAGGTAGATGAGCAGGCACGCCCCGAGCAGCATACAGGCATAGGCCCAGCCACCGTGGAGTCCCGTGTGCAGCCTGTGGCCGTAGCGGGCATAGAGCAGGCCGAGCCCGAAGGGCAGCATGCCGCCCATGAAGTTGTACCGATACCGGTTCATGGCGTCGCTGTCGGGTTCCATGACCATTTGCAGGAGTACGCACACGGCCATCAGTACCACCGTGTAAGTCCACGGCCGGCGGGCCAGTACCAGCCGGTACACGATGTACAGCTGCAGCATGAGCCCGAAGAACCAGTAGGGCCCTGGCCATATCTGATGGTCGGGGTCGGGCAGCACATTGTTGACCATGCAGAGCTGGGCCAGTATCTGGGTAACGGTATAGTGCCAGCTGCCAGGGGTCATGGCGTCGACCACGGTAAAGGCCACGAAGCCCACTATCATCATCTTGAACAGTTTGAGGTAGTGATAGGCTATAAACCGTGGCGCTGGCGGCAGCGGGGCATGGCCCGCCCGGGTGGCGGAGCCGCCATGCTCGTACTTGCACACCAGTCCGTAAGCGCTGAGGAAGAGGAAGACGGGCACGCCATAGTGGCCAAAGAACGAGAGCAGGTGGATAGGCAGACAGCCATCAGGGTGGCTGAGCACCTGATGGAGGACATCCACGTTGTGCTGGTCGTAGGTGTACTCGTTCTCCTTGACAATGGGCCCGAGCCAGTGGCAGTAGTTGTGCAGCACTATGCCCAGGATGGCCAGGCCCCTCAGAATGTTGCACTCGGCGCGCGAGAGCAGCTGTTGATGGTTATCAGTGTTGGCGTTCATGTCAGTATCATTTGAAAGGACTCTTCACCGCGCCGGCCGAGGGCGTCGGCGGCACCAGGCGGTTGTAGTCGGTCTTGCCCTTGAGCAGACGGGGGCGCGCCACGTCGTAGTCGGGGCTCAGCAGGTTGTAACGCGACTGGTAGTCGGGCGAGGCAATGCCCGCGAGATACAGGAGAAGATGCGGAAGGGCGTCAGTCATGTACGGGCGGTTCTTAGCCTCGACGGCCTGCTTGAAGATATGCGGGTGGAGCACTGCATAGCGATGCGTGCAGTAAATCCAGAAAGGTATCTCGAACTCATATTTGGCCAGGCCGTAGTCGATGGCGGCCGAGTGGTTGCGGCAGATGATGCCGCGGTTCTCCTCGTAACACTCCTCGCCGTGGTCGGGCATGTAGATGACGATAGCGTCCTGGTCGTCAAAGCGGCGGCATATCTGGTCTACGATAGAGTCGTTGTAGAGTACGGCGTTGTCGTAGTAACTGAGCAGACGGCGCTGCTTGTCGCTCAGTTCGGGCCGGCTCTCTTCGTAGTCGGCCGGCTTGAAGTGGGTGCGGTCGTGGGGGTAGCGGTCGCGGTAGGCCACGTGCTGGCCCAGCAGATGGAAGATGTACAGGTTGGCCTTGGGCCGATGGTCGGGCGCGTAGCCCTGGACGATGTGGTCATAGTCAGACAGCAGTCCATCGTCGTAGCGGTGAACCTGGGTGTTGCGGGTGTCAAACTGGGCCTTGCTCAGGACAGGGTTGTTCAGGAAGAAACCACCGCTGAAGTCGTACACGGCTTCTTTAGCCTTAGGCAGGAACTGGTTAGTGAGAAAGGTGACGTGGTAGCCGGCCTTGCGGAACACTTCGGGGAAGAGCGGATAGTCGCACCACTCACCGGGCTGGCCTACTACGTGCAGGGAGAACGTGTTCTTGAAGACGAAGCTCGTCAGGTTCCACGGCGACACCACATCGCTGAAGCGGATGAGGCGCCCGCGCTGCTCGCGGGCTATCTGGCGCGGCGTGGTGGGCATGGGGTAACCGTACTGGGCCGAGTGGTGCTTGCCGTAGCTCTCGCCGATAATCAGGACGATGGTGGGCGAGGTGTAGGAGCAACTGTCTACCCGCACGTCGTTGACATGGCTCACCAGGCGGTTAATCTGCTGGGCAGCCAAGGAGTTGGCGTACACGCTGAAGGCCAGTCGCCACTCCGGGGTGTACAGCACGCCGTGTGCCGAGTCGGTCAGGGTGTGCTCCACCTGGCCTATGGTGCGCGCCGACATAAGCCTGGCCAGCGCCACCTTGTTGTGGGCACTGGTGCAGATGCTTACGGCTACGAGCGCCAACGTGACGGCCCCTGCCGCGGGTACGGCCCGCCTGATGTGGGGCATGAGCCACGCGCCCATGGCCTGGTGGAACCGTGCCGCCACGCCATGGGCCACCATGATGAGCAGCAGCCAGCCCACCGGACTGGTAATGACATCGGTAGAGAGGTACGACTTGATAAACTCGCTGGCTTCGCGCGCGTCGGTCTCGTCTACCAATAGCAGCATGGTAGGCGTAATGGTCGACTTGAACTTCCAGAAGCAGTACGTGTCTATCACGGTTACCGTGTAGGCCACCACGTAGAGCACCCGGCGTACCCACCGGCGCACCGCTGCGGGCAGCAGCGTCAGGACGACACACGCCACGTATAGGTCGATGAACAGCTCGAGGTACAAGTTACCATATAGATGCACGCCCTTGACATGGGGGAGCGTAATCCACTCGCCGGCGACGCCAAGCACATACATGCTCACGAAGAAGAGGGCATTGGTCTGCAGGGGAACAAACAGGCGGCCCAGTAAGGTGGTTAGTACGTTGCGCACTTTCATCATTCTGTTCATTAAAGTGCAAACTTAGTTAAAAAAAATAACATGGCGAAGTGATTTGCCAATAAAAATACAGCCGTGGAGGCAACTGCCGTGGGCGGTATGGCTAAAAGAGCTGATGCCGCCATGGTGCGGGCCCGCCGCGTGGCCGTGACTATGGGGCTGTCCATAGTCGTGTGCTCCGTCCCGAGGTAGGGAATGTGTATCTCAAGACTTGGGAGGTACGTCCTGGGGCTCAGTATGTACATCCCAAGTCTTTGGACGGAGCCTCGGGAGGTCTCAGGCCCCGAAGTCGCCCTTCAGGGTGCGCACGATGCGGCGGCGGGCCTTGGCCCAGAATGAGTTGGTGCGGGCGTAGTAACGCTCAAAGGCACGGCGCGCCTCGCGGTTCTCCTCGATGGGCTCTATCTTGGTCACGGGCAGGGGCTGGGTGTAGAGCAGAGAGTCGTACAGACCACCGCCACCACAGTTGGTGCCCGTACCGTCGAACCCCTCGTTCATAACGAGCGACCGCCCAACGTTGAGCGAAAGCACGCCGGCCAGGAATAGCGACGCGTTCCAGCGTATGGCCCACGAGTCGTTCTTGCCGGCTATCTGCCTGCGCAGCATGCGGGTGAACCCGTACTTGCCGTTGAAGTCGAACTCGCGGGTGAGCCCCTCCTCTTCCAGCAAGTTAAGCAGGGCCTGTCCGTCGGGGTTAAACAGCTGCCAGGCGCGTTTCCAGGTGGCCCAGCCCCAGCTTCCGGTCCACCGGATGAGGAACGTGGCGGGCAGGGGAGCCTTGGTAAACTCGCAGGCCTGTATGTGCCCGACTCTCTCTTCGTACTGGTAGGTGCGCAGGGCATCGTTCATAAACCTGAGGAAGTACGGGGCCACCACCAGGTCGTCCTCCAGCACGATAACCCATCCATAGGTGTTCACCACGTGGGTTACGCCGTCTATCACGTTGCGCGCCAGTCCGTAGTTGGTGTCCCGGCATACTACGCTGACCGTCTTGAAGCCCGTAACGCTGTGCGCCAGGCTGCGCACCTGGTCTACCAGCGGGCGGTCGGCCTCGGTACGGGGCGCGTCGGAGTAGATGAACAGGTCCGAGAGGGCTGCCTCCTCGTTGCGGAGCAGCGACTCGATGGCCCGGCGCATGTGGGCCGGGCGGTTGTAGGCAAAGAGCAGTATAGGGGCTTTCTCCATTCTATCTATAGTTGTTAAGGTCTACGTGGGCAGACTGCTTGCGGGTAATCATGACCTTGTCCGATTTCTTATGCAGCGTCCACAACAGTTTGATATAGTCGCAGCAGGCCGACAGACGCAGTCGGAGGGCCGACAGGAGCGCCTTCTTGGCCACGGCCAACAGGCCCATGGCTATGGCGCGCTGCCTGCTGTAGTTGATATTGGCGTACTCAGACAGGTGGTACACCTCCTCGGCCCGCATAAAACCATCCCAGGTAACGCGGCGCCCCTCGCGGTCGTGGTAGCCGTACACGCCCGGTACGAACCCGATGCGGTAGTGGTGGTAGCGCATGCGGTTGGCCAGGTCCTTGTCCTCGCCATAGTGGTAGAAGAGTGGGGCAAAGAGGCCCACATGGCTGAACACGCTGACGGGCATGTACCAGATGGCCGCGTCGATGAAGGGCACGGTCACCACGTCGTCGCTGGGCTGCTGGCGCAGGTCGGTCACACCGCTGTAGACGCTGAAGCCATGCTCCACCTTGTCGCCACGGCCTGTAAGGTGGATGGGCGAAACGATGCCGAGGTCGGGGTGGCGCTGCAGGGCATCGGCCATGCGCCCGATGACATCGGGGTCTATCCACGCGTCCTGGTTGAGCAGCAGCACGGCACGGTAGCCATGCTGCAAGGCGTAGTTCATACCGATATTGTTAGCCTGGCCAAAGCCAAGGTTGGCATAGTTCTCCAGAAACATTACCTGGGGATAGTCGCGGCGCACGGTGACCTCGGTATCATCGGTCGACTTATTGTCTATCACCATAATGTCGGCCGGCACTGCGGATTGGAGCACGGAACCGATACACTTGGACAGCCAGGGCATGGCATTGTAGGTCACTATGATGACCAGTGTGTCGCTGTGCTTGTGGCCGGCGGGGTGCATGGAGGCTATCCGGGCCTCGGTTACGGTCTGGAAGGGTATGCGGCCTATCGAGGCCGGTGTGGCAGAGAACGTGCTCTTGCCCGAGCCCACGATGCGGCTGGTGCGGGCCAGCAGGAACATCTCGACGACGGCGTCGCGCATGCCGTCGAGTGTGTCGCGGCACACCTTGTGGTCCATGCTGACGATGCGGCTGCCAAACTCTTTCTTAAAGTCGCTCTTGACCGATGCCTCGTCGGTGGCCAGATACACGCGGACATGCTGGGGCAGTGTGTGCAGGTACTCGGCAAAGGCTTCAGGCGGACTGAGAAGCTGGGACGGGCCATTGTCGGTGCCCCGGATGTGCATGCCGATGGTGTCGGCATCTATATGGGCAGCCATGCGGTCTATCTCGCGCTGCAAGTCGGCCTGTGGGTGGAAAATGTCGAACGCGTCATCGGGGATGGGCTCTCCCCAGAAGTACACGCAGGTGGCCAGCCACACATTGTGGCCCCGCGCCCAGGCCGTGAAGTCAAAGTCGCCCTCGTCCATGTGCAGGGTTACCGTCTTGACGTTCATAAAGCGGCTGTGGTTTATCATTCTGTAGGCGGCGGGAACCCAGACGTTGCCCAGGCGGGGCCTGCCGAGACTGAGGCCTGTCCACTTGGAACCCTCGGTGACCGTTACGCGGCTGGAGTCGATGGGCAGAAACAGGTCGCAGAACTTGGCGTTCAAGTCCTTGTTGGCGAACCAGATAATGTGTAGCTGGCTGTCTACAGCCTCGGCCAGCCGCAGTCCGGCGGCAATGGCCTTCATACGGTTGGCCAGCCCGCCATGGGGTATCAGCGTGATGTGCTTGCTATGGTGTGTCATCGTATGTGGGGTAAGGGTATGTATCGTGAAAGGATGCGGCGGCAGGCCGTGAGACAGGCGTGCAGACGGCTGCCCTGCTGGCTGTGGGTAAGGCGCTGGCGCTCGCGGGCTATGTCGGCGTCGCCCCAGGTGGGCTCGTACTGGCGTAGGCGGTTCAGGTAGTCCTCGGTCTCGTGGATCTGGCCCTGAGCCTCGCAGTAGAGGGCCATGTCCAGGCAGTTGAGGGCATTGGCCCGGCGCAGGATGTCGTAGACCCGCTGGTTGCGGTCGCGGAAGTAGTCCATGAGCAGGTCGCGGTTCTTACGCGAGATGAGGGCGCGGCGCGCCTTGTCGCCCCCTGTCCAGATGCTGGTGGCCAACTTGCGGTACACGGCCATGGGCCGCTTCATGTAGTACACCGGCCCGTACTGCAGAGTGAGCAGGTGCATTACCAGGTCGTAGCTCGTAACCTGGTCCATCCACTCGGGGAGCGCACCGAAGAGGCCCCGGCGGTAGCATACCGATACATTGGTGATGGGGTTGCACAGGGCCACGTCCTCGATGGTCATCGTGGTGGGCTGGTGGCCGTTGCTCAGACTCTTGCTGTGGTCGGCCTCGTAGTAGTTGACCACCCGGTGAAAGCACATGGTGTACTCGGGATGGCTGTCCAGGAAGTCGGCCTGTATCTGGAGCTTGTTGGCGTCGCTCCAGAAGTCGTCGGCCTCGCAGATGGCTATGTAGGTGCCGCGCGCAGCCTGATAGGTACGTATAAAGTTGCGCGCCAGTCCTAAGTTGGCCTCGCCCGGAAGCAGGATGATGCGCTCCGGGTAGCGCGCCTGCCACTCGCGGCAGCGCTCGGCGGTGCCGTCGGTACTGCAGTCGTCGCCGATGATGAGCTCGTAGTCGAAGTGGGTGTGCTGCAGCATTACGCTGCGTATGGCCTCGTCGATATATGGCCGCTGGTTGTAAGCCAGCATCAGCACGCTTATCTTGATAGGATTGTCCATGGTTCTATTTCTTTTTGAGTAGGCTTATCGCCTCTTTGAGTATCTTGCTTCCGGTGAGGTAGGCCAGGCCGATGTACACCGTGGCACCTACCACTACCTGTAGGATGAGCTGCAGCCACGCGGTAGAGGTAACCAGGCCGGCCGCATAGACTGCTCCGGCCATGAGCGCGGCCAGCACCACGTAGGGCAGGGTGTCGGCGGCCTGGGCCATGAACGTGTAGCCCGTGTAGCGCTGCGTGTAGGCCATGTTGATGAGGTGTACGGCTACGCGCACGGCTATGAGCCCTGCCACCATGGCCAGCACGCTCGCGCGGAAGAGCAGGGCGATGGCCGCTATGGTCAGTATAATCTTGAAAATTTCAATCTTCAGGATGCCCGAGGAGCGCCCGCTTACCTTGATGAAGTTGTTGTTAATGGCGGTGAGCACCGTGAAGCAGCCACCGGCACAGAGCAGCTGGAAGTAGGGTATGGCGGCCCACCACTGCGACTTGAACAGCAGATGAAAGAGGGCCGGGGCTACCATGAGGCCACCCACGAGCAGTGGGAAGGTAAGGAAAGCGGTGAAGCGGATAGACTTGCGGTACGCCTTGATGAGCCGCAGCCTGTCGTGCTGTATGTTGCTGAATATGGGGTACGTGGCGTTCTGTATGCTGCCGTACACCAGGCTGACAATGGGGTCACATATCTTGTTGCCCTGCGTGAACAGACCCAGCTCGCGCTTGGGGTAGAGTCTGGGGATGACTAAGGAGTACACATTGACAAAGCATGTGTTGATAAGGCCCGACAGCAGCAGGCTGGAGGCAAACCCGAACAGCTGGCGGATGATGCTTAGGCTGAAATAGCACCGTGGGCGCCACTGGCTGGTGCCCCACAGCAGCAGACTCTTGGTGGCGGCCAGGGTAATGGGCTGCCAGGCCAGCGTCCACACGCCACAGCCTGCTACGGCCATGCTGATGGCTACGGCCGACGATACCACCATGGCGCTCAGGTCTATCTTGGCCAGTTGGCGAAACCTTATCTGCTTGTTGAGTAGGGTGGTCTGAATAAGCATGGTGGCATTGAGCGGCAGAATAAGAAACACCACCGCGCCGATGGGTATGAGCTGGGGCTCGCCGAAGTAGTCGGCGATAAGGGAACTGCACGCCATGAGCAGGGCGTAGATGGCGGTGCTCATGGCTAAGTTGAACCAGAATACAGAGGAGTAATGGCGGTCGTCGGCATCCTGCCGCTGAATGAGGGCGGCCCCAAAGCCGCTCTCAATGATAAGGTTGCCTATGGCCGTGAAGATGGCCAGCATGGCCACGAGGGCATAGTCGTCGGGGCACAGGATGTTGGCTACGATGATGACCACCGCCATCTGTAGCACCTGCTGCCCGAACCTGTCAATGAGGTTCCATATCAGCGCCCCTATGGTCTGCTGCTTCAGTGTCTCAGCCATTGCCCTTGCCCCGTAGCCCTATAATATAATAAGGTGTAATAATAGACAGCGTGGCTACTACTTGGCCGCTGGCTTGAGTAGTGACTGATAGCGCTGGGGGTCGCCAATGAGCTTGACGGCTTCGTCCATCTGCGGGTCGTGACGCAAGGCGTTCTGAGCGGCACCACGCTGGAAGTAGTAGGCGCTCATCAGGTCATTGGCAATGATGTTCTTGAGTGCCTGCTTGTTGTAGTCCAGATCCTTGGCGACGTTGTGGTTGAGCTTCTTCTTGAGAGCTTCGAGCTCGGGCTTAGCATCGTCGTAGTAACCCTCAAACTTAGTGAGTGTCTCGAGCTCTTTTAGGATTTTCTCGCTTGTGCGGTCGTAGGTGAAGTTGCTGGCAAGCACGCGGCGTTTAAATTCAGCGTAGTCGTCGTCGGAGATTTCGAACTGGTCAGCAGGGGCCACGGTGGGGTGCTTGGCGATATAGTCGACCTCGTAATTGAGGAGCACCTCGTTAGAGTCGCGGGCGGCCGCTAAGTAGTAAGCTATGTTGGGCAGGGAGTCGGCCTGCACGATAACGTCGGGTTTGATGCCGCCGCCATCGCGAACCTCGCGACCGGCACGGGTGTAAAACTTGTGGGTGAGCGAGTCGGCTATCTCCTCGGTAGAACCACCGTTGGCATGACGGTAGTTGACGGCCTGTATGCACCGTCC
Source organism: uncultured Prevotella sp. (assembly GCA_934204655.1). Lineage (GTDB taxonomy): Bacteria > Bacteroidota > Bacteroidia > Bacteroidales > Bacteroidaceae > Prevotella. The sequence goes on along the minus strand of CAKPZJ010000036.1, from coordinate 1,248 downwards.
GCTGGGCGTGTAGTACTTGTTGGTGGTGAGCTTGAGCTCGCCGTTGTAAGGTACGTCGAGCGACATCTGTACCAAGCCCTTGCCGTAGGTCTTGGTGCCCATGATGACGGCCCGGTCTAAGTCCTGCAGGGCTCCACTGGTAACCTCGCTCGAACTGGCCGAGTTGCCGTTGACCAGTACCACGATGGGCATGACGGTATCTACTGGCTCTACGGTAGTCTTGTAGTCATGGTTGGCCCGTTTCAGCTTTCCGCGGTTAGACACCACGGTAATGCCTTTCGGAACAAACAGGTTTACGGTGTTCACGGCCTCTAATTCAGAGCCACCGGGGTTGTTGCGCAGATCCAGAACCAGTCCCTTGATGCCCTGGTGCTTCATCTCGACAAAGGCACGGCGCACGGTCTTCGTACAGTTCTCCGTGAACTCGCTCAACTTGATGTACCCTATGTTGTCGCGTACAATGCCGTAATAGGGGACGGCTGGCATCTGTATGGCGCGGCGCGTTATCTTCATCTTCATCTCCTTGCCGGTCGAGGGGCGGCGTATCTTGAGCTCAAAGGTGGTTCCTGCATCGCCCCTGAGGTGGTTGCTCACGTAGTCGTTGGTCTTGCCTGCCATAGACTCTCCGTCTATGCTCAGAATGACGTCTCCCTTCTTCAGACCCACCTCTGCGGCAGGCATACCCTCGTACGGCTCCTCGATAACGGAGTTGTTTATCTGCGAGTTCCAACGTATCATGGCACCAATGCCGGCATACTTACCTGTGAAGAGGGTTCGCAGCTTGTTGGCCTGGTCTTCGGGATAATATACGGTATAGGGATCCAGGCTGCGGAGCATGCCGTTGATGGCATTACCTATCACCTCTTTGGCATCGAGCGTGTCTACATACAGCATGTCAAGCTGCTTGTAGATGGTGTTGAACACGTCCAAATTCTTGGCCACTTCTAAATTGTGGTCTTTATCCTGCGCGGTAGAGGAGAGTGCCACCGTGAGCATCAGAAACAGTATTACCTTTCTCATAATATGCAAAAGTACGAATATCAGCGCAGATGAGGGCATGAAAAGGGCAAAAAAATACTTTTTTTAGGGTCACACGAAAAAAAATCGCCGAAAAGTTTGGCGGAAATGAAAAAAGGCCGTACCTTTGCAACCGCAATCAGAAATGATACGAGCACTGCTTCAATAGCTCAGTTGGTTAGAGCACCTGACTGTTAATCAGGGGGTCGTTGGTTCAAGCCCATCTTGAAG
>CAKPZJ010000035.1 GCA_934204655.1 uncultured Prevotella sp. | reverse complement strand
CTAAAGAAGAATTCGTACGTACCAAACCGCATGTAAACATCGGTACTATCGGTCACGTTGACCACGGTAAGACTACTCTGACAGCTGCCATTTCTCTCGTTCTTCACAAGAGACTGGGTACTGGCGAGGACGTTAAGTCATTTGATCAGATTGATAACGCTCCTGAGGAGAAAGAGCGTGGTATCACTATCAACACTGCTCACATTGAGTATGAAACTGCAAAGCGTCACTATGCACACGTAGACTGCCCGGGTCACGCTGACTATGTAAAGAACATGGTTACTGGTGCTGCTCAGATGGATGGTGCTATCTTGGTAGTTGCCGCAACTGATGGTCCTATGCCTCAGACTCGTGAGCACGTGCTTCTCGCTCGTCAGGTAAATGTACCTCGTCTGGTTGTGTTCCTGAACAAGTGTGATATGGTAGACGACGAGGAAATGCTTGAGCTCGTTGAGATGGAGGTTCGCGAAATCCTTGAGCAGTATGGTTATGAGGAGGATACTCCTATTATCCGTGGCTCTGCACTTGGTGCCTTGAATGGTGTTGAGAAGTGGGAAGACAAGGTTATAGAACTGATGGATACGGTTGATACTTGGATTCAGGAGCCCCAGCGTGAGGTTGATAAGCCTTTCTTGATGCCTGTTGAGGATGTATTCTCTATTACAGGTCGTGGTACTGTAGCTACTGGTCGTATCGAGACTGGTAAGTGTAAGGTAGGCGATGAGATTCAGTTGCTCGGTCTTGGCGAGGACAAGAAGTCAGTTATCACTGGCGTTGAGATGTTCCGTAAGACTCTGGCCGAGGGTGAGGCTGGTGACAACGTAGGTCTGCTTCTCCGTGGTATCGATAAGGACGAGATTAAGCGTGGTATGGTTGTGGTACACCCGGGTGCTATCACTCCTCACGATCACTTCAAGGCTTCTATCTATGTACTGAAGAAGGAAGAGGGTGGCCGTCATACACCATTCGGTAACAAGTACCGTCCTCAGTTCTATCTCCGTACAATGGACTGCACCGGTGAAATTAAGCTTCCTGAGGGAGTAGAGATGGTAATGCCTGGTGATAACGTAGAGATTGAGGTTGAGCTTATCTACAAGGTTGCTCTGAATGAGGGTTTGCGTTTCGCTATCCGCGAGGGTGGCCGTACGGTAGGTTCTGGTCAGATTACCGCTCTCCTTGATGATGTTAAGTAATTAGGAAGTTAGTAAATCTAACATATCGGTCTCCGCTACTGCGGTGGTGGAGACCTTTCTACGGGTTTAGCTCAGTTGGTAGAGCACTGGTCTCCAAAACCAGGTGTCGGGGGTTCGAGCCCTCCAACCCGTGCAAAAATAAGGAATATATGTTTAAGAAGATAGGAAATTATTGCAAGGTTTGTTACGATGAACTTGTACATAAGACCACTTGGCCGTCTCTTCCTGAACTGACACATAGCGCAGTAGTTGTGTTGTCGGCTTCAGTAGTGGTGGCTCTTGTTGTTTTCGCAATGGATAGCTTTCTCAGATTTGTGATGAGTACCATCTATCCTAATTGATAACGGTAAAAATGGCAAAAACTGGAATGAATTGGTATGTGCTGAGAGCCGTTAGCGGGAAAGAGGCCAAGCTCAAAGAGTATATTGAGGCCGAAATGAAGCACAATGACCTACTTAGTGCACATGTTGCTCAGGTGCTAATCCCAACTGAGAAACATGCTTCTTTGCGTAATGGCAAGCGGGTGGAGAAAGAGAAGATTTCGCTTCCTGGATATGTCTTCATACAGGCTAACTTAATAGGAGACGTGGCTCATACGCTGCGCTTTATGCCTAATTGTCTTGGCTTCCTTGGTGGGTTGGATGAGCCCTCGCCAGTGCCACAGAGCGATATTAATCGGATGCTTGGCGCTGCTGAAGAGGTTGAACTTGCCAATGATGTGAATATACCGTTTGAGGTAGACGAGATGGTTAAGGTGACCGATGGCCCATTCAGTGGATTTAGCGGTGTTATCGAAGAGGTGAACTCTGAGAAGCACAAGCTGAAAGTTATGGTTAAGATATTTGGCCGGAAGACTCCACTGGAACTGAATTTTATGCAAGTAGAAAAAGAAGGATAAGGCGCATATTGTTACGGTGTGTCAATCCTGTATAGTTGGAGAGGCTTCCACTCTTACGACTGATAATTAATCAAAAATCAATTATTAACAAAATGGCTAAAGAAGTTGCTGGATTAATCAAATTACAGATTAAAGGTGGCGCTGCGAATCCTTCACCACCCGTAGGCCCTGCTCTGGGTTCTAAGGGTATCAACATTATGGGATTCTGCAAAGAGTTCAACGCCAGAACCCAGGATAAGGCAGGTAAGATACTTCCTGTTGTTATCACTTATTATACAGACAAGTCTTTCAGCTTTGTTATCAAGACTCCTCCTGCAGCTGTACAGCTCAAGGAGGCAGCTAAGGTAAAGAGTGGTTCTGCTCAGCCTAACCGTCAGAAGGTGGCATCTGTAACCTGGGAACAGGTGAAAGCTATCGCTGAGGATAAGATGGCAGATTTGAATTGCTTCACCATCGAGAGTGCAATGAGACTTGTTGCCGGTACTGCTCGCAGTATGGGTATTACTGTAAAAGGGGACTTCCCTGAAATGTAAATTTTAAACTTCAATTAAAGATGAGTAAACTGACAAAAAATCAAAAATCAGTAGCTGAGAAGGTTGAAGCAGGGAAGGTCTACACATTGAAGGAGGCTGCCGAACTGGTGAAGGAAATTACCACTACTAAGTTTGACGCTTCTGTAGATATGGACGTACGTTTGGGTGTAGACCCGCGTAAGGCTAACCAGATGGTGCGTGGCGTGGTATCTCTTCCTAACGGAACAGGTAAGGTTACGCGCGTGCTGGCTCTCTGTACCCCTGATCAGGAGGCAGCTGCCAAAGAGGCAGGTGCTGATTATGTTGGTCTTGATGAATATATCGAGAAAATCAAAGGTGGATGGACAGATGTAGATGTCATCATCACCATGCCGTCTTGCATGGGTAAGGTAGGTCCTCTGGGTCGTGTACTCGGTCCCCGTGGCTTGATGCCTAACCCTAAGAGCGGTACTGTGACTATGGATGTTGCAAAGGCAGTAAAGGATGTAAAGCAGGGTAAGATAGACTTTAAGGTTGATAAGGCTGGTATTATCCATACTTCAATCGGCAAGGTTAATATGACACCCGAGCAGATATTTGGTAATGCAAAGGAGTTTGTCCAGACTGTTATCAAACTGAAGCCTGCTGCTGCTAAAGGTACATATATTAAGAGTATCTTTATTTCGAGCACTATGAGTAAGGGTATCAAGATTGATCCGAAATCAGTTGAATAACTCTAAAAGTTTTGTACAATGAAGAAAGAACTTAAAGATACTATTATAGCAGAACTTGGACAGAAACTGCAGGACTATGCTCACTTCTATCTCGTAGATGTATCGGGACTGAATGCAGAGAAGACCAGTGATTTCCGTCGCAAGTGTTTCAAGAATGAGATTAAGATGGTAGTAGTGAAGAATACTCTTCTTCACAAGGCTTTCGAGGCTTCAGACATAGACTTCTCTGAAATCTATGGTAGCTTGAAGGGTAGTACTGCCGTCCTGTTCACCAATACTGCGAATGTACCTGCCAAGCTGCTTAAGGAATATACCAAAGAGGGTATCCCCGCACTTAAGGCTGCTTACGCAGAAGAGGGTTTCTACGGAGCAAACCAGCTCGAGGAACTCGTGGCGATCAAGAGCAAGAACGAGGTTATTGCAGAGATTGTATCTCTGTTGCAGTCTCCGACAAAGAATGTCATTTCTGCTCTTCAGTCAGGCGCAAACACCATCCATGGTGTGCTCAAGACTTTAGGCGAGCGTCCTGAATAAATAATTGCAATGTAAATTACAATTAATAAAGTCAAAAGATATATTTATTAACACGAACAATTAAAATTGATAATAAAATGGCAGACATTAAAGCTATTGCAGAAGAATTAGTAAATCTTACTGTTAAGGAAGTAAATGAGTTGGCAACAGTCCTGAAGGACGAGTATGGTATTGAGCCCGCAGCTGCAGCTGTTGCTGTTGCTGCTGGTCCTGCTGCTGGTGGTGCAGCTGCAGCTGAGGAGAAGTCTTCTTTCGACGTTGTCCTCACTGAGGTTGGTGCTACAAAGCTCCAGGTTGTTAAGGCCGTTAAGGAGGCTTGTGGCCTTGGTCTGAAAGAGGCTAAGGATCTCGTAGATGGCGCTCCTGCAACTGTAAAGGAAGGTCTCTCTAAGGAAGAGGCTGAGAACTTGAAGAAGGCTATCGAGGATGCTGGTGCTAAGGTAGAGCTCAAGTAATAAAACTTAGATTTCTCCTAAATATGGTTAGGATTTGCCCAGTCGGTGAGTCCTAACCTTTTTGTGTCTTTTGATGGCATAAAAGGGCATAACGCTCCCTAAGGCTTTCACCACCGATTATTTAAATCATTTTATGGCTACAAAAATTGTTGATAACAGAGTAAATTTTGCCAGCGTGCATAATCCGTATCCTTATCCGGATTTTCTCGATGTGCAGTTGAAATCCTTCAAGGATTTTCTACAGTTGGAAACTCCGCCTGAAGAACGCAAGAATGACGGCCTGTATAAGGTGTTCGCAGAGAACTTCCCTATCACCGACACTCGTAATAATTTCGTTCTTGAGTTCTTGGATTACTATATTGACCCGCCTCGCTATACAATAGATGAATGTCTGGAGCGTGGGCTGACATATAGTGTACCTTTGAAGGCTAAGATGAAACTGTATTGTACCGATCCTGACCATGAGGACTTTAAGGCCGTAATTCAGGATGTATTCCTTGGTACAATCCCATACATGACAAAGAACGGCACATTCGTAATCAACGGTGCTGAGCGTGTGGTAGTGGCTCAGCTGCACCGTTCGCCGGGTGTTTTCTTCGGTCAGGGTGTACACGCTAATGGTACTGTGCTTTATAGCGCACGTGTAATTCCGTTCAAGGGGTCTTGGATAGAGTTCGCTACCGATATAAACAATGTAATGTATGCTTATATCGACCGAAAGAAGAAATTGCCTGTTACAACATTGCTTCGTGCCATTGGTTATGAGACGGATAAAGATATTCTGCGTATCTTTGATTTGGCTGAAGAGGTTAAGGTAAACAAGAAGAATCTGAAAGCCTGCATCGGCAGAAAACTTGCTGGTAGCGTACTGAAGAGATGGACAGAGGACTTCGTGGATGAAGATACTGCCGAGGTGGTATCTATCGAGCGCAACGAGGTTATCGTAGAGCGCGAGACGGTTATCTCTGAGGATAATGTGGAAGATATTCTTGACAGCGGTGCTTCAACAATCCTTCTCCATAAGGATGCAACAGCTGCCAACAAGTATTCTATCATCTTCAACACACTGGCCAAGGATCCATCTAACTCTGAGAAGGAAGCTGTATTATATATATATCGCCAGTTGCGTAATGCTGACCCTGCCGATGATGCAAGTGCTAAGGAAGTTTTCCAGAACTTGTTCTTCTCGGATAAGCGTTACGACCTTGGTGAGGTAGGCCGTTATCGTATTAATAAGAAGCTGGGACTCAATACCGACATGGATGTCCGTGTGCTGACCAAGGAGGATATTATAGAGATCATTAAATATCTCATCCAGCTGATTAACTCTAATGCAACGGTTGATGATATTGACCATCTGAGTAACCGTCGTGTACGCACGGTGGGCGAGCAGTTGGCCAATCAGTTCTCAATAGGACTGGCCCGTATGAGCAGAACAATCCGTGAGCGTATGAATGTACGCGACAACGAGGTGTTTACTCCTACAGACTTGATTAATGCAAAGACTATTTCGAGTGTCATTAACTCATTCTTTGGTACCAACCCTCTGAGCCAGTTCATGGATCAGACCAACCCATTGGCAGAGGTTACTCACAAGCGTCGTCTTTCGGCCCTTGGCCCTGGCGGTCTGTCTCGTGAGCGTGCCGGATTTGAGGTGCGCGACGTTCACTATACTCACTATGGTCGCCTGTGCCCAATTGAGAGTCCTGAAGGTCCTAACATTGGTCTTATCTCGTCTCTCTGTCTGTATGCCAAGATTAATGACCTCGGCTTTATCGTTACTCCGTATCGTAAGATTGAAAACGGTAAGGCAGATATGGATAACAATGACGTGCTGTATCTTACTGCCGAGGAAGAGGAGGGTAAGATTATTGGCCAGGGTAATGCCCCGTTGACTCCTGAGGGTGACTTTATCCGTAAAGTGGTGAAGTGCCGTAAGGATGCCGATTATCCAGTAGTACCCCCAGAGCAGGTAGACCTCATGGATGTGGCTCCCCAGCAGATAGCATCGGTTTCTGCCGGTCTTATTCCGTTCTTGGAGCATGACGATGGTCACCGTGCCTTGATGGGATGTAACATGATGCGTCAGGCCGTGCCATTGCTTCATAACGATGCACCTATTGTAGGTACCGGTTTGGAGAAGAAAGTGTGCGAGGACTCTCGTACGATGATTACAGCCGAAGGCGCTGGCGTTATAGAATATGTAGATGCTACTACTATCCGCATACTCTATGACCGCACTGAGGAGGAAGACTTCGTTAGCTTCGAGCCCGCCTTGAAGGAATACCGTATACCGAAGTTCCGTCGTACCAACCAGAATATGACCATAGACCTGCGCCCCATCTGTAGTAAGGGCCAGCGTGTTAAGGAAGGTGACATCCTCACAGAAGGTTATGCTACCGAGAATGGCGAATTGGCCTTAGGTCGTAACCTGCTGGTTGCCTATATCCCATGGAAGGGCTATAACTATGAGGATGCCGTGGTTATCTCTGAGCGTTTGGTACGCGATGATGTCCTCACCTCTGTTCACGTAGACGAGTACTCACTTGATGTACGTGAGACCAAGCGTGGCGTTGAGGAGTTTACCTCTGATATACCTAACGTTAGTGAGGAAGCCACCAAAGACCTTGATGAGAACGGTGTTATCCGTGTAGGTGCCCGCGTAGAGCCAGGCGACATTCTGATAGGTAAGATTTCGCCTAAGGGTGAGAGTGATCCCTCGCCAGAGGAGAAGTTGCTCCGTGCCATCTTCGGCGACAAGGCTGGTGATGTGAAGGACTCTTCGTTGAAGGCCAATCCTTCTCTGAGTGGTGTTGTAATCGACAAGAAACTCTTCTCTCGTGCTATTAAGACCCGTGAGTCAAAGAAGCAGGACAAGATAGTTCTTGCTAAGATAGACGAAGAATACGAGGCTAAGAATGAGGACTTGAAGGATATCCTCATTGATAAGTTGCTCGAACTGACTGATGGCAAGAAGTCTGAGGGCATCAAGGACTATACCGGTGCAGAGATTATTGCTAAGGGCAGCACATTCACCGCTCCCGCTCTGAAGAACCTGGAGTATGACGGTATTCAGAGTAATGGATGGACAGGCGATGGACATACTGACGGACTCATCCAGAAGCTCATTATGAATTACATCCGTAAGTACAAGCAGCTGGATGCCGAACTGAAGCGTCGTAAGTTTGCTATTACTATCGGTGACGAGCTACCTTCGGGCATCCTCCAGATGGCCAAGGTGTACATCGCCAAGAAACGTAAGATACAGGTAGGTGATAAGTTGGCTGGCCGTCATGGTAACAAGGGTATCGTTTCTAAGGTAGTTCGTCCAGAGGATATGCCGTTCTTGGAGGATGGACGTCCTGTAGACCTGGTACTTAACCCTATGGGTGTGCCTTCGCGTATGAACTTGGGTCAGATATTCGAGGCCATTCTTGGTGCTGCCGGTAAGAAACTCGGTGTGAAGTTCGCTACACCTATCTTTGATGGTGCCAAGTTGAACGACCTCTCAGAATGGACCGACAAGGCCGGCCTGCCCCGTCTCTGCTCTACCTATATCTATGATGGCGAGACTGGTGAGAAGTTTGACCAGCCTGCTACCATCGGTATCACTTACTTCTTGAAGCTCGGCCACATGGTTGAGGACAAGATGCACGCCCGTTCTATCGGCCCGTACAGTCTGATTACTCAGCAGCCACTTGGTGGTAAGGCCCAGTTCGGTGGTCAGCGTTTTGGAGAGATGGAGGTTTGGGCTCTTGAGGCTTTCGGTGCCAGTCATGTCCTTCAGGAGATTCTTACCATTAAGAGTGATGATGTGGTAGGCCGTTCTAAGGCTTACGAGGCTATCGTCAAGGGCGATGCTATGCCCACCCCGGGCATCCCTGAGTCTTTGAATGTGCTCCTCCACGAACTCCGTGGTCTTGGTTTAAGTATCAAACTTGATTAAACGAGAACCCTTAATTATTTCAAGAAAAATGGCTTTTAAGAAAGATACAAAAGTAAAGAACAATTTTACGAAGATTACCATCGGACTTGCCTCTCCTGAGGAAATCCTGGAAAATTCGTATGGCGAGGTTACCAAACCAGAGACGATTAACTATCGTACCTATAAGCCAGAGCGCGATGGCCTGTTCTGCGAGCGCATCTTTGGTCCCACCAAGGACTATGAGTGCGCCTGCGGTAAGTACAAGCGTATTCGCTATAAGGGTATCGTGTGCGACCGATGTGGTGTCGAGGTTACCGAGAAGAAGGTACGCCGTGAGCGCTCCGGTCATATCGAGTTGGTAGTGCCTATTGCACATATCTGGTATTTCCGTTCATTGCCCAACAAGATTGGTTATCTGCTGGGCATGCCTACTAAGAAGCTCGATGCAGTAGTTTACTACGAGAAATATATCGTTATCAAGCCGGGCGTCCTTGAGGGCCGTACCGACAAGGATGGTGTAGAGCTGAATGGTTCGCACAAGATGGACTTGCTCTCTGAGGATGAGTACCTCAACATCCTGGACACCCAGTTGGATCCCAGCAATGAGCTCCTGCCCGATGACGATCCTAACAAGTTTGTTGCCAAGATGGGTGCCGAGGCTATCCGCGACTTGCTGACCGACCTCGACCTCGACTCTATCTCTTACGAACTGCGCGACCGTGCCAACAATGACTCCAGTCAGCAGCGTAAGACTGAGGCCCTGAAGCGCCTGCAGGTAGTAGAGGCTTTCCGTTCGTCTAAGAATGTGAACAAGCCCGAGTGGATGATTATGAAGATTATCCCCGTCATCCCACCCGAGCTCCGTCCGTTGGTACCGCTGGATGGTGGCCGTTTTGCCACATCCGACCTCAACGACCTCTATCGTCGCGTCATCATCCGCAACAACCGTCTGAAGCGCCTGGTTGAAATCAAGGCCCCTGAAGTAATCCTCCGTAATGAGAAGCGTATGCTTCAGGAAGCTGTCGACTCTCTTTTTGACAATTCCCGTAAGGCCAGTGCCGTAAAGAGCGAGAGCAACCGTCCCCTCAAATCGCTTTCAGACTCACTGAAGGGTAAGCAGGGACGCTTCCGTCAGAACCTGCTCGGTAAGCGTGTTGACTATTCTGCCCGTTCGGTTATCGTTGTAGGTCCTGAGCTGAAGATGGGCGAGTGTGGCTTGCCTAAGCTGATGGCCGCTGAGCTCTACAAACCATTTATTATCCGCAAGTTGATTGAGCGTGGCATCGTTAAGACTGTCAAGAGCGCCAAGAAGATAGTAGACCGCCGCGAACCCGTCATTTGGGACATCCTGGAGAATGTAATGAAGGGTCACCCCGTGCTCCTGAACCGTGCTCCTACGCTGCACCGTCTGGGTATTCAGGCTTTCCAGCCCAAGCTGATAGAGGGAAAAGCCATTCAGCTTCACCCTCTGGCTTGTACCGCGTTCAACGCTGACTTCGATGGCGACCAGATGGCCGTACACCTTCCATTGAGTAACGAGGCTGTGCTCGAGGCTCAGATTCTGATGCTGCAGAGCCACAACATCCTCAATCCTGCTAATGGTGCTCCTATCACGGTACCCTCACAGGATATGGTGCTCGGTCTGTACTATATTACCAAGCTCCGCCCCGGAGCTAAGGGCGAGGGCCTCAGTTTCTATGGCCCTGAGGAGGCTATTATTGCCCACAACGACGGCAAGTGCGACCTGCATGCACCAGTTAAGGTGTTGGTCGACGACATCGTAGACGGTAAGCCCGTCAAGCACCTTGTCGACACTTCTGTTGGCCGTGTCATCGTCAACCAGATTATCCCCGACGAGATAGGTTTCTTCAATGACATTATATCTAAGAAGACCCTGCGTGGCATCATCGCCAATGTTATCAAGGCTGTGGGTATGGCCCGTGCCTGTGCCTTCCTTGATGGTATCAAGAACCTGGGTTATCACATGTCGTATGTAGCCGGTCTTTCGTTCAACCTGGATGACATCATCATCCCTGAGGAGAAGGAGAGCATCGTACAGAAAGGCCAGAAAGAAGTTGAGGAAATCACCAACAACTATAATATGGGTTTCATCACCGACACCGAGCGTTATAACCAGGTTATTGATGCCTGGACGCATGTTAACAACGAGCTTGGTGATGTGCTGATGAAGGAGATGACCGAGGCCGACCAGGGTTTCAATGCTGTTTACATGATGCTCGACTCTGGAGCCCGTGGTTCACAGGACCAGATTAAGCAGCTTTCTGGTATGCGTGGTCTGATGGCCAAGCCTCAGAAGGCAGGTGCCGAGGGCGCGCAGATTATTGAGAATCCTATCCTGTCCAACTTTAAGGAGGGAATGTCCGTGCTGGAGTACTTCATATCCTCTCACGGTGCCCGTAAGGGTCTGGCCGATACCGCCATGAAGACGGCCGATGCCGGTTATCTTACCCGCCGTCTGGTAGACGTTTCTCACGACGTGATTATTACTGAGGAAGACTGTGGAACGCTACGCGGACTGGAGTGCCGTGCGTTGAAGAATGGCGACGAGGTTATCTCGTCACTCTCAGAGCGTATCTTAGGCCGTGTGTCTGTTCACGATATTATACATCCTACAACCGGCGAGCTTATCTGTGCCGCTGGCGAGGAAATCAATGAAGAGAAGGCCGCCGCTATCGAGAACTCACCCATTGAGATGGTCGAGATTCGTTCGGTACTTACCTGCGAGAGCAAGCGCGGAGTATGCGCCAAGTGTTACGGACGTAACCTGGCCACTGCCCGCATGGTTCAGTTAGGCGAGGCTGCCGGCGTTATCGCCGCCCAGGCCATCGGTGAGCCTGGTACACAGCTTACCCTCCGTACATTCCATGCTGGTGGTGTGGCTGGTAATGCAGCCGCCAATGCCAGCATTGTCGCCAAGAACGATGCCAAGCTCGAGTTCGACGAGTTGCGTACCGTGCCTTTCCGCGATGAGGATTCTAAGGATTGCGAGATGGTAGTAAGCCGTCTGTCAGAAGTTCGCTTCGTAGACCCGCATACCAATATCGTGCTCTCTACGCTCAATGTGCCTTACGGCTCTACCCTTTACAACAAGCAGGACGACGTGGTAAAGAAGGGCGACCTCATTGCCAAGTGGGATCCTTTCAATGCCGTTATCGTAACCGAATATGCTGGTACGCTTAGGTTCAACGACGTTACCGAGGGCGTTACCTATAAGGCCGAGACCGATGAGACGACCGGTTTGACCGAAAAGATTATCACCGACTCTAAAGACCACACCAAGGTGCCTACCTGTGATGTGATAGATGAGAACGGTGAAGTCTTGGGAACTTACAACTTCCCCGTGGGAGGCCACGTGGTGGTCGAGGATGGCCAGACCGTAGAGACCGGTGTTACCCTGGTTAAGATACCGCGTGCCGTAGGTGGTGCAGGCGATATCACGGGTGGTCTGCCTCGTGTTACCGAGCTCTTCGAGGCTCGCAACCCCTCTAACCCAGCCGTTGTTTCTGAGATTGACGGCGAGGTTACCATGGGCAAGATTAAGCGTGGAAACCGCGAGATAATCGTTACATCTAAGACGGGCGACCAGCGCAAGTACCTGGTAAGCCTTAGCAAGCAGATACTGGTACAGGAGCACGATGCCGTACGTGCCGGCACCCCGCTGTCTGATGGCAGCATCACTCCGGGCGACATCCTCGCCATCAAGGGCCCCACGGCCGTTCAGGAGTACATCGTTAACGAGGTACAGGACGTTTACCGTCTGCAGGGTGTGAAGATTAATGATAAGCACTTCGAGATTATCGTGCGCCAGATGATGCGCAAGGTTCAGATCAATGAGCCGGGCGACACCACATTCCTGGAGCAGGAGCTGGTAGACAAGCTCGATTTCGCTGAGGAGAACGACCGTATCTGGGGCAAGAAGGTGGTTACCGATGCAGGTGACTCCGACAACCTCAAACCGGGTCAGATCATCTCAGTACGTAAGCTGCGCGATGAGAATTCGAGCCTCAAGCGCCGTGACTTGCGACTGGTTCAGGTGCGCGATGCCGTTCAGGCTACAGCCACTCAGATACTGCAGGGTATCACCCGTGCTGCCCTTGGTACCAAGAGCTTCATGAGCGCCGCCTCGTTCCAGGAAACCACCAAGGTGCTCAACGAGGCCGCTATCCGTGGCAAGCAGGACCGTCTGGAAGGCATGAAGGAGAACGTTATCTGCGGTCACCGTATTCCTGCCGGTACAGGTCTGCGCCAGTTTGACAAGATTATCGTTGGCTCGCGCGAGGACTACGAGCGCATCGAGGCCAACAAGAAGAACATTCTTGACTACGCCGAGCAGGACGCTAACGAGTAAGTAGCCATACTTTATAGATAGAGAGGGAGCTGCACCCATCACAGGGTTGCGGCTCCTTTTTTTTGTGTATATGTAGTACCTCTATTCATATAATGGCCACTAATTATAGGCTGTCAGTACTCATTGCAAAATTTCTGTTTGACTTTTACAAATTAGCTGATAGTTATCTTGCTAAAAATAGCAATCTTTGTAACCGTGTTTGAGCCCCTACGCTCTATGGTTTAACTATATGATAGTAAGATGAATACAAGAAAAAACAAGGCCATACTCTTGGCGATGCTGTTCGCCCTTATGGGTCAATTCTGCTTTGCCCAGACCAGTGTTCCCAGTACTCCCGAAGAAAAGCGTGCCGCCTTTCTCACTCCCGAGTATTATACCAACTGGTTAGGGGCTTCGTTTCTCACCATCCCAACCGTAGAAAAAGAATTTGATGTTACCCCGATTCGGATATTGGGCCTGACTTTCTTCTATGATTTCGATGATTGCTTCGTAGGGATGCAGTCCAATAAGCAGGGAGTAGTGGTGCAGCTTACCCTAAGGCTTTATGCCGATCAGGCTACTACCTTTGTTCAGAAAGCCATCGATTATGGGTATAAATATGTCGCTAACGGTAGGGATGTTAATGTGCGCTCAAACACTGGCAAATTGCTCCCAGACCTTTACGGACTGAAAGTAAAACGCTACCGAAAGACTACCAAAAACGGCCATGTCTATATGGAAGTAGCTAATAGCAAGCGATACGCTAACGAATATGAAATAGCCATTTACCGAGCTAAGTAGTTGCCTTTTTTAGTGTGCCTATACGGATGGAAATAGTGTTTCTATATGCTATTGTTTAGTTGTTTTTATTTTAATCAAAGTGTAATCCGCACGAAAGGAGCAAGTAGCCTGGCATTTTCATGTAATGTGATGTTGTGGATGAGTACGAAGAACTACTGACCATCAGCCAGTCATTTTTGCGTAGGTGCAAAAGCTCATTGCCAGATAGAGAAATCTGAATCCTCTTCATGTTGTAAGAAACCTGGAAGCCTATATTGTTAGAAATTCTTTTCACGCCTCCACCATTAGTCTTGCTTAGCGTATATTTTATAGAACCTTTGAATTGCTCATATTTGAAATAGGTGTACAGATGCACCTCGTACAGCTCGCTGTATTGCTTCCTGTCGGCATAACTTGTATATATATTTTTCTTGTATAAGCCGCCCATATCAAAATTGAATATGGATTTCAGTCTTGTTATAAGATTAATTTCTCCTTTCGGCACCTGTACGGTAGTATTGAACATCATGCCATTCAAAGAACTTGCCACGCGGC
The DNA here is from genome assembly GCA_934204655.1 of uncultured Prevotella sp. Lineage (GTDB taxonomy): Bacteria > Bacteroidota > Bacteroidia > Bacteroidales > Bacteroidaceae > Prevotella. The sequence goes on along the minus strand of CAKPZJ010000035.1, from coordinate 10,847 downwards.
TTTGAGTCCATGACACTTTTATGTTGGCATCTACTGGCCAGTGGCCTATACCTTTGGAGATGACGCCGTGAAGCGATATCCATTCCTCATTGCCACCATCACTATATGCCAAGTTCCTGGTGATACCTTTTTGAGTGACACCAGCTAAACCTCCTCCCTTTGTATTAGAATACATTCCAGAAACAAACAGCAAAAGATTGCTGTAATTGTTGATGAGCCTGTAATGTATGGAATAGGCATCCTTATTGATAAAGGGCGAGCTAATAGTAGATGATTTCTGAATCCTGTCGTATGCCAGGTGTATAGGGAAGTCCACAAGTCGGTTCAGGTCTATTTGATGCGTTTCTCTGCTTCCAGTCAAGATGAGCTCGCTCTTGGGACTGAACACCACACGCAGCAAAGAATTATAGTTGAATTTTGCAGAACTGCTCTCGCTCTTAGAGGGCTGTTGGTATTTATTCTCTGTCAAAGAGGCATTGACCTTGAACCGCAACAGCCCAGTTGTCTTTTCAAAAATAAGTGAACCGCTTTGTTTCTTATATATTCCTTCAGCCTTGTCGTTATCCAACGATGTGTCATCTGTATCTAAATGGTCTTTGTTGTAACTTTGACGTAGGGCAAGTGCTATGTTATAGCCTTTGGGTAGGCTCCATTTGCTGCCAGCCTCTAAGGCATACATATTACTATGTGTTGCTACCCATGAATGAACACCATACAGCCCCTCTTTTATCGTAAAGTATGTAGGCAAGAGCAGGCTGTCATTAGCCACATTTAGGTTCTCGTCCTGCGAATTGTACCCTAAGGTTATCAAGCCATAGAGAGCCGTGTTCCCTAATTTCCCTGTAACTTGCAGGGATTGCCTCACGTCATTTTCTTTCAGCCTCTTGCGTTCTTCTAAGTTCATCAGATTGTAACCACTATAGGCTAATTGCTGGTTGGCCGAATAGTTGGATAGTTTGGCGAATGTAGAAGATAATATTTCCAGCCTGTTTGTTGGTTGCCATTTTATCCTTATATTGGCAGAACTGGCCTCATTGTCTTTGGCTGTAGAGTCGTTATACTCCGTGTGAAGCACCGAGGTAAAATAGGAAGTGTTGTTTCTGTCAAAGGTGTTCGTTTTTGCCTTATTCAGTAATACACCTACCTTGACATCCAGCTTACTTGAGGGTGTATATACACCATTTAATATTATGGCAGAGTTGGTATTCCGATACACATTTGATGGAGGCGTAAGCATAGCGCTTTCCTCTTCAGACAGTTGCAGTTGGCTTACGCCGCCTGATGCAAGCCCTCCGAAACCGATGATACTACCTATATAATCCTCCAATGATAGTATCTCCTTACCTAAATTGTTTGAAGACAAGGCAGCTGTAAAAGAATATTTTTTGCCAATGAGCAGTGAGGTCGCCTTTGCTTGATATTTGTTGAATATGCCACCGCCTCCGTCTATCTTAGAGGTAAAGCGTAGCGATTCAGATGTCTTGATATTCAAAGCTGTTTTCTGGTCACCGTTTCTCAGTGAATTTGCAAGACTTCCATCCTTCCAGTTGCGCAAGATTTCGGCTCCGTTCACCACATCGGCAGGCAATCCGTTGAGCATCATACCACTGCCTGTAGACATAACGTCATTGCCATTGACAAGGATTTTGTCAACGTTTTTCCCCTCGTATTTCACTTTGCCCGTTTCGCTTACTTCCATACCAGGCAAGCGTCTCAATACGTCAGAAACATTCTCCTCCGCACCATTCTTAAAATGGTTTATATCGAAAATCACACTATCGCCCTTGGTCTTAATGCCAGAGTAGTTACCTTTGACCACAATCTCATTCAAATCGGTCATTTTCGATTGCAAGGTAATCAGATATTGAGATTTGGATAGATTATATCTCAATATACCGTCTTCATAGCCTAAGCATTTTACATGAAACCATGCTGGTTCTGTAGGAGCTGCGCTCAAATGGAAGAGTCCTTTGCTGTCTGTCACAGCATAAGCCACCATAGGCTGTTTGGCCAGACTGTCAGGGTAAAGTATGACATTGGCCATAGTAACTGGTTGGCCCTTGTCATTGACAACCTTGCCGGATATTCGGACTTGGGCAAACGAACACATACTGCTACACAGAAAGTATAGTAGTATGCCGAGAGCTTGGGTATGGAGCTGATGTCTCATTTATATACGTATAATTCTTACCTTGCCCGCCTCTTTACCACGAGACTTCATCTTTTCTGCTTCCAGTTTGTTAAATTCTTCTTGCGATATAACCTTGCCTTTTGTAGGAACCTCAAATGTCGGTGTGTCTTTCAAGTTGACCATTTCTTGTAGCACATACGAATAAGTCGGCGTGTCAAGCTGCATGATGATACCTGGTAGTCCCAAATATCCTAATGGGCCAACATTTAATGGAATATCAGTACAGAACCATGCCGTAACAGGGATGTTTCCAGAGGTTGTAGCCTTTGTACATACCTTGCCGTTAATGGTCTTTGTTTCTTTTGTAAGAGTCCAGTCATAAGGTTTGTACTTGTCTTTAATCAGGAAGAGTTTGTCGACAATATATTTCTGTGCATACACCGAATCCTTGGCAGTATCTATATAAATGTCTCCTGTTACCCCTATTGTCTTTATGCCAGTATCTCCATTATTGGTGCCTTCGTTAAAGGAATATTTTCCATCAGCATAAAGCATCGTGAAAGTCTTCTTGTCATTCTGGAATTTCTGAATAACCAATTCACGAATGTGAGCATCCTCTATGTTTCTTACAGCATCAGAGATTACATGCGTTGCCGCATAGATACATTTTACGTTCTGGGACTGGGCAAATGCCTTATTACCCCCCCAGGCGATAATCATTAGAGAAAATAATAACTGTTTCATGTCTGTTAATGTTTAATACGACAACTGTCGTTCTTTCCGTATCGTTTTCTTTATGTAAGAACGTAATACTAATGGTTTTATTATATGCGGGGGGGGGGGAAAAGTATGTATCCATTTTACTCTTTGCTCCGCAGGTCGTTATAGCAGTTTTAGCGCGATGGCGGCACAGGCTTCGGCATCGGCTAAGGCGTGGTGGTGCTTGGTCAGGTCGTAACCGCAGTAGGCGGCCACCGTCTGGAGCTGGTGGTTGGGCAGATGGCTGCCCAACTGACGGCGCGCAGCCTTACAGGTGCAGTAGAACGTATAGCCGGGATAGGTCATTCGGTAGGCCGCGAAAACCGCCTTCAGACAGCCCTCGTCAAAGGGACTGTTGTGAGCCACTAAGGGCAGTCCCGCTATCCTTGGCGCTATCTGCTCCCATACCTGCGGAAAGGTGGGCGCGTCCTCTACATCCGTCATGGTCAGTCCGTGTACCCGCGTCGTAAAGTAAGTAAAAAACTCGGGATAAGGGTAGATGAGGCTGTAGAACCTGTCAGCCACCTGGCCACCCCTTACGATGACCACGCCCACGCTACATATACTGCTGCGGTGGCCGTTGGCTGTTTCGAAGTCTATTGCTGCAAAGTCTTTCATCGTCAGAAATTTAATGGCGTTCTGCGCTCTAATGTCAGCAGATACCTCTTGGCATCCAGCCCACCCCCATAGCCCGTCAGCGAGTGGTCGCTGCCTATGACGCGGTGACAGGGCACAAATATGGAGATGGCGTTGGCTCCGTTGGCGTTGGCCACGGCCCGTACCGCAGAGGGTCGCCCTATGCGCTGCGCTATGTCGGCATACGACCGCGTTTGTCCGTAGGGTATGTCTAACAGACTGTGCCACACCGACAGCTGAAACGGCGTGCCCACAAGATGCAAGGGGATGTCGAACTGGCTCCGTCGCCCGGCAAAGTATTCGCGCAGCTCCTCGGCCGCCCGCTCCGTTACCGCCGACGCACCCTGCCGTATCTCGGCTTGCAGCATCCTCTTCAGTCGCTGGTCTACATGGCTGCTATGGGGCTCCACCTGCCAGTCGCACAGACATAGCTGGTCGTCTATCGAACCCAGCACCAGCACGCCACAGGGCGCTTGGAAGTGCTGCGTCAGTATGATGTTCTTTTTTCCAGTGGTCATATTGATACTTATAAGGAGAGGCCCCGCCTCCCGCGGTTGCTGCTATTACGGCAAAGTTACGTTTTCTTTTCCTGAAAGTCCTCATTTTGGCCGATATTATCACCCCTGCGACCCCGAAAAAGCCACTAAATGCCCCTGGAAATGTTAAAAATGTTAATTCCCGTTGTAATTAGCCCCCTCCTGGTGTTATATAAGTATAACAAGATCCATGCGATGACAGAGAAGAGTTTCATACGACTTGTGCCCCAGTTGAGGGCTGTGGCCATACGGGCCGGCATAAGTGCCGGAGTCGGTGGCGATGCCGCCGAGGATGTGGCCCAGGACACGGTGATACGTCTCTGGCAGATGTGCGACGACCTGGAGCGCTTCGACTCGCCCGTCGCCTTAGCCTCCATAGTCGCCCGTCGCCTGGCTCTCAATGCCCTGCGCCGCTCGCCGTCGGTAGCACTGACCGATGCAGACCATCTCCAGATGGCCGCCCCGGCCAGCAGCCAGCCCGATGCCCAGCTCCAGCAGCGCGACGACACCGAGTGGCTCGACCGCCAGCTCAGCCAGTTGCCCTCTACCCAGCAACAGGTGTTCTATATGCGACAGGTAGAGCGGCGCAGTCATCGCGAGATAGCCCAGTTGGTGGGCATCAGCCCCGCCTCGGTATGCACCCTGCTGGCCCGTGCCCGCCACGCGATATACGAAGAGATAGATAAACGTAGATAGCTTATGAAACGATACCACACAGCAACCATAGCCCGGCTGTTAGAACGCTATATGGCCGGCACCACCACCCTGAGCGAGGAGCGCCTGCTGGAGCGCTACTTCCTGACCGCCACAGACATTCCCCGCGAGTGGGCTGTCTATCAGACCATGTTTACCCAGTATGCCCGGACGGCTGCGCCGCAGCCACGTCGGGCCGTGCGCCCCGCCCTGCGATGGATGGCTGCCGCCTCGGTGGTTCTGCTGTGTGCCCTGGCCGTCTGGCTGTGGATGCCGCAGTCCTCCCCATCGGCCGACAGCCGACCGGTGATGGCAGCCCACCACGCTGTGCGCTCAGCCGTCACCCCTATATCTGCCCATGCCCTATCTGCCCATTCTGAAAGTACTGTTACACAGGCTGGAGCCATCGTCACACCCTCTCCTACGCTGACCAGTGCCACCCACGGCCTGTCGGCTCAGGCTTCTGCCACGCCCCAGCCCCTGTTGCCTACCCGTTCTCAGTCCGAGGATGCTCCCGCGCGGCTGTCGGCTAAGCCCATAGTGCCCATCCCCCCCATGGTGCGTCTGCAGATATTGGCCAGCGAAGGCTATGCCCCTATGATAGACGACCTGGCCCGGCAGGAGGCCGCCGAGGCCCATGCCCGCGACCTGCAATTGCTTACGGCCCTGGTAGCCAGCGGCGAGGTGAGTGCCACCGATGTGCTGGCCGACCTGGCAGCAGGCGTGTCGCCTGCCGACCTATTCATTGAGAGTATATAACCTATCCCCAAATATTATGAAGACTATTATCCTCTGCGCGATGAGCCTCATGTTGGCTCTCGCCGCACCCGCTGCCCATGCGCAGCAGAAGATTGAAAGTGCCTATGCCGCATTTATGCGCAAGGTGAAGGTAGACCCCAAGCCCAATATCATCCGCGACCCGCAGACCATGGAGTTGCAGGGCAGGGCCGATACCTACGAGTTTGCCATCCCTGACCGCGACCAGGCTCGTATTGACGACGTGCGCCAGGCCATGATCTCCGAGACCGACAATGCCTACAAGGTCTACTCGGCCAGCGACTACACCCATCAGCGCCGCCTCACTTATGGCAACGGACAGGCCGTTACCATCGGCAGCCGCTACTGCAACTATCTTGCCGTACTCTTTGCCGACCGCCAGCGCCCCGGCTACCGCACGGCTTACTGCATAGAGTGGCTTTTCCCTGCCGAGGGCAAAATCCGTGGCCGGCTCATCCGGGTCTACGGCCCCGACCCCAAGCGCCATACCGTGGTGCCCAACGGTGCCGCCCTGGTGGGCGATACGCTGGCACGGGTTCCCCGCGAGTCATGGCTCCTCTTGGCTCATCAGATAGACAGTGTGCTTACGTCATCCGCCCCCACCAGCCCTACGGACAAGGCCACGGGGCAGCGCCCTGGCGCAGCCGAAGTGCAGGCGCGGATAAACGCTGTAAACCAGGTGGCTTCTGCCTTCTGCAAACGTTACAATATACGGCTGAAGGCCGATAAAGTTACCACCCAGCAGCTTAGCAAGGCTGCCGCTGAGGGCCGCGACAAGCTGATGACCCTGCTCAGCCAGGGCGGCTACACCGCGGAGTATTGCGTATTGCAGGCCGATATGCTCATGGATGTAAACCATCTCGCAGATATAGACAGCGTGGCTGCCAGTGCCAATCTGCGCGACCAGGAGAAGATGAACCTCATCCTCACCACCATCACGCGCCGATTCATGCAGCGCCTTGCAGGATCGGGTGCCAGTTGGTCCCGTCCATCGACAACATCCAGGGGCGCAACATTGGATGCCAACACGCAACCGCGTGTTTCCGGCAAGACATGGATACGCTTGGCCCAGCAGGCCGACCGCATCCTTGCCACGATGACCACTGTTCCTACGGGCAATGGCGGGATGCCCTGCCTTATGGGGGTGCCGGCCGATGTCGATTCGGTGTTTACACAACTCTCCAGACTGACTAAGGATTTCTGTGGGCAGCACCACATAAATATGCGACCGTACGTTGTACGTATGGAAGTACTGACCCGCGCGCCCAAAGCGGGTCGTGACAGACTGATGGCCTGGGCTGATGCGGCCGATGGAACCCCGGAGTTTTGTGAGCTGTGGAATTATATGGTAGAGAACGTACTCCACACGATAAATGTAAACCGTGTAGCTACCAGCACCAATCTGCGCGACCAGGAGAAACTGAGACTCATCCTTACCACCGTTACGCGGCAGGCGTTGCAGCGCCTTGTGGGATTGACGGCTGGCAAGTAGCTATGTCGTAGCAATGTTTTCCCCCTCTGTCTGGCGCGGCGGATAGCGGGTTCATTATATCCATTATTAAGATGATGCGCCACTAGGCCACGCTGACTATAGCGATAGTTGCGCGTGGCCTCTCGGCGGCGATAGGGTAGTGCTGGTTGTCCGCAGCCTGGCCCCCGGGAATGGGCGCGGTGTAAAATATTAGGTCCATAACCGTTGGCGTGTAAATAAAAAGTCTTAACTTTGTATCTGCCTGCCTGTGCCTCGGCCCTACGGATGGCCTCAGCATAGGCAGCCCCCATAGATGCTGATGATGAGATACCTACGTTGCCTTTCCGGCTTGTTGTCCTGGCTCTGCCGGCCCCTCTCGGGCATGGGCGGGCTGTTCTTCGCGCTGATGTACCTGGTCGGGGCCACGTCGGTGGTCTTCGAGCCGTGGAATGGTAGCCGCTTCTGGATGCTTTTCGAACTCTTTGCCGACCTGTACGTGGTGTGCCTGCTGCTCATGTTGCTGCCCAGTCGGTGGCGTGGGGCCGCGCGTGTGGTGTGTGCCGCCGCCACCTATCTGCTGTCGGCCGTCGACATGGCCTGCTATGTGCGCGTGGGCATGCCCATCACCCCCATGTTGGTGCAGTTGGTCATGCAGACCAACGGGCGCGAGGCTACCGAGGCCCTGGTGGCCTATGCCGATGGGCGCATGCTCCTCTCGCCGCTGTCGCTGGTACTGGTCCAGGCCGTGGTGGGCCTGTGGTGTCTCTGCCGTCCCTCGGCGTGTGGGCGGGTGCTTACCCAGTTGTCAGTGCATGTGGCCCCGTGGCTGCGAGGTGTCCTGCATGTGGCCGTGGCCTTCCTGTTGGTGGTGGGCGTGGTGTCGTCGGCCGAGAACAAGGCCTATCTCTATTACCGCATCGCGCGTCAGTACAGCGAACTGGACACCCAGCGCGTGCGCGACTTCCGCCAGCGTACCAACTACTATCTGCCCATCTACCGTCTGGCCTTTGCCCTGGCGGAGACGGGGCGGCTGCGGGGCGAGTTGACCCGTTTCAGCCACAGCCTGTCGCTGGCTCGTGTCGACTCGGTGTCGCCCCGTCCGCCCCATGTCGTGGTTATCTTCGGCGAGAGTTACAACCGCCACCACAGCGCCCTCTATGGCTATGCCAGGGCTACCACGCCCCGCCAGTGTGCCCGCTGGGCGCGTGGCGAGATGGTAAGGTTCGACGACGTGATAAGCTCGTGGAACACCACGTGCGAGTCTTTCCAGAATATGTTTTCCTCCCAGTGCGTCGGTATGGCTGGCTCCTGGGCCTCGGCCCCTCCTTTCCCCCTGCTGTTCCGTAAGGCGGGTTTCCGGGTCACCTTTCTCAGTAACCAGTACGTGGTAGGCCAGGCCGGGTTCAGCGCCTTTGTCGAGGATGCCTTTTTCAACAATCCCGCCACCAGCCCCCAGCTCTTCGACCGCCGCAACGACCGGCTCCATGCCTACGATGGCGACCTCCTGCGCTATCTCCCTGCACCCCGCAGCGAGAGCGGTCGCCCCCAGCTCATCCTTATCCATTTCCTGGGGCTCCATGCTGCCTTTGACCAGCGTTATCCCCACGCCTTTGCCCACTTCGGTGCGGGCAGTTACCATCGTCCCGACCTTACCGATGGCGACCGTGCCGTGCTGGCAGCCTACGACAATGCCGTGTACTACAACGACTATGTCGTAGACCGCATCCTGCGCCACTATGAGGGCACCGATGCTGTGGTGGTCTTCGTGCCCGACCATGGCGAGCGTGTCTTCGACACTTCCAATGAGTGGGGGCGCAACCTCAGTTGGTCTCCAGGCGACCTGCGTCAGCAGTTCGAGATACCTTTCTGGATATGGGGCTCGCCCATTTACCGTCGGCGTCACCCCCAGCAGTGGCGGCAGATAGAGTCCGCCGCCCCGCGTCGGGCCATGACCGATGCCTTGCCCCACTTGCTCTATCACCTGGCCGGCATCCATACCCCTTGGTACCACGCCCGCTACGACCTCCTGTCGCCCCACTACGATGCCTGTCGCCCTCGCATCATCCGTGGCGAGCGCGATTACGACCGATTGAAAAGTGAAAATTTTGAAAGGTAAAAAGTAAAAGATTAAAAAAGCAAAAAGAACTCCCAGTGTACTGGTGATGATTTTCTGCATGCCAGTGGTAGTTGCAGAAATCGTGGAGGCCGACCTTTACGATGCTGGGAGCCATTATTAGCGCTCTGGCGACCGTCTTCAGAAAGCTAAAGGTCGCTCTTCCGTTTTCCAGCGATGGCCACAGGCTTGTTTATGCCAATTCTCAAACAGCGCTTTTTACCCTCTTACATTTTCTGAATATTCATATCTTTATAGCACAATACAACATAGCAAAAATTCCTATAACATATGGAACCAACTTCTCAAAAACAAGAATTTGCAAACTATATCTTGTAGCGCTGCTTATTATCCAAATATTCCATGATTCTATCTTTTGTGTGCCTTGTGTAGTATCTTGCGCAACATGGAATACAGACAGATGTACAGAACCTGAATAAACAGATATAATAGAACCCCGAAGCCTCAAGCGGCGAACACAGCAATCTCAGCACCATAGGTTTCGTGCTGATGATGGTGCTCGATGTCGTTATGGGATAAATCCACAACGCTGTTTAAGAGTAAAAAGGTAAAAAAGATAGGAGGTCGAGCGTCCCGCTCGACCTCCTATCTTTTTTACCTTTTTACTCTTTTACTTTTAAACAGCCGAGGGAATCAGTCATCGCCCCATTTGTCGCTGTTAGATTCTCCCCACGAGCCTTTGTCCTTAGTCTTATCTTCACCGAGCACATCAAAAGTGTCGACACACCCACCATCGAGTGTCTGGCTATGCACGCTGCCAATATTAAGGCCGCCGCAGAGAGTATCAAGCTGTATCACATTAATTTCTGGAGTTATATAGTTCTTCTTCATTTTTTGTAACTGTTATTTTGGGTCTTATTTGATTATTATCTTCTTTCCGTTCACTACATACAGTCCCTTGGGCAATCCCTCCAGACTGCAACCGCGGCGCACCATCTGTCCGTCCATGTTGAACACGCCCTCTATGCCACGCTTGTAGGATGTGCAGTCGGTGCTGCCGTGTATGTCGGCGATGCCTGTGGTGCTGTCTTCCACTCCGTCGATGAGCAGCGAAACCTGGCTCGGTGTTCCTGTAGCATTGCCTGTCAGCTCAAACCAGCAGCGGAACGCCTTCAGTCCGTATGAATACCGCTCGCCGCCGTTTTCTTTATTGCCGTGCGGCACCTGTATCAGCTTTCCCTTATACATGAAGAAGTCGCCGTTGAGGTCGTCTCTGTCCGAGATAATCTTGCCATTGTCGTATGTCTTCGCCATTGTGCCTTTGCATACCATCTTGCCATAGTTGCCGTCGATGGTTTCGAACTTTGTTTTTGACTCCCAATTGGTGGTGTTTACATATTCATTCAGTTTCTCCCTGTCTAGTGACACCATCGTGATGTCGTAGTGGTCGGCTTTCAAAGTCTTCGTCAGTCTGTTGTTTTCGTCGGAAGTCGGTTTGTAGTCGGTGCCCAGCCACTGGCTGTTGTCCTCGCCCTTTGATGTATAGAAGCGATCTACGGTGTAAGCCGTCGATTTTACCTGTGTATATGGCGGGAAGACGATATACGGCTCGAATGCTGTTACCATCACTTCATCGTCGTTCTTTGGCTCCACGGTCACGAACTGCACGCTGTTTTCCGTCAGTGCTGTAAGCTTTGCCACCTTCACTGCATCTCCGAACGTGCGCTTCATCTGTCCCCATGTCAGGTCGACGGGCAGAATGAGCGAGTT
>CAKPZJ010000034.1 GCA_934204655.1 uncultured Prevotella sp. | reverse complement strand
ACGCTTTTTGTTTATTAAAACGTACAACTTGGAGTTTTATTGTGTTTCGATTTCCACACGCTTTTGCAGGTGACCCCTTTTTTTCTGCAGATAATTTTGTAAGTGTGTTTTCTGGATAGTGGTCTGATAGAATGTTGCGTGCCTGCTATAAGCCGTTGGTGGTTACGCGTGATAATAAAAAAACGGAACCAAGGGGATGATGGCCTTGGTTCCGTTAGCTATAAGTGGATGTAAAGGGGACTACTCCTGTACGGGTATCTTCTTTACGCGGCGCTCGTGACGGCCGCCCTCAAAGGTGGTGGTAAAGAAGGCATCCATAATGGTCTCGGCCGTCTTGTTGTCGATGAAGCGGCCTGGCATAACCAGTACATTGGCGTCGTTGTGCTGACGTATCAGTCCGGCTATCTCTTTGTTCCAAGCCAGTCCGGCACGTACAGCCTGGTGCTTGTTCAGGCAGATGGCCATACCTTCGCCACTGCCACAGATGCCGATACCTGGATAAACCTCGCCACTCTCAATACCTTTGGCAAGAGCATGGGCAAAGTCAGGATAGTCGACACTCTGGTCGCTATAGGTACCATAGTCCTTGTAGGGATACCCTTTCTTTTCAAGATATTCGATAACGAATTGTTTTAATGGGAAGCCTGCATGGTCGCAAGCCAGTCCGACAGTCTTTACTTCCATAGTCTTAATGTTTTAGAAGTTGTTTAACTTGGTTATATACATTCTGGGCCGTGAAGCCTAATTTCTCATCCAGTACTTTGTAGGGAGCCGAGAAGCCGAAACTGTTGAGTCCGTAGACGGTGCCGTTGGCTCCTACCAGTCCCTCAAGGGTTACGGGCAGACCAGCGGTAAGGCCGAACTTCTTGGCAGCAGCCGGCAGAACCTCTTCCTGATATTCGGCACTCTGGCGGCGGAACAGTCCCTCTGAGGGAACGCTCACGATACGTACCTTGAGTCCGTCCTGACGTAGCAGTTCGGCTCCGGCTACCAGGGTCGAAACCTCTGACCCCGAGGCTAACAGTATTACGTCGAAGTCGGCATCAGAGCCAGCCACCACGTAGGCACCCTTGCGGGCCTGCTGATAGTCATTGCCTTCGGGCAGGTTCTTGATGCCCTGGCGTGAGAAGATAAGGGCTGTTGGGGTCGAAATGTTCTCCATGGCCATCTGCCAGGCTACGGTAGCCTCATTGGCATCGGCCGGGCGGAATACGCGTACCGAGTCGTTGCCATGATGGTTTCTCAACTTCTCCATCAGTCGTATCTGGGCCTCCTGCTCTACAGGCTCATGGGTGGGGCCGTCCTCGCCTACGCGGAATGCGTCGTGAGTCCAGATAAACTTGATGGGTACCTCCATGAGGGCTGCCAGACGTATGGCGGGCTTCATGTAGTCTGAGAATACGAAGAACGTGGCGCAAGCTGGGATGACACCGCCGTGCAGATACATACCTATACACATGCAGGCCATGGTAAGCTCGCTTACGCCCGCCTCGAAGAAAGCACCGGTAAAGTCGTCCTTGCTCAGGTCGTGGGTCTTCTTCAGGAACCCGTCTGTCTTGTCCGAGTTAGATAGGTCAGCTGAAGAGCATACCATGTTGGGCACCTGCTCGGCCAGTACACCTAAGCAGGCCGCCGAGGCTGCACGGGTGGCGATGTCTGGTTTCTGGACAAATGTACTCCAGTCTACCTTAGGCGCGTTGCCCGAGAACCAGGTCTGCATCTGCTGAGCCTTCTCCGGGTTGGCCTTGGCCCATTCGGCCTCGGCCTTGCGGCGGTTGGCCACGATGGCTTTCAGCTCGTTGCGGCGGTTGGCATACAGCTCCTTGACCTCGTCAAAGATGACGAACGGGTCATCGGGGTTGCCGCCCAGGTGTACGATGGTATTGCGATAAGCCTCGCCACCGAGGGGTGCTCCGTGGGTCTTGATGGTGTGCTCATAGCTCGAACCGTCGGCCTTCAGGGCACCCTTACCCATGATGGTCTTGCCGATAATCAGGGTGGGGCGGTGCTCCTCGGCATTGGCTGCGTCGAGCGCCTGCCGTATCTGGTCTACGTCGTTGCCGTCTATCTTGATGACATTCCATCCCCAGGCCTTGTACTTGGCCTCGGTGTCTTCCTGCATCACCACCTTGCACTCGGTAGAGAGCTGTATGTCGTTAGAGTCGTAGAACATGATGAGGTTGTTGAGCCCCAGTATGCCTGCCAGACGGCCCGTGCCCTGCGAAATCTCTTCCTCGATGCCGCCATCTGATATATAGGCATATATCTTGTGCTGCATTACGGTGTGGCCGAGCCGTGCCTCCAGGAACTTCTCAGCCACGGCGGCTCCTGCGGCAAAGGTATGTCCCTGGCCTAAGGGCCCCGAGGTGTTCTCTATGCCACGCTGCACATCGCGCTCGGGATGGCCAGGGGTGGGGGAGTCCCACTGACGGAACTGCTGCAGTTCGTCGAGCGTAAACTTGCCCTGCAGGGTCAAAGCCGAGTAGAGCATGGGCGACATATGGCCCGGATCGAGGAAGAAACGGTCGCGCCCGCTCCACGTCGGATCCTCTGGGTCGTACACCATGTACTCTGCGAAGAGTACGTTGATAAAGTCTGATCCGCCCATGGCACCTCCGGGGTGTCCCGAGTTTGCCTTTTCTACCATTGAGGCAGCCAGTATGCGGATGTTGTCGGCTGCCCGGTTCATTAACTGTTTGTCGTTCATTATATATAAATACCTAAGGTTTTCCCCCTAATAGCTGCCGTGGCAACTTACTTCACTGAAAATCTGTAAGCGGTGTGGCTCGTATATTTCTCACCGGGCTTCAGATAAGGTGAGGGGAAGTTCTTCTTATTCGGTGAGTCGGGATATTTCTGACTCTCTAAGCAAACAGAAGCCTGTTTAGGATATTTTATGCCGTGCTTGCCAGCTACCGTGCCGTCCAGGAAGTTACCCGTGTACACCTGTACGCCAGGCTCGGTGGTAAACATCTCCAGGCAGATGCCGGTGTTAGGGGCATAGAGGCTGGCAGCCACGATGCGGTCATTGCCCTTGCCGTTGGTGTAGGTGTTGAGGCACCAGTTGTGGTCGTAGCCATGGGCGTTCTTAATTTGGTCAAAGCTGGTGTCGCCGATGGTCTCATAGAGCGGGTGGCGCTTGTTGAAGTTGAGCGGCGTGCCATATACGGGCTTGATGGCACCTGTGGTCATAAAGGTAGAGTCGGCCGGGGTGTAGTTGTCGGCATTGATGTACAGCACCATGTTAGTGCCAGGCTTAGTCATGTCGCCAGTGAGGTTGAAGTAAGAGTGGTTGGTCATGTTGATAACCGTCTCCTTGTCAGTAGTGGCCTCATACTGTATGTCCAGGGTGTTGTCGCTCTTCACGGTGTAGGTCACCTTGGCCGTTACGGTACCGGGGAAATTATTGTCGCCGTCGGGCGATACGAGGGTCAGGTCCAGGGTGGTGTCATTGGGCTGTACGGCGTCGTACACCTGATACTGCCAGCCTGACGGACCTCCATGCAGACAGTGGCCGAAGTTGTTGCGGGGCAGCTGTATCTTCTTGCCACCTACTACTATCTGGCCCTTGTTGATACGGTTGGCGTAGCGGCCTATGGCAGCGCCGAAGTCGCTGGGCGTGTGGGCCGAGTCGGCATACTGGCGGATATTGTCAAAACCGAGTACTACATCGGTGGGATTGCCGTTCTTGTCGGGGACGCAGAGCGATACGATGCGGCCGCCGAAATTAGTGATACATACCTCCATGCCGTTGTCGTTAGACAGGGTGTAGAGTTTTACGGGCTTGTTGTTGATAATGGTGTCAAAGTTGGCCGGGTTCAGTCCGGATACGGTGAGCTGACCGTTGCCCGAGCAGGCTGTGAACATGGCCACAGCCACGCCCATGCTGAGTACAAGATTTGTTAGCTTTTTCATAATTCTTATTAGTTTATTTCTTGAGTTTATCTTATTCAGCTGTAAATTTACCTTTTTTTTTCCAAAGAACACGCATATTGTTCCGTTATTTTTATCGCGGGCACTAAAAAGACCATCATTAGCGTGCTAATGATGGTCTTTAGGATGCTAATGACGGTCGTTATACCGTTTGATAACGGTCATTAGCGTGGCCGCGATGTCCCCGGGTTGAGTGGGGGCGGTTCTATGGATTTTAGCAGACCTTGTGCGAACCCTCGCTGATTACTACATCGTAGACAGCAGGCTCGTGGCCGTACTTCTCGTTAAATTTAGCCTTGGCGTCGGCGATGAACTTGTCGTACACGTCGTCCTTAACCAGGTTGATGGTGCAGCCGCCGAAACCACCGCCCATGATACGGCTGCCGGTTACGCCGTTGGCCTTGGCGAGCTCGTTCAGGTAGTCCAGCTCGACACACGACACCTCGTACTCCTTGCTCAAGCCCTCGTGGGTCTCGTACATCTTCTGGCCTACAGTCTCGTAGTCGCCCTTCTGCAGTGCCTCGCAGACAGCGAGTACACGGTCTTTCTCGCCGAGTACGAAGTGAGCGCGGGTGTAGTCCTCTACGCCTACCTCGTCCTTGACCTCTTCGAGCTGCTCCCAGGTGCAGTCGCGCAGGGTCTCGAACTTAGTCTCGGGATGCTTGGCAGCTATGTGCTTCACCACGTTCTCGCAGCTGTTGCGACGGTCGTTGTAGGGCGAGCCTTTCAGCTCATGCTTAACTTTAGAGTCGAGCAAAACCAGCTTGTAGCCCTCGGGGTTGAAGGGGAAGTACTCGAACTCGCGCGAGCGGCAGTCCAGGCGCATCAGCTTGCCCTCCTTGCCAAACACGCTGGCAAACTGGTCCATGATACCGCAGTTAACACCGATATACTTGTGCTCGGTGGCCTGGCCGGCCAGAGCCAAGTCCCACTTGGACACCTTGTTGTTGCCGAACAGGTCATTCAGGGCAAAGGCGAAACAGCTCTCTAAGGCAGCCGATGAAGACATGCCGGCACCGAGGGGTACATCGCCATAGAAGGCGGTGTTAAATCCCTTTACATCTACGCCCAGGGCTTTCATCTCCTGTACGATGCCGTAGATATAGCGAGCCCATGTGGCGCGCGGGCCCTCGGGGTCGTTCACCTTGAACTCTACGCGGTCCTTCAAGTCTATCGAGTAGCACATCACGGTATCGGTGCCGTTGGGGCGAACCTCGGCCATGATGCCCTTGTCTACTGCGCCGGGGAACACGAAACCTCCGTTGTAGTCGGTGTGCTCGCCTATCAGGTTAATGCGGCCCGGTGACATATATATATTACCTGTTTTGCCGTCAAAGTGCTTAATAAAACGGCTTCTTACTTTTTCTATGTCCATAATCAAATCGTTTTTAAGGGTTAGTTGTGTCTATTCGTAGTTTAGTCTACAGGGATATCCTTGTTAACATTCTTAGAGCCGAAGAGGGCGTAGTACAGAATGTAAACGGCGCTCAGCAATACCACGATAAAGCTGCTGATGTAGTTGTGGGTGAAGTCTATCACCTTGGCCTGGATGAAGATCATGACGGCAAAGCCGGCTACCATCATCATAAAGGCACCCGAGGCAGCGGCGGTGTACTTGCCCAGACCCTCGGTGGCCAGGTTGAAGATTCCGCCCCACATAACTGATGCGCAGAGGCCGATGAGCAGGAATGCGAAGATGCCTACAGGTATCTGGCCCCATACCAGGGTAAGGTGGGTGTAGTCGATACCGGGGCAGCTGATGGTCATAGTGGTGGGCAGCAGCATGCCGGCAGCAGTAAGGATAATGGCGGCTGTACTTACGGTGGTTATCATGGCCTTAGCCGATACCTTGCCACCAATCATGCCGCCTACGAAACGGCCGATGAGCATGAAGATGAAGTACACAGCACCTAAGGTACCGCAGTAGCCGGCATCCATGCCTAAGCCGGGGTTAGCGGCATCGGGCGAAGAGGTGAGGTACGAGAAAATATAGGTAGGGGGACAAACCTCTACGGCACCATAGATACCTATGGCGAGCATACCCAACTTGAAGTGACGGAAAGAGTAGCAGCTGTGCTCGTCCTTGGCGTTGTCGGTCTTCTTGCCCTGCTCGGGCTCCTTAATCTTGGTGAAGAAGATGACGATGAAGGCAAATACAAAGATGGCCAGGGCGATGAACAGGGCCGGTGTGGCGTCAGAAACCTTAGCCGTGGCAGCTTCGCCGATGAGGCTTCCCATCAGGATGTACACACATACGGCAGCAGCCGAGTTGAACACACCGCCAATCTGAACCAGCTGGTTACCAGTGTTGCCACCGCCACCGAGCAGGTTAAGCATGGGGTTAACCACGGCATTGAGCATACACATGCAGAGACCCGATATGAAGGCACCGATGAGGTACACCACAAAGCCCATCTCGCCGCTAATCCACTGAACCAGCAGACCGACGATACCTACAACCAAGGCTGCTAAGGCTGTCTTCTTGTAACCAAACTTCTGGATGAGCAGACCCGAGGGGATACCCATGAGCAGATAGGCGCCGAAGTTGCCGTAGTTACCAACCTGTCCTAATGTCTCAGAAACGTTAAAAGCGTTTTTCAGTATGACGGCCATAGGCGAACAAAGATTGGTCACAAAGGCAATCATAGCAAAGAGAAATATCATGGCCAGTATGGCTATGATGCTTCCTTGTTTTTTAGTGGAGTTTTCCATTTCTTTAATTGTTAGTAATATTGAATTTGTTTGTATTAATATCTTCTGGGGATGCCTATTCTACTCCGAAGCGGTAGATGGTCTTCTGGGTATATTTGCCTTCCGGCTTGAGTACTACTGAAGGAAAGTAGGGGTGGTTAGGCGAGTCTGGGAAATGCTGTGCTTCAAAGCAGATGGCGCTGCGGCGGGGGAAAGTGGCCCCGTGCTGGCCCTTGTAGCCGTCGGCCCAGTTGTCGGTATATACCTGTACACCGGGCTCGGTGGTGTACACTTCCATGGTGCGTCCGCTCACGGGCTCCGTAATCTTGGCGGCAAAGCTCAGCTCGCCTTCCTCTTTCTTGTTGAGCACGAAGCAGTGGTCGTATCCGGCGCCATTCTTAATCTGCTCGTCATCGGCGTCTATATCCTGACCTACCGGCTTGGCGGTGCGGAAGTCAAAGGGGGTTCCCTTTACAAAACGTATCTCTCCCGTGGGAATACTGGTATCGTCGATGGGTAGATAGTAGTCGGCGTTGATTTCGCAGATAATATTTTCGATAGTAGGGGTGGGGTTGGCTATGCCCGCTAAAGAGAAAAAGCCGTGACTGGTAAGGTTTATTACCGTCTGTTTGTTCGTGGTGGCCATGTAGTCGATAACCAGCTCGTTGTCATCTGTAAAACTATATACTACGGTGGTCTTTACTTCGCCCGAGAAGCCCTCTTCGCCATAGGGACTTACATATTCGAGTACCAGCGACTGGTCGTTCATCTGGCGGGCGTCCCATACCTTGGCGTTGAAGCCTTTCTTGCCGCCGTGCAGACAGTTGGGGCCGTTGTTGATGGGCAACTGGTACTCCTTGCCATGCAGCTGGAACCGGCCTTTGCAGATGCGGTTGCCGTAGCGGCCCACCAGCGTAGAGAGGTAGGGTTCGGGGCTCTCTATTATGTCCTTGATGTTGTCGTGGCCCTGTATCACGTTGGCGTAGTTGCCGTTGCGGTCGGGCACCATGATGGCTACGATGGCACCACCATAGTTGGTGATAGCCACTTCATTACCTTGCTTATTTTTAAGGATGTACAAATCCGTTTCTTTGCCATTGATTGTGGTCTGAAAGTCTTCCCGCTTCAGACCGCAGATGTTTTCTGTTTCTGTTGTGCTCATCATAAAAAGTTTTTAGTTACTCTATGTACTTGCAAAGTAAATAAAAAAAAATGAATGTTACAAAACAGAAACAAATAAATGTCAGCTGTGTAGCGTTAAAAACCATTAAACGCGCGCGGTTGACGGCTCGGGTGGGCCGTGTGGTGGCGGGGTCTCTGGTAATGGGGTGGGTGGGGAGCTAAACTAAAAACGCCATGCAGCTTATGGCCTTGGTGGCATAAGCTGTATGGCGGATGGGTGGGGTGAGGATGTGGCGGTCTAATCCCTTGGCCCTTGTGGGATTATTGCTTTTGGGTGGTTTGCAGATAGCTGAGTAGGTCGGCCACTACATAGCTGCTTCCGCCTATGAAGACAAAGTCATTGGGCTGGGCGGCAGTCATCGCGGCCTCGTAGGCGGTGGCCACAGAGTCGTAGATGGTGCCTTGCAACTGATGGACTTGGCCTTTCTGGGCCACAATATGCTTGTCGATGGCCCGGTGGGTGGTGGCCTGAGTCCAGTAGTAGACAGCATCCTTGGGGAGCAAGTCCATTACGTGGTCTATGTCTTTGTCGTCTACCATACCGAAGACGATGCGGCGCTTGTCGCAAGGCTGATTTTTAATCTGTTGGGCCAGATACTGCCAGCCGCCCACGTTGTGGCCTGTATCGCAGACTACATGGGGATGCTGGCGCAGGCTCTGCCAGCGGCCGGTCAGTCCTGTCAGTTCGCTGACATGGGCAAAGCCCTCGCGGATGGCGTCGCGGTCGTTCAGGCCGAGGATGCGGAGGGCACAGAGGATAGTGTTGGCATTTTTCAGCTGGTAGATGCCGCCTAACTCGCCTGTCAGGTCGCCGAAATGGCGTGTGTGATAGAGCAGGCGACCATCGGGCAAAATCTCATGGCTCTCTATTTCTTGCTGCTCTTCGGCTGGGGTGATGGGGGCGTGTTCATCGGCTGCTTTCTGTAGGAACACGGGACGTGTCTCGGGGGTGGTTTCGCCTATCACCACGGGCACTCCGGGCTTGATGATACCTGCCTTTTCGCTCGCTATCTTCGCTAACGTGTTGCCTAAGAACTGCGTGTGGTCCAGGCTGATATTGGTGATGATGGAGAGGATGGGGGTGATGATATTGGTGCAGTCTAACCGTCCGCCTAATCCTACTTCGATGACGGCAATGTCCACGTGTTGCTCGGCAAAATACTTGAAAGCCAAGGCAGTGGTAAGCTCGAAAAACGAGGGATGCAGTGGCTCGAAAAAGGCCCGCTCGGCCTCTACAAAGCGTACCACGTAGTCCTGGGAAATCATCTCGCCATTTACCCTGATACGCTCCCGGAAGTCAACTAAGTGGGGCGAGGTGTAGAGGCCCACCTTCAGACCCTGGGCCTGCAGTATGGCGGCTATGGTGTGCGAGCAGGAACCCTTGCCGTTGGTTCCGGCTACATGGATGGTTCTGAACATCGTGTGGGGGTGGCCGAAATGGCGGTCTAAGGCTATCGTGTTACTCAAACCCTCCTTATACGCAGATGCACCCACATGTTCGAAAACAGGGGTGCATTTGTATAGATAGTTTACAGTCTCTTCGTAATTCATGCTGTTAACTAAAATAGTTCTTGAACTTCTCAAAAATGGATTTCTTGGTAGTGGTGTCTCCCTTGAAGTTCTCGCTGTCGCGCAGCTCTTCGATAGTTTTGCGCTCTTCCTTGCTCAGTTCCTTGGGAACGTACACGCTGATGTTGACAACGAGGTCGCCCTGTCCGGAACCATAGCCGGGAACTTGTGGCAGACCTTTACCACGCAGGCGCAGGGTCTTGCCGGGCTGGGTGCCAGGCTCTATCTTGACCTTGACCTTGCTGCCGTCAATGGTGGGGATAGATACCTCGCCGCCAAGGGCTGCAGTAGGAAAGTCGAGGAGCAGATTGTAGATAACGTCTTGGCCGTCACGTACAAAGGTGTCGCTCGCTATCTCTTCGATGTACACCTGTATGTCGCCATTGACCCCATTGCGCTGTCCAGCATTTCCCTTTCCGGGAACGTTGACTATCATGCCTTCGGCTACACCGGCCGGTATCTTGATTTCTACGACCTCTTCGCCTTTGGTGACACCTGTTCCGCCACATTCGTGGCACTTGTTCTTGATAATGGTGCCTTCGCCATGACAGGTGGGACACTCGGTCTGGGTCTGCATCATGCCTAACATGGTGTGGACGGTTTTTACCACTACGCCGCGCCCCTGGCAGGTGGGGCAGGTGGAGGTTCCGCTGCCGTCCTCAGAGCCGCTGCCGTGACAGTGGCTACAGGGAACGTCTTTCTTGACCTTGAACTTCTTGGTAACGCCAGTGGCTATTTCCTGTAGGGTAAGTCTGACCTTCAGTCTGAGGTCTGAGCCGCGGTACTGAGCATGCTGGGCTCCACCGCCAAAACCACTAAAGCCGCTAAAGCCTCCGCCGTGTCCTCCGAAGACATCTCCGAACATGGAGAAAATGTCGTCCATGGAGAAACCGCCACCGAAGCCGCCTCCACCGTTGAAACCACCACCGGGGGCATTGAAGCCAAACTGGTCGTACTGCTGGCGCTTCTGCGGGTCGTGCAGTACGTCGTATGCCTCGGCTGCTTCCTTGAATTTCTCTTCAGCCTCGGCATTGCCGGGGTTCCTATCGGGGTGATATTTGATAGCCAACTTGCGGTAAGCTATCTTTATTTCGTTTTCTGTAGCGGTCTTGTCTACGCCTAAGACTTCGTAATAGTCACGCTTTGCCATGATTTCCTATATATAAATAATGTATTATTGGCCTACGGCTACCTTAGCGTGGCGTATAACCTTGTCGTTGAGGGTGTAACCAGCCTGTGTACAGTCTATTACCTTGCCTTTTTTCTCGTCGCCCATACCTGGAACCATGGCGATGGCCTCATGGTAGTCTACATCGAAGTTGGCGTTATCGGTGTCGATACGCTTAACGCCGAGGCCCTCAAGAGCCTTGTGCAGTTTCTTACAGATAAGTTCCCAACCTTCCTCCAGTACTTCCTTAGAGACAGCCTTGTCGGCATTGGCGATGGCTCGCTCCATGTCGTCCAGTATGGGCAGGATGGCCACGATGGTCTTTTCGCTACCATTCAGTATCAAGTCGGTCTTCTCCTTGAGCGTGCGCTTCTTGAAGTTGTCAAACTCGGCCAGGGTGCGCAGATATTTGTCTTTCAGTTCGGCCAGCTCTTTGTTAGCCTTGTTCAGTGCATCCTCCTCGTCCTCTTCCTTGCTTTCGGTGTTGGTCTTGGCTTCGCTTTCTGTATGTGTATCCTTCGTGGCGTTGGCTTGGGCCTTAGCCGACTTGGTCTCATCGGCTGCGCCTTCTACTTTAATCTCTTTTTCTTTACTCATAGTGATATTGTCTTTTATCTATGGAATAGCAAAAAACATGCCAAAGATTATTCTCCGTACATTTTTGCTTTTTGCTCCTTGATTTGATCATCATGTATGTACTCATCGTAGCTCATCAGCTTGTCGATGGTGCCATGAGGGGTAAGTTCGATGATACGGTCGGCCACAGTCTCGATAAACTCATGGTCGTGCGAGCTAAACAGGATGTTGCCCTTGAAAGAGATGAGGTTGTTGTTAAACGCCTGGATGCTCTCCAAGTCCAGATGGTTGGTGGGGGTGTCCAAAATCAGGCAGTTGGCGTTGCGCAGTTGCATACGGGCTATCATGCAGCGCATCTTCTCACCTCCAGAGAGTACGTTGACCTTCTTCATCACTTCTTCGCCCGAGAAGAGCATGCGGCCCAGGTAGGCTTTCATTTGCACCTCGTTGCCGGGGCCGTACTGCGATAGCCAGTCGACCAGGTTCATGTCGCTCTGGAAAAACGCGGTGTTGTCCAGGGGCAGATAGGCTGTGGTGATGGTTACGCCCCATTTGTAGGTGCCGGCATCGGCTTCCTTGTTGCCGTTGATTATCTCGAAGAGGGCCGTCATGGCCTTGGGATTGTGCGATAGGAAAACTACCTTCTGGCCTTTTTCGATATTGAAGTTTACGTTGTCAAAAAGTACGTTGCCGTCATTGTCGGTGGCTTTCAGTCCTTCAACCTCTAAAATCTGGTTGCCGGGTTCGCGGTCCATCTGGAAAATAATGCCGGGGTACTTACGGCTTGACGGGCGGATTTCTTCTACGTTCAGTTTCTCTAACATCTTCTTGCGCGAGGTGGTCTGCTTACTCTTGGCTACATTGGCGGAGAAGCGGCGGATAAACTCTTCCAACTGCTTCTTCTTCTCCTCGGCTTTCATGCGCTGGTTCTGGGCCTGGCGCAGGGCCAACTGTGAACTTTCGTACCAGAAACTGTAGTTACCGGCGAACACGGTAACCTTGCCGAAGTCAATATCTATGGTCTGGGTAGAAACAGAGTCGAGGAAGTGACGGTCGTGCGAAACCACCAATACGGTTTGGCGCTCATCGATTTCGCTCAGGTAGTCCTCGAGCCACTCCACGGTGTCGAGGTCGAGGTCGTTGGTAGGCTCATCGAGCAACAGATTTTCGGGTTTGCCAAAGAGGGCTTTGGCAAGCATGACGCGCACCTTCTCATTGTTGGCCAGCTCGCCCATCTGCTTTTGGTGTAATTCTTCCTTGACACCTAAGTTCTGCAGAAGCTGGGCTGCGTCAGACTCTGCTTCCCATCCGTTCATCTCGGCGAACTTGAGCTCTAAGTCAGCGGCCTTGTTGCCATCTTCCTCGGACATCTCGGGCTTAGCATACAGGCGCTCCCGTTCTTTCATGTTTTCCCACAGGGGCTGGTGCCCCATCAGTACGGTGTCCATTACGCTGTAGTCGTCATACTTGAAGTGATCCTGCTCCAGTACGCTTAGCCGCTCGCCTGGGCCCAGCTCTATGGTTCCCTTGTTGGGTTCCAGGTCTCCGCTGATGGCACGTAGTAGGGTGGATTTTCCGGCTCCGTTGGCACCTATCACACCATATATATTTCCTGGGGTAAACTTGATGTTGACATCCTTATACAGGACACGTTTGCCGAATTGTACGGCGATATTGGTAAGGGTTATCATCTTTTAGAGTATTTATCTTGTTTTTATCGTTTCAGCCTGCAAAGTTACTGAAAATCTTACACATAATGCCCATGAGTACCAGATATTTTTGCGTGGCCTCATTCATTAACATATAGGGCATCTTTAGAATGTCAGGTATGGGTGTGGGTGTTTCCGAACTTGTATATAATATAGGTAGATGGAGATAGGGACGGCCAAAGTATGATAGATAATTTCGAGACATTTCTACTTGCTGTCACCGTGGGTTCCTGTGTTGGTACCTAATTCCCCAGTATGTTTGTATTTGTTATAGTAGTATTGCTTGATGTCGTTATCAATGTCTGTAATACGCCGTTTGCCTGTTACATACGGGCTAATCATTTGGCCTAATACCAGAGTTATAACACCAATGAATAACACTATGACAAAGTTGATAATAGGGCTGTTAACAAAGTTATAGTCCATGAGTACCACCATAACAATTACAGGAAAAGCTATCAGCAACCAGTCGGCTGCCGTGTTTACGCCTAAGCTACGTTTGCGCTCTTCTGCCAATTTTGAAGGGGCAGTTTCTATCAGTTGTTTGTGATGCAGGTTCCAGTAGTTCTCAAATTCTTGTTCCATGAAATAATGGTGGTGCTATAAATAGTGATGGGTTCTGTACTTGTCGTGCCTGTAAGTAGTCGGGTTATTCCTACTTTCGTATAAATATCAAAAAGGGTCGTATGAAACTCAGCCATACAACCCTCTATGATAATTATTTTTATATCTTATGAAAAATTAGTCCTTGAAGAAGTCTTTAACGGCCTCGTTAGGAACCATCTGCTCATCGAAGACGTAAGCACCAGTCTTGGGGCTCTTTACCATCTTGATAACCTTGGTGTATGCACGTCCGTCGGTTGAACCTTCGTGCAGGGTAGCTACCGCTTTTTTTGCCATTGTCTATGTCTCCTTATTACTTTATCTCCTTGTGAAGAGTCATCTTCTTCAGGATAGGATTATACTTTTTCAACTCAAGGCGCTCAGGAGTATTCTTACGGTTCTTGGTAGTCACGTAACGGCTTGTTCCTGGCAGACCACTGTTCTTCATCTCGGTACATTCGAGAATGACCTGAACTCTGTTACCTTTAGCTTTCTTTGCCATTTTGTTATATCTCCTTTACCTTATTTAATCAACATTGTTACCATCAGCGATTACCTTGATATCCTTCCAATCGCAGTAACCCTTGGCTACAGCCTGCTTCAGGGCAGCGTCCAGGCCTACCTTGTTAATAAGGCGCAGACCAGCAGCACTAATCTTCAGGCTAATCCAGCAATTCTCCTCAACGTAGAAGAATTTCTTGCTGAAGAGGTTAACATCAAAACTGCGCTTTGTGCGATGTTTTGAGTGAGACACATTGCAACCTAACTGTGCCTTCTTACCCGTGATTTGACAAATCTTAGACATTACTATCCTTAATTTTTTGATTCTAAATTAGATACTTATTCCAAACAGAGTGCAAAATTACGAATATTTTCGGAAAAAACAAAACAAATGGCAAAAGAATTTGTTT
Source organism: uncultured Prevotella sp. (assembly GCA_934204655.1). Taxonomy (GTDB): domain Bacteria; phylum Bacteroidota; class Bacteroidia; order Bacteroidales; family Bacteroidaceae; genus Prevotella. The sequence continues at coordinate 13,152 of CAKPZJ010000034.1, read as the reverse complement.
TTTAGCTTTTTTTATTGTTATTTGCTACTCGCTTCACCGTCAGACGGTACAGGATTTTTCTCGCGATAGTATTCCAAGAATAGGCGCAAGGCTGTATTGGTGGCGTGAGCGATGTTGAGGTCGCGGCCGTTATCTTCGGTCAACTTGAGCGTGTGTACATCGTCGGCAGAGCCATAACCTATCCAGATTGTGCCTACGGGGTTACCGGGGGTGGCACCTCCGGGACCGGCAACGCCTGTAGCAGAGATGGCATAGTCGGCTTGCAGCGCTTTGCAAGCACCCTTTACCATCTGGATGGCTACTTCCTCGCATACGGCAGTATGCTGGGCTATCACTTCTGCATCAACCCCTAACAGAGATACTTTGATGTCATCGCTATAAGATACTATACCACCTTTGAAGTAGTTAGATGCGCCTGGCGAGGCTATAATTGTTTCGGCTATGCGGCCTCCTGTGCAGCTCTCGGCTGTGGCCAGGGTTTTGCCGTTGTCATACAGATACTGGAGAATCTCCTTGCTGAGTATTTTGCTTTCTAATTCCACTGATATAAGAGTTTAATAAAAATGTATTCTATTTGAATGTAACTTTGCTGAAGGCCGGCAGGTCTATGCTGGCAAAGTCGTGATCGCGGTATTTGAACGTGCCTACGCAGGCAATCATGGCTGCGTTGTCCGTGGTATAACTGAACTTTGGAATGTAAATCGTCCATCCATACTTCTTGGCATGGTCCCTAAAGGCGTTGCGCAGCCCATTGTTGGCCGAAACTCCTCCGGCTACAGCCACATGAGTTATGCCAGTCTGTTTAACGGCCAGCCGAAGTTTCTTCATCAGTATATCTACGATGGTGTACTCCAGACTTGCCGCGATGTCTTCCTTGTGATGCTCGATAAAGTCTGGGTCTTCGGCCACCCACTCCCTCATATTATAGAGGAACGAGGTTTTCAGTCCCGAGAAACTATAGTCGAGTCCTGGGATGTGCGGCTCAGAGAAATGGTAGGCATGCGGATTGCCCTGACGGGCCAGGCGGTCGATAATGGGGCCACCGGGATAGCCCAGTCCCATTACCTTAGAACATTTGTCAATGGCCTCACCGGCAGCATCGTCAATGGTCTGTCCGAGAACCTCCATGTCATTGTAGGCATTGACGCGTACTATCTGCGAGTTGCCACCCGATACGAGCAGACAGATAAAAGGCAGGGGCGGTTGGTCGGTGTCGTCATCGCTCTCCTTGATAAAATGGGCCATGACGTGTCCCTGAAGATGGTTGACATCTATCAGAGGGATGCCGAGTGCCCGTGAAAATCCCTTAGCAAAGTTGACACCCACCAAGAGCGACCCCATCAGTCCGGGGCCACGTGTAAAAGCGATGGCCGACAGCTGCTCTTTGGTAATGCCGGCACGCTGTATGGCCTGGTCTACTACCGGTACGATGTTCTGCTGATGCGCGCGCGAAGCCAATTCGGGCACCACGCCACCGTAGGCTCGGTGTACCTCCTGCGAGGCAGTTACGTTGCTCTGTAGTACACCGTTCTTCAGAACGGCAGCCGATGTGTCGTCACACGAGGACTCTATACCTAATATATATATGTCGCCCATTTTTATTAATATGTAAGAACCTCTACTCCGTGGTCAGTCATCAGCAGGGTGTGCTCCCATTGTGCCGAGGGCTTCTCATCGCCAGAAATAACCTCCCATCCATAGGGATCGTCGGCGTCGATAAATACTTTCCAGGTACCCATGTTAATCATAGGTTCTATGGTGAATACCATACCGGGAACGAGCAGCATACCAGTGCCCCGTTGGCCGAAGTGCAGAACGTCTGGCTCTTCATGGAACTTTAGCCCTACACCATGGCCGCACAGGTCGCGAACCACGCCATAGCCGTATTTCTCAGCATGCTTCTGGATGGCATGACCGATGTCGCCGACAAAGCTGTAGGGCTGAGCAGCCTCCATACCTATTTCCAGACATTCCTTGGCCACCCGTACCAACTGCTCTTTCTCCGGAGTGGTCTTACCTATTATAAACATACGCGAGGCATCGGCATAGTAGCCGTCTACGATGGTCGTCATGTCTACATTGACTATGTCGCCCTCTTGCAGCACATCCCCCACCTTGGGTATGCCGTGGCATACCACTTCGTTGATTGACGTGCATACACTCTTGGGATAGCCCTCGTAGTTCAGACAAGCCGGAATTGCATTGTGCTCCTTGCAATACTGCATGCAGATGTCATCTATTTGCTGCGTATTCATACCAGCGTGTATCTGTCGGGCCACTTCATCCAGGCAACCTGTGTTGACCACGCCGCTGCGCCGTATTCCCTCTATCTGTTCGGGAGTCTTGATGAGGTCGCGTGTGGGCACCTCTTTTCCTTTCGACTCCCAGTACATTACCTTCTGATCCAGTTCTGTGGGCTCCTGTCCGGGTAGACAGTGCCAGCGTCTTTTCTTCTGAAACATATCTCAAATGGTCTATTAAAAACTTTGCAAAATTACTCCAAAAAGGAGAGAATACCAAGAAAAAGCCAGCTCTTTTTCGCGCTCGTCTTGTGGCGTGTTGCATCACGGCCGAGAGCGTGACGTCAGAAGTGCTTGCGTACGCGGTCCATCTCGCGTCTGTCTTCTTTCTCTTTCAGGGTCTGGCGCTTGTCGTACTCTTTTTTACCACGTGCTAAGGCGATGTCCATTTTGGCGCGGCCGTGCTCGTCTATGAAGATAAGCACAGGCACGATGGTGAAGCCCACGTCTTTGCTCGCGGCCTCAAGACGCCTTATCTCGCGCTTGTGCAGCAGTAGCTTGCGGTCGCCTTTTGCCTCGTGGTTAGAGAACGACCCGTAGAAATAGGGCGATATGTTCATGCCCTTAACCCATATCTCGCCATGGTCTATAACGCAGTAAGTATCTACCAGCGAAGCCTTTCCGGCGCGTATAGACTTTATTTCGGTACCGGTAAGAACCATTCCCGCAGTATAGGTGTCCACGAAGAAATACTCAAACGAGGCTTTCTTGTTGCGTATCTGTACGGGGCTCTTGCGGCGTATATCCTGTTCTTGCTTATTCATTGTCGCTTCTATCCTTATTATATATAGTATGGTTAAGGCTCTATCTCGCAGAAATGGTCCAGATGGTCGTCTACGTAGTGGGCGACAGCCGAGGTGAAGCCCTCCTCGCCTTCGACAAACTGGTCGTCCAGGTCGTCGAACTCGGGATAGCGCTCAAACATGGCCATGAACTCATCATCGCTACAGTCGCGCTCTATATCCTCGTGATATTTAGAGTAGAACTTGTGGGCATGACGTATCAGACTACATAGGTTGGGTATGCCCCAGCCGCGCACAGCCTTATCAAAGGGATTGTTGAAGATAAAGCCACCCCAGCCATTGTGTATGAGTTGTACAAAACCGCCGTCCATCAGTTCGTCGCGTAGGGCCACATAGCCCAGCAGCGTTATCTGGTCGGCGTTGAGCTTGGCCATCGTCTCAACATTCAGGTTGCCGCCTATCGCCTGATACGTGGCATCTACTATTACCTGTACAAATTCGTCCATGCCCTGCTTGGCTGCCTGAGCCAGCGCCTGGTCTTTAACCTTAACTATCATATCAGTGGCAAAATTAGGTAAAAAAAATGAAACCCATCTCCTTTTTGCCCAGAAAAACATCCCTGGCCATTGTTATTATACCTTATTATATTATAGTAGCCAAGGTAACCGGAAAGAGATGATGGGGCAGAGGGGCGATGGCCCATGGATGCCAGGTGGCGATGCGGGGCAAGGGTGGGGGAGCCCCGGCGGTGGCGGTTATAGCTCGTCGTTAGCCAGATGCCATACCGTGAGATAGGCGGCACGCGTAATGTCGGCCAACTTGGCATAGTTGAGTGTCTGAGCCTCGTCGCTGGGCTGGTTGTAATGGGGCTGGCCGTCGGTGTGATACCAGATGATGGGCACGCCATGACGGGCAAAAGAGCCCTGGTCGCTTCCGCCTACAGGGTTGTCCCAGGCTCGGTAGTCGGGATGCAGACTCAGCTGATAGCGCTGTACATCGCTCCTCAGCCATTGGCCAAACCGTGGGTGGTTGGCGCTGTAAAAGTAGACCACATGCCAAGGGTCGTCGGGCAGATGGTTGCCCCCGACCATGTCGAAGTTGAGGTAGCCGCGCACCTTGTCCATGGCCTGAAAATGACTGACAAAGTAGCGCGAGCCCAGTAGCCCGAACTCCTCGCCGTCCCAAAAGGCAAAGATAATGGTACGCCTTGGCTGCTGGCCCGCGGTTGCCAGCGCCTTCATAATCTGCAATACGGCGCTCAGTCCCGACGCATTGTCGTCGGCCCCGTTGTATATCTTGTCGCCGCTGAGCTGAGGGTCCATGCCCTCGTGGTCCAGGTGGGCACCCACGACCACATACTCGTCGGGCTGAGTACCGGGCAATACGCCTAAGACGTTGGCCATGGGCAGCTGACAATGGGGGAGACGTCGGAGCGAGTCTACCGAGTCGGGCTCGACGAAGTAGCGGGGCACGCGGTGCAGCCTCGGGCTCCCGATGGCCGTAAAGGGCTGGCGGTAACCCGATGGCAGGAGCGGCCCTATCCCCAGCAGGCTCATCTGGGTCTGCAGATAGAGTTGGGCTATCTGCGACCCACGCTCGCCGGCACGGCGACCCTCTAACAGGTCGTGAGCCAGAAAAGCCACATGGGCCTTGGCGGCCTCCTGGGTGATGGTGTGCAGCCCGCGCCCTATGGGCGTGTCGTGGCTGTTGCGGGCCCCGGCGCTCAGCATGGCGAGCGACAGGGCCACGGTCAGGGCATATCTTATAGCTGTGTACATAGGCGGTTCATGTGTAGTTATCCAGTAGCGTGTCAGCCCTCTATCTCGCTGAGCTCCAACCACCGCTCCGACTTGGCGTCGGCCTCGGCCTTGAGCTTGGGCAGCAGCCGGCTCTTCTCCGTCAGGTCTTCCACGCTCAGCGTGCCGCTGCATAGCTCGACCTCTATCTGTCGCTGCTGTTTCTCCAGGGCATCTATATCCTTTTCCAGTTGTTCCAGCTCGCGTTTCTCCTTGTACGAGAGTCGGCGGCGGGTGTCGTTGTGATAGTCTTTCTTCTCGCGCGGCGCGCTTTCGGCCTTAGCCTGCTCCTTGGACTGCAGGGCCGAGTACTGGCGATACTGCGTATAGTTGCCGGGGAAGTCAGTTACTGCCCCCTGACCAGCAAATACCAGAATATGGTCTACCACCCGGTCCATAAAGTAGCGGTCGTGGCTCACCACGATGACACATCCCGGAAAATCCTGCAGATAATCCTCCAGTGCCTGCAGTGTCTGTATGTCCAGGTCATTGGTCGGCTCGTCCAGCACCAGGAAGTTGGGGCTCTCCATGAGTACAGTACATAGGTAGAGCTTGCGGCGCTGGCCGCCACTGAGCTTGTACACATAGTCGTACTGCTCTTCGGGGGTGAAGAGGAAGCGCTGCAGCAGCTGCGAGGCCGAGAGGCGCTGGCCGCCGCCTAAGTCTACGTAGTCGGCACGCTGGGTGATGATGTCGATGACGCGTTGCTGCTCGTCAAACTGCAGTCCGTCCTGCGAGTAGTAGCCGAAGCGTACCGTCTGACCCACATCTATCTGCCCGCTGTCTACTTGCTGCAAGCCGAGGAGCAGTTTGATAAAGGTAGACTTGCCCGTACCGTTGGGGCCCACGATGCCCATCTTCTCGAAGCGGGCAAAGCGGTAGCTGAAGTGGTTCAGGATGACGTGGTCGGGGCCAAACGCCTTGCACACGTCGTCGAACTCGAATATTTTGGAACCGATGTAGATCTGGGTGGCCTTGAGGCGCATCTGGCGCTCCTCTATGCGGCGGTGGGCACGCTCCTGCAGTTCGTAGAAAGCCTCCTCACGGTAGCGGGCCTTGTGTCCGCGGGCCTGGGGCATACGGCGCATCCACTCCAGTTCCTTGCGGTACAGGTTGGCAGCCCGTGCCTGCTCGGCGCGCTGAGTGTCTATACGCTCTTGGCGCTTGGCCAGATAGTAGCTGTAGTTGCCCCGGTACGAGTAGATGGTGTGGTCGTCTATCTCCAGTATCACGCTACACACGTGGTCCAGGAAGTAGCGGTCGTGGGTCACCATGAGCAGCGTCAGGGTGGCTCGGGCCAGATAGCCCTCAAGCCACTCGGTCATAGCCATGTCCAGGTGGTTGGTGGGTTCGTCCAGTATCAGCAGGTCGGGCTCCTCTATCAGCACGTTGGCCAGCGCCACCCGTTTGCGCTGTCCTCCGCTCAGTTGGCCCATAGGCTGCTGCAGGTCGGTTATCTGTAGCTGGGTGAGTATCTGACGTGCCTTGACGATGAGGGCCTCGTCGCCATGGTGGTTAGAGCAGGCATCTATGACCGGGTCATCGGGATTGTAGCTGGGCTGCTGCTCCAGGTAGCCTACGCGTACGCCCCGGCGATACACTATCTGTCCGCTGTCGGGCTGCTCATGGCCTGTAAGTAGCGAGAGCAGGGTCGATTTGCCCGTGCCGTTACGCGCTATGAGTCCCACCTTCTGTCCCTCGGCTATAGAGAACGACAGCCCGCAGAAGAGCACCCTCGCCCCAAACCGCTTGGACAGTCCCTGTACGTCAAGTATCGTGTTTACTGCTGCCATGATGTGCTTACCGGCCCTCCTCGTCGTTTAACTGCTGGTTGATAGATGCTATGTAGTCGAGCAGCTCCTCGCGGCCAGTGTGCTTCTCGCTGCTGGTAATGAAGTAAGGGGGCAGCGTCTCCCACGTGTCCCTCAGCGCGTCCATCCAGGCCTGCGCGTTCTGTCTGGCCTTGACCGGCCCTAACTTATCGGCCTTGGTGAACACGATGCTGAACGGTACGCCACTCATGCCGAGCCAGTCTACAAACTCGCGGTCTATCTTCTGCTGGCTGTGGCGTATGTCTACCAGCACAAAGACGTTGACCAGCTGCTCGCGCTGCAGTATGTAGCTGCTAATCATGCGCTGCAGCTGGTCCTGGACCGACTTGGAGCGCTTGGCGTAACCATATCCAGGCAGGTCTACCAGGTACCACTCGCCATTGATGATGAAGTGGTTTATGAGCAGCGTCTTGCCGGGCGTGGCACTGGTCTTGGCCAGTCCCTTGTGGTTACATAGCATGTTGATAAGGCTCGATTTGCCCACGTTACTGCGCCCTATAAAGGCATATTCGGGCTTGTTGTCTTGCGGGCACTTGTCTGTCGTGGGGGCAGATATTACAAACTGAGCGTTCTTGATTTCCATTATTCCTATATTTTTGCTTACAAAATTACGCAAAATTATGGGCATGTCAGTCCCTTGTCCCCATTTTTTTGCCCATGGCGGCAGATTAAGAGCTGCGCGAGGGCGATGTAACTGCCCCTGACAGGCTCCGCTTGGCATACCAAGTCTGCGGATGGCGGTTCGGCAGCACCGGATGGCGGTCTGCAACTTAGGTATGTACATCTCCAGTCTTCGGACGCAGCGCGCAGCCCTCGCCAGGCCGGCTGGGGCCGTGAGGGGTGGGGTGGGCGTCACCTCAACAATGCCAGCGGCAAAAACTGGCGTTTTTCCTTTGCATTGTCTTCGGTTTGCGTTACCTTTGGAGAAGGTGGGCGTCACCTCAACAATGCCAACGGTAAAAACTGGCGTTTTTCCTTTGCATTGTCTTCGGTTTGCGTTACCTTTGCACAAAGATAATTGCAGACAGAGAGATGAAGAAGATAAGTTGGGGATTTATAGGATGCGGCGAGGTGACCGAGAAGAAGTCTGGCCCGGCCTTTGCAGAGGTCGAGGGCTCGCACGTTGAAGCCGTGATGAGCCGTAGTGGGGCCAAGGCCCGCCTATATGCCGAGCGCCATCATATACGGAAGTGGTACACCGACGCGCAAGAGCTCATAGACGATGCCGATGTCAACGCCATCTACATAGCTACGCCCCCGTCGAGCCATGCCACCTTTGCCATCATGGCCATGCGGGCCGGCAAGCCGGTATATGTCGAGAAACCGCTGGCGGCCAGTTACGACGACTGTGTGCGTATTAACCGTATCAGCGCCCAGACGGGCGTGCCCTGCTATGTGGCTTACTATCGTAGGTACCTGCCTTACTTCCAGCGTGTACGCGACATTATCGGCCGTGGCACTATCGGCAATGTGACCAATATACAGCTGCGCTTCTCTGTCCCCCCTCGTGAACTCGACTATACTTCACAGAAGGATTTGCCCTGGAGGCTGCAGCCCGACATCTCTGGTGGTGGCTACTTCTACGACTTGGCTCCCCACCAGCTCGACCTTATCCAGGATCTCTTTGGAGTAATCGTCAAGGCGCACGGTTACTGCACCAACCGCGCCCATCTCTATGCCGCCGAGGACACCATCAGTGCCTGCTTCCGCTTTGAGAGCGGCCTGGTGGGCAGTGGCTCTTGGTGCTTCGTGGGCCACCAGAGTGCCAAGGAAGACTGTATCGACGTGGTGGGCGAGAAGGGCATGCTCTCGTTCTCGGTGTACAACTATGACCCTATACGGCTGGTAACGTCAGAGGGAACCACCAACATAGAGGTCGAAAACCCGCCTTACGTGCAGCTGCCCATCATCCGCAATGTGATAGAGGACCTGCAGGGCATCGGGGTGTGTACCTGTACCAGCGTGAGTGCCACGCCCACCAACTGGGTGATGGACCGCATACTGGGCAAGATGTAACCCCGCTACCGTAATAGCCATCTATGAACTACCGTAGTCTTACCATCCTACTGCTGCTCATGGCCCACGTGTCGGCCATGATGGCTCAGGCCACGGCCGACTCTGTTCCCCGCCGCAGGGGGATAGTGGCGGCCCTGTACAGTTTTGTCAAGGGGTTTAGCCAGGTAGACACGGCTTATGTGGAACCGCAGCACTACAACCTGGCGGTGATGGCCCAGAACACCAATACCTACGAGGTGTACCGCATGCGTAGTGGTCAGGGACACGACTTCGTCTTCTCGCCCAAGCCGAGCGTCAAGTTAGGGCCTTACTTTGGCTGGCGCTGGATTTTCTTGGGCTATACGTTCGATATATCGCATCTTCGCGAGAGCAACCACAAGCAGGACCTCAACCTGAGCCTCTACTCTAACCAGATAGGGGTCGACATCTTTTACCGCAAGACCGGCGACGACTACAAGATACGCTCCATAGACCTGGGCGAGGACATCAATACGTCCTGTCTGAAGAACCAGCCCTTTGACGGTATCTCGGCCAGTATCAAGGGCTTCAACCTGTACTATATCTTCAATCACCGCAAGTTCTCGTACCCTGCCGCCTACAGCCAGAGTACCGTACAGCGTCGTAGCGCGGGCTCGTTTCTTACGGGCATAGGCTATACGCGCCACAGCCTGGACATGGACTGGCAGAAACTGAGTCAGCTTGTGGAGCGCCATACTGGCCACGGGTTCTTTGACGGCATGGACTCCCAGCAGCAATTGCTCTCTCGCGTAAAATACTCGGACTACTCTATCTCGGGAGGCTACGCTTACAACTGGGTGTTTGCCCACAACTGGCTGTTGGACGCCTCGCTCTCGCTGGCGCTGGCCTACAAGGTTACCGAGGGCGACAGCCGCAACTCGGGCAACTGGTTTCGCAGCATATCGCTTAACAAGTTCAACATGGATGGCATCACCCGCGTCGGCGTGGTGTGGAATAACACCCGGTGGTTTGCCGGGGCCAATGCCATCTTCCACTCATACAACTACCGCAAGAGCCAGTTCTCGACGAACAACACCTTCGGCAGCGTCAATATCTACGTAGGACTAAACTTTGACAGACGATGAAACGATTAATGCTCCTTATTTCTGCCGTGGGACTGATGGCCCTATGGGCTGTGGCTGCCCCCACGGTGCAGTACACCCGTGAAGACAGCACCGCGGTGACCTCTCTGCTCGCCAAGGCCCGCCGACAGCCGGTGGGAACCGACCTGATGATATTTTTTGCCCGGCAGCTGACGGGCCGCCCATACGTGGCCAAGACCCTGGAGGTGAACGCCACGGAGCGGCTGGTGGTCAACCTGCGCCAGCTGGACTGCACCACGTATGTAGAGACGGTTACCGCCCTTACGCTCGCGGCCTCGCATGGTTGCTACACCTTTGACGGTTTCTGCCATTACCTGCAGCAGCTGCGCTATCAGTGTGGGGCAGTGTCTTATCCGGGGCGGCTCCATTACTTTACGTCGTGGATAGAGTCTAATACGGCCAAGGGCTACGTGCGCGAGATAAGCGCCCCCAATCCGCCCTTTACCGCCATACAGCGGGTGGCGGTCAACTATATGACCACCCATACCCAGTACTATCCCATGCTCAGTGGCCATGCCGACTGGGTGAGCCAGATAGCGCGCACGGAGCGCCAGCTTACGGGCCGCCGCTATCCCTATATTCCCAAGGACAAGATACTGAACAGCCGCCTGATGCGCGCTACTATCCATAGTGGCGACATCATAGCCATACTTACCTCCAAGCGCGGCCTCGACACCTCGCACATCGGCATAGCTGTCTGGCACACCGACGGGCTGCATCTGCTCAACGCCTCGCAGATACACGGACGGGTGGTAGAGGAGCCCCTGACACTGCGGGCCTACATGCGCCAGCATCCTACGCAGACCGGCATAAGGGTGGTGAGACTGAAGGCGAAGTGAGCGGGCACCACGGTGCTGCCTATGTCCATGCTGAAAAAAACGATGCAAACCTCGGCCTTCAGGTTCGCCTGAATGGCTGAGGCGCAGCCTGTCTTCAGCAAAAAATAAATAAATTTATTTTGTATTTATCCCGACTTACACTAACTTTGCAGTTATGAAGTGTATCGTATTATTCATCTTCGCCCTGTTCTCGGGTCTGACAGCGAGTGCCCAGGTAGAGTGCGAGGATACCTGTTCGCATATCCACGGTATAGATATGAGCCACTATCAGGGCGATGTGTTCTGGGAGGCTATTGGCGAGAACGCCAAGATGGCTTACGTGTATCTCAAGGCCACCGAGGGGGGCGACAACATAGACAGCAAGTACAAGCGCAACATAGAACTGGCTCATCAGTACGGCCTCAAGGTGGGCTCGTACCACTTCTACCGTGCCCGTATTCCCCAGGAGGTGCAGCTGCGCAATTTTATGGCTCAGTGCCGGCCTGCTGACCAGGACCTGTTGCCCATGATAGACATCGAGACCCGTAGCGGCCTGCCCGCCGAGGAATTTGCTGACTCCATCTTCAAGTTCCTTAGGCTCGTGGAGCGTGCTTACCATCAGAAGCCGCTTATCTATACCGGTGCCAACTTCTACGACCAGAACTTCCAGAACCGGCTTGGCGAGTACAAGATTATGATAGCCCAGTACACCCGCCGAGAGCCTGTGCTGCAGGATGGCCGCGACATTACCATGTGGCAGTACACCGGCAAGGGCCATATAGACGGTGTTAACGGGCATGTGGACAAGAGCCGCTTTATGGGCAACCATCGGCTGCGCGAGATACGTTTCAGACATCGATAATATAATAATAAATAGAGAGATTATGGCAATCATCAAATGTCCTGAGTGCGGACACCCAGTAAGTGACAAAGCACCCGTGTGCCCCTCCTGCGGCGTTGAAATAGCAGGGCGTATCGTTATTTGTCCCCAGTGTGGCGAGGCTTACTTCAGCGACCAGCCCGCCTGTCCTCATTGCCATCGGCCCCAGCAGGCCGAGGCCCCTGTGCAGGCACAGCCAGCAGGGCAGCCCCTGCAGCAGCCAGCCGAGCAGCAGCCGCAGCCCAAGAAAAGTCACACCACGCTTATCGTGTCTATCATAGCGGCCATCATCATTGTGGGCGGAGGGCTCTTCTTCTGGAGCCAGACCCAGGGCAACAAGGAGCAGGAGGCTTATGCTTACGCCATGACCAGCGATGATCCCACCGTGCTGCAGAGTTATCTGGATACTTACGGCAGCGCGCCCGAGGAACACCGTGATTCTATCGAGTCGCGCCTCGAACAGCTGCGTATGGCCGACGCCGAGTGGAGCGACGCGCTCATCAGCGGGTCTAAGGCTGCCCTCCAGGCTTACCTGGACAGTCACCCCCAGAGTGTACACCAGCAGACAGCCCTGCACAAGATAGATTCTATAGACTGGGCCACGGCTCAGAAGACCAATACGGCCCTGGCCTATCAGACATATATAGACGAGCATGCCAACGGAGAGCACTTGGATGAGGCCAACGATGCGCTCAAGACGGCTCAGGCCACCACGGTGCAGCCACAGGAGAAAGATTTCATCGTAACGCTGTTCCGCCATTTCTTCCAGAGCATCAACACCAAGAACGAGGACGGCTTGAAGAGCACCGTAGCTGCCTTTATCGACTCATTCTTGGGCAAGAGCGACGCATCACCGTCGGATGTGGTCACATTTATGAAGAAAATCTACAAGGACGATATCACCAACATGAACTGGCACCTTAATAACGACTTCAAGATAGACAAGAAGGAAGTAGGCGATGACCAGTACGAGTACACAGTCCAGTTCTCGGCGTCGCAGGACATAGAGCGTACCGACCCGAGCAAGGAGAAGCACGCCAAGTACCTCATCAAGGCCAAGGTAGGTGCTGACCAGAAGATTAGTTCATTTAATATGACCAAGATACTTCAGTAATCATCCCGCTACTAACAAGCAGGCCCCACTCTGATGTCCGTTAAGGAGAGCATCAGAGTGGGGCCTGCTCTTTTGTGGGCACTCAGGAGTCCTCAAAAAGTCCCCCTTCAAAGGAGGGCTCATAGCTATCCCAGGCTTCTTGACCTCTAAAGTGAGAACGGAGGGCTGAGATGTGGGGGCAGAGAAAAGGTAAAAAAGTAAAAAGGTAAAAAGCACTGCTTGAGAAAGGCGCTTCAGGATAACGGGGATTATCACCCTATTTGCGTAGGCCGACCTTTACGACGCTGGGAGCCGTCATTAGCGTGCTGGGAGCCGTCATTAGAAAGCTAAAGGTTGGTCTCTTCAGTTCCCACGATTGTCATTGGGGTGTAGAAAACGGTTCTGTAAAAAATATGGGGGCTCTTCTCATAATGATGAAGGGCTGTGGCGAAATTAATTCTGTGAATGGCCAGTGCCATGGCCAGCACCAACGTACAGGGAGTGCCTTTTACTTTTTTACCTTTTTATTTTTTATTTTTCTGAGTTACTCTTT
>CAKPZJ010000033.1 GCA_934204655.1 uncultured Prevotella sp. | reverse complement strand
GCGTTTAGCTCAGCTGGTTTAGAGCATCTGCCTTACAAGCAGAGGGTCGGCGGTTCGAATCCGTCAACGCCCACTTAGGAGTCTTATAGTAGTCACTATAAGGCTCTTTTTGCATTTTTTTAATGTAATGGTTGCCAAGTCTCAATTTTAATTCGTACTTTTGTACTCTCTTAATAAAGCATAGAATATGAATTTGGATTTACTGACTGCCATTTCCCCCATTGATGGCCGTTATAGAGGCAAGACAGAACCGTTAGCTAACTATTTTTCGGAGTATGCACTCATCCGCTACCGTGTTCGCGTAGAAATAGAATACTTTATCACCTTGTGCGAGTTGCCCTTGCCACAGTTGGCATCTTTCGACCATGCCCTGTTTGCGCGTCTGCGCCAGATATACCAGAATTTTACCGAGGCCGAGGCCCAGCGGGTCAAGGATATCGAGAAGATAACCAACCATGATGTCAAGGCCGTGGAGTATTTTATCAAGGAAGAACTGGATAAGATAGGCGGGCTCGATGCCTACAAGGAGTTTATCCATTTCGGCCTTACCTCTCAGGACATTAACAACACCAGTGTACCTCTTTCTATTAAGGAAGCCCTCCACGACGTGTACTATCCTCAGGTTCAGAGCGTGATAGACCAGCTTTTGGCTTACGCCGAGGAATGGAAGAACGTGCCCATGCTGGCCAAGACCCACGGCCAGCCCGCCTCGCCCACCCGGTTGGGCAAGGAGATTATGGTGTTTGCCTACCGCCTGCAAGAGCAGTTGGCCACCCTCAAAGCCTGCAAGCTCACGGCTAAGTTTGGCGGTGCCACGGGCAACTTCAACGCCCATCATGTGGCTTACCCCGATTACGACTGGAAAGCCTTTGGCAACCGTTTCGTGAGCGAGAAGTTGGGCCTGGAGCGCGAGCAGTACACCACCCAGATAAGCAACTACGACCACCTGGGCAGCGTGTTCGATGCCATACGCCGCATCAACACTATCCTCATCGACTTGGACCGCGACTTCTGGATGTACATCTCCATGGAGTACTTCAAGCAGAAGATTAAGGCTGGCGAGGTCGGTTCGAGCGCCATGCCTCATAAGGTTAACCCTATAGACTTTGAGAACAGCGAGGGCAACCTCGGCCTGGCCAACGCCATCCTGCAGTTCCTGGCCCAGAAGTTGCCCGTAAGCCGTCTGCAGCGCGACCTTACCGACTCTACCGTGCTCCGCAATATCGGCGTGCCTCTCGGCCATGCCGTCATAGCCATCCAGAGCACTCTCAAGGGGCTGGGCAAACTGATACTCAATGACAAGAAGATAGAGGAAGACCTGGAGAATACCTGGGCCGTGGTAGCCGAGGCCATCCAGACCATCCTGCGCCGCGAGGGCTACCCCCATCCGTATGAGGCGCTCAAGGCCCTGACCCGTACCAACCACACGATGACCGAGGCCACCATCCATGAGTTTATCAAGCAGCTTAATGTAAGCGACGCGGTGAAAGCCGAACTGATGGCCATCACCCCGCAGAACTATACAGGTATGTAGCACATCATAATAGTAATATAACCGATAACAATAAATTATTAACAACAGCCGTGAGGCTACTAAAGTATTTTAAGACATGGATTTAGAAAACAAGTCTCAGAACCTTTCAGCTGGTCCGAGTGAGACCGGTGAAGACTTTGGCTCTACGGAGCGAGCCAGTGCAAGCGCCAGACCGCAGCGCCCCCGTATCCGTACAACCCGTGCGTACAGCGACAATCATGACAACACTAAGGAGGGTGGGTTCCGCCCCGAGGGCTTTGGGGCCAATCTCCAGAGCTCGGCCGGCAATGGACAGCCAGGCGGTTTCCGTCCCCGATTCAATAATGGTGGTTATCAGCCCCGTGGCAACTATGGTCATAGCCGTCAGCCCGGTGCCTATCAGCCTCGTCAGCAGGGTGGCTACCGTCCCCGCTATAACAACGGTGGCGAGGGCGAGGGCTTCCAGCCCCGTCAGCAGGGCAACTATCAGCCCCGTCCACAGCAGGGTGCTTTCCGCCCCCGTTACAATGCCGCTAACGATGAAGGCGGTTTCCAGCCCCGTCAGCAGGGTGGTTTCCGTCCCCGTCCACAGGGTGGCTATCAGCCCCGCCAGCAGGGAGGCTACCAGCCCCGCCAGCAGGGTGGCTATCAGCCCCGTCAGCAGGGCGGCTATCAGGGCCGTAGCTATGGCCCCAACCGCGGCGGTTTCCGCCAGCGCTCGGCCGACTACGACCCCAATGCTAAGTATAGCATGAAGAAGCGCATCGAGTACAAGGAAGACCACATAGACCCCAACGAGCCCCTGCGCCTTAACAAGTTTCTGGCCAATGCCGGTGTATGCTCGCGTCGCGAGGCCGACGAGTTTATCCAGGCCGGTGTGGTAACGGTCAATGGTAAGGTCGTTACCGAACTGGGAACCAAGGTTCTCCGCTCCGATGAGGTTAAGTTTCATGACCAGCCCGTCTCTATCGAGAAAAAGGTCTATGTACTGCTTAACAAACCTAAGGACTACGTTACCACCGTCGACGATCCACAGCAACGCAAGACCGTTATGGATCTGGTCAAGGATGCCTGTCCTGAGCGCATCTATCCCGTAGGTCGCCTGGACCGCAACACCATGGGTGTGTTGCTCCTTACCAACGATGGCGAGCTTGCCTGCAAGCTCACTCACCCTAAGTTCTTGAAGAAGAAGGTCTATCACGTATATCTTGACAAGAACCTTACCGCCCACGACATGCAGCAGATAGCCGATGGCATCACCCTCGAAGATGGCGAGGTACACGCCGACGCCATAGAGTATGCCGACGACAACGACAAGAGCCAGGTGGGCATCGAGATACACAGCGGCAAGAACCGCATCGTGCGCCGTATCTTCGAGAGCCTCGGTTACCATGTCACTAAGCTCGACCGCGTCATGTTTGCTGGTCTCACCAAGAAGAACCTGCGTCGCGGCGACTGGCGTTACCTCACCGAGAAAGAGGTCGACATGCTGCGTATGGGCGCTTTTGAGTAAACTGATTATTAACGACTACAATCCATTCGCAAGATGAAAAGAACTAAAGTTGTCGATGCCCTCAAGAGCACCGATTTCGGTAAAGAGATAAACGTAAAGGGATGGGTGCGTACCCACCGCAGCAGCAAGGCTGTCGACTTCATAGCACTCAACGACGGTTCTACCATCAAGAACATCCAGGTGGTGGTAGACCCTGCCAAGTTTGATGCCCAGGTGCTCAAGAATATCACCACCGGAGCCTGCATCAGCGCCACCGGTGTACTGGTAGAGAGCCAGGGTGCCGGCCAGACGGTCGAGGTACAGTGCGAGGCCCTTGAGATATACGGCCTCTGCGGTAGCGACTATCCCATGCAGAAGAAGGGGCAGAGCTTCGAGTACATGCGTCAGTACGGTCACCTGCGCCTGCGTACCAACACTTTCGGTGCCGTTATGCGCATCCGTCACAACATGGCTATGGCCATCCATACCTACTTTCACGAGCATGGTTTCTTCTACTTCCACACTCCCCTCATCACTGCGAGCGACTGCGAGGGGGCCGGTCAGATGTTCCAGGTAACCACCATGAACCTCTACGACCTGAAGAAGGACCAGGACGGCAAGATTAACTATGATAACGACTTCTTCGGCAAGCAGACATCGCTCACCGTGAGCGGTCAGCTTGAGGGCGAGCTGGGTGCTACAGCCCTGGGAGCCATCTACACCTTTGGTCCCACGTTCCGCGCCGAGAACTCCAACACCCCCCGTCACCTGGCCGAGTTCTGGATGGTAGAGCCCGAGGTGGCCTTTATCGACCTGGCCGACCTGATGGACCTCGAGGAAGACTTTATCAAGTACTGTGTCAACTGGGCGCTCACCCACTGCAAGGACGACCTTGAGTTCCTTAACAAGATGATTGATAAGACCCTCATTGCCCGTCTGCAGTCGGTCGTAGGCGAAGAGTTTGTGCGCCTGCCTTACACCGAGGGTATCAAGATACTCGAGGAGGCCGTGGCCAAGGGCCATAAGTTCGAGTTCCCCGTAAGCTGGGGCATGGACTTGGCCAGCGAGCACGAGCGCTATCTGGTAGAGGAGCACTTTAAGAAGCCCGTTATTATGATAGACTATCCCAAAGATATCAAGGCTTTCTACATGAAGATTAACGACGACGGCCGTACCGTACAGGGTACCGATGTGCTCTTCCCGCAGATAGGCGAGATTATCGGTGGCAGCGTGCGCGAGGAAAACTACGACAAGCTGATGTCCGAGATAGAGCGCCGCAACATCCCTATGAAGGACATGTGGTGGTATCTTGACACCCGCAAGTACGGTACCTGCCCACATGGTGGCTTCGGTCTCGGCTTCGAGCGCCTTATCCTCTTTGTTACGGGCATGCAGAACATCCGCGACGTCATCCCGTTCCCGCGTACACCTAAGACGGCCGAGTTCTAACCCTCTCGGTATCTATATAGCAGATGGGCTGGTAGAGTGTAGCTTACTCCGCCAGCCCATCTGTTTTGTTGCTTGTCCTGGTTGTCAGCGCGTTGCCTTTATAGCAGGTGGTAGGTCATGGCATAGCCCACGGCCTCCATCATATTGGTAGCATTTAGCTTTTTGAAGAGTGCCCTGCGATGGGTCTTTATGGTGCTTTCGGTCCGGTTTAGTATATCGGCTATCTCCTTGGTCATATATCCCAGGGCAGCCAGGCTCGGCACTTCTTCCTCCTTGTCGCTCAGCTGGGGCATAGGCTTCCTCCTCCATCGCTCCTCTCCCTCGTCGAATATCCATAAGGTCGTGGTCTTTTTATTATATGCAGTCATAACGCTGGGAGTCTTGTATGGCATCTCGCTCTGTATGCCAAACTCGAGCCAAGGTCTGCCATCGGGCGCTGCTTGCAGCACTTTGCTCTTGTAGCAGATAGTTTTTCTCTTATGTTTTGTGTTGAATTGTAAGTTGTAGGTGAATACATAGTTAGTTTGCTCGTCTACGGGTATGTTTTTTTCTTGTTATTAGTTCTTGGTCTGCTATTTCAGTACTAGTAGTGAATTTTAGACTTTGCACAGGTAGCATATAAAAATGAGCCGTGCAAATAAATGCTATCACGGAAAACCATGGAAATGGAAATGGCCGGTGCCGTGAAGAACTTGTTGGATGTGGTTGAGGTTAGGATGATTGTATGGGGCCGATGGGGCGAGGGCCAGCCGGGGCATAGCCACCGCCGTGGCGAATGGCTATGCCGCATGTGTAAGTGGACTGGCCGCCGCCCTGTCAGGGCTGCTTGCCGATGTAAGCCAAGATGCCACCATCGACGTAGAGAATGTGGCCATTGACAAAGTCGGAGGCGTCAGAGGCCAGGAAGATGGCCGGGCCCATCAGGTCGTCGGGGGTGCCCCAGCGTGCGGCGGGTGTCTTGGCGATGATGAAGCTGTCAAAGGGATGGCGGCTGCCGTCGGGCTGGCGCTCGCGCAGCGGAGCCGTCTGCGGGGTGGCTATGTAGCCCGGCCCGATGCCGTTGCACTGGATGTTGTAACCGCCAAACTCGGAGCAGATGTTGCGTGTAAGCATCTTCAGGCCACCCTTGGCAGCAGCGTAGGCGCTCACCGTCTCGCGGCCCAGCTCGCTCATCATCGAGCAGATGTTGATAATCTTGCCATGGCCCTTCTGCTTCATGCCCGGGATGACCGCCTTGGCCACGATGAAGGGCGCGTTAAGGTCTATGTCTACCACCTGGCGGAAGTCCTCGACCGTCATGTCTTCCATGGGTATGCGCTTGATGATGCCGGCATTGTTGACCAGGATGTCTATCGTGCCCATAGTGCGCTCTATGTCGGCCACCATGGCCTGGACCTCGTCCTCGCGCGTCACGTCGGCTATGTAGCCCTTAGCCTCTATGCCCTTGGCCCGATAGTCGGCCAGGGCCTTGGCCAGATGCTGCTCCGAGCGGCAGTTGAACGCTATACGTGCCCCAGCCCTGGCAAAAGCCTCGGCTATGGCAAACCCTATACCATAGGCAGCGCCGGTTACCAGCGCCACGCGCCCCTCTAACGAGAAGCGGTTCATAATATTCTCCATATCTGTTTACTTTAAGTCTGTAGTCTTGATTACGTTCATGTCGCCATAGTCCAGGTTTTCGCCCGCCATGCCCCATATAAAGGTATAGTTGCTGGTGCCGGCCGCACAGTGTATGGACCACTGCGGCGAGATGATGGCCTGCTCGTTGCTCATCCACACTACGCGCGTCTCCTGGGGCTCGCCCATGATGTGAGCTATGCGCTGCCCCTCAGCCACGTTGAAGTACAGGTAAGTCTCCATTCGCCGTAGGTGGGTGTGGGCCGGCATGGTGTTCCACACGCTTCCCGTCTTCAGCTCGGTTATGCCCATCTGCAGCTGGCAGGTTCGCACGCCCGCCACGCCGTTGATGATGAGCTGGTGTATTACCCGGTCGTTGCTGCCGGCCAGGTTGCCGGCCTTGATGTTATTGGCCTCGCCCAGTGTGACCCTCTTGGTGGGGTAGGCGGCATGGGCCGTGGCGCTGTTCATGTAGAACTTGGCCGGGTTGTGGGCATCGCGGCTGGTCAGGGTTATCTCGTTGGGATGCTTGTCGGTGGCGCGGCCCACGTACAGACCCTCCATCATGCCCAGGTCGTAGGCGCGCCCGTCGACCGTTACCGTGCCCGGCCCGCCGATGTTGATGATGCCTATCTCGCGGTTCTCTAACAGCGTGCGGGCCTTGAGCGGCTCTATCGGTGCGAGCCTGAGCGGCTCGGTGGTGGGCATGGCTCCACCGATGAGGAACCGGTCGTACATGGAGTACGTCCAGCACACCTCGCCGGGGGCGAATACACGTTCTATCAGAAACTCCTTACGCAGCCGTTGGGTGTCGTAGGTCTTGGCGTCGGCCGGATGGTTGCTCCAGCGCACCTCGTAGTGGGTCTTGTCTTGTGCCATAGTGCAGATACATGCGGCCAGGGCCGCTACGGTCATTAATGTTTTCTTCATATTATGCTGTCTGTTTAGTTGTTGTCGTTGTGGGGCTCGGCCGGCTGCTCGTCGCCCAGTATGCGGCGACGGTTGTAAGCCATCAGCCCTACCGTCAGGGCCACCAGCAGGGCTGGCCCTATGTAGGGCAGATAGGCTGCCAGGCGGTAGGTGACCCATCCGAAGAGGGCCGACGAGAAGTCTAACGACCCACCCATGAACCCCTCGGGTATGTGGGCCGCGCTGTCGCCCGTGGCGGCATATACCGCCTGGGCTGCCTGGGTAAAGTCGGGTGCCATGTCGGTTACGAAGTACAGGCCCACGGTCAGCGCCACCAGACCCGTTATGAAGGTCTTGGCCACGTTGCCCTGCGTGTAGGGCAGTACCATGGGGAAGAGGTAGAACATGCCCGCCAGCGAGGCCAGGGGCAGAAACTGGTTGCCCGGCAGCACGATGGCCAGTACCAGCACCGTGGGTATGAGTAGCAGCGACACCACCAATGTGGTGGGGTGCCCTATGACCAGGGCCGGGCTCATGCCTATGTATATGCGGCGCCCGCTGAACCGCCGGGCCACTATCTCGCGCGTCTTGTTGGATATGGGCATCAGTCCCTCGATGAAGAGACGCGTCACGCGCGGTATCAGCTCCATCACGGCACCCATGGTGATGCCCAGGGTGAGGGTGCCCTTGACATCCTGACGGGCCAGCATGCCTATGAGCAGGCCCACCACCACGCCTAAGACCAGCGGCTCGCCCATGACGCCAAACTTGCGCTTCAGCCCGTCGGCATCTATGTCTATGCGGCCGAACCCCGGTATGCGGTCCAGCATCCGCCCTATGACGATGGCAAACGGCATGAAGCTCTGGCAGAACGGCTGAGGTATGGAGATGCCCTCTACCTCGGGATAGTACTGCTGGAAGCGCTCGGCGGTAAGGTCGGCACACACTAATGTGACGATGTAGCACACGATGGCGGCAAAATAGCCCCACGCCAGGCTCTGGCCCGTAACGAAGTACACCACGGCACCGATAAAGGCAAAGTGCCAGTAGTTCCACAGGTCTATGTTGATGGTGCGGGTGGTCTTGGTGACCAGCATCAGCAGGTTTACGCCCAGGCAGATGGGTATGATGAGCGCGCCCACGGCCGTGTTGTAGGCCACCGAGGCTGCCGAGGGCCAGCCCATGTCGAATATGCTGAGCTGTAGGTGATACAGGTCGCTGATGTTGGTGAGCGGCGCGTTAAAGTTGGTGGTGAGCAGGGCTGTAACGATGCCCAGGCCTACGAAGCCCACGCCCACGAAGAGGCCCGACTTGAGTGCCTGGCCGGGCTTCATGCCTATGAGCATGCCTATCACCGTAAAGATGATGGGCATCATAACGCTGGCGCCCAGTTGGATGATGTAGCTGAAGATGGTTTCCATAATGATACTTGTTGTTGTCGATTTGTTTTATTATGTAGTTTTCTGGCGGTGGGGCAGTAGTAGCCCTCGCCGCATACAAAGGTAATGCAAACCGCAGACAGTACAAAGCAGAACGCAAAGTTTTTTTGCGAATTAGCCCCCACGGCCCCCAGGGAAAAGGTAAAAAGGCGAAAAAGTGAAAAGATGATTTTGAAAAGTAAAAAGGCTATTGTGAAAGGTAAAAAGGTAAAAGAGTGAAAAAGTAAAAAGCGCTCCTTGCGTGCTGCCGATAGATTTCCGCGCGCCCATTCTGGCTGCGGAAATCGTGGGGACCGACCTTTGCGATGCTGGGAGCCATCTCCAGCGCGCTCGGAGCTATCTTTGGCAAGCTGAAAGTCGGTCTCCACGAATGGGGTGACCAATCCCCTTGTCCTGGAGCCCCCCTCCTGCCCAGCGTTTTTTGCTTTTTTACCCTTTTCCTTTTTCCTTTTCCTCCCCGGTACCATGGCCCGGCCTGGCGTACAGGCTGCGGGCGGGGCCGCGCAGCCTTTCGTGAGCCGTATAGACAAAATAATCTGTCAAGAATGGTGTTATCTGCACGATTTTCAGTAACTTTGCACCCGAATTTAAGGTAACTTTAATGCAAGACATCAGGAATATTGCAGTGATTGCACACGTTGACCACGGTAAAACCACGCTGGTCGACAAGATGATGCTCGCCGGAAAACTCTTCCGTGAGGGCCAGGATAATAGTGGTGAGGTGCTCGACGCCAATGACTTGGAGCGCGAGCGTGGCATTACCATTCTGTCTAAAAATGTTTCTATTAACTGGAAAGGAGTTAAGATTAATATCCTTGACACACCTGGCCACTCAGATTTTGGCGGCGAGGTGGAGCGTGTCCTCAACATGGCCGACGGTTGTCTGCTGTTAGTAGACGCCTTCGAGGGCCCTATGCCCCAGACGCGCTTCGTGTTGCAGAAAGCCCTGCAGCTGGGCCTCAAGCCCATCGTGGTAGTTAACAAGGTAGACAAGCCCAACTGCCGTCCCGAGCAGGTGTACGAGATGGTGTTCGACCTGATGTGCGACCTCAATGCCACCGAGGAGCAGCTCGACTTCCCTGTGGTTTACGGCTCGGCCAAGAACGGCTGGATGGCCGAGGACTGGAAGACTCCTACCGACAACATAGACTATCTGCTGGACATCATCCTGGAGAAGATACCGGCTCCCCATCAGCTGGAGGGTACTCCGCAGATGCTCATCACCTCGCTCGACTATAGCAGCTACACCGGCCGTATAGCCGTGGGCCGTGTACACCGCGGCACTCTGCGCGACGGCATGAACATCACCATCTGCCACCGCGACGGCACACAGGAGAAGACCAAGATTAAGGAACTCCACACCTTTGAGGGTATGGGCCACAAGAAGACCAGCGAGGTCAGCTCGGGCGACATCTGTGCCGTGATAGGTTTGGACCGCTTCGAGATAGGCGATACCATCGCCGACTATGAGAATCCCGAGCCCCTGCCTCCTATCGCTATCGACGAGCCCACTATGAGCATGCTCTTCACCATCAACGATAGTCCCTTCTTCGGCCGCGAGGGCAAGTTCTGTACCTCGCGCCACATCAACGACCGTCTGCAGAAAGAGTTGGAGAAGAACTTGGCCCTCCGCGTAAGGCCCGTAGAGGGCTATACCGACCGTTGGATAGTCAGCGGCCGTGGCGTGTTGCACCTCAGCGTGCTTATCGAGACCATGCGCCGCGAGGGCTACGAGCTCCAGGTGGGCCAGCCACAGGTTATCTACAAGGAAATAGACGGCCAGAAGTGCGAACCTATCGAGGAGCTTACCATCAACGTACCTCAGGACTTCTCGAGCAAGATGATAGATATGGTAACGCGCCGCAAGGGCGATCTCGTGGGTATGGATACCGAGGGCGACCGTGTCAACATACAGTTCGAGATACCCTCGCGCGGCATTATCGGTCTGCGTACCAATGTGCTGACCGCCTCGCAGGGCGAGGCCATCATGGCCCACCGCTACAAGGAGTACCAGCCCTACAAGGGCGAGATAGTACGCCGTACCAACGGCTCTATGATAGCTATGGAGACCGGTACCGCCTACGCTTACTCTATCGATAAGCTGCAGGATCGCGGCAAGTTCTTCATCGATCCAGGCGAGGAAGTGTATGCAGGCGAGGTCGTGGGCGAGCACGTGCATGACAATGACCTGGTAATCAATGTCACCAAGGCCAAGCAGCTTACCAACGTGCGCGCCAGCGGTAGCGACGAGAAGGCCCGCGTGATACCCAAGGTGGTAATGAGCCTTGAGGAGTGCCTGGAGTACATCAAGGGCGACGAGTATGTCGAGGTTACGCCTAAGAGCATGCGTATGCGCAAGGTGCTGCTCGACCATCTGGAGCGCAAGCGCGCCAACAAGGACTAATATCGCACATTAACTTAATATGCAAGGCGGCGGGTAGTGTACCATTCACTATCCGCCGCTTTCGCATGGGACTTGGCTGTAGCCCTGTGGCTGCGTCCCCGTGTAGGGCAACTGGTGGGTGTTTACAGGGCGAGCCACAAGCCTATGGCGGCAGCAGTCAGCCTGAACAGCTGCGCCTTGATGCGCCCCGTGTCTTTTCTCAGTAGCGCCTGGCCTAATCCGTATAGCAGTATCACGCTGATAACGAGGAGGAAAATAACCAGGCTCCAGTGGCATAAATGGATGAATTGTGTCATAATAGAGTACTTTTGGTGATGTGCGGGTTATCAGTATATACGATGTTGTCGCTCCAAAGGTAAAAAAACATCCAAACAAACAAGAAAAGGCGTGCTTTTTTATTTATCCACTATCTATAAACAAAAAAAGATGCCTACCCTGATGGGCAAGCATCCTTATATGGGTTTGATTAACCGCTGCTGGGCTATTACTTACGCAGGCCAAGAGCCTTGATGATGGCGCGGTAACGGTTAACGTCGATACGGTACAGGTAGTCGAGCAGGGCGCGACGCTTACCTACCAGCTGGGTCAGCGAGCGAGTGGTAACAAAGTCCTTGTGGTTCTGCTTTACGTGCTCAGTGAGGTGTGCGATACGATAGGTGAACAGGGCTATCTGGCTCTCTGCAGAGCCTGTGTCCTTAACTGACTTGCCGTACTGTGTGAAAATCTCCTCTTTCTTAGTCTTGTCTAAATACATGATTTTAATGATTAATGTGTTGTTGCAGATTACATCTTTCGGGTGCCGGCTGGCCTTAATCACAACCAGTAACACCATCAAATGCATCGGATTCTCCGAAATTGCGAGTGCAAAGGTACTGCTTTTTGCGCTATCTGCCAAGTTTTTGACCGATTATTTCGGCCATGGCAGTTATTTTTGTTCTGATAGTCAGTATCTTCGTCCTCTGCGGCGTATGCCGCTACGCTTTTTGTTTCCTTATATTGTTCTCATATTTTGCCTATTCTTCCTCCACCAAGTGTATGCCACCGTCACTGATGGTAATGAGGCGGCGGCGGTACAGGTCGCCGATGGCCTTCTTGTACACCTTCTTGCTCACCTCGAAGCGCGCCTTGATCTCCTCGGCATCGCTCTTGTCTCCTAAGTCGCAGGTGCCCCCATGCTCATGCAGGTAGGTAAGCAGTGTCTCCGAGAATTCAAGTGTCTGTTGGCGGCCGGTATGCTGCAGTGTCAGGTCTATCTTCCCGTCGGGCCGTACGTTGGCCACGTAGGCTTTCATGCGGTCGCCAGTGTGTACATACTTGAATATCTGGTCGCGGTAGATAAGTCCGGCGTACGCATTGTCTATGATGGCCTTGAAACCCAGGTTCGTCTTCTGCCAGACGAGTATCTGCACCTCGTCGCCAGCCTTGTAGGGCGGCTTGTCCTTGCTCAGGAAGTGTTCCACCTTGGCCGAGGCCATCATGCGGTAGCTCTCCTCGTCGATGGTAACGTACACTATGTACGACGAGCCTATCTCCATGCGCTTCTTCTGTTCGCGGAAGGGGCAAAAGAGGTCCTTCATCAGTCCCCAGTTAAGAAAGGCACCATACTCGTTGACCCACGAGCACTCCAGGTAGGCAAAGTCGCCCACCTGAGCTAACGGCTGCTCGGTGGTGGCCACCAGCCGCTCGTCCTGGTCCAGGTATAGGAACACATCTATCTCATCGCCTATCTTATAGGTGGCGGGCACATAGCGGCGGGGCAGCAGTATCTCGCCCTCATCGCCTCCGTCGAGGTACAATCCGAAGTCTACCTCCTTAGCGATGGTGAGCCGGTTAAAGGCTCCCAGTTGTATTTTCTCCATTGTCAGTCTTGTTTTCAGTGTTGATAATCATGCCATCCTTCAGGTGTATGGTGCGGTCGGTAATGGAGGCCAGTCCCTCATCGTGGGTTACGATGACAAAGGTCTGGCCCATCTTTTCGCGCAGCTCGAAGAACAGCTGGTGTAGCTCCTGCTTGTTGCGGCTGTCGAGCGAGCCGCTGGGCTCGTCGGCCAGGATGACGTCGGGCTGGTTGACCAGCGCCCGGGCTACGGCTATGCGCTGCTTTTCGCCCCCCGAGAGTTCATTGGGCTTGTGCGAGGCCCGCTCCTCCAGGCCCATGAAGCGCAGCAGTTCCATGGCGCGCTCCCGCGCCTCGCGCCGGCCCATGCCGGCGATGAAGGCTGGTATCATAATGTTCTCCAGGGCGGTAAACTCGGGCAGCAGTTGGTGAAACTGGAACACGAAACCGATGTGGCGGTTGCGGAAGTCGCTCAGTTTGTTGGCCGACAGGCGGCTCACGTCTATCCCGTCGATGGTCACCGTACCCGTGTCAGGACGGTCCAGCGTGCCTATTATCTGCAGCAGGGTGGTCTTGCCTGCTCCGCTGGGGCCCACGATGCTCAGTATCTCACCCTTGTCTATGTGCAGGTCTATGCCCTTGAGTACCTGCAGCGGGCCAAAACTCTTGGTGATGCCTTGTATGTCTATCATTGTTGTATATGATGCAGATTCTTGTTAAACCATTCGCGTATCAGCTCGTAGGCACTACGTTCCTCGGTGTGCTGAGGCTGGGCAAAGGTCATCTCGTCCATAGTGCCGCCGTACTGGTCAGGGAAAATTATCATAAGGTTCTTGCCATTGAAGTGCTGCATTATCTCGTAAGGCAGCTGCTCCTGTGCCGACTTGTACGACACGGTTCCCTTGCGGGCCGTGACTACCACGAGCATGTGGTCGTCGGCAATGGAGGCCGCCAGGCGTGGCACCTCGTTCCAGTGGCTCATCACCTGATACTCGGCGCGTACCCTGGGATGGCAGTTGTGTATGAACTCGGTTATCATCTCCATGGTATCCTCGCGGGCGTGGAACACTATGCGGCACTCCAGGTTGCCGGCCATGCACGCCAGTCGCTCCAGCCACCGGTAGAACCCCGGCTCGTACTGTGCCCGTGACGGTACCGCCACGTGGATGCACCGCAGGGTGCTCAGCGGCTGCTGCAGGCGCGCCATGATAATCTGGCAGTTGAGCCCGTTGAACAGACTCTGGTGGAAATCGCCCCAGAACTTGTTCGAGTTGTTGGGGTGCATGTGCATGCCGATAAGTATCTCAGAAGCCTGGAACTCCTTGAAGGCATGCTTGATGCCATTGGCTATGTTGGCAGCTATGCGCACCTGGGTCTGCATCTTCACGTCGACCGAGGCAGCATGCCGGGTGAGGTGGTCGAGCAGCTTGCGTCCCTCCTCTTGGTTCTGTACGGCGTTAGCGTCGTCATATACCACGTTGAGGCCCACGATGGGAGCTGTGGTCTTTTCGTTGCGCATCAGGAAGGCCAACGACATCAGCCGGTCGGCATACTCGGGGTATTTGACGGGTACCAGCACCTTCTCCTCGGCTTTCTTGTGGTCGCGCGGTGCATACTCCTTGTCGCGAAACACTATCTGCTGAGCCGCCCTGTCGGTCACTATGGTGCTGATGATGCACGAGAAGAGTATCATGAGTACTACACCGTTGAGCAGGGTGTCGTCTATCATGGGCTGTCCGTCGGCGGTCGTCATGCGGAGCCCTATCATCACCATGGCGATGGCTCCGGCCGCATGGGCCGAGGTGAGGCCAAACATCATGGTACCCGATGACCATGGCAAGCGCAGGAAGAACGACGAGGCGTAAGCTGCGAGCGCCTTGCCCAAGGTGCCGAAAAGCGTGATGACCGCTGCCACCCAGATAATCTGGCTTCCGGTGAAGAGTAGACGCACATTGATGAGCATGCCCACGCCGATGAGGAAGTAGGGGATGAAGAGCGCATTGCCGATAAACTCGATGCGGTTCATCAGGGGCGACAGGCGCGGTATATAGCGGTTCATGATGAGTCCGGCGATAAAGGCCCCCGTGATGCCCTCCAGTCCAGCCAGGCCCGAGAGAACTGCGCTCATAAACAGCATGGACAGCACGAAGATAAACTGCATGACTGCATCGCTGTAGCGGCGTAGAAACCACCGCGTGAGCCTGGGTATGGCCAGGCCGAGGAACACGCAGAGCCCCACGGTCTTAGCGGCGAAGACAGTCCAGAACCCCACACCGCTGTCTCCCTGGTTGATGCCCACCATGGCGGCTAACATCATCAGGGCCAGGAAGAGCGATATCATCGAGGAACCCACGCTGAGCGCCACGCTGGGCTTGCGCTGTAGGCCGTAACGTCCCACAATGGGGTAGGCCACTAAGGTGTTAGAGGCCATGAGACAGCCTAACAGCAAGCTGGTAGATGCGGGATAGCCGAGCAGCGTGTAGGTGGCCCATGATGTGAGCATGGCCGGCAAGAGAAACGTGAGCGCTCCGTAGAAGCTCATCTGCTTGCCCGTGCGCTTTACGCCCTCCATATCCATTTCCAGGGCGGCCAGAAACATGATGTAGTACATGCCCACCTTGCCAAACAACTCGAACGAGGCATCGCGCGACAGGATGTTGAGCCCATGGGTGCCTACGGCCATGCCCGCCAGCACCATGCCGATGATGTGGGGAATACGCAACTTGCCCATGATAATTGGCGCAAACAGGATGATGAGCAGTACGACAAAGAATATAATCGTAGGGTCAGTAATCGGGAAATATCGTGACAAGTCGGGCATATCTTATGGTTGCTTGTAATTTATATGCAAAGGTCTGAAAAAAATGTCACATAAAGCGATAAAATCGCTAAAAATTAAGCGATAATCGCCCTAAATGTAGTAATTTTGCACGCAGATAACAGTTTAATCATAAAGATAGTAACAAAGATGAAAGTAGCAATAGTAGGTGCCAGCGGTGCCGTAGGACAGGAGTTTCTGCGTATCCTTGCCGAGCGCGAGTTCCCCATTGACGACCTGGTGCTCTTCGGCTCTAAGCGCAGTGCCGGTTCCAAGTACACATTCAAGGGCAAGGAGTACGAGGTAAAGCTCCTGCAGCATAACGATGACTTCCGCGGCGTAGATATCGCTTTCGTTTCGGCTGGCGGTGGCACCTCGCAGGAGTTTGCCGATACCATCACCAAGTACGGGACCGTGATGATAGACAACTCGAGTGCTTTCCGTATGGATCCTGATGTGCCCTTGGTGGTGCCCGAGGTCAACGCGGCCGATGCCCTGGAGCGCCCCCGCGGTATCATAGCCAACCCCAACTGTACCACCATTATGATGGTCGTAGTGCTGCAGCCCATCGAGCAGCTCAGTCACATCCGCCGAGTACACGTGTCGTCCTATCAGAGTGCCAGTGGGGCCGGTGCGGCCGCCATGGCCGAGTTGGAGCAGCAGTACCGCGAGATGGTGACCGAGGGAAAGGTCACTACCATCAAGAAGTTCCCCCACCAGTTGGCCTACAACGTCATTCCGCAGATAGATGTGATGACCGACACCGACTATACCAAGGAGGAGATGAAGATGTACAACGAGACGCGCAAGATAATGCACAGCGACATCCGTACCAGCGCCACCTGCGTGCGTGTGTCGTCGCTCCGGTCGCACTCTGAGTCGGTGTGGATAGAGACCGAGCGTCCCCTCAGCGTAGACGAGGTGCGCCAGGCCATCGCCGCAGCCCCTGGCTGCACCCTGGAGGACGATCCTCAGAACTACGTTTACCCCATGCCGCTTGAGAGCGCAGGCAAGGACGATGTGTTCGTGGGCCGCGTGCGTCGCGATTTGGCCGACGACAACGGTATCACCCTCTGGCTCACTGGCGACCAGATACGCAAGGGCGCTGCCCTCAATGCCGTGCAGATAGCTGAGTATCTCGTCAAGGTGGGCAACGTCAAGGCCTGACGCCAAGCTATACATATTATATAATATAGGTACACGGTGCC
Source organism: uncultured Prevotella sp. (assembly GCA_934204655.1). Lineage (GTDB taxonomy): Bacteria > Bacteroidota > Bacteroidia > Bacteroidales > Bacteroidaceae > Prevotella. The sequence continues at coordinate 11,465 of CAKPZJ010000033.1, read as the reverse complement.
GGCAGCCTGTCTCTCATGGAGACGGTGCTGTCGGCACTTGTCGTTAGGGCGGTGGCAGGGATTGCCGTACAGAAAGTGAAAAAAATAGGGGCAGTGGGTGTAATAATCGTCTGCCGTCCCTGTCTTAATAGTAAAAACAGATAAGCGTGAACAGACAGATGACAGACCGACAACTGGTAGACAGCGTCCTCGCCGGACACACCCGCTGCTACGCCGAGCTCGTGAGCCGCTACTCGGCCATGGTGCTCGCCAAGAGCATGGGGGTGGTGCGCTGTCAGGACTTGGCAGCCGAGATAACGCAGCAGACCTTTGTGCGGGCTTATACGCATCTGGCTGGATGGCAGGGCAGCGCCTCGATAGGGCCCTGGCTGGCCACGATGGCCGTGCGGCTGTCGCTCAACGCCCTGGACGAGGCCCGGCGACGGCGCATAGACCGTATAGAAAGCTCTCTGGAGCCCGATGAGTATCGTCTTGAGCACGAACAGCAGCTGCAGCAGCTCGAACAGGCCATAGACAACCTGCCCGAGCCCGACAGGAGCATCGTGCGGCTGCACTACTACCGCCGGCAGACCACGGCCGACATAGCCCGGGCGTTGCATCTCACGGCTTCTAATGTGCTGGTGCGGCTGCACCGCATACGCCAGCGTCTTAAAAAACAATTATCAGCCTATGAAAATGAATGATGAGCAACTGGACCGCCTCCTGCGGGAGTCGGTAGAGCGCCGCGAACTGCTCGACGGCATACAGCGGCAAGTAATGGAGCAGGTGAGCCGGCAGGCACGCCGCCAGCGCATACGTATGTGGGCCCGTGTGGTGGCCTTCTCTTTCGTCATGCCCCTGCTGGCCCTGGTGTTTGGCTGGGCTGTGTACAGCGTGGCGCAGCATGGCAACCAGGTAGTGGTGGCCTCGCTGACCCTCTCGGTCGTGGCCATGTTAGTGGCCTGGGTGGTATGTGTGGGAAATTTTTCGCTGCATAGGGTGTAATAATCGGCCATCTTGGTGGTCTTTAAGGTGAACAACAATATTAATCATTAAAATAACAGACAGAATTATGGGAGGAACTATTGAAAACGTATTAGCCATCGTGTTGTGCCTGGCTATCCCTATCGTGCTTATTGTGGGCCTTATCTACGCCTATGTCAGTAAAAACCGCAATGACTATAAGTTGCGCAGTGAGTTGCTGCACAGTCAGCTGGACCCTCAGACGGTGGCGCTGCTGCTGCGCAAGCCGGATAAGCAGTCAGCGGGTCAGAATAGGTTTGCCACCCTGCGCACGGCGCTTTTAGCCATCTTCATGGGAGTGGGTGCCCTGGTGGCCGATGTATTCTATAACAGCGGGCTGATGTTCTGGCTCATCGTAGTGCTGTTCGTGGGCGTGGGTATGCTCCTCTCGTTCATCATCGAGTGGCGCCTCTCGGGTCGCCGCCCTGTGGATGAGGCCGCTGAGGACAGCGAGCCCTCTCCTGCCGATAACGGTCAGGACGAATAGCCACCACTGCCCGTCTGGGCGGAGCCGTCAACTTATTAAGCCGGACAACCGTGCGCGTCACTCTCTCTGCGCGGGTTGCCCGGCTTATTGGCATCTGCCCTCCTCGCTGCTACAAGGGGCACCTCCCCTTACCGTCTTTAGCACGATAAAGGCTTTTCTCAAGCAGCGCGCGCTGCAAGCATAGGGGTACTTATGGGGATTATTAACGCGAGAGCCACCATGTAGGCCACGGCGACTGGCATTTACGCTTTCCGGAGCCGTCATTAGCGCGATGGAAGCCGTCATTGGAAACATGGAGGTCGGTCTTTCCGTTTCTCGCGATAGTCATTGGCGCGATAAAGGCAATCTTCAGCAGCGCTTTTTACTTTTTTTACCTTTTTATTTTTTGCCCTTTCCACACTAAAGGTCAGTCGATAGAAACGCAAAGATCGATTATCCGAAAACAGGTACGCTCCGTGGTCTTGTAGGTGACGGCCATGGGAGTAGGCGCAACCATTGTGTAAGTAGCGCGCGCTGTAGGCGCAAAAGTAGCGAAGCGTAAGCCAGGGGAATAACGCCTACGGCTACTTTTGCGCCTGTAGCGCGACAATAGCTTAGTGGCTATACACCTGGGGCGTTGCCCCAGGCTTTATACTGTATGCGCCTACAGCGCGCATAGCTCGCACAAGAATACTCACAGGATTTATTGGAAATATGGAGAATATCTCAAAAAATGTAGAGACCGACCTTTTCGTTTCCCGGAGTCGTTTTTAGCAAGCTGGGAGCCATCATAGGAAACGTAAAGGTCGGTCTTTATAGCTCCTTACCTTCCCTTTATACTTTTCGGTAGTATCTGGCGGCTGGCTGCGTGCCGTTAGCGTGTAGCCAGCATAGAAAAAGGGAGAGCTGCTACCCGCTGGTAGAAGTCTCTCCCTTGGCAAATGCTTATTTGTAAGTTGTTTTATTGCCTTTGGTTATTGACGGGCAGTTTACTGCTCGTCGGCCACGGCCTCTTCCCAAGTGTCAAACTCCTCGACATTGGGGTCGTAGCCGGTGTAGCCGAAGTTCTGGTGAAGCACGCCCTTGTTGTTGCCTACGATGGCATCCTCAGGGATAGGCCAGTACATGTTGTGCTTGCTGATACGGTAGTTGATGTTGGACTGGCCGCTGGATACGATATGTATCTCGCCCTTGTTGTACATGCTCAGGTGGTTCAGGCGCTGATACCAGTAGCTTCCGCCCTCAGCGTCGGTGCCCTCTTGCTTGTCGAAGGTGTCGAGACTGTAGGTGTTGCCCCACTCGTCAGGACGGCCACTGCGTGCCAGACAGAGTGAAACGCGCTTCAGCTCTACGTTACGCCACTCTTCCATGAAGAGCTCGCGGGCACGCTCGTCCATGATGTCGCCGATGGTAACCTGGCCACGGGGGTACATTTCGGTACAATGGGCACGGTCACGGATGATGTTCACATCGTCGGCAATGGTAGGATCGGTGGGGTCAATGTAGAACTTAGCCTCGGCGCGCAGCAGGTAAGCCTCGGCCAAACGGTACAGGTACCAGTCGGCGTTACCGCCATTGGTGGCGCCACGGTAACCATCAGACCCAGACACGTTAGCCTCGTTGACGGGGTCGTCCAGGTAGAGTTTGTAGTGAGGGAAGTCGTACCAGCGGCGGATGCTGTCGTTACAGAGCAGATTGCCATTGTCGTCATGCAGGCGGATGTGCTTGCCGTAGTCGACAGAAGCCTTGTTATTACAGATAAGAGAGTCCATGCAGACCCAGTTACCAACGTCTACGCTGTGACGCAGGTCGCCCTTGTCCAGTTTGCCGTTAACATACCACTCACCTTTCTGAGCCCAGGGGGTAAGACGCCACGTGGCGATACCACGGCCCAGTCCGCGCATATAGTCGTAGCGTGCCTCGTAGTCCTTGTGGGTACGCTTCAGGTTGAGCAGGGCCTGCTTGCCGTCGGTAGTCTTCACGCCTTTGTTGAAGAAGAAGGGGTATAGAATACGCATGGTGAGCATCTTGACGAACGACTCGGTGTCCAGGCCGCGGTTGGGAATGCCCATGATGACCTCCTTGTTGGCCGAGATGAGTTTGTTCTCAGCACGGTGCATATCCCAGATTACATTGCGCTTGATGGGCCATGCCTCGGGTTCTCCGCCATCGTTAAAGGTACCGAAGTTGTCGGTCATCAGGCTGTAGCCCGACTGGTCGATGATGATATCCAACTGCTCTTTGGCTTTCTGATACTCGCCGAGGGCCAGGTATATCTTAGAGAGCAGCATACGGCATGCGCCCTTGTTCACCTCGCCTATCTTGTTGAGCTGGTTCTGGTCGGGAACCCACTGTACGGCAAATTCCATGTCCTGCTGAAGCATCTTTAGGATGGCGTCGCGCTTGGTAGACTTGTAGTCCTGCTTGGGCGATGTGGGCAGCTTGGTAACCAATGGCACGTCGCCATACTGGAACACCAGTGCGTAGTAGCGGAAGGCACGGTGGAAGTAAGCCTGTCCTATATACTTGTTCTTAACCTCCTCGCTGAGCGTGGCAATGGTAGGAGCGTACGCTATAATGGTGTTGGCGTTCTTGATGCCGTTGTAAGTCTCCTGCCAGAAGTGCCAGATACTGTTCTGACGGTCCAGATTGTTGGTGGTGTTGTCGTCGCTGTTAGGCGTGAGCATGTCGGCGATGTTGGCAAAGAGCTGCACCTTGTCGGTGGCAGCGGCAGCCAGCATCTCAGAGAACATAAACTCGGTAGGCAGGGGCAGCATCTCGTTGCTATCGGCTGTATAGAACAATTTAATCTGGCGGTCGCAGATGGCCATGGATGCCTGCAGACCCGACTCGGTCTTGAATGTCTTTTTAGGCTCAAACACCGATAGTGGGTCGGGGTCCAGGAAACTTCTGGAACAGCTGGTCATTACCAGCGCAGCACCTAAGATGGCAGCGCGGCCCACATTATATATTATAGAAGTCTTCATTATAGTTCTGTTTTTAAAGTGTAACATTCAGTCCAAAGTTAAAAATTCGGTTACCCATGTTGCCCGTTTCGGGGTCGCCATACACCCAGTCAGAGGAGTGGATGGTAAACATGTTCTGTACGTTGGCATATACCTTAACACGGCTCAGGCTGAACTGGCTTACCCACTTGCGGGGCAGGGTATAGCCAATAGACAGGTTGTCGAAGCGTACAAAAGAGCGGTTGTATATGCGGCCCGGACGCTCGGCACCGGTAGGACCGATGGCGTTGATACGGCCGTACTTGTTGGTAGGATTGTTCAGTGTCCAGTACTCTTTCTTCTGCAGGTTCTGCATAGCGTAGGTGGTACGGCCGCCGTCGTCGTCGAAGTTCAGGTACATAGTCTCCAAACTCTTGTGGCCCATGAGCGAGTAGATAGAGAAACCGATGGTAAGGTCCTTGAAGATGGTGAAGTCGTTGCGCATAGACCAGCGTATGGGGGCGTTCTTCTTGCCGAGGAACACCTTGTCGTCGTTGTTGTACACATACTTTTTCACGGTGCCATCCTCGTTGTATTGGTCGTTAGCGGGGTTATTCCATACGATGGGGTCGCCAGGGCGCTGACCGTACTTGGCAGCCTCTGCGGCCTGGTCTTTTTGCCAGATGCCGATAACCTTGTAGCCCCAGATTTCACCGATAGACTTGTTGATAAACCAGCCGTTGGTAACGTCGTCCATTTCCTTGCGGCCCACTACATTGCCGGCTGCATCGGTTACATCCTCGTACTGATAGTACAGGTGCTTAATCTTATTGTCGTTGAACGCGAAGCTGAACTGGGTGTCCCACTCGAAGTCCTTGGTCTTGATGTTGACCGTGTTCAGAGTGAGTTCTATACCGTTGTTGTTTACCTGTCCCAGGTTGGTCGTGATGCTTCCGAAGCCCGAGAAACCAGGCAGCTTCTGGTTCATTATCATGTTGGTAGTCTTCATGAAGTAGAAGTCCAGGTTACCAGTAATGCGCTGGTTGAGGAAGCTAAAGTCGAGACCGAAGTTCCAGGAAGCTGTCTTCTCCCACTGGAGGTTGGGGTTGGCCATGCGGCCCATGATGAGGTAACGCACCAGCGACAGGTCGCCACTGGGCAGGATGTAGCCCATCATCTTGCCACCGCCGCTGTTCAGGTCGGCCAGCGCCGTGTAGGGGTCGTTGAGCGAGCGGTTACCGTTCTTACCGAATGAGGCGCGAACCTTACCGTAGTCCATGAAGTTCCACTTCCAGAACTTCTCATTAGTGAATGTCCAGCCTGCAGCTACAGAGGGGAACCAAGCGTATGGGTTAGAAGAACCGAAAGCAGAGTAACCGTCGCGGCGTAGAGAGGCAGAAAGGAGGTAGCGGTCATTGTACACATACTGCAGACGGCCTAAGAGGGCATCGGCGGTAGAGTGGGTGTCGTTAGAAGAGAATGAGCTGGCGCTCTTGTCGCCATTCTTGGTGTTGTGGAAGCCCAGGGCATCGGTCGGCAGAATTTTGCGAGCCTCGATGCGGTCTTGCCAATAGCGGCGCTCTTCGGCCTCCTGGGCCAGTGTCACGGTGAAGTGATGAGCTTTGGCAAAGGTGTGATCCCAGCTAAGGGTATTGTTGAGCGACCAGTCGAAGCGCTTGGCCTGTTCGCGGTTGGCACCACGTGTATTGGGATCAGAACCAGGCAGATCGGCCGACATGAAGTAGCGGTCGTAGAAGAACTGATAGCGCGGAGCTATGTTGAAGCTATACGTAATGTTGAAAGGCAGGTTAACCTTAGCGTTGAAGATGGTATTCAGGGTGGTGTAACCCTTTTCCAACTGCAGGAACTGCTTCTGGTACTCGAAGTTGTAACCACGCTGGGCATACTCGGGGCCATTGGGGTACTGTACCAGGTTACCATCGGCATCCTTGTAGTCGGCCCACAGGCTGTTACGCAGCTGGTAATCCTCGTCCATTCCCACGTTACCGTCAGAACGGTCCTGGAAGTTGATGTTGGCACCCAACTCTAACCAGTTGGTAACCTTAGTGTTGACCTTGAGGTTAGCGCGGATGGCCTTGTAGTCGTCATCGATAAATACGCCCTCGTTGCGCAGGTAACCTACTGACATATAGTAGCTCGAACGGTCAGAAGCACCGCTTACGCTGGCATTGTAGTCCTGGCGCAGACCGGTACGCATACTCAGGTCTTCCCAGTCGGTAATCTTGTCGTTAAGGAAGTTGGCGAGGATATTGTCCTTGAAGCCCAGACGCTTGGCCCAAATACTCTTGTCGCTTTCGCCCTCTTCGTTCTGTGTGTAGCTACGCCACTGGTCCAGGGTTACACCCTCGGGCAGGTTGTTGGGGTTGGTAAAGTAGTAAGGAAAGTCCTTGTAGACACCGCTCTTATAAGCGCCATACTCGCCAGTCTCAGGGTCTATACCATAATAGTTCTGCTCCAGCCAGTCTACACGGTGCTGCAGCGAACCAGCGGCCTTGAAGCGGTCGCGGTAAGCGCTTTTCTGTACAAAGCCCACATTGGCAGATACATTAATCACAGGCTTGCCGGTCTTACCTTTCTTAGTAGTAATGATGATGACTCCATTGGCGGCCTTGGCACCATAGATGGCGGCCGAAGAGGCATCCTTGAGCACGTCTATCTGCTCAATATCATCAGGATTGATTTCAGAAAGCTCGCCATAGAACATCATACCGTCGAGGATGAGCAGCGGGCTGTTGTGGTTGTTGTCGCTGAACACAGAGCGCTGGCCACGGATGTTGAGGCTACCACCGCCCTTGGCGTCAGTATTGTAGCCCACATTGAGTCCAGCCGTTCCGCGCAGTACATCCTGTACCGTAGAGGGGTTCTGGTTGGCAATCTTGTCGGGTCTGATTTGTACAACCGAACCTGTCAGGTCTTTCTTGCGCGCGGTACCATAACCAATCACCACTAACTCGTCGAGCATGGCGTTGGCTTCGCTCAGCTGGATGACCATGTTGGGACGGGCCTGCACTACCTTGGGGTCAAATCCGATATACGATATTTCCAACTCGGCTCCCTTTTTTACCTTGATGACAAAGTGACCATTCACGTCAGTCATCGTTGCATTGCGGGTGCCCTTTTCGGTTACTGTGGCTCCGATGGCCGCCTCGCCTTTGGCGTCGGTCACGTTACCACTTACTTCCTGTGTCTGCGCGCTGGCAAGCACGCTTATCATCAGGAACATCATGCCTAATAAGGCTCTTCGTAAGGTTTCCATAGACTTGGGTTTAAAATTTATTTGTAGATTTTGAAAAACTGTTGACAAAGGTAAAGAGATGTTATTACAGTAATTGGTAATATTGTTTTCACTCCCTGTACTGGTGTCTTTTACCCTTTTTGTGAACAAATGTACAGACTATGCCCCTGTTGGGCCAGTCGGCAGAGAGATAGAAGACAAGGATGTTGTGGGTGATTATAGGTGAAACAAGTACCCCAACCGGTGGGACAGGCCCGGCCGATGGGGTGCGCAGGGTGGGGTGGACGGGCCGTTACAGGGCTGCCACCACCTCTATTTCTACCAGTGCCCCCTTGGGCAGGGTCTTTACGGCCACGGCCGAGCGGGCAGGGTAGGGTTCCTTGAAGAACGTGGCGTAGACCTCGTTCATGGCGGCAAAGTTGTCCATGTCTGACAGGAATACGGTGGTCTTCACTACGTGGCTGAGGTCTATGCCGGCCTCGGCCAGCACATGGGTTACATTGGTGAGTGACTGCTTAGTCTGTTCCTTGATGCCCCCGGCTACGAAGTTGCCTGTGGCGGGGTCTATGGGAACCTGTCCTGATGCGAAGACGAAACCGCCGGCCACGATGGCCTGGCTGTAGGGGCCCAGCGCCTTGGGCGCCAGTTCAGAGTGTAATGCTTTCATTGTTATAATGGTTTATAGGGTTATACTCGGGGTTACTTCAGCTGAAATCCTTGCTTCTGCAGCTGTTCTTTTATCTGCTGGATGTGCTCGTCGTTGCGTGTTTCAATCTTGATACGCAGCTCGCAGTCGTTGATGTCTTCCAGTTCACCGCTGCGCTCGTGGTAGACGCTCACCACGTTGCCGCCCAACGAGGCGATGACGCGGCTCACCTCGACCAGCTGGCCAGGCTTGTCCATCAGTTTGAGGGTGAGCAGGCACAGGCGACCGTCCTTCTCTAAGCCGCGGTTGATGACGCGGTTCAGGATGGTTACATCGATGTTGCCGCCACTTACCAGGCAGACCGTCTTCTTGCCTCGGATGGGCACCTTGTCAAACATGGCGGCGGCCACGCTCACGGCTCCGGCACCCTCGGCCACCATCTTCTCTTCCTCGATGAGCCGCAGGATGGCGGCGCATATCTCGTCCTCGGTTACCAGTGCTATATCGTCTACGTATTTGGAGCAGATGTCGTAGGTGAGGTCGCCCGGGGTCTTTACGGCGATGCCGTCAGCGATGGTCGATACGTGGTCGAGTGTGTCGGGGTGGTGGTCGTGTATGCTGTCGTACATGCTGGGAGCACCCTGGGCCTGTACGCCGTAAACCTTAACGCTGGGGTTGAGCATCTTGATGGCATAGGCCACACCGCTTATCAGTCCACCGCCGCCGACGGGCACCACTACGGCCTCTACATTGGGCAGCTGGTCCAGCAGTTCCAGACCTATGGTGCCCTGTCCGGCTATCACGTGCTCGTCATTGAAAGGGTGAACAAAGGTGTAGCCGTGCTCGTCGCGCAGTTGCAGGGCCCGGCGGTAGGCATCGTCGTACACGCCTGGTACCAGGCAAATCTCGGCTCCTAAGCGGCGCGTGGCCTCCACTTTGCTGATGGGTGCGCCCTCGGGCAAGCATATCAGCGACTTGATGCCGTGTGCCGTGGCACCCAAGGCCACGCCCTGCGCGTGGTTGCCAGCCGAACAGGCCACTACGCCCCGCGCCTTTTCTTCGTCGGTAAGCTGTGATATGCGGTAGTAGGCACCGCGTATCTTGAACGAGCCGGTAATCTGCAGGTTCTCGGGCTTGAGGTATATGTCGCTCTCGGGGTTCAACTTAGGCGCGTGGACCAAGTCTGTGCGTCTAAGTATCTTGCTGAGCACATATCTGGCCTTATAAAATTCATCAAGGTTTACCATAACATACTGTATTAATATCTATATAATACTGCAAAGTTACTTATAAATTATAACTTCTGCGCACGATTTTCTTAGTTATTTTAATCAGAAAGCCACTCGCCCTCCTTACTTTTTTCTCCGTATGCCTCTACTTCCGTCTCCTGCCCGCCTTGCATCCCACCGTTGCCCATTCCTCCTTCTCCGTCAAGTCTCAGAGAAGCCCTCAACAACTCTCATCTTTGCAGGACAAAGGATATAGAGAGTTGGGCAAAGGACGTTTATGATTTTGTGGCGAAACGTTTTGGCGAAGATAACATTGTAGGCTTCTACGTTCACCTTGACGAGACAAATCCACATATCCATTGCTCTGTGATTCCGATGGACAATGAGCGTGGCAGAATATCGTGGCGTGCGGTATTCGGAAAAGACAAATACCAAATGGCTGCCATCTTCCGCAAGCTCCATGATGACCTGGAAAATGAGGTCAGTCAAAAGTGGGGATTGGAGCGTGGCAACGACATTGCCACCACAAAAGCCCGGCATCGTTCCATTTCGGAATACTGGCATGACTTAATATCTGAGGTTACATGTTTGCAAACAACCAAAGAAGATTTGCTGAAGCAGATACATCGGGCTGAGATAAAACTGAAAGGTATCTCCACGATGATAGCTAACCTGCAGACTCGTAAGGATGAGGTGCAAGAGCAGATAGACCTCATAGCCCGACAGTTCGGGCAAGACGGTGTTGAGAATGCAGATTTGGCAATGCAAATGTCAAAACTACGCAAAGAGATGGAAAGTATAGACGAAAAACTTGCTCTCCGTCAAAAGATGCTTGACGATGCCAACTCTACCATTACGGAAGCCAAACAGAGGCTTGCAGAAATGAAATACGAGCATAGCAGAATGCAAGAAGCTCTTGATGAAGACCGGGACTTGCACTCAATTCAACTTCAAAGAAATATGCTTGCCACCTTCATCAGTATGCTCATTTCCTCTTTAGAGCCTCTTGCGCCAACGCTCACCGACCGTCAGCAGGATATCGTAAACGAGTCTGGCTATACTGGCTTGATGCGAAACAGCAACTCTATAATCAACTGCGCTATGCTTCTTTCGCTTGGCTATATCCGTGAGGCTACGACCTATGCAGAATCGTGTGGCGGTGGCGGTTCACCTGGCTCTGGTTGAGGACGTGACAAGGATGAAGACGATGATCATTGGTGGCGGAGGTGCATCGCCGTGTCGGCTGCGATGATGCGACCAGTGAAGTATCGGCTGCGACGTGGGCGTTGAAAATGATGAGCCCAAATGTTCAATGAGTATTTTTCTTTTGAACATTTGGGCTCAAAGTTAAAAAACAACTATTTTGAAACAACTATCCAATGCCCGGTTTTTAAGCTGCCGACACGCTCCAAGTAACCGGCCTTTTTAAGGAACGCAATCTCACGTTTAGCGGTGGCATCAGACAACCCTGTTTTCTCGCAAAGCCTTTCTCGGCTCAGGTCCTTGTCATCGGAGAACATCCGCAAAATCATCTTCTGTCTCTCGGTCAAGTTTATTGGGTCATTTATTGGGTCATTTATTGGGTCATTCAATGAACCAGATGCAACATTGTTCTGAATATGCAGAGTCAATTTAACTTGCATAAGTTCTGGCTGTTCCAATAACTCAGGCTTTATCCAATGCTTTTCATTCCATGCGTTTAGAATGAGTGGAAAGCCCGAGCCAAGGTTTTCGCCATAGCCTATCATACGGAACATATTTTGCATACGTTGGTTTCTTGCCTTTGATTCTCCACCATGATAAATCTGTTCTATTGGCAGTTTCAACAGACCTGGGTTTGTAAGTACTATCCTATCATCATATTTTTCAATTCTAAGAAGACCGTTTATCATGAAGTCTGCGTGGATAATCATATTTGTCA
>CAKPZJ010000032.1 GCA_934204655.1 uncultured Prevotella sp. | reverse complement strand
GGGGGTGGGACCCGAACCCACGACCTCCGGATTATGAATCCGACGCTCTAACCAGCTGAGCTATCCCGCCATCGTTGCGATTGCGGATGCAAAGGTAGACATTTTTTTTGTGCTTGCCAAATTTTCTTGAAAAATTCTTGCCCATAGCCCCTTATTTTTCTGTCAGATGCGGCAGAATAGGGGCTGCGGTGTGTCAGTGGGCCGTAAACAGAGGATTGGCCATGGCTCTGAAAAATATATTTGTTGTCTATGAAAAAATAAGCGATTATCCAAGTTTGCGTTGATTGTTCCATTGTTTTTTAGTAACTTTGCACAAAATATGTACAAGCGTAACAAATACCGGCGTACATCATGCTTCGAATAAAGAAATTAGATATATTTATCCTCCGTCAGTTCAGCCTGCTTTTTGCCGGCACGTTCTTCATCAGTCTCTTTGTGCTGATGATGCAGTTCCTGTGGCGATTTGTAGATGAACTGATAGGCAAGGGACTTACCCTGGATGTGATGGGCGAGTTTTTCTGGTACATGGCTCTCATGTTTGTACCCCAGGCATTGCCCTTGGCCCTGTTGCTGTCGGCCCTCATCACCTTTGGTAATTTAGGCGAGAGCAGTGAGCTTACCGCCATCAAGGCCGCCGGCATATCGCTCATGCAGACTTTTCGCTCGCTGATAGCGTTCTCGGTGGTGACTACCATCGTCTCCTTCGTGTTCCAGAACAACATAGCCCCCATGGCCAACCAGAAGATAGCCCAGCTACTCATATCGGTCAAGCAGAAGAGCCCGGAGCTGGAGATACCCGAGGGCATATTCTATAACGGTATTCCAAACTGCAACCTGTACGTGCAGAAGAAGGACATGAAGACGGGGCGACTATATGGTATTATGATATACCGTATGACGGGCAGCTACGAAGACCAAGCCATCATCCTGGCCGACTCGGGTATGTTGCAGTCGACCGCAGAGAAGAAGCATCTGCTGCTGACGCTCTGGAGCGGTGAGTGGTTTGAGAATATGCAGACACAGAGCTTCGGCGATGCCGCCTCGATACCTTACCGTAGGGAGACCTTTACAGCCAAGCGTATAGTGCTGGACTTTGATGGCGATTTTAACCTGACGGATGCAGCCAACCTGTCGAACAATGCCAAGGGAAAGAGTCTGGCCGACCTGAGGAGGGGCATAGACTCGCTGTCGTTGCACTATGACAGCGTGGGAGCCGACTATATGGACTATGCCCGTATGGCCTACTATCGCCAGGATAGTATAACGCCGGCTCTGGAGCGCCGGGTGGTGGCCGAGGAGCATCGGCAGGTGATGAATATAGACACGCTGTACAATCGGTTGCCCGAGGATGCGCGGCGCAGTGTGGTAAATATGGCCCTGTCGACGGTTCAGAGCGCCCGGAGTGACCTGGAATTTAAGCAGATGATAACCAGTGGTGGAGACTGGCTTATCAGGGTACACAAGTTGGAGTCGATTAAGAAATTCTCGCTGGCCCTGTCGTGCCTGATATTCTTCTTCATAGGCGCCCCGTTGGGTACCATCATCCGCAAGGGTGGCCTGGGCATCCCTATCATCGTGTCGGTGCTGGTGTATATAGTGTTCTACATACTGGACAATACGGGCTACAAGATGGCGAGAAGCGGCATGTGGACCATCTGGTTCGGCATGGGACTGGCACCCGGCGTGCTGATACCTACGGCCATCTTCTTTGCCTATAAGGCATCCAACGACTCGATGGTGTTCAACATGGACCTGTGGCGCGAACTGGCCATGCGGGCCTTTGGCCTACGCATCAAGCGGCATGTATATCCCAAGGAAGTAATCATAGACGAGCCACATTACCGGGATGATGCGGCGGAGCTGGCGCTTATCAGCAAGGATATACTGGACTACTCGCGTCAGCACAAGTTGCGCACGGCCCCCAATGTGGTGAATGTATTCTTCCGCTATGCGCCCGACCATGCCATAGAGCGTATCAGTGAGCGTCTGGAGGCCGTGATAGACGACCTGTCGAACACGCGCGACCGCCAGATACTCGTCGAACTGAACAGCTATCCTTATCTGGCCGTCAAGGCTCATACCCGTCCCTTTGAGCGTAAGTGGCTCAATATCGCAGCGGGCGTGTTCTTGCCCACTGGCGTGTTCTTCTATATACGTATGTGGCGGTTCAGACTGAGGCTACTGAAAGACCTACGCGACATACGGCAGACTAACGCCAATGTGGTGTCGCGGATAGACGCGATGGGATAGCTATATATATAATAAGGTGTAACACGAGATAAAAATAGATAGATTATGGAAAATTTTAAGATAAGCAATATAGAGGCTGCGATAAAGGACTTTGCCGATGGCAAGTTCGTTATCGTGGTAGATGATGAAGACCGTGAGAACGAGGGTGACCTGATAATCGCCGCAGAGAAGATTACGCCCGAGAAGGTGAACTTCATGCTCAAGCATGCCCGCGGTGTGCTCTGCGCGCCCATTACCCTGAGTCGGTGCGAGGAGCTGGATCTGCCCCACCAGGTGTCGGACAACACATCGATGCTGGGTACGCCCTTCACGATAACCATTGACAAGCTGGAGGGCTGCTCTACCGGCGTGTCGGCCCACGATAGGGCTGCCACCATCAAGGCGCTGGCCGACCCGGCGTCGACCCCACAGACCTTTGGTCGTCCGGGTCATATCAATCCGCTCTATGCGCAGGACAACGGGGTGCTGAGACGTAGCGGGCATACCGAGGCTGCCGTAGACCTGTGCAAGTTGGCTGGGTTGTACCCGGCTGGTGCGCTGATGGAGATAATGAACGAGGACGGAAGCATGGCCCGTATGCCCCAGTTGCAGAAAATGGCAGCCGAGTGGGGTCTGAAGATTATAACTATCAAGGACCTGATAGCCTTCCGCCTCCAGCACGAGTCTATTATAGAGGTGGGCGACGAGGTGGATATGCCCACCGAGTACGGCCACTTCAAGCTGATACCCTTCCGTCAGCAGAGCAACGGCCTGGAGCACATGGCACTGGTAAAAGGTCAGTGGACGCCCGACGAACCGGTGCTGGTGCGTGTACACTCGTCGTGCGCCACGGGCGACATATTGGGTAGTAAGCGATGCGACTGCGGTGAGCAGCTGCACAAGGCTATGCAGATGATAGACCGCGAGGGCAAGGGCGTGGTTATCTATATGCAGCAGGAGGGCCGGGGCATTGGCCTGATGAACAAGATAGCCGCCTACAAACTCCAGGAGGAGGGTTATGACACGGTAGATGCCAATGTACACTTGGGCTTCAAGCCTGATGAGCGCGACTATGGTTGCGGAGCCCAGATGCTCCGGCATCTGAATGTACACAAGATGCGGCTGCTCACCAATAACCCTGTTAAGCGCGTGGGCCTGGAGGCTTACGGCTTGGAAATCGTGGAGAATGTGCCCATAGAGATTACGCCTAATAAGTATAATGAACGCTATCTGAAGACCAAACGCGACCGTATGGGGCACACTTTGCATCTCAAATAGATAAATAGTGTTATAAAAATAGTCCCGAGGGCAAAATGTGGACATTTTGTTTCGGGATAACGATTTAATTGCTTACATTTGCAAAGAAATAATAGCAGATAATGATGAAACTGTCAGATCGTATTAACAGGCTGGCGCCATCGGCTACCTTGGCGATGTCGCAGAAGAGCAGTGAGATGAAAGCCCAGGGTGTGGATGTCATCAACCTAAGTGTGGGTGAACCCGACTTTAATACGCCGGCCCACATTAAGGAGGCTGCCAAGAAGGCCATTGATGAAAACTACTCACGCTATTCGCCTGTGGCAGGCTATGCTTCGCTGCGCGAGGCTGTAGTGCGTAAGCTGAAGCGTGAGAACGGGCTGTCATACACTCCTGCGCAGATTTCGGTATCTAATGGTGCCAAGCAGGGCGTGTGCAATACGGTAATGACGCTGGTAAATCCAGGCGACGAGGTTATTATTCCGGCTCCGTACTGGGTGAGCTATCCGCAGATGGTGAAACTGGCCGGTGGTACGCCTGTCATTGTGAATACGGGCTTCGCCCAGGACTTCAAGATGAAGCCCGAGCAGCTGGAGGCTGCCATCACGCCCCGTACGCGCCTGCTGATACTCTGTTCGCCAAGCAATCCTACTGGCAGTGTGTACTCTAAGGAAGAATTAAAGGCTTTGGCCGATGTCATACTGAGCCATGAGGGTGTATATGTGCTGGCCGACGAGATATACGAACACATTAATTATACAGGACGACACGAGAGCATCGCGCAGTTTGCCGGTATGCAGGAGCGGGCCATCATCGTAAATGGTGTGTCCAAGGCTTATGCCATGACAGGCTGGCGTATAGGTTACATCGCAGCCCCCGAGTGGATTGTCAAGGGCTGCAACAAGCTGCAGGGACAGTACACCAGTGGCCCATGCTCGGTAAGTCAGAAAGCTGCTGAGGCTGCCTATAACTCAGACCAAAGCTGTGTAGAGGAGATGCGGCTCGCCTTTGAGCGCCGGCGTAACCTTATAGTGTCGCTGGCCAAGGATGTTCCAGGATTAGAGGTCAACTGTCCACAGGGCGCTTTCTATCTGTTCCCCAAGTGTAGCAGCTTCTATGGCAAGAGTTATGGCAGCTATACCGTGAACAGCTCGACCGATCTGGCCATGTATCTGCTTGATGAGGCTCATGTGGCTACCGTTGGCGGAGATGCCTTTGGCGACCCCGAGTGTTTTCGAATGAGTTATGCCACCAGCGACGACAATATCAAGGAGGCCATGAGTCGTATAAAAGAGGCTTTGGGAAAACTCAAATAGGCTACGGGAACGCTTTTTGTAGTGATTACCTTGTTAAAACTTCTTAATTAGGGGGCGGATAGTCATTAATTTGCTATCTTTGCTTACCGATAAGAAGCCTGTTATACGCAGGGACAATCGAATGACAGTAAACCCATTCTTGAAGAAAAATAACTTATAACATTTTATTAATAACCAAAATTAATTGTAACATTATGGCAACTACACAAAAAACAGCCCCTAAGAAAAAGGGCTTTCAGGGAGTTAGAGATGCAATTTGGATTATCGTTGTCTGCTTCATTCTGGCAGTAGGTTTCTACGAGGGCTTCCTCGGTAACGGAGCCAACTTCCATGGCGGTGACAACAGCGGTGAGCCCGCTAACCTGCTCGGTACTATTTATAAAGGTGGTATCGTCGTTCCTGTGATCTTTACTCTGTTGTTTACCGTTATCGCACTCGGCGTAGAGCGTTTCTTCGCCCTCCGTTCTGCTTTCGGTAAAATGTCTTTGGCTAAGTTCACAGCCCAGATTAAGGCTGCTGTTAAGTCTGGCGACTTCGCTACCGCACATCAGCTCTGTGACAAGATGCAGGGTTCTGTAGCTAACGTGGTTAGCGCTTCGCTGAACACCTATGAGGAGATGGAGAAGACTACTGGCATCAAGAAGAGCCAGAAGATTGCTAAGATTCAGCAGGCTCACGAGGAGGCTACTCAGCTTGAGATGCCTACTCTGCAGATGAACCTTCCTATCGTAGCAACTATCGTTACCCTCGGTACTCTTACCGCTCTGTTCGGTACCGTTGTTGGTATGATCCGTTCATTCGCCGCTCTGGCAGCAGGTGGTGGTGCTGACTCACAGGCACTTTCTACTGGTATTTCTGAGGCCTTGGTTAATACCGCATCTGGTATCTTGACATCATGGTTCGCCGTTGTTATCTACAACTTCTTCACAAACAAGATTGATAAGCTGACTTACGCTCTTGATGAAGTTGGTTACACTATTGCTCAGACATACGAAGCCAACCACGGAGAAGAAGCTTAATTTTTGCTAACCCTTTAAATTTTTATCGCTATGGGTAAAGTAAAAATTGAGAAGAAAGATGTCTGGATCGACATGACTCCTATGTCCGATGTCATGGTGCTCCTGCTGACATTCTTCATGTTGACCTCAACATTTGTGAAGAATGAGCCAGTAAAGGTGAACACCCCTGGATCGGTATCGGAGATAAAAGTGCCTGAGAAAGACGTGCTGACAATCAGCGTGGCCAAGGATGGCAAGGTGTTTATGACTATCGACAATGCCAATGACCTCGTTAGCATCGTTGATGCCATGACTGGCAGATTTGGAGTGACGCTGAATGGTAAGCAGCAGGAGGCCCTGAAAAAACATTCAATGTTGGGCGTAAGCGTGGAGAAACTGCCCGCTTACCTGAGCCTTCCTGAGGATCAGATGACCGAAGTCATACAGAAAGAGGGTATCCCCACTGACAGTATTGACGAGGGTGGCAAGAAAGGTATGAGCGAGTTCCAGCTGTGGATTACTGAGGCGCTGGCAGTTAATGAGGATATGAAGATAGCCATCAAGGCCGACTCTGATACTCCTTACAAGACTGTCAAGAAGGTTATGTCCGAGCTTCAGGATATGAGCCAGAACCGTTACTATCTTATCACTTCTTTAAAGAAAGAGGAGGACTAAAGAATGGCAAAGAAGAAAGCAAGTAAACAAAAGAAAATGACTGTCCGCGTAGACTTTACGCCTATGGTGGATATGATGATGCTTCTGATCACGTTCTTCATGCTCTGTACGTCTTTGGCCAAACCTCAGACTATGGAATTGAGTATGCCAAGTAATGATAAGAACCAGACAGATGAGGATAAGTCTGTGACGAAGGCTTCTTACACGATTACAATCTATGTAGGTGCCAACAATCAGATTTACTATATTGCCGGTCTGCCTAAGTATGATGACCCTTCGTGTCTGAAGAAGACTACCTGGGGTAAGGATGGCATCCGCAAGGTGCTTATTACTCATGTTACGGAAGACGGAACTCAGCCTGTTCAGCAGGTGATGCTGGCTAAGGCCAAACTTGATGAGAAAAAGCTCAACGATCCTACCTACTCTGACACGCTTTACAACAAGCAGTTGTCGCAGATTAAGGCCGGTGACCTGGGCAATGGTCAGAAGATTTCTACTATGACCATTATCATCAAGGCAACTGACAAGGCCAGTTACAAGAACCTGATTGATGCTCTTGACGAGATGCAGCTTTGCAGCATCGGTAAGTATGTGATAGATAAGATTAACCCGGATGACCAGAAACTGCTCGACAAGGCAGGTGTTAAATAACAGGATGGTCATTAATGCTGAATAATTAAAAAATAAAGACTATGTCAAAAATAGATTTGATTTCATCAGACTGGGTTGATTTGGTATTCGAAGGCAGAAACCAGGCCTATGGAGCCTACAAGCTCCGCAAGGGCACTACCAAGCGTAATATTATCGCTATACTGGCAGTAGTGGTGTTGCTGCTTATCGGATTTATTATCCTCACAGTTAAGAATTTCGTTGATGAGCAGCGTGCTAAGGTAGCTGTGACTCAGGTAACTGAAATCAGCGCCCTGGATCAGCCTAAGAAGAAGGCTGAGGTGAAGCAGAAGAAGGTAGAACTGGAGCCTGAAAAGGTGGTAGAGAAGGTAAAGAGCTCTATCAAGTTTACCGCCCCTGTTATCAAGAAGGACGAAGATGTTAAGCCTGAAGAGGAACTCAAGACTCAGGATGAGTTGATGAGTACCAAGACAGCTATCGGTACCTTTGATGTAAAGGGTAACGATGATGCCAATGGAGAGATACTGAAGGCTAAGGAAGTCATCGCCCAGCCAGAGCCTCCGAAGCACGTTGAGGAAGACAAGGTGTTCGATATTGTAGAGCAGCAGCCTCTTTTCCCTGGCGGACAGGGTGCCCTGATGCAGTTCCTGCATGACAACATAAAGTATCCTGTTGTTGCACAGGAGAATGGTGTACAGGGTCGTGTAACCGTACAGTTTGTGGTTGAGAAGGATGGTTCTATTACGGACGTTCACGTGTTGAGAGGTGTAGACCCATCTCTGGATAAGGAGGCCGTACGCGTTGTTAAGTCAATGCCTCGCTGGACTCCTGGTAAGCAGAATGGTACCACCGTTCGTGTGAACTATCGTCTTCCTGTATTGTTCAGACTGCAGTAATATCATTATTAACAGAATGAAAAAGACCGTATTCTACATTTTTGTAGGATTAACACTATTCGCCTGCCTTTGTGTCTCTTGTCAGAACAAGAAGCACAAGGGCGGGCGGACAGATACTTATTCGTCAGGGGTGGCCAGTTTCGCCTCTGACGAAAGTTTTAGCCCCATTATAGACGAAGAGGTTCAACTCTTCGAGTTCTCTTACCCTCAGGCAATGGTTAAGCCGATATATACCAATGAGTCGGATGCTGTTACCATGTTGCTGAAAGGAAAAATCTGCCTGGCCATTACGGCCCGCGACTTCAAGGCCAAGGAACGCCAGAGCCTGGAAGACCAAACATTCAATCCTCGCTCGTTTCCCATTGCTTACGATGGATTGGCGCTGATAGTTAACAAAACTAATAGCGATACTTGTATTTCGGTAAAGGACATTGCTAATATACTGACGGGTAAGGTTACCAAGTGGTCGTCGCTTAACCCCAAGAATAACAGGGGCGACATCATTGTGGTGTTCGACAACCGTAAGTCCAGTACCGTGCATTTTGCCGAGGATAGTATCTTGGGCGGCAAGCCCATCACTAACCCCAATGTGGTGGCAGTCAAGAAGACGGCAGATGTAATATCCTATGTCGAGAAGACACCTAATGCTATCGGGGTTATCGGTAGTAACTGGTTGAATGATAAACGCGATACAACCAACCTTACCTTTAAGAAGAATATCCGCACGATGGCGGTTTCCCGCTTGGACAAGGCCACCCCTGCCAATAGCTGGAAGCCCTATCAGTACTATATATATAATGGTAACTATCCATTGGCGCGTACCATCTACGCCCTGCTCAACGACCCGTTGCGCGGTCTGCCATGGGGCTTTGCCAACTTTCTAACATCGCCTAAGGGACAGCTCATTATCTTTAAGTCTGGCTTGCTTCCCGTTCAGGGCAATATTACCATCCGCGATGTTAATATTACTCAATAAGGGTAACTTTGTGGTTTTGGCGAACGTCATAAAAGTATAATCACTAAAATATAGAATTATGAAAGCGATTAAATATTTACTTATCGGAGCCCTGATAACAGGTTTCAGTGCTCCTATGGTGGCACAGGATGTAAAGAGCGACATCGAGAAAATGACTAAGTTGGTTAAGGACAACAAAGGCAATACTGCTGCCATTCAGAGTGAGATTAAGAATTTCCGTAAGGCTTATAAGAAAAATGCGGAGGCTCTGACCGCCCTTGGCCGTGCCTATCTGGATGTTAAGGATACCGCCAATGCCCAGCTGTTCGCGGAGACTGCCATTAAGGTTAATTCTAAGTATGGCCCTGGCTATGTACTGATGGGCGACATCGAGGCATTTAAGGACAATGGAGGCGAGGCTTCGGCTTGGTTTGAGCAGGCCACTGTCATGGATCCTCAGAATGTAGATGGCTATCGCCGTTATGCCCAGGTTAACAGCAAGGCCAATCCTGCTGCTGCCGTAGCCAAGCTGGAGGATCTTCGCAAGGTGCGCCCTGACTATCCTGTAGATATCATTTCAGCAGAAATATACGACAAGGCTGGAAATATCAAGAAAGCAGTAAGTTATTATGATAAGGTAGACCGCAGCAAGATGGAAGACTATCAGCTCGCGGCTTATTCTACCGACTGCTATCTGCTTGCCGATTATCAGAAGAGCCTTGAGATAGCAGAGGCCGGTCGTACCCGCTTTGCTAACAATGCCGGTCTGAACCGTCTGGCCCTCTTTAACCTTACCGAGCTGAACCGTTTCCCTGAGGCCATTGCTGCAGGCAATGCCCTTTTGGCTTCTGACAAGGTTAAGCTGTCGGGCAATGACCACCTGTATCTCGGTATGGCCTATAGTGGTAACAAGGATTATGACAATGCCATCGACCAGTTTAACAAGGCCATCGCCCTGGATGCCAATAACAAGGCTATGCAGGTTAAGATATACAAGGTTCTTTCTGATGTATATGCAGAGAAAGGCGATGTTGACAGTGCTGTAGCA
This sequence comes from uncultured Prevotella sp., assembly GCA_934204655.1. Classification (GTDB taxonomy): domain Bacteria; phylum Bacteroidota; class Bacteroidia; order Bacteroidales; family Bacteroidaceae; genus Prevotella. Next base: position 20,081 of record CAKPZJ010000032.1, on the reverse strand, counting down.
GCCTTTAACAAGTATGTCGATAATGCCGACAAGGTTACCGCCTACGAGTACAGCAAGCTGCCTAATATTTACATGGCACAGGCCGAGAAAGCTACTGGGGCCGACCAGATGAAGTATTACACTGAGGCCGACAAGGCTTGGGGCGTTATCGCAGACAAGTTCCCCAGCGTGGCCGACTATGCTACCTATCAGCGTGCCCACATCGGTTATAAGCTCGACCCAGAGACTAAGTCAGGTGCTGCCAAGCCGCATTACGAGAAACTCATAGAACTTATCAAGGCTAAGTCTGCTCCCGATGACTCAGACAAGGCTCGTCTGGTAGAGGCTTACCGTTATCTGGGTTATTACTATACGCTGCATAATGACAAGGCCCTGGCTACCGAGAACTGGAAGAAAGTTCTGGAAATAGACCCCGAGAACGTTGCTGCTAAGCAGGTTCTTGGCATAAAGTAAGCCGCTGAGTATAATAACGTATCAATAATCAATAGTTAAGATAGAGGTGGGGATGGCATGTACATTCCCACCTTCTTTTGTTATAAGGGCCACCCTCCTTGAGTCTATTCCACCCGGTCGCCCCACCGCAGGCTTCTGTATGGAGTTTGGCAGGCAGTAGGAGGTGGTCATCCCACTCTGTGGGACAATAAGAAAAAGAAAGATGAGTGCAGAAGAACAACAGAAGCAGGACGAACTGTTTATGTCTAAGGCCATAGAGCAGGCCCGACAGGCATTATCCGATGGCGAGATACCCATTGGAGCCGTCATCGTATGTCAGGGGCGTATCATCGCCCGTGCCCACAATTTTACCGAAACGCTCCATGATGTGACGGCTCATGCCGAGATGCAGGCCATCACCGCTGCGGCCAATCAGTTGGGTGGCAAGTATCTTCGTGGCTGTACACTCTACGTCACGGTAGAACCCTGCGTAATGTGCGCCGGTGCTCTCGGCTGGTCACAGATAGACCGTGTGGTCTATGGTGCCCCCGATGTCAAGCGCGGTTATACCCTCTACGCCCCCCATGCGTACCACCCCAAGACCCAGGTAACGTCTGGTGTGTTGGAAAATGCCTGTCGTCAACTCATGCAGGACTTCTTTAAGGAGCGTCGGTAACGGCATAGGCGAGGTAGGCCAAGTGCGAAACGGCTCCTGTACAAAAAACCTTCATCTTGCAGTAAGTGCAGGATGAAGGTTTATGATAGGTAGTCCCACTTGGGCAGAATAGAGTATATTATGGGGACTTAATTTTCTGTATTGTTATTACTCATAGTTACCACGGTGATTTTGCCAATACAGGGCGAACCATCAGATACTTAGAGTTTTTGTCGTTAATTTTCCCTATACCAAAAGCACCTATTATGCCATCCTGTATTGTAATCATGAAGTGGTAACCACAATTATTCCCTTCCGAAGATGTCCAGAAATCAAAATTGCTATTACCATCTTTATCAATCTTGTTATAAAGGGTCAAACTGTTTTTGGTATATCCGAGTTGCACGCCAGTAAATTTAACAATGTCTTCTCCATTTTCTTGAGATAATGTAATAGTGGGAGAGCCTGTAGTAGCTTTCTGATTTCCCCAATCGTATGAGAAACCTCCTGCTTCTGTGATTTCTTCATCAGTTGGGGCACGCCAATTCTCGCCCCAAGCAAAGTTACTACCTGTCTTTGCGGCATCAGTCCAGTTCATATCTTCTTCAACATTCTTTGTGGCGAACCTCGGGCCGCCAGCCCACAGCTGTATCCAATCTATGGATGTTTCTTTGTTGTTGATAAGAGCCTTTGCTGTGCCTTTTGTTGGGCCTGAGGTTATGGTGTAGTACTTGCCTGCAGTCAGGCCACCCTCTTTTGTGGTGTTAAGGAGCAGGTTGCCATTATATATCGCTATTTTTTGGCCCGCAGGCACTACCACATAGCTGATTTCTCCTGCGGTTGAGGTTTTGGAAAGCAGCGTAGTCTTGGTCTCGTTTGTACTTATGGCAAAGTTGTCTTCGTTCTTGATGGCGGTAAGTCCTTTTACCCATTTGCCGTCAGCTGTCTTCACGTTAATGTCCAGTGTGCCAGTCTTGTCTACCTCCACGACACGAAGCACTGCGACCTTGGCACTCAAGGCAATGGAAAGCCCGTCTGCACCTGTTGTTGTCTCATTTGTCTTACCCGCTACGGCATACTTGTTGGCCACGTCATCGAAAGTCCCTTTCTGTTTTGTCAAATCCACTTCGTTGCCAGGGAAGTAAGCATACCAATGGGTAGCTTTCGCTGTTGTCATGGCATCTGTGCTGGCGAACTGATTCCCTATATTGGTGAACGTGTAGTATGATGTTATTTGTTCGTTGCTTACATTCACAACATCGTTAGTAGTAAAAGCGAATTTCCATGACCCATCGTTATCCGTCATCGTAGCACGTGTACCCATATCTTCGATAGTGGCATAAAGGGTCATACCCTTTTTCAGTTGCGGATCATTGTTGTCATCATTGCTGCACGCAGCGAGAGACATTATAGTCAGCGCTAAAAAAAGAGAATATAATACATTCTTCATCTTTGTGTAATTTTTTAAGAAACTAATTATTCCCAGACATCTTCTTCGTCACCATTTGTCGTGCTCTCAGTGACAGAAAAATTTCGTGGTTGACCGACATTGTCTTGTTCTCCACTACCTGCCAGTATTGCAGGCGTTACCACCTTGTACATATTTATACAAGGTGAAATGTAAGTTTGCTTCTTCATAAGTTCGTATTTGTTATCTTTGTTGTTATAATGGACTGCAAAGGTATATAATATAGATATAACGCGTATGGGGGGGTATTAAATGATGTTAAATACATGGCAAGTTATGTTGAGTTGTCAATGTTAGCAAAAAGTTTGCTCGAAAAGCAAAGCAGAGAAAGCACCTGATGGCATATCATAGAAAGCGAATTTCGATATGTGCATCATCTGTAATACCTCTTCTGCGGCCGCGACGATTTGGCCAGTGGTATGGTGCATAATACTCTTGACTCCAGGAAAACCTGTGAGAGGCAGGATGGCTCCAGCGGCAAACAGCGAGTATGCCCATGACGAGCTTGCGATTTTAGAATATGGCCGAGATGACGAGCTTCGGTTTCGATACAGATGTAATGGATAGATAACGCATCTGTTTGCGGTTATCAGTGTTGTTGGCCTATCGTGATTATTTGGCCGAAAGCAGGGGCGGAAAAGGTGGGGAGATGGTGGCGGGCGTGCGGCTTTCTGCCATGGTAGGGAAATCCCTACTCTTTTTTAGGGAAAAGATGGTGGCGGGATGTTCGGAAATTATTACATTTGCACCTGTAATCAGTTCCCAGCGGCGGCCACGCACCAGTGTGGTGGCCGGCGTAGCCGCGTGGGATGTAATGGAAGTGACAACTATGACAAAGAATTATGCAGTATTAGCCGTGTCGGCCCTGATGCTTGTAAGCAGCTGTGGTACCTACACGGGGCAGGGTGCCTATACCGGTGCCACGTTCGGAAGCATTTTGGGTAGTGCCATTGGGGGCATCAGCGATGGCCCCCGTGGACACGATATAGGCACCGTAATAGGTATGGCTGGCGGCGCCGTGATAGGTGGCGTCATAGGCAGTGCCCAGGACCAGCGGCGTCAGCAACGGCAGACCGATGATGAGGTGTACAGCCATCGGCGGGCTGCCCGCAGCCAGGTGCGCCGTCAGGCTCCTGTGGTACAGAACGGCGATGAAAACTACGGCAGCGGCTTTGATGCCAACAATGGTGGCGACGACCGCATCGAGGGCATCGGCGGAGGCGAGCCTGTCACTACCAATGGCACCCCCACTACAGCCAACGGCACCTCTGCTACCGGCGAGCCTGCCAACCAGCCTGTACAGGTGTTCCCCGGCTCGTCGAGTGTGGAGAATATAGCCGAGGGCATCACCTATACGCCTACTATTGAGATACGCAATGCCCGGTTTGTCGATGCCGACGGCGACAACGTCATCAGCCGCGGTGAGCTGTGCCACGTGGTGTTCGAGGTATTCAACCATGGCGCGCAGCCCATCTACGATATACAGCCCATGGTGGTCGAGGCCACTGCTAACCGCCACCTGTACATATCGCCGGGCATCCATGTAGAGCGCATAGACCCTGGCAAGGGCATACGGTACACCGCTGTGGTCAAGGCCGATAACCGCCTCAGGGATGGCAGTGCCAAGATATGCGTGTCGGTCATCGAGGGCAACAACCACAAGATTTCCAAGGTTACCGAGTTCAACATCCCTACCCGCAAGTAGCCTCCCCTTACCGCCCGCAGTGTCATCTGGTGTGCTGTGGGCGGTCTCTGTAATGGCAGTGGACGTCTTTTTTACTACAATTATTGGCCAAACGTGTGTTTCTTAGCCTTTTTCTTATTAACTTTGCCCCTATAATCCTTAATAAATAATATGATGAGAAGATTTTCATTCGTCTTGATGCTGATAGTGAGCCTGATGATAAGCTCACACACCGTCAGCGCCCAGGAGGGCTTCAACTGGCCGTATAAGATAGTAGACGGCACCATTGTAACTGATACCCCGGCACGTCCCGCCGGTCAGCAGCCGGCCGTGGGGCTGGTCACCGCCAAGTTGCCCGTAGTCCGGGTGGGCTTTGTGGGCCTGGGCATGCGCGGCCACGACGCCGTGCGCCGCTGGATGTACATCAACGGCACCCAGGTGGTGGCCCTGTGCGACTACGAGAAGAGCCGAGCCGACACCTGCAATAATATCCTGCGCGATGCCAGCATGCCCCCTGCCGTCGTGTATGGTGGCGAGGATGGCTATAAGAAGCTTTGCGAGCGCAAGGATATCGACCTGGTGTATATAGCTACCGACTGGATGCACCACTTTACCGTGGCCAAGTACGCCATGGAGCATGGCAAGCATGTAGCTATCGAGGTGCCCTCTGCTATGAACCTCAGCGAGATTTGGCAGCTCATCGACCTCTCTGAGAAGACCCGCCTGCACTGTATGATGCTCGAGAACTGCTGCTACGACTTCTTCGAGCTCAACAGCCTTAACATGGCCCAGCACGGAGTGTTCGGCGATGTGCTGTATGTACAGGGCGCCTACCGCCACGACCTGTCGCTCTTCTGGAAAGCCTACTGGCAGCGCGACGCCAATGACAAGCTGCACTGGCGACTGGCCTACAACCAGACCCACCGTGGCGACGTGTACGCCACACACGGTCTCGGCCCCATTGCCCAGGTGCTCGACATTCATCGAGGCGACCGTATGAAGACATTAGTGGCCATGGACACCAAGTCGGTGAACGGCAAGGCGTGGGCCGAGAAGATGTCGGGCAAGCCCTGCACCCAGTTTGCCAACGGCGACCAGACCACTACGCTTATCAGTACCGAGAACGGCAAGGTTATCGAGATACACCACAACGTGATGACCCCTCAGCCCTACAACCGCATGTACCAGCTTACGGGTACCAAGGGCTTCGCCAACAAGTATCCTACTGAGGGCTACGCTCTCTCTGGCTCCGAGCTGAAAAATGCGGGCGTGCGCCCCTCGTCCGACAACCTGTCGGGCCACGCTTACATGCCCGTGGCCGACCGCCGCGCCCTTACCAAGAAGTACGAGAGTCCGCTCGTTACCCGCTACGTGGCCGAGGCCAAGAAAGTGGGTGGTCATGGTGGTATGGACTTCATTATGGACAGCCGTCTGGTCTACTGTCTGCAGCATGGCTTGCCTTTCGACATAGATGTGTACGACCTGGGCGAGTGGTGCTGTCTGGCCGAGTTGGGCGCCCTCTCCATGAACCATGGCAACAAGCCCGTCGAGGTGCCCGACTTCACCCGTGGTCACTGGAACGACGTGAAGGGTTACCGCCACGCCTTTGCCACTCCCGAAGAGGAAGCCGCGGTAGAGAAGGCTTCTGCCGAGTTTACCGCCAAGCTCAAGGCCAAGGGTGCCAAGTACTGGAAGAAACATAAGTAATAGACATTATTCTCGCAGTGGTTATTTGATAGGCTTGGTTGCTAATATAATCCACTAACTCCCATCGGTCATTAGAAATAGTGTAGCTCTTTTCTGATAACCGGTGGGGTTAAGTAAAAACATAAAATACATGGATTTGTCGCGTTGCTTTATCTTGCTGAATGGCGAACCAAAGACTATGCAGATAGGCTCTATTCAAAGGAATGGGGCTAAGGGCTATAGGGTGCGGTTTAAGAATACCCCTAAAAGCTACAGCTACGGAAGTGACAAGGTCGTGTGGCTCAGCAATCCTTTGTTGATAAATCCTACGCATTGCCAGGTTGTGGTAGGCAATAAGCAACAAACTGATGTCAAAGAGATATGGAAGTTTGCCTGCGGCGCTAAATGCTATTGGCGAATAGTCCATGCCAATGGTTATGTGCAGGATGGTGACGATACGAGGATAATAGTTAAGATGTCCTGTCTTGGGGAAGAAGCAAGTAGTAACATGCTGGCTTACCTACAGAATGTGGCTATTATCAATCCGCTTGGTAAGGATAGAGAGAGCGAGGGCTTCTTAGCTGGTATGTATGCTAAGCTGGATTTCGTCGGAGCCGATACGGCTGCAGCTTGCTATTTTAATCCCCAGAAATACCGCCCGGCAAGATTGAGGCATGACGAATTGATTTATCCTTTTGGATGTAATGCTAGCCAAAAGAAAGCTGTTGCCGTGGCTTTTGAACATCAGCTCAGTGTTATACAAGGCCCTCCGGGAACGGGAAAGACTCAGACAATACTCAATATTATCGCTAATATCGTGTACCAGGGGAAGACAGTGCTGGTAGTGTCTAACAACAACTCAGCTACAACCAACGTAAAGGAGAAATTGGAAAAGTATGGCACTTCCTTTATTGTCGCCCCACTTGGAAGCAGAGAGAACAAGGAGGCATTTGTAGCTAATCAGCCATCAGTTCCGGTAGCATGTAGCACATGGAGGGTGACGGCTTCGGAAGCTCTTGGAAAGCGGCAACAGCTGCATACTATATTGCAACTGCTTGATAATGTATATGAATGGCAGAACGAGCGTGCCAGATTGTTGCAGGAACTGCATGCAGTTGCCCTGGAATGGAAACATTTCTGTATGGATAACAGTGTGACTGCGAATAAGAAGCAGCGGTGTCGGATAAATTCTATGCGTATCATATCTCTATGGATAGAGTGCCAAAAACTTGCTGACAGGGAGCTGTCAGCGATAACAAGCTGGTCTAAATGGTGGGAGAACATAAGGTGGTGGTGGCTGAAATGTATGTGTTGGTATGGGCTGCATACATTGAGCCAGTGGGACAGGCATGATTTCGCGCCGCTCATCCAGGAATTGCAAGCATCGTACTATCAGAAAAGGCTTGAGGAGATAAGGCATAGGGTAGATGCTATCGAGAAAAAACTTGCACAGCATGATGCCAAAGACCAGGCCAAAACCTTGACAGAGCTGTCTATGTCGTTGTTCAGAGCCTCATTGTATGAGCGTTATACTAAGCACGCACGTAGGTCCTATAGTGATATAACTGATATAAGAAAGTCGGGAAAGGATTTCGCCCAACAATATCCAGTAGTTCTCAGTACTACGTTCTCTGCTCGCTCGTGCCGGTTCGCAGATGAGCTATACGACTATGTCATAGTGGATGAGGCTTCGCAGGTGTCAATAGATACAGGAACTTTGGCTCTGACCTGTGCTAAGAATGCAGTCATCGTCGGTGATACGTTGCAACTACCCAATGTGGTGACAGATGTAGATAAGGTGCAACTTCGTGCTGTTATGCAGCAATATAAAATTCCTGTGGGGTATGACTGTGTTCAGAATAGTTTCTTGCAATCGGTATTGCGCGTGATAGAAAATGTGCCCGAAACATTGCTAAGAGAGCATTATCGTTGTCATCCTCGCATTATAAACTTCTGTAACCAAAAGTTTTATGATGGAAAGTTACTTGTTATGACAGAGGACAAGGGCGAGGCCAATGTTCTTACTGCTATAAAGACCGTCAAGGGTAATCATGCCATCAACCACTATAACCAGCGAGAGGTTGATGTGGTGAAGAAAGAGGTGCTGCCGACTTTGCAAGATTACGACAGCATAGGTATTGTCACTCCGTATAACAATCAGGTAGATGCGTTCAACAGGCAGCTCGATGGTATAGAAGCTGGTACCATACATAAATATCAAGGTCGGGAGAATGATGTAATCATCATGAGTGTGGTAGATAATCAGATAACAAACTTTGCCGATGATGCCAATATGCTGAATGTGGCTGTGTCAAGGGCAAAGAAGAATTTCTGTCTTGTGATGACTGGCAACGAGCAGGCAAGACATGGCAACATCATGGATTTGCTTGACTATATAGCCTATAATAATTGCATGGTAACAGAAAGCAAGTTGGCTTCCATATTTGACTATTTGTATGAGCAATATACGGAACAACGCATAGCGTTTTTAGAGAGACATTCACAGATATCTGAATATGCTTCGGAAAACTTGACCTATGCAATGCTCCATGAGATAATAACCTCCGATAGTCTGTTCAATGTGCTTAATGTGTTGTGCCATGTTCCGTTGCGCCAAGTAGTGAGGGATACTTCGCTTATGAGTGAGGATGAACGGAGGTATGCCGCCAACTACAACACCCATTTAGATTTTTTGATTATCAACAGGGTGAGTAAGCTGCCTGTTCTTGCCATTGAAACTGATGGTTATAGTTACCATAATGATCTAACAGTACAGCATCAGCGCGACATAATGAAGAATCATATACTCTCAAGTTACGGTTTGGCGTTATTGAGACTTTCTACTAAAGGGAGTGATGAAAAAGAAAAAGTGGTATTGGCGTTAAGGAAATTAATATGTTGCGTGCAGTAGGCACAAAAGCAGGCCATAACGTCAGACTCGTTAGCGTCATGGTACTAATGTCGTTTCTTGCAGTTTAACGCTTCGCTACATTTGCGCCTATAGTGTGTAGTTTGTGTAAGGCACTGCTCTCTATGCACTAACTCCATAATCCATCTTCTTTTGGGGGGGAGGTATGAAAGGATAGGAGGCATGGCATCCCGCAACAGTGCCCCTATATGGGCTTGTTGTGATTTATGGATGGTGATATCCCTTTGGCATACCCTCTCCTGCTTGCATCCTGCGCTTTTTACCCTTTTACCTTTTTTGCCTTTAGGACTTATTTGGGGATGCGCACAATGGGTATGGTTGTTGTCCTTCTCTTGTATACGCCTATTTGGGTAACCCGCCCGCTGCGGAGACGTATCACCTGGTTGTCTACATAGCCGTTGTTGGCCCCGTCTCGTATCAGCACCTCGCCCATAAATTCTATATCGCCGTCGTAGTCATCTACCTGGGCCAGTACATTGCCGTCGTCCAGCACTTTTACTACCGTGAGTTGTCTGATGTGCAGTGTTTTGTTCTGCTTTAACATGATTGACTGTGGCTTTGGTGGATTATAGTTGGAAAGTAGGGCGCTACAGGTGGCCACCGATAGTATGATGCCGATGACGATGAGGGCGCAACCGAATTTGAGATTTTGCCTATCATATTGTGTCTGTTAGTTAATGGTTGTACATATATAATATAAGGTATATTGACCAATACAAATTTACGACAATTATTCGGCTTGCCCAATAATGGGAGCATATTTTTTATTCTGCTGAGGCAAAAAAAGTCACTATCACCGATATAGCTCGGCTTCAGATGCTCCTAACTACCGACAGAAAAAGATATTCCTAATATTGTCATCATGTCACTCAAAAATTTGTGTAGAGTCCCCAACACGTCCGAAATAATAATCTCTCCCGAGGCCATCTCTACGTTCCAAAACGTCGACCTTTAGCTTGCTAATGATGGCTTCTACCATCGAAGGGGGCGGTCATCACGCTTTTGGGGATATATCCCAGGGGTATAATGGAAATTTTTATCCCTGCACTTCTGCCAAATGCTCATCCTATGAAGTTTTAGGGGATATCATAGGCTGCAAAAAAAACACCTTTCGGGGACTAAAGGGCTCTTTTTGGGGGCCTTGGGAACTGCCCCTTTACCAACGGCCCACGCCCATAGACACGCTCCCTGTGTGGGCGCGCACCTATGGGCGTGGGGCAAGGGTCAGAACAGCTCGCTGCTCTTCTTCTTGATGTTGTCGAAGATGTTAGACCACATATTGCCATCCTTCTTATCCTCCTCGGACTTTTTCGGGGCGGCCGACTTGTGTTTAGCCTTTCGTGGCTGGGTCTTGGTGGTGGCCGGGCGCTTGGCGGGACGTTCCTTGGCGCTCTTCTTGCTCAGCTCCTCCCAGTTGTCGGCAAAACTGTAGCCCGCCTCGGTTATCTCAAAGTCTATCTCGGGCAGGTCTACGCCCTCGTTGCGGCGGTAGGGTATGCCCTCGGCGCCATTGTACACCTCGACCTTGACCGTCGATACCCCCTTGGACAGTATGCCCAGTTCCTTGGCGGCACGCCAGGACAAGTCTATGATGCGGCCACGGGCAAAGGGCCCCCGGTCGGTAACCTTGACCACCACCGACTTGCCGTTGCTTAGGTTGGTCACCTTGAGCAGGGTGCCAAAGGGATACGTGCGGTGCGCGCAGGTAAGGCTGTCGTGGTGCAGGCGTACTCCGCTGGCCGTGCGGGCCCCCGTGGAGCGCTTAGAGTAAAAGGTAGCCTTGCCCTTCTGGGTCTGCGCCGACAGAAGGGTAAAGCTACAAAGGGACAATAATGTGAATAATATTCTTGTTACGTATCTCATACATTGTGTTAAGCCACGGGGCGCTGGCCGGAGCCAAGGCCCCGTGGTGCGTGGTGCCCTCAGACGATGCCCTGGGCCAACATAGCCTTGGCGACTTTCATAAAGCCGGCGATATTGGCGCCTTTGACATAGTTGATGTAGCCATCAGGCTCGGTGCCGTACTTGGCACACTGCTCATGGATGGAACTCATGATGTAGTGCAGCTTCTCGTCTACCTCGTCCTTGCTCCAGTGCAGCCGGATAGAGTTCTGGGTCATCTCCAGGCCCGAGGTGGCCACGCCGCCGGCGTTGACAGCCTTGCCCGGAGCGAAGAGCTGCTTGGCGGCTACGAACTTGTCTACGGCCTCGGCCGTACAGCCCATGTTGCTCACCTCAGCTACACACAGCGGGTGGCTGGCCAGTATCTGGTCGGCATCCTCGCCGTTGAGCTCGTTCTGCGTGGCGCACGTCAGGTATATGTCTGCCTTTACTTCCCATGGCTTCTTACCCTTTACGAAGGTAGCTCCATCGAACTCGTCAGCGTAAGGCGAGCAGATGTCGTTGCCGCTGGCGCGCAGTTCGAGCATGTAGTCTATCTTGTCGCCGCTCACACCGGCCGGGTCGTATATGTAGCCGTCGGGGCCACTGATAGTAATCACCTTGGCGCCCAGTTGGGTAGCTTTCTTGGCTGCTCCCCAGGCCACGTTGCCAAAGCCAGAGATGGCCACGGTCTTGCCAGCGATGTCCAGCCCCTTGTCCTTCATCATGTGGTTTACGAAGTAGAGCGCGCCGTAACCGGTAGCCTCGGGGCGCAGGATAGAGCCGCCCCATTCTATACCTTTGCCGGTGAGCACGCCCTCGTAGCGGTGGGTGAGCTTCTTGTATTCGCCGAAGAGATAACCTATCTCGCGGCCGCCCACACCGATGTCGCCGGCGGGCACATCCTCGTCGGGCCCGATGTAGCGGTAAAGTTCGTCCATGAACGACTGGCAGAAGCGCATAATCTCAGCGTCGCTGCGGCCACGTGGGGCAAAGTCGGAGCCGCCCTTGGCACCGCCCATGGGGAGTGTAGTAAGAGCGTTCTTGAATGTCTGCTCGAAGCCGAGGAACTTCATGATGGACAGGTTGACTGAGGGGTGAAAGCGCAGGCCGCCCTTGTACGGGCCGATGGCGCTGTTGAACTGTACGCGGTAACCTATATTGACATGGACTTCGCCTTTGTCGTCGGTCCAGGGCACGCGGAACATGTGTACACGCTCGGGCTCGACGATGCGCTCTATGATTTTTGCTTTCTCGAACTCAGGGTGCTGGTTGTACACGTCTTTGATAGAGTACAGCACCTCTTTGACAGCCTGAAGGAACTCAGACTCGCCCGGATGCCTGCGCTCCAGGTCTTGCAAGATTTTCTCTACGTCCATAATGGTATCTTCTTTAATGATTACGGTTTACATTTTGTTATTGCTGATGGCAAAATTAGCATTTTCTGAGTAAACGGACAAGTAAAAATAGATATTTTTCGCGTCGGTTGCTTACTTTTTGTAAAACAGGAGCCGTCGCGAGCCACCGCAGAGCCAACTGCCATGATGCAAATTAATCGAAAAAAAACGAATTGTGCAACAAAAATCCAGATTATTATTACACCGAGTCGGCAAAAAGTGCCCTCGCCATTCCTAAACGCCACCGCCCGTCCCGTTGCCCCTGGCCATGGCCCCGCGGGCCGTCGTCGCGGCCCCCAATGTAGGGGCTGGCATATTTCTCCCGGCCATTTATGGTGCGGTTACAGGAAAAAGCCGTACTTTTGTAAGCGTAACCCCGCCTGGCCCCTACCGGCCATGGCCCTACCAATAACGATAAGCAATACAGTCATGGACACCAAGATACCCCCACAGTGGAACACCTTCTACCTGAAGGATGTGAGCTTTGTCAACCTGATGATGCGCCGCATCTACAATGTACTCATCGTGGCCAACCCGTACGATGCCTTTATGCTCGAGGACGACGGCCGCATCGAGGAGAAAATCTATAACGAGTACATGGAGCTCGGCCTGCGTTACCCGCCTACCTTTACGCAGGTGAGTACCATCGGCGAGGCCGAAAAGATGCTCCAGACCACCAACATAGACCTCGTGATATGTATGCCCGGCAACGCCGACAACGACGCCTTTACCGTGGCGCGCGCCATCAAGGTCAAGTTTCCCGCCATACACTGCGTGGTGCTCACCCCGTTCTCTCACGGCATCACCAAGCGTATGCAGGACGAGGATCTGTCCATCTTTGACTACGTATTCTGCTGGTTGGGCAACACCAACCTTATCCTCTCTATCATCAAGCTCATCGAGGACAAGATGAACATAGACCATGACATCCGCGAAGCCGGCGTACAGATGATACTGGTAGTCGAGGACAGCATCAGGTTCTACAGCTCTATCCTGCCCAACCTCTATAACTACATACTGTTGCAGAGCCAGCGCTTCTCGACCGAGGCTCTGAACCGCCATGCCGCCACCCTGCGTATGCGGGGCCGTCCTAAGGTGATGCTGGCCCGCAGCTACGAGGAGGCCATGGCTATATATAATAGGTATAGCGACAATGTGCTGGGCGTGATAAGCGATGCACGTTTCCCCATGGCCGGGGCCAAGGATGCCGATGCCGGCATCAAGCTGTTCAGGGCCATCCGCCAGCACGACGAGTACGTGCCGCTCATCATGGAGAGTTCGGAGAGCGAGAACAGGGCCAAGGCCGAGGCCGAGGGCTTCCGCTTTGTCGACAAGAACTCCAAGAAGATGAGCCTGGACCTACGCAGGCTCATGGAGAGCCACATGGGCTTTGGCGACTTCATTTTCCGCAACCCCGCGACCCACGAGCCCATCCTGCGCATACACAGCCTGAAGGAGCTGCAGGACAATATCTTCAAGATACCCAACGACTCGATGCTCTACCACATCAGCCGCAACCACATGAGCCGCTGGCTCTCGGCCCGCGCCATCTTCCCCGTGTCGGCCTTCCTCAAGGGCGTTACCTGGAACCAGCTCCAGGATGTCGACGCCCACCGCCAGATTATCTACGATGCCATCGTACAGTACCGCCACCTCAAGAACCAGGGCGTAGTGGCCGTTTTCGACCGTAAGAAGTTCGACCGCTTCAGCCACTTTGCCCGTATCGGCGATGGCTCACTCGGCGGCAAGGGCCGCGGCCTCGCCTTCTTGGACAACATCATCAAGCGCCATCCTGATTTTGGGCAATTCGAAGGCGTGTCGGTACAGATACCTAAGACCGTGGTGCTCTGTACCGATGTGTTCGACCAGTTTATGGAGCAGAACAACCTCTACCAGATAGCGCTGAGCGACGCCTCGGATGCCGAGATACTGAGTCACTTCCTGCGAGCCCAGTTGCCCGACGACTTCATCGGAGATTTTTTCGCATTCTTTGAGGCCACGCAGAGCCCGATAGCCATCCGCTCGTCATCGCTGCTCGAGGACGCCCACTATCAGCCCTTTGCAGGTATATACTCTACCTACATGATTCCATACCTTAAAGATAAGTACGCCATGCTGCAGATGCTGGCCTGCGCCATCAAGGGCGTGTACGCCTCGGTGTTCTACCGCGACTCCAAGGCTTACATGGCGGCCACCAGCAATGTCATAGACCAGGAGAAGATGGCCGTGATACTCCAGGAGGTGGTGGGCCGGCAGTATGCCGACCGTTACTATCCCACCTTCAGTGGCGTGCTGCGGTCGCTCAACTACTATCCCATCGGCGACGAGCGTGCCGAGGAGGGCATAGCGTCGCTGGCGCTGGGCCTGGGCAAGTATATCGTAGACGGGGGGCAGACGCTGCGCGTGTCGCCGTACCATCCACACCAGGTGTTGCAGACCAGCGAGATGGAGACGGCGCTGCGCGAGACCCAGACGCAGTTCTACGCACTGGACATGAAGCATGTAGGCGACGATTTCCAGGTCGACGACGGTTTCAACATACTCAAGCTGAAGGTCAAGGATGCCGTGGCCGACCAGTCGCTGTCCTATATCGCCTCCACCTTTGACCCCTACGACCAGGTGATACGCGATGGCATCTACGAGGGCGGCCGCAAGCTCATAACTTTTTCCGGTGTGTTGCAGCAGGGTGTCTTTCCGCTGCCCGAGCTGCTCCAGATGACCATGAAGTATGGCGCTGGCGAGATGCGTAGACCTGTGGAGGTTGAGTTTGCTTGCAACCTGAACGCCGACCGTACTGGCGAACTCTTCCTGCTGCAGATTAGGCCCATCGTAGACTCTAAGCAGATGCTGGACGAGGACGTGGCGGCCATTCCTGACGACCAGTGCCTGCTCCGTTCGCACCACTCGCTGGGCCACGGCATCAGCGAGGAGGTTACCGATGTGGTCTACGTCAAGACCGACGACCAGTTTACGGCCATGAACAATCCCGCCATAGCCGACGAGATAGAGCGCATCAACCGCCAGTTTCTCGATGCCGGTCGCGGCTACATCCTGGTGGGCCCGGGCCGTTGGGGCTCCAGCGACCCTTGGCTCGGTATTCCTGTTAAGTGGCCCCACATCAGTGCAGCACAGGTTATCGTAGAGCTTGAGCTCAAGAACTACCGTGTCGACCCCAGCCAGGGTACCCACTTCTTTCAGAATCTTACCAGCTTTGGTGTTGGCTATTTTACTATTGACACCAATGACGCTGGCAGCGTCTACCGTAAGGATCTCCTTGACTCCCTGCCCGCTGTCGAGGAAACCCGCTACGTGCGCCACGTCCGTTTCGACCACCCTTTACGTATCCTGATGGATGGGAAGAAGCAGGAGGGTGCTATCTTGATTTAGGTCAATAATTATAGTCGTTAGCAAAAAAACAGGTAAAATGTTTGGAGATGTGGAGTAAACCTCGTACCTTTGCATCGTGTTTTTCATGGTATTAGATTTAAGGTTAACAAAGATTGGGACTCAGCGGAGTCCCTTTTTTTATTTCTCCCCTAATCAGCGCCATGGTTCCTAATGGTTTTTCTTATATTCCGATGGGTGGCCCGATGGTTACCGTAACGGCCGGAGCCGTGGCAGTGAGGTCCGTGACGGGTCTCCTCGCGCGCATGTATATATAATAAGGTATAGGCGATGGCTGGCCTACAATAGGCAAGGGCCGGGGCGGCGGCCGAAAAATGTAGGAAAAATTTTTTGACGGTTGGCCAACTTTTGTTAATTTTGTGTGTTAAACCATTCATTACCAGTGTGCGTACATGGTTACTATTGTTGTTACTCGGAGTGGTCATGGCTGGCTGCGTGCATCGCGAGGCCGCTATGGCGAGGCCTGGCAGTGGCGAGTGTCAGCCTGTGGTGTCGCGCGTGCTTATCATCTACTATAGTGCCGATGTGGGCAGCAGCGCGCTCGAGGCTGCCGTGAAGCGCGAGGGCTGCCAGGTGGTCTACCGGTACGCCGTGCTGAAGGGCATGGCCGTCAGGGCTCCAGAGCGAGCCAACTTAGAAAGGCTGATACGCCGTCTGCAACGGGTGCCGGGTGTGCTCTCGGTACAGCGCGACCAACAGGTGCAGCTGGACTGACCATGCCCCTATGCGCCCTGGCCACAGCCCGGCTGACGGCAGATAAAACGGCACCGGCGGACAATAAAACGGCTGTCCGGGCGTTAGTAGATAGAAACCAATACCCTAAAAACGAGATAAGTAAAACTAAACTATAACGGATATGAAGAAGTATTTAGCAGAAATGGTGGGCACCATGGTACTGGTGCTGATGGGCTGCGGAGCCGCAGTCTCGCTGGGTTGTAACCCTTCTAACGCGGCCTCGGTCGTAGGAACCGCCCTGGCCTTCGGGCTCTCGGTGGTGGCCATGGCCTATACCATCGGTGGCATAAGCGGATGCCACATTAACCCTGCCATCACGTTGGGGGTGTATCTGAGTAAGCGCATGAGCGGTCGCGACTGCGCCATGTACATGCTCTACCAGGTCATAGGCGGACTGATAGGCGCTGCCATACTTTGTCTGCTTACCTCTACGGCCGGACTGATAGGCACGGGCGCCAACGACCTGCAGGCTATCAATGAGGTGCAGCAGATTAGCGTCTGGGGAGGCCTGGTGGCCGAGGTGGTGTTTACCTGCGTCTTCGTATTCGTGGTGCTGGGCGTTACGGCCAAGACCAATGTGAACAGCGCCTTTGGCGGGCTGGCCATCGGGCTGGCCCTGGTGCTGGTACACCTGGCCTGCATACGCTATACGGGTACCTCGGTCAACCCCGCACGCTCCATAGGCCCCGCCCTGTTCCAGGGTGGCTCGGCCCTGGCCCACTTGTGGATATTCATCGTGGGCCCGATGGCAGGCGGAGCGCTGGCTGCCCTGCTGTGGAAGGTGGTGGAGCCATGTACTAAGAAGAAATAAGATACCGACTGATACTGACAGACGGCTGGGGGCATAAGTGATGTGCCCCCTTGCTGTTTATAATGATACGAATGATGACTAAAAAGACACTCACAGACCGCCGCTACCTGGTGCCGTTTGTCCTGGTTACGCTGCTCTTCTTCCTCTGGGGATTTGCAAGGGCCATCCTGGACGTGCTGAACAAGTACCTGCAAAACGAGATGGACATTACCATCGCGCGGTCGGCCCTGATACAGGTAACCACCTATCTGGGCTATTTCCTCATGGCCATTCCGGCCGGCATGTTTATCAATCGCTATGGCTACAGGTGCGGCGTGGTGTTCGGGCTGGTGCTTTTCGGCGTGGGAGCGCTGCTCTTTGTGCCCGGGGCATGGATGGGCACGTTCGGGGGCTTCCTGACGGCCCTCTTCGTCATAGGGTGCGGACTGGTGTTCTTAGAGACGGCCGCCAACCCCTATGTTACCGAGCTGGGCGACCCTGCCACGGCCACCAGCAGGCTCAATTTCTCGCAGTCGTTCAACGGCCTGGGCGGCCTGTTTGCCACCTTTGCCGTGGGACAGTTCTTCTTCGGTTCCGCAGCCGGTGGCGGTTCGGTGGCCGTACCCTATGCGCTGTTAGGCGTGCTGGTGCTTGTCATAGCGGTGGTCTTTGCCCGTGTGCAGTTGCCCGAAATCAGTCATGCCGACGGCAAGGACGGCGAGCTGAGGGGCTCGCGCGTAGCCGAACTGCTGCTGCACCGGCCGCTGTTCAGGTTCGGGCTGCTGGCCCTGCTGTGCTACGAGATAGGCGAAATATCTATCAACAGCTACTTCATCAACTTTGTCACCGGCAAGGGGTGGATGACCGACGACGTAGCCTCGGTGGTGCTCACCTGTGCGCTGGCCTTCTTCATGGTGGGCCGCTTTCTGGGCAGCTGGATTATGCGCACGGTTACCCCCGTGCGTATGCTCTTGGGCTGTGCCGTGGGCACGGTGGTGTGTATGGCTGTGGTGCTCTGCGATGTGGGCGTGGTGTCTATGGTGGCCCTGGTGGCCAACTACCTGTTCGAGGCCATCATGTTTCCCACCATCTTTGCCCTGGCCCTGAGCGGCCTGGGCGACTATACCAAGAGCGCCTCGTCGCTGCTGATGATGACGCCTATCGGCGGATGCGGCTTCCTGCTCATGGGGCTGGTGGCCGACCGCGTGGGGCTCACCCTGCCCTTTGCCATTCCCTTTGCGGGGTTTGTGGTGGTACTGGCCTATGCCCTGCGCATGGCCCGTGCTAAGTAGGAGAGGGTAGGCCATACCGATAGATACAATGAGGGCGCCCGTGGCAATGTCCACGGGCGCCCTCATCGTATATCGCCTTGCCTCCGCCACGGTCGCTCGTCCGCTGGGAACCGCTGTCCCTAACGGGGCGACCCTCTCAGACGCTTTGCCAGCCCTTGCCGGCTCGGTCCGTAAGTGCCGGACGTACATTCGGAGTCTTCGGACGCACGTGCCAAACCTCAGTATGTACATCCCAAGTCTTCGGACGGAGCTGCGGATGGCTCCGGTCGGCGGGGGCGATGCCACCAGGCACCAGCCAGTGATGGCGGTGCTGATGGCAGCCATGGGCGTTAGTCTATCTCCTCGTCAGGCTCGTAGCCGCCCATCTCGCGGATGGCGTTCTTGAGCATGGTGTACTGCTGGTACAGGTTGTTAACAGCCTCCTCACCCTGGGTGTAGTCGTGCATGGGCGCTTTGAGGAAGAAACTCAGGAAGCGCTGTATGCCGTAGCGGCCCGCACGGGCAGCCAGGTCGCTCAGCAGCGTCAGGTCGAGCAGCAGCGGGGCGGCCAGGATAGAGTCGCGACAGAGGAAGTTAATCTTTATCTGCATCGGATAGCCCATCCAGCCGAAGATGTCTATGTTGTCCCATCCCTCCTTGTTGTCGTTGCGCGGCGGGTAGTAGTTGATGCGCACCTTGTGGTAGTACTGCGTGTCCTCGTCGTTGCCATGGCCGTAGAGGTCGGGCTGTACGTCGGGCTTGAGGATAGTCTCAAGGGTAGAGAGCTTGCTCACCTCCTTGGTGTGGAAGTTGGCAGGCTCGTCGAGCACCAGTCCGTCGCGGTTGCCGAGGATGTTGGTCGAGAACCAGCCGCTCAGGCCCAGGCAACGGGTGCCGATGATGGGGGCAAATCCACTCTTTACCAGCGTCTGTCCCGTCTTGAAATCCTTGCCGGCTATGGGCATACGGGTCTTCTCGGCCAGTTGCCACATGGCGGGTATGTCTACCGTGGTGTTAGGCGCACCCATGATAAAGGGCGCGCCCTCTGACAGCGCCGCGTAGGCATAGCACATCGAGGGGGCTATGTGCTCGCGGTCGTCGGCTTTCATGGCAGCCTCCAGGGCCTCTAACGAGTAGTGTATCTTCTCGTCTACGGGTACATAGATTTCTGTCGATGCAGCCCAGATTACCACGATGCGCGCGCAGTGGTTCTCGGCCTTGAAGGAGCGTATGTCCTCGCGCAGCGCCTCTACCATCTCCCAGCGGGTGGCACACTCCTTGACGTTATTGCCGGTGAGCCGCTTGGCATAGTTGTGGTCGAAAGCTGCCTTCATGGGCACTATCTTCTCCAACTCATCTCGCACGGGCTCTATGTCCTTCTCCTTGAGCACCTCGGCGTACATGGCAGCCTGGTAGGCGTTCTGGGGGTACACATCCCAGGTTCCGAAGACTATGTCGTCCAGCTTGGCCAGTGGCACTATGTCCTTGTAGTGCAGGTACTGCTTCTCGGCACCCCTGCCCACACGTATCTTGTCGTACTGAGTCATTGACCCGATGGGCTTGGCCAGTCCCTTGCGTGTCATCAGTACACCGGTCATAAAGGTGGTAGCCACGGCACCACAGCCCACGACCATAATTCCTAATTTTCCCTCTGCGGGTTTAGCGATTGTCTTTTTCCTGACTTCGTCATTGCGTCACCCAAAAATCTTCGTCAAAGAGTTTTGCTATTTTCTGATGTCTTGCCATCA
>CAKPZJ010000031.1 GCA_934204655.1 uncultured Prevotella sp. | reverse complement strand
ACGCTCCAAGAACGTCTGCACCACATCGGGAGGGATGTTTCTCTATGCTAAAACATTGCACTTCTATCTTGAATGTTTATATGTCTATAGTATATATAGAGTCGGAGTGTCCAAATAGAAGTGCAACGTTTTTCAGAGAAAGAATATGAAAAACACTGCGGGGGATGCCTAAGTGACAGGGGCGCAAAGCCCCCAAGAACGTCCAACAGCAATACAAAAAAAGGGAGAGCAAAGTCTCCCCAAGATTAATTAATTTTGTATTGCTATGTACAAACAACTAATCGAAAGGCAAAGGTATGCAATTTACCTCGGACTGAAAAGAAAATGGAGCAAAAGAAGAATTGCTTCTGAGTTGGGCGTGTCCCCGTCCACAGTGTCGCGCGAAGTGAAACGCAACAGCAACTCTAATAGTGAATATGTGTGGTGTAATGCGCAGGCTAAATCGAATGGACGCAGGCATGGCCTCAGCGGAAATCACCGTAAGCCCAATATTCTGTGGTGGCGCATTGAGCAGATGATAATTGATGAAGACTGGTCTCCCTCGCAAATTGCGGGAGTTCTCCGCAAGGAAGGCATCCACATAGTTAAGCAGACCATCTATAATCATGTGCATGCAGATGTTACAGGCCGACTAGCCCCACACTTGCCCCACGCCCTCAAATACACTCGGCGTATCAAGGCGTTACGGCCAACAAAAGCAACTAATATAGCCCTTCGTATAAGCATGCATGACCGCCCGATAGAGGCCGATGGCACAAGATTTGGGGACTGGGAGATGGACACCATCGTGGATTCTTATGGCCATGCCATTGTCACGCTTACCGAACGTTCCACGAATTTTGTGCTGCTGGAGAAACTCAAACACGGACGCAAGGCTGTCCCCACGGCGCACACAGTGGCAAGACTGCTTTTCCCATACAGGGAACTCGTACACACAATAACGACAGATAACGGCTGTGAGTTCGCTGCTCATCTTGAAATCACGAGTCTGCTAAGCCGTGGTGGAAAAGAGCGTGGGAAGGTATATTTCGCAGACTCCTACTGCTCTTGGCAGAAGGGCGCAATAGAGAACGCAAACAAACTCATCAGGAAGTATATTCCTAAGAAAGCAAACTTTGCCGACTTCTCTGACAGAAAAATCACGGAAATACAGAAGAAACTCAACCGTAGACCGATGCTATACTCAACCGTAGACCAAGGAAAAAACTAAACTTTGATACTCCAAAGAATAGATTCTTCAAACATTTTCCTTAATTTTGCACTTGCTGTTGGACTCTACACGATGGGAGAGTTGGGGGAGGCGAAACGCAGGGGGTGGGGGAGTGGTCCCGCGTGTTTGGCTGATAAAGGGTGGGGTGGGGCCGACGGCCTACATATTGAGGAAGTGCTCCTCTATCTTCTCGCGAGGCATGGCGGCCGTGTCATGGTAGTGCAGGGTGCGGTTCACACAGGCCACGTGCTTGGCGTTGTCTATCACCGTGGCTATGTCGTGGCTCACTATGATGATGGCGCAGTCTCGGTTGATGTCGCTGAGCGTCTGGTACATTTGCTCTTGGAACCGCTTGTCGATGTAAGTGTTCGGCTCGTCCAGAATGAGTACCTCTGGCTGCGACACGATGGCCCGTGCCAGCAACACGCGTTGCAGCTGTCCGCCCGAGAGCGCTCCGATGGGTCGTTCCGACAGCGGCTCCAGTTCCAGGCGCTGCAGCGTGTGGCGTACCTGCGCGTGCTGTTCGGCCGAGAAGCAGCGAAACCACTGCCCGCTGCCGTTGAGCCCCGACAGAACCACCTCGCGCACGGATATGGGGAAGTCCTTGTCTATCGTGCTGTACTGTGGCAGATAACCTATCGACAGCTGCTCCACGCGCCGCCCGTTACGATAGAAGTCCAGTTGGCCGCTCTCCGGTTTTTTCAGCCCTAATATGATGCGCATCAGCGTAGTTTTGCCGCCGCCGTTGGGGCCTATGATGGCCAGGTAGTCGTGGGGGTACACGCAGAGCGACACCCCGTCGAGCACCCGCTTGTCATCGTAGCGGGCGCAGATGTTGCTGAGTCTTATAATGGGGGCTTCCATGAGGCTGTGGGTATGGGTGTGTGATGGGTTAGCGCAGTCGGCGGGCCGTATTGAGCATCTCTTTCTCCCAGTGATAGCTCAGAGGATTGATGGTCACCACGGTGGCACCCGTCTCGCGGGCCATGGTCTGCGTATTGCGGTTGTCAAATTCTCTCTGGACAAACAGGCAGCGCACCCCGCGGGCCCGGGCCAGCCGGATGGTGGCCTGCAGCTGAGCCACTGAGGGCTCGCGGCCCTCCTCCTCGATGGGTATCTGCGTAAGTCCGTACTCCCGCGCGAAATAGGTAAGCGAGGGGTGGTAGATGAGGAACGCGTTAGCCTTGTCGCGGGTTATCAGCTCGCGTATGTGGGTGTCCAGCGCGTGTATGCGGGTCAGCAGGTTCTCCAGGTTGGTCCTGAAGTACAGGCTGTCCCTCGTGTCTACGGCCGCCAGGGCCTTGTATATGTTCTGGGCTATGATGGCCGCGTTGGCCGTGCTCATCCACGTGTGGGGGTCGGCATGCCCATGCAGGGTGCGTGCCATCTCGATGCCATCCGATGAGTCTATGACGATGGTGTGGGGCGCGGTCTTCTCCAACTTCTTCATCCAGGCGCGCTCGAAGCCTATCTGGCCCACCTTGATGTACATGGCGCTCCGCGTGAGTTCCATCATCTGCCGCGCGTTGGGCTCGTATATCTCCGGGTTGCTCCCGGCAGGCACCATGGTCTGCACCTTGAACCTGTTGCCGGCTATCTGCTCGGTAAAGTATCGCAGTGGCTCTATGCTTACCACCACGGTGCGCGTATCGTTGTTGTTGCCCATGCCGCAGGCACTTACCAGCAGCGTGCAGGCTATGAGTAATGACAGGTATATCGTCTTCATTGTCAGTCTATATCAACATTTCTACTCCATATACTATGAGTAGGTATCTTATCAGTTTGCCGGCAGTTATGCTGGCAGTGGTTATCCAGATATTGGCCCGCGTGAGGCCCAGTACGATGGTGATGGCACTGCCCAGGATGGGGATAAAGGCGAAGAACCCCATCCACGCTCCCCGGCCAGCCATGAACCGCTCAGCGCGGTCCAGCTTTTCGCGTTTTACATGTAGGTAACGCTCTATCCAGTCCATCTTGCCCAGTCGGCCCACGCCGTAGTTGAAGAGCGAGCCAGCCACATTGCCCACCGTACCGTAGGCCACTAAGGGCACCGGGTCCAGTCCGGCGGCCAGCAGAGCCAGCATGACGGCCTCGCTCGAGAACGGGAAAAAGCTGCCGGCCAGGAACGCCGCTACCAGCATGCCCCAGTAGCCGTACTGTGTAAGCAGTTCGGTCAGCATACCACTAAGTTATATACGGTAACGGCTGCCGTGAGCACCATGAGGGCCATGAACACGATGTTGCTGCCCCGTGTGTGGCTCAGGGCGGCAAAGTGGGCGCACAGCGGAGCCGTGTTGACAATCAGCAGGGGGATGAACAGTCTGTACAACTGGGGCTGCAGCACGATGGCCACGCCCAGTACAGCCTCGGCGATGGTAAAGAACTCGTAAATCATGCGCGTACGTATCTTATCGTTGAAACTGGTGTGTACAAAGTGGGTCGCACCCACTATACCCACTATGGCTATCAGCACCGTGGTGATGATGACCGGCAGGGGGATGGCTCCCCATTGTGCCGTAGACTCCCACTGCACTAAGGGAGTAAAGTGGGCACCCATGGAGGGCAGCTCGTTGGCGTACGCGAGGTAACATGCCCAGAACCAGTAGGGTGCCACGAGTCCTAAGAGCGATGCCAGCAGCGTGTGGGTACTCATGGCCAGCACCTTGTTGGCTGTGAGTATCCAGTAGAGGGGCACCAGCCACAGAACCTGTACCTGTATGGTCGAGGCGATGCCCACGCAGAGAAAGGCGTAGAACACGGTGCCCGTGGCCGACTTGTCCTGGTAAGCGTGAAACAGGATGGTGTAAAAGGCAGCCATCGCTACCGCCACCACGCCGCTTCCTGTATCGGCAAAGAGGAAGTTGGCCGCTAAACTCAGGGCCAGGAACGAGCACGACACCATGCGGCTGTATATACGCATCAGCGCGTGCTGGTTATTCATCAGCACCATCAGGTAGGTGGCCAGTGCCAGACAGCCAAACTGGGGCCACAGCTGGCGGCTGAGCAGTCCGGCACCTATGCACACGGCCACGGCCACCACCGCGGTAACGGGCAGTGCGTACCTGCTTTCGGCTATTCGGTTCTGTGTACGTTTCATCGCTTCTATAGCTTATAGTACACCGCTGTCGGGGGCTTGGGGTGAGCCAGCCCAGGCAGCGGTGTATGTAGTGACCTTACTTCAGGTCCTGACCGATGTCGGTTCTGAAGTACTTGTCCTTAAATTCTATCTTCTGAGCCTCCTCGAAGCTCTTCTGCAGGGCCTCCTCGCGCGTGGTGCCATACGATGACACGGCTATGACGCGTCCGCCGGCCGTAACGAGCTGTCCGTCCTTCATGGCCGTACCACTGTGGAACACGATGCTGCCCTCTACGCGCTCAGTGCCCGTGATGGGGTAGCCCTTGACATACTTCTCGGGGTAGCCGCCGCTCACCAGCATGATGCATACGGCTGCGCGCGGGTCTATCTCTATTGCCCGCTTGTCCAGGTTGCCCTTGGCCACGCCCTCGAACAGGTCTACGATGTCGCTCTTTATCCGCAGCATCACACTCTCGGTCTCGGGGTCGCCCATGCGGCAGTTGTACTCTATCACCATGGGCTCGCCGCCTACATTGATAAGTCCGAAGAAGATAAAGCCCTTGTAGTCGATGCCCTCGGCGGCCAGCCCGTCTACCGTGGGCCTGATGATGCGGTCCTCTACCTTCTGCATCCACTCCTTGGTGGCAAAGGGCACCGGCGTAACGCTGCCCATGCCGCCCGTGTTGAGCCCGGTGTCGTGCTCGCCTATCC
The DNA here is from genome assembly GCA_934204655.1 of uncultured Prevotella sp. Taxonomy (GTDB): domain Bacteria; phylum Bacteroidota; class Bacteroidia; order Bacteroidales; family Bacteroidaceae; genus Prevotella. Next base: position 26,441 of record CAKPZJ010000031.1, on the reverse strand, counting down.
GCTTGTAGTCCTTGGCCTCGGGCAGTATCTTATAGTGGGTTCCGTCGGTCAGAACGAATACCGAGCACTCTATACCGGTAAGGAACTCCTCGATAACGACCCTTGCCGACGCGTTGCCAAACATTCCGCCGAGCATCTCGCGCAGCTCCTTCTTTGCCTCGGCCAGTGTGGGCAGTATCAGCACGCCCTTGCCGGCACACAGGCCGTCGGCCTTGAGCACATAGGGAGCCTGGAGCGTCTCCAGGAACTTCAGTCCCTCGTCCAGGGTGGTTCCGTCAAATGTCTCGTACCTTGCGGTGGGTATATTGTGGCGTTTCATAAAGCGCTTGGCAAAGTCCTTGCTGCCCTCGAGTACGGCGCCTGCCTTAGAGGGGCCTATCACGGGTATGTCCTTGGTGCGCGCGTCGGCCTTGAAGTCATCGTAGATGCCCTTGACCAGCGGGTCTTCGGGGCCCACCACCACCATGTCTACGCCGTGGCTCACGGTAAAGTCCTTCAGGGCCTCAAAGTCGTCGGCCTTGATGGCCACATTCTCGCCCACGGCTGCCGTACCGGCATTGCCTGGCGCTATAAACAGGTTGGTCACCTTCGGGCTCTGCGCTATCTTCCACGCCAGTGCGTGCTCGCGTCCGCCGCTTCCTAATAGTAATATTTTCATTGCTGTATATTAACTTTATGTGTGTTGTGTTGCTTTATGGGTTGATGGGAGCCTTCTTACTTCAGCCAGTCGATAAAGTACTGGCTGATACGCTCGTGTAGGTGCGTGCTCTGATGGCCGCGCATGTTGTGGGGCTCACCCGGGTAGACAAAGAAGTCTGGTTGGGTGCCGGCGGAGATGCAAGCCTTGAGGAAGGAGAGGCAATGCTGCGGCACAACGGTAAGGTCGTTGTAGCCCTGGATAATCTGGAGCTTGCCCTTGAGGTTCTTGGCCGTGTAGAGCAGCGAAGTCTTCTTGTAGCCGTCAGGGTTAGCCTGCGGGGTGTCCATGTAGCGCTCGCCGTACATCACTTCGTACCAGTGCCAGTCTATCACCGGACCGCCGGCCACGCCCACCTTGAACACGTCGGGATAGTTGGTCATCAGCGAGATAGTCATAAATCCGCCAAAGCTCCATCCGTGAACGCCTATCTTGTCAGCGTCTACATAGGGAAGGGTCTTCAGATAAGCCACGCCCTGCATCTGGTCGCGCATCTCTTCCTGCCCCAGCTGGCGGAACGTCACCTGCTCGAACGCCTTGCCGCGGTTCTCGCTGCCGCGGTTGTCCAGGATGAAGAGCAGATAGCCCTTGCCGGCCATGTAGGTCTCCCAGCCACGGCTACCGTAGTTCCAGCGTGCGTCCACGTTGTGAGCGTGGGGGCCGCCATATACATATATTATAGTGGGGTACTTCTTAGACGGGTCAAAGCCTATGGGCTTTACCATGCGATAGTAGAGGTCGGTCTGGCCGTCGTCGGCCTTGATGCTGCCACAGCTATATTCGGGCACCTGATAGCCTTTCCAGGGATTGGGAGCCGCGAAGTAGGGTGTGCGGTGCCCGTTCTCGGTGTCTACGATGGCTATCTTGCGCGGTGTCGACGGTGCCGAGTAGTTGTCGTAGATGTAGCGGCCGCTCTGGCTCAGTGTGCCATAGTGCCAGCCGTTGCCTCCGTCGTCCATGAGGGCGCGCTTGCCGGTACGGCAGTCCACTACAAACAGGTTGCGCTGGATGGGGCTGCACTCGTTGCTGGCTATAACCACCGACTTGCGCTTGCGGTTAAAGCCGAGCACCTCCATGACCTCCCACTGGCCCTTGGTAAGCTGGCGTATGTCTACACTCTCGGTGTTGCTGCCCATGCGGCTGCCGTGCTTGCCTATTGTGCAGAGGTACAGGTGGTTGTAGCCGTCCTTGCGGCTCTGCATGATAAACTGCGAGCTGTCCCAGGGCAGGAAGAGGATAGGGTGCTGAGGCTCCACGTACTTAGCATCGGTCTCGCGATACAGTTCGCCCTTCTTCTCGCCCGTTGTAGCGTCGTAGCAGGTGAGCCGGCAGTCGTTCTGGTCACGGTTCAGCTCGAACATGTAGATGCTGGCTCCGTCGGGGCTCCAGGCTATGTTGGTAAAGTATCTGTCGGTGGGGTCGCCCGCCTTCAGGTACACGGTCTTGCCCGTGCTGAGGTCGAAGACACCCACGGTAACCTTGTGCGAGGTCTCGCCGGCCATGGGGTACTTGTCAGGGGCGGCGGTGGCGATACAGCTCTGGGTCTCGGGATGGTTGAAGCCTATCTCGGGGATGTTGACCTGTGGATAGTCGGTCACCATGCTCTGGTCCATGCGGTAGAAGGCCAGGCGCATGCCGTCGGGGCTCCAGAAGGTGCCCTTGCGGATGCCAAACTCGTCGCGGTGTACGCTCTGGCCGTACACTATCTGGCGCGAGCCGTCGTGGCTGAGTTGCCACTGCTTCAGGCCACGGCTCACGTAGAGGTTGCCGCCCTTCAGGTAGGCCACAGCCTCGCTGGCGGGACAGCTCTCGAGCAGCTCGTCGCCCTCGTCCCACTGGCGCACGCTTACCAGGGCGTGCTTCTTGAAGTCGATAGTGTATATCTTGTCACCGCCACTGACCACGACGATGCTCTTGCCGGCGTAGGGGAACGAGGTGCCCCTCAGCGAGCCCACCTTGCGGTCCTTGGTGGGGCCAGCCCACTGGTTAATCTCGTTGATGGCGAAGAGGCGGGTCTCGCGGCCCGTCTTCTTGTCTACCAGGTAGTTGGCCTGGGTATCCTGGCGTATCAGTTCATCGCCCCACCAGGTGCAGGGACGGTTCTGAGCCACCATGTTGCGGTAGTTGTGCCCACCGAAGTTGAGGTCTTCGAGCGTCATGGTCTTCTCGCCCTGCTGGGCGGCCACCACGCCCACCGGCCGGGCCGTCTGTGCCTGCACGTTGTCTGCCATTGTTATCATTGCCACTATTGCGGTTAGGGTAGCCCCTGTTCTGTGTAGTCTCATATATCGGTTGTTGCTATGTTAGTCTTCGTCCTTAAAACTGCGGCCCTTGCCGCCGAACTTGCGGTCGCCCTTGCCACCGAACTTGCGGTCACGGTCGCCGAACTTGCGGTCACGACTGCCAAACTTGCGGTCGCGGTCGCCAAAGGGGCGGTCGTCTCTGTCGCGGCGGTCACGGCGGGGGCGCTCCTCAAGAGAGTGGAACTTGAACGAGCGGATGTCGCCCTCCTCGTTCTCTTCCTGTTCGTCGAGCCGGCGCTTGAACTCGCGCTCTTTCTTGAACCTGTGCTTCTGCGCCATGGCCCTTTTTTCCTCGTCAGTCTTTACCACGCCGCCCTCAGAGCGGTAGTCTCGCATCTTGCCGTCAAAGATGGTGTACTTGCGGAACTCACACTCTAAGCTGCCGTTGAACACTGGAATCTTAATGGACGGCTTTAGACCTATCAGGTCAAAGCACTCCTCTCTATAGGACAGCACCCAGGCGTCATTGCCCATGAACTGATGCTTGAAGCGTTCTCCTATCATTTTATAGGTAGCCAGCAGGTTGGGGGTAGATATTCGCTCACCGTAGGGAGGGTTAGTTACGATGATACTCTTGTTCTCGGGCTTGGTAAAGTCCTTGAAGTCGGCCTGTTCTACGGTGATGTCCTTGGTAAGGCCGGCTGCGCGCACGTTCAGGCGGGCCGTGTTGACCGCCTTCATGTCCACGTCGTAGCCATAGATGTGGTGTGCGAACTCCCTTTCCTGCGTGTCGTCGTTGTAGATGGCATCGAAGAGATCCTGGTCAAAGTCGGGCCACTTCTCGAAGGCAAACTCCTTACGGAACACGCCCGGGTTGATGTTGCGGGCTATCAGGGCTGCCTCAATGAGCAGCGTGCCCGAGCCACACATGGGGTCTATGAAGTCGCAGTCGCCCTTCCAGCCCGTCATCAGTATCATGCCGGCGGCCAGTACCTCGTTGAGGGGAGCCTCGACGCTCTCCTGGCGGTAGCCGCGACGGTGAAGAGACTCGCCGCTGGAGTCCAGGCACAGCGTGGCATCCTCGTCGGCGATGTGGATGTGCAGACGTATGTCGGGGTTGCTTACCGAGATGTTGGGGCGGCTGCCCGTGGCCTCGCGGAACTGGTCTACGATGGCGTCCTTGACCTTATAGGTCACGAAGCGGGAGTTGCGAAACTCCTCGGAGTACACCACCGAGTCTACCGAGAAAGTCTTTCCATCCAGTATATACTTGCTCCAGTCTATTTTCTTTACCGATTCGTACACGTCCTCGGCCGAACGGGCCTTGAAATGACTGATGGGTTTCAGAATACGGATAGCTGTGTGAAGCTGAAAGTTAGCTCTGTACATCATTTCCTTGTCGCCAGTGAACGAGACCATTCTGCGGCCTATCTGGACGTTGTTAGCTCCCATCTGGGTAAGCTCTTGGGCCAAGACGGGCTCTAACCCCATGAATGTCTTGGCGATGAGTTCAAATTCCATGTCTATTGTTTTTTGTTATATTTCTTGGTTTGCGGGGCCATATCCTCCATCACCCAGGTATTGGCGCCCACCACGCAACCCTCGCCGATGGTGATGCGGCCCAGGATGGTGGCATTGGCGTACACCACCACGTTGTCCTCGAGTATGGGGTGCCGTGGTATGCCCTTTATAGGGTTGCCCTGGCTGTCCAGGGGAAAGCTCTTGGCACCCAGGGTTACTCCTTGGTAGAGCTTTACGTGGCGGCCTATCACGCAGGTCTCGCCTATCACTACGCCAGTGCCGTGGTCTATGGTGAAGTAGTCGCCTATGGTGGCCTTGGGGTGTATGTCTATGCCCGTCTCCGAGTGCGCCATCTCGGCAATCATCCTCGGTATGAGTGGCACGCCTATCACGCTCAGTTCGTGGGCTATGCGGTAGTTTACCAGAGCCTTGATGGCGGGGTAGCACGATATGATTTCGGCATAGCTGGTGGCCGCGGGGTCGCCGTCGTAGGCCGCCTTGACGTCGGTGTACAGTGTGTGCCTTATGGCTGGCAACTGGGCTATAAAGTCGGTGGCTCGCTGCAGGGCCGTGGCCCTGGCCTGGACAAGGTCGGTGGCGGCGGTGCTATCCTCGACAAAGCACAGGCTGGCCATAATCTGCTGGCACAACAGGCGGTGCAGCTGCTCTACATTGATACCTAACTGATAGCGGATGGTATTGAGGTCTACAGATGAGCGGCCGTAGTAGCCAGGAAAAAGAATGGCGCGCGCAAGCTGGATAATCTCGTCGAGCACTTGGCCCGAAGGGAGGGGGTAACCGTCGCGGTGGTCGCAGTACAGGCCCTTGAGCGATTGGGGCTCGGCCAAGGCGTCAACCGTCTGTGTCAGCGTATGAGCGTAGTCAGGGGAACTCATGTAGTTGTCTCAATAATTTACACTGCAAAAGTACAAATAATAATCTGAAAAGCGCCCATCATTGCTTAAAATATTGTGAAAATGATAGCTTTGCTCCTGGTGGCTGCGGTAGGGTGGGGCGATGTCTCTTGCCCTGTAGCGGGTAGCTCCGGGGTAGCGGTATGGCGTGGCCTATATATAATAAGGTGACAGCCACGCTGGCTGCCACCTTGTCTGTCATTCGAAAACCTCGTCTATACCGTTCATGCCCACCGTGTCGTCGTCCTTCACACAGGGATTGAAGTCGGCCGGAACGTCAAAGATGGCATCTGGCGAATAGCCTAACGTGCGGTCGCGGTACACCTTTTTCATAAAGTAAGCCCAGATGGGCAGCGCCATGGACGCGCCCTGTCCCAGGGCCATCGAGTCAAAGTGGATGTCCCTATCCTCGCCGCCAACCCAGCACCCGCTTACCAGCTGAGGGGTAAATCCCATGAACCAGGCATCCGAATTGCGGTTAGTGGTACCCGTCTTGCCACCTATCTGGCCCTCTATATTAAACTTGTACCTCAGTCGGCCAGCCGTACCCTCGTCTACCACGGCCCGCAGTTCCTCCAGCATCTTGTAAGCACTCTCCGAACTGATAACCTCGTTCATCCGAGGCTGGAAACGGGCCACCACGTTGCCGTCAGCATCCTCTATACGCGTAACGAACATGGGCGCGCAGCGTATGCCATTGTTGGCAAAGGCCGTGTAGGCACTTACCATCTCGGCCACTGACACCTCGCAGGGGCCAAGGCACAGGGCCATCGAGGGGTATATGTCGGGATTGTTAATGCCGAAGTCGTGTAGCAGGCTGACCAGCTGCTGCGGATTGAGTTTACTCATCAGGTAAGCCGAGATCCAGTTATTAGACTGGGCCAGGCCCCACTTGAGTGTAACCATCTCTCCGTAGCGTCTACGATTAGAGTTGCGCGGTGTCCAGGGCTTTCCGGCCACCATATAGGTATGCTGTACATTAGGGGCGCGGTCGCATGGCGAGAACCCGTTCTCCATGGCCAGCGCATAGAGGAACGGCTTGATGGTAGAGCCCACCTGCCGGCGCCCATCCATCACCATGTCGTACATAAAGTGGTTGTAGTTGAGTCCGCCCACGTACGCCTTGACAGCCCCTGTATGCGCGTCCATGCTCACGAAGCCCGCCCGGAGAAAGGACTTATAGTAGCGTATGCTGTCCATGGGCGACATGACGGTATCTATATCGCCGTGATAGGTAAACACGGTCATGTCAGTCTTGGTACGAAAGGCGCGGGCTATCTCGGCCTCCGATGCACCCGCCGCCTTCATGGCCCGGTAGCGCTCGCTCTGCACCATGGCCTTGTTCATGATGGCGCGCACCTCCTGAGGCGTAAGCTGGTCGGTAAAGGGGGCATTGGGCTTACGGGCGTTCTCGCGCGAGAACAGGGGTTGCAGGTACCGGGCTACGTGGCCGTACACAGCTTCCTCGGCATACTGCTGCATACGCGAGTCGATGGTCGTGTAAACTTTCAGGCCGTCGGTATATACATTGTAGGGGGTACCGTCTTTCTTGTAGTTCTTGTTACACCACCCGTAGAGAGGGTCGGTGGCCCAGGCTATCGAGTCGAGCACATACTGGCGATGGTTCCACGAGGGATACTTGTCTACCTCGGGGCGCTGGGCCATCATGTACTGACGCAAGAACTCACGGAAGTAAGTGGCCGTGCCATCCTTGTGGTCGGTACGATGGAAGTTGAGCTTGAGTCCCTCGCTACAGTACTCCCTGTACTCCTCGTCAGACAGGTAACCAGCCTTGCGCATCTGGGCCAGTACCACATTGCGGCGCTGCAGACAGCGGTCGGGATAGCGTACGGGGTTAAAGAGCGACGGATTCTTGCACAGTCCGATGAGCAGGGCCGACTCGGTAACGCTCAGTTCCTGTGGCTCCTTATTAAAATAGGTATTGGCTGCCGTCTTGATGCCCACAGCATTGTGCAAGAAGTCAAAATAATTGAGGTAGAGGGCTATTATCTCCTCCTTGGTATAGGTACGCTCCAGCTTGACGGCTATGACCCACTCGATGGGCTTCTGCATAAGCCGCTCGACCGTAGAGTGGGCCGACTCGGAGTACAACTGCTTGGCCAGCTGCTGGGTAATGGTAGAGCCGCCACCCGCACTCTCGCGGCCCAGCAAGCCACGCTTGACAAGGGCACGGCCCAGGGCTATGAAGTCGATACCCGAGTGCTCGTAGAAACGCTCGTCCTCGGTGGCCACCAGGGCATGTACCAGATGGGGAGACAGGCGGGCATAGCTCACGGGTATTCGGTTCTCGCGATTGAAGCTCCAGGTGCCTATCACCTTACCGTCGGCCGAGTACACCTGGGTGGCAAACCGGCTGATGGGGTTCTGCAGCTCGTCAATGGGGGGCATGTAGCCTATCCAGCCATTCCATATAGCCGTAAACGCCATCAGTATGAACAGCACCGAGGCTGCCAAGAGGGCCCACAGGGCATGTATAAATTTCTTCCTCATATATCCGTCATTAGCTTAGTTATGCCCCGGGCAGGGCCGTCGTAGTTATAACATCCTGAGCATCAGCCCAAGCCACCCAGGGCTGCGCTGCCATAGTACGGGCCATTACTGATGGTGCCCGGCCAATCGGCAAGCCCATTACAGGCGTGGCAAAAATACAAAGAAAATCTGAGAAAATCCTATCTTTTAACAGCTTATTTGCTGTCACTGAGTTTTTTGTCCTGCCCGACCCTATGCCAGGTGGTGCAGCAAGCCCGACAAACGGCATGACGGTAAGCCGAGGTGGCGAGGCCGTTCCGTCATCAGTTTGAGACGCAGGCATCATTTTTCCAGGGACAAATGTAGGAGCCAAAGACTTTTATTTGTAATCTTGCAGCCCGATATCAGAAAAAATACACTGGCCATGGAACAGACTAACATGAAAAAGGCTTTCATCCAGCTGCATCTGAGCGTATTGCTGTCTGGCTTTACGGGCCTGTTTGGTAAACTTATAACGCTCAACGAGACCACCCTGACGTGGTACCGCATCTTCTTCACAGCAGTAATACTCTTAGTGTTTACCGGACTGCCCAAGGTGGGCTGGAAGAAGGTGTTACAGATAGCCGGGTGCGGCACGCTGTTAGGGTTTCACTGGTTGCTGTTCTACGCGTCTATCAAGGCGAGCAACGTGTCTATCGGCGTGGTGTGCTTTGCCAGCATGTGCTTCTTCACCTCCATCTTTGAGCCGCTCATCATGCGCAGACGGTTCTCCATGGCCGAAATGCTGCTGGCCCTCATCACCATTGGGGGCCTGGTGTGTATCTTCTCGTTCGACTCGCGTTACCGTGTGGGCATCGCCATCGGCATCCTGTCGGCCGCCGTATGCTCGCTCTATGCCGTGACTAACAAGAAGGTGGCCCCGGACATCAAGGCGCGCACCATGCTACTCTACGAGATGGTAGGCGGCCTGGTGGGTGTGTCAGTCATTATCCCCGTCTACCTACAGATATACCCGTCCAATCAGCCCGTGGCCATTATACCCGATGGCAGCAACCTGTGGTGGCTGCTATGCCTGTCGCTGTTCTGCACGGTGGGCCTCTACCTGCTCCAGACACTGGCCCTGAAGCGGCTATCGGCCTTTACCGTCAACCTGGCGTACAACCTGGAGCCGTGCTACACTATCCTCATAGCCTTCGTGGCCTTTGGCGAGGCGCGCGAGCTCAATGCCTCGTTCTACGTAGGCATATCAATGGTGATACTGAGTGTGCTACTGCAGACGCTGCGTACGTGGCGCAAAAAGCAGCAGTCATCGCCCGTTTCGCCGGAGCCGTCATCAGAACGCTAACGACCGTCATTAGGGCACCAAAGACGGCTCCCGGAAACGCCGAGGTGGTCAGCAGGCAGAACCCCAGCACCACTGAGGCACCAAAAAATATCGGCCCGGACGCAACTTTTTACGCCAACTTGGGGCTGATATTGGAAAAATATGAGTACCTTAGCAGTCGAAATAAAATTATTCATCCCCAAAACAACAATGGAAAGACATAATTTTGTGACGATTGAGGACCTGTCTAAGGAGAAGCTCCTGTACCTCTTAGAGATGGCCAAGGAATTTGAGAAACACCCCAACCGAGAGTTACTGAAGGGAAAAGTTGTCGCCACGCTTTTCTTTGAGCCCTCAACCCGTACCCAACTTAGTTTCCAGACCGCAGCCAACCGCTTAGGGGCCCGCGTGATAGGTTTCTCGGATGCCAAGACATCGAGTACCACCAAGGGCGAGACGCTCAAGGACACCATCCTGATGGTGTCTAACTATGCCGATGTGATAGCCATGCGCCACTCTATCGAGGGGGCAGCCCTCTACGCCAGCGAGGTGGCCCCCATACCCATCATCAATGCGGGCGATGGTGCCCACATGCACCCCTCGCAGTGCCTACTGGACCTCTACTCTATCTACAAGACCCAGGGCACACTCGAGAACCTGAATATCTATCTGGTAGGCGACCTGAAATACGGCCGCACGGTACACTCGCTCATCACGGCCATGCGCCACTTTAACCCCACTTTCCATTTCATCGCCCCCAAGGAGCTGGCCATGCCCCAGGAGTACAAGCTCTACTGCCAGGAGCACGGCATCAGGTACCAGGAGCACACCGCCTTCAACGAGAAGGTCATCGCCGATGCCGACATCCTCTACATGACCCGTGTTCAGAAAGAGCGCTTCTCTGACCTTATGGAGTACGAGAAAGTCAAGAACGTCTACATTCTGAACCGTGACATGCTCAGGCTGGCCAAGCCCAATATGAAGATTATGCACCCCCTGCCACGCGTCAATGAGATAGCCTACGATGTAGACGACGACCCCCACGCTTACTATATACAGCAGGCCAAGAACGGTCTCTATGCCCGCGAGGCTATCTTCTGCCACTGCCTGGGCATCAGTCTTGAAGATATTAAGAACGATAAAACTATCATCGAATAATGGCTAAGAAAGAAATGCTGGTCACGGCTATCGAGAATGGTACCGTGATAGACCATATACCAGCAGAGAAGACCTACAAGGTAGTGACTCTGCTGCAGTTAGACAAGCTGACCACCCCAGTTACCATAGGCAACTACCTGGAGTCAAAGAAGGTGGGCCACAAGGGCATCATCAAGGTGTCGGGGCGGTTCTTTACCGATGCCGAGATTTCACAGCTCTCGGTAGTGGCCCCCAAGGCTGTGCTCAACATCATCAGGGACTATGAGGTGGTAGAGAAGAAGATGGTAGAAACGCCTGATACCCTGAGGGGCATCGTGAAGTGCAACAATCCCGTATGTATCTGCAACAACGAGCCCATGGACACCATCTTCAACGTGATAGACAAGGTGCATGGCATTATCAAGTGCCATTACTGCGATAAGGAGCAGGAACTGAGCAAGGCTAAGCTGTGCTGACACCGGTGCCCGGCACCGCCGTACAGGCACCTATATATAATATAATGTGTAATAACCAACATTTCGCCCCCTACGAGTAAGTTGGGCTCGCTCCCCACAACGGAGAACAGGGAAAACATTGTTATGGAAAAAGACCAAGTGATTTTCGACCTCATCGAGAGAGAACACCAGCGCCAGCTCAAGGGCATGGAGCTCATTGCATCAGAGAATTTCGTCAGCGATGAGGTGATGCAGGCCATGGGCAGTTATCTTACCAACAAATATGCTGAAGGCCTGCCCGGCCATCGCTACTACGGCGGTTGCCAAGTGGTAGACGAGGTAGAGAATATAGCCCGCGACCGCGTTAAGAAGCTGTTCGGTGCCGAGTTTGCTAACGTTCAGCCTCACTCGGGCGCCCAGGCCAATGCTGCCGTACTGCTCGCCGTACTCAAACCAGGCGACACCTTTATGGGACTGGACCTGGATCACGGTGGGCACCTCTCGCACGGCTCACACGTCAACACTTCAGGTATCCTCTACAAGCCCGTGGGCTACAAACTGAACCGTGAGACGGGCCGTGTAGACTACGACGAGATGGAGCGTCTGGCCCTGGAGCACAAACCTAAGCTGATTATCGGCGGCGGATCGGCCTACAGCCGCGAGTGGGACTACGCCCGCATGCGCAAGATAGCCGACGAGGTAGGGGCGCTGCTCATGATAGACATGGCTCACCCTGCCGGACTGATAGCTGCCGGCTTGCTGGACAACCCGGTTAAGTATGCCGACATCGTTACCACCACTACCCACAAGACGCTGCGTGGCCCACGTGGCGGTGTCATCCTGATGGGCAAGGACTTTGCCAACCCATGGGGCATCACCACCAAGAAGGGCGAGGTGCGCATGATGAGTTCGCTGCTTAACAGCGCCGTGTTCCCCGGCACACAGGGTGGCCCGCTGGAGCACGTCATCGCTGCCAAGGCCGTGGCTTTCGGCGAGAACCTGCGTCCCTCGTGGAAAGAGTATGCCGCTCAGGTAAAGAAAAATGCAGCCGTGCTGGCCGACGACCTCATCAGCCGTGGCTTCGACATCGTCAGCGGCGGTACCGACAACCACTCTATGCTGGTAGACCTTCGCCCCAAGTATCCGGAGCTTACTGGTAAGGTGGCCGAGAACGCCCTCGTAGCTGCCGACATTACTGCCAACAAGAACATGGTTCCCTTTGACACCCGCAGTGCCTTCCAGACATCGGGCATCCGCCTGGGCACAGCTGCCATGACTACCCGTGGCGCCAAGGAGGACATGATGCACCTCATAGCCGAACTCATCGAGGAAGTGCTCAACGACCCTGAGAACGACCAGGTTATCACCCGCGTACGCGAGAAGGTCAACGAGACCATGAAACAATATCCCCTCTTCGCCTACTAACAGGCAATGGGCCTAACATGAGGCGCCCCCTCGTACCAGCAAGGTATGAAGGGGCGCTTCTTATATAGGTATAGCCCGAGGGCGGCGCTCTTACAGCTTATCGCCGTAACACAGGTCGCCGGCATCGCCAAATCCGGGAACGATATACTTGTGCTCGTTCATGCCCGGGTCTATGGCTGCACACCAGATGGTGGTCTTGTCCTCGGGGAAGGTCTTCTTGATGTGGGCTATGCCCTCGGGGGTGGCTATCACGCAGGCCACATGGATGCGCTTAGGCGTTCCCTTGGTCAGAAAAGCCTTGTAGCCTAACTCCATGCTGCCTCCGGTGGCCAACATGGGGTCGGCTATGATGAGCGTCTTACTATCTATACTCGGCGTGGCCAAGTACTCTACGTGGATGCCTACCTCGTGGTGAGCCTCGTCGGTGTACTCGCGATAGGCCGATACAAACGCGTTGCCAGCGTGGTCAAAGATGTTGAGAAACCCGTTATGGAACGGCAGGCCAGCCCTGAAGATGGTGGCCAGGACTATCTTGTCGGTCGGGAGGTTAACCGTAGAGACACCCAGAGGCGTGGTCACATCCTGCGGAGCATAGTCCAGCGTCTTGGAGATTTCAAAGGCTTCAAATTCTCCGACTCGCATAATATTATTACGGAAAAGCAGACGATTAGTCTGGTAGTTTACATCTCTAATCTCAGCCATATACTGGTTGATTATCGAATTGGTCTCGCTAAGGTTAATAATCTCCATACGTATTGTTTTTATTGCAAAGGTAGTGAATGTCAGAGAGACACCCAAGGGATTGTTTAAGTTTTTTTTTCATCGTCCTACCCATTTGTGGCGACCGTCGCCAGCCCCGAGGCCACGGCTGCCCCACTGCTAAGCATGGTTACGGCCACGCTTTTTTGCAATGTCAGCGTGGCAAAAGCCAGCGCGGGCAGAGCCATTTTAACTTCTTTAACCTAAAAAAACATTCCCGTTATTTTTTTTGTCGTTTTTCGGTTGGCATTTATTTATTTTTTGCTTAATTTTGCCGCGGTTTAAGGAGGTTAAGGCCCCTGTAGGCAATGGCTTTATGGCAAGCCAAAATCCCCTGACCGATGGATAATAAAAAGACCATATACATTTAATTAATAATAAAAATCATGGCAAAGTTTGACAAATCAGTTTTGGAAAAGTACGGTATCACCGGTACTACCGAAGTTCTCTACAATCCCTCATACGAGGTTTTGTTCAATGAGGAAACCAAAGACGGCCTCGTAGGTTACGAAAAAGGCCAGGAAACCGAGCTTGGCGCCGTAAACGTAATGACTGGTATCTACACCGGACGTTCGCCTAAGGACAAGTTCATCGTTGACGACGAGAATTCTCACGACACTGTTTGGTGGACTTCTGATGAATATAAGAACGATAACCATCGCGCTACCAAGGAGGCTTGGGCCGCCGTTAAGGAAATCGCCAAGAAGGAACTTTCTAACAAGAAGCTGTATGTTGTAGATGGCTTCTGCGGTACCCACAAGGACACCCGTATGAAAGTTCGTTTCATCGTTGAGGTTGCTTGGCAGGCTCACTTTGTTACTAACATGTTCATCCGTCCTCAGAACGAGGCCGAGTTTGACCAGGAGCCCGATTTCATCGTTTACAACGCCTCTAAGGCTAAGGTTGAGAACTACAAGGAACTGGGCCTCAACTCTGAGACAGCTGTAGTGTTCAACGTTACTTCTAAAGAGCAGGTTATCATCAACACATGGTACGGCGGTGAGATGAAGAAGGGTATGTTCTCTATGATGAACTACTTCCTCCCCCTCAAGGGCATCGCTTCTATGCACTGCTCTGCCAACACCGATATGAACGGTGAGAACACCGCTATCTTCTTCGGTCTGTCTGGTACAGGTAAGACTACCCTTTCTACCGATCCTAAGCGTAAGCTCATCGGTGACGACGAGCACGGATGGGACGATGAGGGTATATTCAACTTCGAGGGTGGCTGCTATGCCAAGGTTATCAACCTCGACAAGGAGTCTGAGCCCGATATCTATGGTGCCATCACTCGCGATGCTCTCCTTGAGAACGTTACCGTTGACAAGGACGGCAAGATTGACTTCGCTGATAAGAGCGTTACCGAGAATACTCGTGTAAGCTATCCTATCTACCACATCAAGAACATCCAGCGTCCTTACTCTCAGGGCCCCGCTGCTAAGCAGGTTATCTTCCTGTCTGCCGACGCTTTCGGTGTACTGCCTCCCGTTTCTATCCTGAACGCTGAGCAGACTAAGTACTACTTCCTGTCTGGTTTCACAGCTAAGCTGGCCGGTACAGAGCGTGGTATCACTGAGCCAACACCTACATTCTCAGCTTGCTTCGGCCAGGCTTTCCTCGAGTTGCATCCTACTAAGTATGCCGAGGAGCTGGTTAAGAAGATGCAGAAGAGCGGTGCTAAGGCATACTTGGTTAACACTGGTTGGAACGGTACTGGCAAGCGTATCTCTATCCGCGATACACGTGGTATCATCGACGCTATCCTCGACCACTCTATCGATGCAGCTCCTACGAAGACCATCCCATTCTTCAACTTTGTAGTTCCTACACAGCTTGAGGGTGTTGATCCTAAGATTCTTGATCCCCGCGACACTTACGCTGATGCCGCTCAGTGGGAAGAGAAAGCCAAGGATTTGGCTGCACGTTTCATCAAGAACTTCAAGAAGTACGAGACCAACGAAGCTGGCAAGGCTCTGGTTGCTGCTGGTCCTCAGCTCTAAATTAGAACTTACTCTAATTGACAATACCCGAGAGGCTGTTCTGTAAGGAGCAGCCTCTTTTTTTATGACCACGACAGAAAGAGGGGAGAGGGTCGCGGCTAATACCGGAGCCATCGCGGGTTAATAGTTGACCGATAGCACTTTGACATAAGTCAACAATTACATATTTTTGAGCTATTTAACAGAAAAAGTTATGAATATTCCGTGAAATGTTAGTACCTTTGCATCGCATTCGGGAGAATGTATTATACAATAGGTTAGTTAGTTTGATAGATTTAAGGTTAAGATGATGTTTTTAGAATGTGTCAGCTAACGTATTAGAGGTGCTGTGATAATGACACTTTTGAGCATTATTATTTTAGAAGTACGCTAATGCGTGATACTGACGAGAAGAGGGCCGGTAGTGATTACCACGTCCTCTTTTTTTATGCCCTTTTGCTTGCACCGTTCATGCCATTTAGTTACTTTTGCAAAAGATAGGCGGATGGGAGCCATCGCCATACTTAGGATGGTAATCAGCAGCGCAAGCCTACAATCCAATAGACTCATTATGACACACTACCAAAGAAGAATGATACTCACGGGGCTCTTAGCCATGATGACCTTAGGGTTATTGGCCCAGCGCCCACAGATATTCAGTACCCATATCAGAACCCTACAGACCGTGGCTGAGCAGAAGTGGACAGCTATGCCCATCATAGCCCTGGGAAGCGACGAGGTGGTCAACATAGACTTTGACGATCTCACCCACGAGTCGCACCGCTATGCTTACCGGATAGAGCACTGTGATGCCGAGTGGAATACTTCGACCGGGCTCTTCGAGAGCGACTACATTGATGGGTTTGCCGAGGGCAACCTGATAGATGACCTACAGGAATCGCTCAACACCAACACCCTCTACACGCACTACCACTTCTGCGTGCCCAACAGCCGGTGCAGGCTCAAACTGAGTGGCAACTACCGCGTAACGGTCTACGATGAGAACGAGGGCGACAAGCTCATCCTACAAACCTGTTTCATGGTGGCCGAACCAGCCGTGAGCATCGCCCTACAGGTAACGGGCAATACGGACCGAGGGCTGAACACCCACTACCAGCAAGTGGGCATGGAGGTAAAGTACGGCAGCCTGCGCGTAAGCGACTGGCAGCGCGAGATAAAGACCCGCCTCATCCAGAACGGGCGCTGGGACAATGCCGCCGTAAACGCCCAGGCTCAGTACATCCGCCCCGATGGTCTGACATGGGCCCACTGTCCCCAATTTATCTTTGATGGCGGCAACGAGTACCGCAAGTTCGAGATACTGGACGTGAACCGCGCCAATATGGGGGTGGAGAATACTGGCTGGGACAACCATCAGTACCATGCCTACCTCTGGCCCGATGAGCCGCGCCCCAACTACGTGTACGACGAGGACGCTAACGGTGCCTTCTTCATCCGCAACAGCGACAACCGAGAGATAAACTACACCGCTGAGTACCAAGTGGTACACTTCAAACTCAAAGTGCCACGGCTCCAGGGCGAAGTGTATCTCAACGGGACCTGGACCTACGACCAGTTTACCCCCGACTATCAGCTCACCTGGAACGAGGAAGACCAGTGCTACGAGAGCCAGCAACTGCTCAAACAGGGCTACTACAGCTACCAGTATCTGCTACGGCGGCCCGACGGACAGCTGACCCGCGTACCCCAGGAGGGCAACTTCTTCCAGACCGAAAACAGCTACACCGCCTTAGTGTACTATCGCCAGACGGGTGGACGCTACGACCGCTTAGTGGGCACCTGCACGCTGCACACGGGAAGCCGTCGCGGGCGCTGACGTTTTAACTTATTTTATTGCTCATGAAAAAAAATACGTCCTTCCGCTTGGTCATAAAAAGAATAATGGATATTTTTGTAATTGATATACAGTAATCCGGCCATCGGTCTGACCACCCCGCGCCCACCCGCGCAGGCCATCAGGCAAAAGGCTGTATCTGCTGTTTACAATAAACAACTTACAAACACAACAGACATCATGAAAAAGAAATTTATCTGTACCGTATGTGGGTACATCTACGAAGGCACCGAGGCTCCTGAGTTCTGTCCCCTGTGCAAGGCTCCACGCAGCAAGTTTAAAGAGGTTTCGCTCGAAGACGAGCCTGAGTTCGCCACCGTCCATGAGCTTGGCCGCGCCTATACTGACAAGGTCAGCGACGACCTGGTACAGCACTGCAAGAATACTTTCGCTGGCGAGTGCAGCGAAGTAGGTATGTATCTGGCCATGGCCCGTCAGGCCGACCGCGAGGGTTATCCCGAGGTGGCCCGCGCCTTTGAGCACTACGCCTATGAGGAGGCCAACCACGCCGCCCGCTATGCCGAGCTGTTAGGCGATGTCCTCGGTGACACCAAGAGTAACCTCGAGGCACGCATCGCTGCCGAGAAGGGCGCCTGTGCCGAGAAGTTCGAGGCTGCGAAGAAAGCCAAGGCCGAGGGCTCTGATGCCCTGCACGATACTATCCATGAGATGGCTAAGGACGAGGCTCGCCACGCCGCTGGCTTCATCGGCCTCTATAACCGCCTGTTCAAGAAGTAACCCGACGATAACTACAGGAAAGGCTTTCGGACTCACCCGAAAGCCTTTCCTTGTTTTTAGGGGGCTACTGACAACACGCTGAACTGCCCAGACGACCATGCGGGCAAGAGGGTCGGTCATCGCTATCTGCCCAATAATAAGTAGAGTGAGGAAAATGTCCATAACGACACATACGCTAATAACGCGGCCAAACAAGCTATCCATGAGAACTCGCACGAGAACGCCGCAGACGAGAAAGTCCTCTACTCTTTCATCCACAGCCACCCCACCAAGGATGCAGGGGAGAGGCAAAATTACAGAGACCGACCTCCTGCTACATAAAGACGGCTCCCAGCGCGCTAATGATGGTCATTAGCACGTGGGGAGCCGTCTTTAGGATTGTAGAGATGGTCGCGGCCTGCTACGGGGCAGTCGCCACGAGTGCCAGGACTACTTCACGGCAGCTATCAGCTCATCGGGCGTAACCAGGTTCTGCTCGCCCGTAGCCATATTCTTGAGCATTACCTTGCCCTGGCTTATCTCGTTCTCGCCAGCCAGTGCTACAAAGGGTATGCCCTTGGCATTGGCATAGCTCATCTGCTTCTTCATTTTGGCCGAGTCGGGATATATCTCCGTGCGGATGCCGTTCTGCCGGGCCTGAGCTACGATGGGCAGACAGTAAGTCGTCTCCTTATCGCCGAAGTTGATGAACAGCACCTGGGTGGCACTGAGGGTCTCCTTGGGATAAAGGTCGAGCGCGTTAAGCACGTCGTATATACGGTCTGCACCAAACGATATGCCCACGCCACTAAGCCCCGGCATACCGAAGATGCCCGTCAGGTTGTCGTAGCGGCCTCCGCCAGTGATACTGCCCATGGGCGTATCGAGCGCCTTGACCTCGAAGATGGCCCCAGTGTAGTAGTTGAGTCCGCGAGCCAGCGTCAGGTCGAGCTGCACCTCGTTGGTGAGTCCCACCTTGTCCAGCGTGTCCAGGATGAAGCGCGTCTCCTCAACGCCCTTCATGCCCACCTCCGAGGAAGCCAGCACGCTGGCTATGGTGTCGAGCTTGGCGGCGTTAGAGCCCTCCAGGCTGATGATGGGCTGCAACTTGGCGATGGCCTCGTCGCTGATGCCACATTCGCGGAGTTCAGCGTTCACGTTGTCGAGCCCTATCTTGTCCAACTTGTCTATCGCCACGGTGATGTCCACTATCTTGTCGGCCTCGCCTATTACCTCGGCGATGCCGGTAAGTATCTTGCGGTTGTTAATCTTGATCTGCACCCGTATGCCGAATCTGCAGAATACCGTGTCCACTATCTGCATCAGCTCCACCTCATTGAGCAGCGAGTCAGAGCCCACTACATCGGCGTCGCACTGGAAGAACTCGCGATACCGCCCTTTCTGCGGGCGGTCGGCACGCCACACCGGCTGTATCTGGTAGCGCTTGAAAGGCAACTGGAGCTCATCGCGGTGCATCACCACATAACGGGCAAAGGGCACGGTGAGGTCATAGCGCAAGCCCTTCTCGCAGAGCTTGGCGGCCAGATGCAGGCTGTTGCGCCCGGAAAGCTCTTCGTCGCTGATTTTGCTGAGATAGTCGCCCGAGTTGAGTACCTTGAAGAGCAGTTTGTCGCCCTCCTCACCGTACTTGCCCATCAGGGTTTGCAGGGTCTCCATCGCGGGCGTCTCAATCTGCTGAAATCCGTACAGCGCGTACACTTGCCGAATGGTATCGAATATGTAGTTGCGCTTAGCCATTTCCACGGGACCGAAATCGCGTGTCCCCTTTGGTATAGAAGGTTTCTGTGCCATTATTTCTTTCTAACTATAGTTTGTTCGCGGTCTGGTCCAATAGAGATAACCTTGATAGGAGTTTCGAGGAAGTCCTCCAGGAACTTGATGTAGTTGCTGAAAGCCTCGGGGAACTGGTCTTCGCTGGTAAACTTGGTCATGTCTGTCTTCCAGCCCGGCATCTCGCGGTACACGGGGGTCACGTCGTCTATCTCATAGGGGAAATCGGTGGTCTCCGTGCCGTCCTTGAGCCGATAGGCCACACACGCCTTGATGGTGTCAAAGCCGTCTAACACGTCGCTCTTCATCATTATCAGTTCGGTAACGCCGTTTACCATCACCGAATAGCGCAGCTGTACCAGGTCTATCCATCCACAGCGACGCTCGCGACCCGTAACAGCGCCATACTCATGGCCTATACTGCGTATGGTGTCGCCCGTAGCGTCAAAGAGCTCAGTGGGGAAGGGGCCGCTGCCCACGCGGGTACAGTAAGCCTTCATTATACCGTACACGTTGCCTATCCGGTTGGGCCCGATGCCCAGACCCGTGCAGGCCCCGGCACAGATGGTGTTAGAAGAGGTAACAAAGGGATAGCTACCGAAGTCTACATCGAGCATGGTGCCCTGAGCACCCTCGCAGAGGATGTTCTTGCCCTCGCGCAGGATGCGGTTTACCTCGTTCTCGCTGTCTACCAGATGGAACTGACGGATATACTCGATACCCTCCATCCACTTCTGCTCCACCTCGGCCAGCCCCTCGAAGTCAGTCCAGCCCATGGCGGCCAGCTGCTTCATGTGGCGCTCCTTGTGAGCGGCATACTTGGCCTCAAAGTTATCCAGTATATCGCCCACACGCAGTCCGTTGCGCGAAACCTTGTCCGTATAAGTCGGGCCGATACCCTTGCCGGTGGTGCCCACCTTGGCCTTGCCCTTGGCAGCCTCGTTGGCCCGGTCCAGGATGCGGTGTGTAGGCATGATAAGGTGTGCCTTCTTAGAGATATGCAGCCGTTCCTTCAGATTATGACCGGTTGCCTCCAGGCTCTTGGCCTCCTCCATAAACAGGTCGGGGGCCAGCACCACGCCATTGCCTATGATATTGACCTTACCGCCCTGGAATATACCCGAGGGGATAGACCTCAGGACATATTTCTGTCCTTCAAACTCCAGCGTATGACCAGCGTTAGGACCACCCTGGAAACGAGCTATCACATCGTAGTGGGGAGTAAGCACATCCACTACCTTTCCTTTACCCTCATCGCCCCATTGGAGACCCAATAAGACGTCGACTTTTCCTGTATTCATGCTTATTTATTTTTTTTGAGTTTTCTCTTTTTCCATCTTGCTTCTCATGCGCGTCTCCTTGGCTATACATGAGCTGCATATTCCATATATATATAATGTATATCCGTCCCTGCGAAAGCGCTTGAGGCGCAGGCCATCGATGGCGCGCTGCACTTCTGGGGCCTCAATCTCTGTTATTTTTCCGCATACGGTACAACGCTGATGCACGTGACTATCGCGGCTGAACGCCACCTCATAGTGGGCACCGTCGGCCATGTGCTGGCAGATGACGAGACGCAGTTCGACAAAGAGGCGGATTGAGTTGTAGAGCGTGGCACGGCAAACACGGAAGTTGCGCTTGCGAAGCACCTCGTCGAGTTCCTTCAAGGTGAAGTGGCCGGGCATGCTGTAAACGGCATCAAGTACAGAGTAGCGCTCGGGAGTCTTGCGATGATTGTACATCTCAAGATAATTGTCCAATATGTCCCTTGCTCTCGTCTTGATGTTATCCATCGCCTGGCAATCATTGTGATTTTGTACCACAAAGTTACACTTTTTTATTTATAACGGGTTATAAATAAGCAAAAAGATGATGGCGGCCCTTGCTTTTTTAGCTTTTTGCCATAAGATGGGGGCTGCGGGATGGTACCCGTGGGTACCTATAAGAAACAAGGGGGCTGCAGCCCGCCCCCGCATGGCAGCCCCGTCAGCCCAGGTCTACTCCCTGGGCGCGCAGGGCCTTAGTGGCTATCTGGGCATAGTCGTCGCCCAACTCCTCGAAACGGCAGAGACAGTTGTAGGCGGCATGGCGCACTCCCAGGTTGTCATCGCGGAGCGCCACGGCCACCTGGTCAAGAAACTCGTTTATTCCCAGCTCGTTGGGTTCTATCTTCCGGGCAAATAGGCGGCCCAGTATGTGGTAGGCGGCTATCTGGTAGAATGCCCCGGTCATGGCCATCCACCGGTAAGCCATGGCGGGCGCATAGGGCAGGTACTGGTACAGGTTAAGGGCGGCCACCTCGGCCAGTTCCTGCGTGTGGGTCTGCTCCATCCATATCTCGGCCACCTCGGGCAGCATCTTCTCGGCCGGCATAATCATCGTGGCCAGTATCTGGCACTCCCTTATGTTCTGCTTCCACAGCTCTATCGCCAGGTCGTAGTCCTTGCCATACTCGGCAGCCATCTGCCGCAGCAGGGGGAGGGCCACGCCCCAGTTAATCTTGTACGCCATGCCCTTATCGCGCATGGAGGCCGATGCCGGGCCATTCATCATGGAGCGAAAGGACTGCTTGATAGTCTTCAGTTTATCGTGTACTTCTTCTTTCATAACCATCCGAACTCTTTAGAGTAACGCAGCATCTGCTGGGCATAGCCTTCGGTATAGTCTACCTTGACATCAGCCACCTGGCCGTCACTTCCATACACAGGCTGCAGCACAGGGTTGATGAAACCCTTGTAAGGGGCTATGTCCAACTGCTTGTAGCGGGCCAGCACCTCGGCATGCAGGGTGCTGTCTACCGTCACGGCATAACGCTCTACCAGCGCGCGGGCCGCCTCGAAGTCGCCCTCGCTCTTAATACGCTGTATCTCGCGGAGCAACTGGCCGAACCAGTTGCGCAGCGACGCGTAGTCACTGATTGAAAGGTACGATTTGCCGTCGTGCCGCACTATCTGCACATTATCAGCCGCATGCTCCAGCACCCAGTGGGCTATCAGGGCCCGGTTGCGCATGTGCGCCTCCTCGATATTGTGGCCCGGCTCTATCCGCACGAGCTGCGTCATGGCACCATTCATAATATAGGTATAGTACTGAGCCTTGTATGCCTCGCCATCGGGTACCAGCCCCAGCTCCACGAGCTTGGCGTCAGCCAGGTAGTACAGCCCGAAGAGGTCAGCGCGGGCCTCCTCGATAGTACTGCCATACGCCTTGAGTGCATCGGGCGACACCCCAGGCAGCAGTTGCCCACTGCCGTGCCCCAGACATTCGTGGAGGTCGGTATGCAGGTCGTCGCACACATCACCGTAACGGTCTATCAGCTGGCAGGTATCGTGGTCTATGACAAATTCGTCTAAGAACCCATTGCCATGAGCCACCTTGTTATAAGCCTCGGTTATATTGGCTATGGTAACGCTCTTAGACCCATAGCGGGCGCGTATCCACTCGGCATTGGGCAGGTTGATGCCGATAGCCGTGGCCGGATACTCATCGCCCCCGAGCATGGCCGCACATACCACGTGGGCCGTGACACCCGTAACCCGCTGCTTGCGGAAGCGGGCATCCACGGGCGAATGGTCCTCGAACCACTGAGCGTTGTCGCTAATGGTCCGCGTACGGCGCGTGGCCTCCATATCCTTGTATTCCACGATGCCCTCCCAGGAGCCCTTGAGCCCTAACGGGTCACCGTAAACCTCTATAAATCCGTTGATAAAGTCTATCTGTCCCCGTTGCTCCTTCAGCCACTCTATCGAGTACTGGTCAAAGGTTGGTAGGCAGCCCGTGGTATAATAGTTCACGAGCAGGGCTATCACCCGGCGCTGCTCAGCGTTCTCGGCCACCTCGGCGGCCCGGTTCAGCCACATCACTATCTGCCTGATGGCGGGTGCGTACAGTCCGCTGGCCGTATAGGTCAGCTCGCGGAGCTGTCCGCCGGTCTTCACCAGCTTAGAGTTGAGCCCGAAGGACGGTGCCTCATCGGTGGCATCGGCCCGCAGACGGGCATAGTAGTCCTCTACCTCGCGCTGCGTCACTCCCTCGTAGAAGTTGCAGGCCGAGGTCTGTACCAGGTCTACCCCGTCGGCCTGGTTAACCCGTTTGGGCAGCACCGTGGGGTCGAATATCACGTCGAAGAGTTCGCGGCGAGCCACCTGGGCATCCTCGGCAGGATCCGTCACGAAGAAAGTGTCGGGCAGAGTGGCCGTGGCCTGTTCCAGGAACTCGCGTGTAAAACCGGGGACAAACTTCTCCGTACCATAGTGATGGTATATGCCGCTGGAGAACCACACCCGCTTGAGGTAGACCTCCATGGCGAGAAAATCGGCCGACTGGCGGTCGCCCCGGTAGTTACAGTACACGTGCTCTAACAACTTACGGATGCGCAAGTTGTAGCGTCCAAACTGGTCGAACGTGATGTCGCGCCCGGCAAGTGTGGCCTGTGATAAATAATATATGTATAGTTTCTGTTGAGTTGACAGCTTATCGAAGCCATTCAGACGGTAGCGCAGCATCTGTATGTCGGCAAAACGCTCGTCCGAGTACCTGAAAACATCCTGCATTATCCTTACTTGGTTGCTTTTGACTTAGCAGCGGGCTTGCGCCCACGCTTCTTCGCCTTCTCGGCGGTAGCGGCCAGCTGCGCGTGACGCAGTTTGTAGTCGCGGGGGGTACACCCGTTAATCTTGAAGAACGAGGCGTAGAACGACTGACGGTTAGAAAATCCCACCATGTCGGAGATTTCTTCCATATTGAGGTTCTGGTAACGGCGGTCGGTCAGCAACGCCATCGCCTCTTCTATGCGGTACTTGTTTACGAATGATGTGTAGTTCATGTGAAACCGAACGTTTACGACCGCGGAGATGTAACGGGTATTAGTACCAAGGTCTTCAGCCAGGTTCTTGGCTGAGTAATTTTTGTCCTTGTATTTTTTCTGAAAAAGAACAACCTCCAGGATTTTCTCCTTGAGCTCGTCCATCAACTTGGGGCTAACCAGTGACCGATAAGCAGCCTCTTTCTCTTTTTTTTCAGTGATATTATACTTAGTCATATACAATAAAAAAAATTTAAACACTTACCACCTGCAATTTGCAGCTGCAAATCTAAGCATTATTTTTGAAAAAAACACCACTTTCGTTCAACTTTTTTTCCTTTTGTTAGTACCTTTGCCGTAAATTCTCAGTCCATGGACGCTCTAACGGTATTAAACAGATATTTCGGGTACACCAGCTTCAGGCCACTGCAGCGCGAGATTATCGCCGAGGCCCTTGCCGGACACGACACGCTGGTGCTGATGCCCACCGGAGGCGGCAAGAGCCTGTGCTATCAGGTTCCGGCGCTCATGTCCGATGGCGTTACCATCGTGGTGTCGCCCCTGATAAGTCTGATGCACGACCAGGTAGAGGCCCTAAAGGCCAACGGCATACCGGCAGCAGCCCTCAACAGCGGCAACGACACCGAGGCCGACGTCACGATACGTCGCCAGTGTGCCAACGGCCAGCTCAAGCTACTCTATATGTCACCCGAGAAACTCATAGCCGAGGCTCCCTTTCTGCTCAGCACCATCTCCATAAGCCTATTTGCCATCGACGAGGCCCACTGCATAAGCCAGTGGGGCCACGACTTCCGTCCGGAGTATGCCCAGTTAGGCTTTATCCGCGAGCAGTTTGTTGGGGTGCCCGTCATGGCTCTCACGGCCACTGCCGACAGGATTACGCGGCAGGACATCATAGCTCAGCTGAAGCTGAAGGGCCGCACCTTTATCTCCTCGTTCGACCGCCCCAACCTGTCGCTTACCGTCAGGCGCGAGTCGACCAAGGCGGGCAAGCTGAAGATTATCAACGCCTACCTGCGGCAGCACCCCCACGAAGCGGGCATCATCTACTGCCTGAGCCGGAAAACCACGGAAAGCGTGGCCGAGGCGCTGCGCCACGCGGGGGTAGACGCGGCGGCCTACCATGCCGGCATGAGCGCCGAGGAGAGGCGCCTGGTGCAGGAGGAGTTCAAGTCGGACCGCCTGTTGGTGGTGTGCGCTACCATAGCGTTTGGCATGGGCATCGACAAGTCCAACATACGCTGGGTATTCCATTACAATATGCCCAAAAGCATCGAGAGTTTCTATCAGGAGATAGGTCGCGCGGGGCGCGACGGTGCTCCCGCCGACACCTGCCTGTTCTACTCGCTGGCCGACATCATCCAGCTG
Source organism: uncultured Prevotella sp. (assembly GCA_934204655.1). Taxonomy (GTDB): domain Bacteria; phylum Bacteroidota; class Bacteroidia; order Bacteroidales; family Bacteroidaceae; genus Prevotella. Next base: position 941 of record CAKPZJ010000031.1, on the reverse strand, counting down.
CGCAGCTTTGCTAACAACAGCGGGCAGAGCGACATCAACAACATGAAGTTAGAGCGCATGCAGCAGTATGCCGAGAGCAGCGTGTGCCGCCGCCGTATCTTGCTCAACTACTTTGGCGAAGAGCGGGCCGACGACTGCGGCAACTGCGACATCTGCCGCAACCCGCCCACCAAGTTTGACGGCACCCAGCTGGTCCAGAAGGCGCTGAGCGCCGTAATGAGAACAGACGAGGCCATCGGCATAGGTACCGTGATAGAGATACTCAGGGGCATAACGTCGCCCACGGTGGCTCGCCATGGCTACGCGCGGCTCCGCACGTTCGGCGTGGGCCGCGATGTGAGCGTGGCGCACTGGCGCGACTATCTGCTGCAGATGTTGCAGATGGGGTTCATCACCATAGCGTACAACGAGGACAACCATGTCAAGGTTACAGCCATGGGGCGCGATGTGCTGTACGGTAAGGCCACCGCCCAGTTGGCTGTGGTAACGGCCGACACCACCCTGGGCAGCACGCGGCGCACCGCCCGGCACGGGGCCACCCACACGGCACAGGCCGGAGCCATGGCCATACCCGAGGTAAGGCTCTCGGGGGTCGAGGACGCCACCCTCTTTGAGCGGCTGAGGCTCCTGCGCAAGCGGCTGGCCGACGAGCAGGGCATGCCGGCCTACATCGTGCTGACCGACAAGGTGCTGCACGCATTAGCCACCGACAAGCCTACTACCATCGATGCCTTTGGGCGCATCCCGGGCATCGGCGAGTTTAAGCGCAACACTTACGGCAAGGTCTTCACACAGACTATAGACCGGTATCTGAATGAGATAAAGACAAAAGGATAACCATCAGAAAAGTAAAAGGGTAAAAAGCATTAGTGTCCCGTTAAAATCGGGACCAGTTAAATATTAATCAAATAACCCCGGAAAGAGGGAACAATCGAGTTCTT
>CAKPZJ010000030.1 GCA_934204655.1 uncultured Prevotella sp. | reverse complement strand
CACCTCGTTATATTAGATACATCAGCGAAAAGGAATGGTGGAATGGCGGCTCTGTGGAAGAGTATTGAGGTCTTTTTAATCCTCAGAATAAAGTCTGCTTTCCCAAAGATGGCAGATAGCTATCGTAAAGGGCATCTTTAGCGCGCTAAAGGTGCCCTTTAGAATTCTAAAGACGACCTTTACAAAACGTATCTGTAACCGAATAGAAATAAGAGAGCCGTATTCAAGCATTTTTCGGGCTTGGATACGGCTCTTATATATATAATAAGAGTAACCGCGGCTACTGCTGGCGCCCTATCGTGATGCTGCCGAGCCTTGGACACCATGTGCGCAGACTGCCTAACCATATCTGGCTGTCCCGGCATGCAGATTGACGGCGAGCTGAGCCTGGCTGACGACCTCTTTGCAGTCGGTCTCCAACTGGGAGAGTACTGCGTATGGAGTCCTGGGCACATTGATATCGCCACTGATACGCCAGGAGACAGCCCTGGCTTCGGTCCAGGCACCCGGAATAGGCCACCGGCAGAAGCTGATAGCTATATTTAGTTATTATGACAGGGTTTGTTATAGCGATGACAAGTTGCTGAAGTGGCGCAGTATCGGCGTGAGGAACGGCGACAGCTCGCGGGGCTGCGGCTGTCCGTGATAGTCTACCCGCGTGGTGCTCCAGGCTAAGAACAGCCGCCGCTTGGCACGCGACAGGGCCACGTAGAGCTTGCGCTTGTCCTCCTCGCAGGCCGCTGGATTATAACGGTTGTAGTAGTTGGGGTAACGGCCGTCGACGGTGTCGAACACTATGACGTTATCGAACTCCAGCCCCTTGGCCTTGTGTACAGTTGACACGAAAATGCGTTCGTCTATGATGCCCGAGCCGCACAGATCGGCCTCCTTGAGCGTGTTGATGTCCATCAGATGGTTGCTCAGCTGTTCGGACAATGATGGTTCGGCGGCTGGCGTTATCATCTGCGTAGACAGATAGCGCAGTATATAGGCTATCTTGGCTTGCTGAGAGGCTGGATAGCCATCGGCCTGAAGCTGGCGGTACAGGCTACGCAGCTCGCGCACCAAGGCAGGGTCGCCGCCGTCCTCGCAGCGCTGGTACAGACGGCCCAGGGCCCCGACGTAGCACTGGCGGTAATGGCGGCGTAGCACATCGGCCCGCTGGGCCACACTGGCCTGCGCGAGGAAGTCACGCTGGCCAGCTATATAGTCGTCGCTGCGCCCCAGGAGATGGCTCACCACCTTACAGGTGTCGTCTACATCGACATCGGCCAGGTGGGCATTGTCCTCGCAGAGGCCGAAGAGGTGCTGGCGACGCAGGTCGTCGAGCCGGTAGCTGCTGAGCTCGGGATGGAAGAGCCTGAGCAACTTGAGGGTGTCAAAGCGGCGATGGCAGGACAGGTCGCGGCCGGGCAGATAACGGCCCAGGTTGTGGCGCAGTATCTGATAATCGTACTCCACATTATGGCCCACCAGCACGCAGCCATCGGCATAAGCGACAAACTGGCTCAGGGCCTCCTCATGGGATAAGAGGCGCTGGTGGCGACGCTCCTCAATGATAGGATTGGGCACATCGCCCAACATGGCGGGTATGGGCCGGTCAGTAGCGATATGCACCACGAAGGCCGAACCCTCTACCACGCGTCCACCACGCATCTTGACAGCTGCAATCTGCAGAATGTCGTCGTCAAACACACTGAGCCCGGTGGTCTCGGTGTCGAACACCACCACCTCGGCCTGCGCCAGGGTGGCGGCAAAGTCCTGCACATACGTGGCAGTACCCTCGTAGAGCAGCAAGTCGGACGGCAGGATGGCGCGGTTAAGCAGCTTGCGCACGAAAGCCCTGGCCGAGGCCGGGGCGGCAAACACGCCAAGTCCCTGGAGCAGTCGCGCCCAGGCCATGAAGTTGGTCTCGGCAGCCAGCACATTGAGATGGGCCAGCAACAGCTTCACCTCAGGGGTTGAAAAGATGTCGGTACCCGACACCTGGAAGTAAGGGGCACCGAGCTGATGCAGGCGGCTCCCTATCAGGTCGGCGTCGCTGTTGGCGGTGACCACTATAGCCGTAGTATCGCCAGGATGGCGACGGCAGAGACTGTCAGCCAGACGGGCCACGCCGTCGTACTCGGTCTCAAGGGTGTCGGCGGGCACCAGGCACAGGCTGCCGTCAGCCGGGCTGTCATCGCTGCTACTGGGAACGGGCAACAGGGCGCGGTCTACGTGCAGTACGTCGGCGGCGTAGTCGTTGAAAACCTGCAGGAGATAGCTGGGCGAACGGTGGTTGACCTCCAGGTGGTGTATGTGGCCCTCGCAGCGCCGGCGCAGCTGGGTAAGGGTGTCGGCCTGAGCCCCCATAAACGAGAAGATGGCCTGCTGGGCATCGCCCAAGTACATCACCATGCCCTGACCCGTGGCCACGCCGGGATGGGTAACGCTGTCTATCAGGGCTATCTGCATGCTGTTAAGGTCCTGAACCTCGTCGACCTGTATCCAGCGATAACGGGGATGGCTGGGCTGGCCGTTCAGGGCATCGTAGGTATAGAGGAGCAGGTCCTCGAAGTCCATAAGCTGGTTCTGGCGGCAGTAAGCCGTAAAGGCGTGGGCGTAGCGCATCTTGTAGAGCAACCTGTTGATAAGCTGCTGACTGCCTACATCGTAGCTGTCGCTACGGATGGCATCGCGGTAGTAGTCCGTATGGTCGTAGATGTCTATCATGGACTCGGGCGTAAGCGACCGACGCTCTACCCGGCATATACAGTTCAGGGCACGCACGTCGTCGGGGGTAAGGCAGTCGGGGTGCAGGCGCAGCCCACGGGGATGGCGGTGTATGACCTGGTGCATGAAATGGGCGAAATGGATAATCTCGGCATAGCCGCGACGGCGATTGAAGTTGGCCTTGACCTCATCTTCCTCCTCGTTGAGGTAACGGGCCAGGATACTCAGTGCATCGTCGTCGTCAATGACTGCTGTCTCAGCCGGGACGCAGTGATTTTCGAAGAGATACTTAGCACAGAAGCGGTGGATGTTGCCCACATAGAGGTCGGAAACGTCTTCGTCGTCGATATAGTGTGCGATACGCTGGCGCATGCCACGGGCAGCGCGGTTGGTGAACGTCAGGCAGAGCATATCGCCGTAAGCCACGCCCTGGGCATGAGCCCGGCGTATGCGCTCGGTAAGAATCTGGGTCTTGCCACAGCCAGGGGGTGCCAGTACCAGGTGGTAGCCACCACCCAAGGCGTCGATAACCCGCTGCTGACTGGCATCGGGTGTCCACAGGGGTGCTGATAGTTGGGTCATTTAAGGTAAGGGGTTAAGGAGTTAGGTGCGCTGCGGCGGCCCCGATGGCCTCCACTGCGTCAGTAGTTAAGCACATCGCGCTTGGTCAGCACCACCACCTTGCCATAGCGGGCCAGCTGGTCGCGCATGGGGGCCGTGATGTTGCCTATGAGGTACACGGCACGTGGGCCAGGCTGCACCTGGGTGCGATAGTAAGCCGCCACCTCGTCGGGAGTACGGTCTAACAGCGCCCGGTACACCTCAGCGTTCAGGTCGTGGGTATATCCGTCTATGCGACGCGTGGCTATGTAGTCGCCAATGGCCCGGAAGGACGGGTAGCTGGTGTTTATAGAGTTGACCATCACGCTGCGGGCCAGACCGACCCGCCCGGCATCTATCGTGGCATGGGCCAGCAGGCTATCCAGCACGCCGAGGGCCTGGAGAGTCTTGTCGGCCTGGGTGCCCATCGTGGTTATCAGCGCTGTGGGGTCATTGGGATGCAGGGCGTGTACCGGCTCTACGCTGTAGGCGTAAGCTGAGTAGGCAAAGGACCTGAACTCGCGCAGTTCCTGGAACATGAGCGACGACATGCCTCTGCCCAGACAGGTGGCCATCAGCTTGCGGGTGGCTATGGCATCTACAGTGGGTGTGGGGGCCATGGGCTGATAGGTGCCGATGAGCGTCTGGCGCGCATCGGGTATCTGGTAGATGTACACGGTGTTCTCGGTCACAGGCTCCATCGTCAGGTGTACGTCGGTGTGGCGCTCTACGGCCTGGGCGGGGTTCAGGGTCTCACTGACGGCCTCGGCCACAGTGGCCGAGGGGAGCGTGCCGCTGTACACGATGGAGGTCTCGGTACGGGCGGCATCGCGCACAGACTGAATGAGCTGCACCGAGGTCATGGCAGCCACCTCCTTGACCGAGGGCTGGGTGAGCGCGTCTGAATGGGCACCATACATGAGGCGGGCCAGCACAGCCTCCTCGACCAGAGTCTTGTCCTTGTCAAAGGAGCTTACTCCTACCTTCATCTGCTTCTTCACCTCTTTCAGCTTGACCTCATCGGGCTGCATATCGGCCATGAACTGCTGTACCAGGGCCAGCGTGGGGCGCAGGTTGGCATCCATGCCGCGGACGGTGAAGCCACACCGCTCTTCATCGACCCCGAAGCTGACCGACGCACCCAACTGCTGCAGGCGCTGCGACAACTGCAGGCGCGACAGCGACGAGGTGCCCAACTGGTCAATGTACTGTTCGGCCACCTCCAGACGGTGGTCGTGGCGCGAGCCCTTATGATAGATAATGCGGAGAGTGAACAGGCTGTCCACGGGATTGGCCACGGTGTAGAGGGTGGCCAGCGGGGCCAGGCGGGTGGTGGTGGCGTCGCGGTCAAAGTCTACAAAGCGGGGTGTGGCCTGGGCCACGGGCATGGCAGCCAACTGCTTGGCAAAGGCCGACTGAGCCCCCACGTTACGGGGAGCCACCGGCCGATAGCCCGGCTGGGCCAGCCGGTCCTTGTCGGCCGACCCATAGCGCTTTACGAAGCGCATATACTGGTCGCCCAGATAGCGGTTGGCCACCTGGATGATATCGGCACGGGTAAGGTGCTGCAGGCGGTCGCCCCGGCGCAGGTAGTCGCTCCACGACAGACCGTTGCCAAAGGTGCTAACCATCAGCTCGGCGCGCTTGGCTATATCTTCCATGGTCTCCAGACGGCTTCGCTGCTCGGCCTGCTTGACCAGGGCCAGCGCCTCGTCGGTGAAGTCGCCCCTGCGGAGCCTGTCTATCTCCTTGCGACAGATGTCCTCGGCCTTGGCCTTCTTGCCCAGCAGGTTGGGGATGATGCCCACACCCACAAAGCCGGCCCGCTTCATGGGGCCGCACATGGCTATGGCCGCCATGAGCTTTCCGCCGGCCATCAGAGAGTCGAGCATGCCCGTATGGTCATCGTTGTTGAGCAGCTTCATGGCCAGGCTGAGCACATCGGCATCGGGGCTGGCGGCGGCAGGGCCCTTGAAGCCTATCAGTTCGGCACTTATCACTGGAATGGGTATCTTTACCTCGTACGTCTGCTGCCGATAGTCGGTCCAGGAGAATGGACGGGGCTCGGGGGCGTTGCCGGCAGGGATGCGGCCAAAGGTGGCATCGAGCAGGGAGACTAAGCTGTCGGTCTGCAGGTCGCCACACAGGATGAGGCCCATGTTGCCAGCCACGTAGTAGTCGTGGTAGAAACGGTACATGTCGCTGAGGCGCGGATTCTTGAGGTTCTCGGTAGAGCCAAGGACAGGATAAGCGTAGGGAGTGCCGTCAAAGGCGTAGCCCATGACGCGGTTAAAGGCGCTGGTGAACAGGTCGTCGGCCGCGCGGTTCTTCTCCTCGTACACCGTTTCCAATTCGCCCTGGAACAGCCGGAACACCGGGCTTATCAGTCGCTCGCTGTTGAGCGCTGCCCACTGCGACAGGTATTGTGGCGAGAACGTATTATAATAATAGGTGTAGTCGTAGGTAGTGGCAGCGTTGAGACCAGTGCCGCCGTAGCGCGAGATAAGATTGTTGAAGTCGTTGGGGATGGCATACTGGGCCGCGTGCCGACTGAGCTGGTTGATGTGGCGCTGTATATGGCCACGCGCGGCGGTGTCGGTGGTGGCTGCCAGCAGGTCGTACTGGGCCGATATGGAGTCAAGCCATACCTTCTCGGCGCTATAGTTGGTCGTGCCAATCTTGTCGGTACCCTTGAACATGATATGTTCGAAGTAGTGGGCTATGCCCGTATTCGGGCAGTCGGCCGCACCGGCTCGCACCACCACCGCGCCAAACACCTTGGGCTGAGAGTGGTCCTCGTTGATCCAAACGGTCATCCCGTTCTTCAGTTTCATTTCCTTTACCTGCAACGCCTTGGGCGTCTGCGCCTGAGCGGCCAGTGCCGTAAGCACCGCAAGGGCCGACAAGAGTAGTCTGTTCATCATGAAATATTTAATGATTATGCGTGTTACAAAGGTAGCGCAAACCACAGACACCGCAAAGGAGAACACGCAGTTTTTTTGTGGTCAAGGGGATAATACAGGTGGCCATTGCCATGCATACAGGCACTACCCCAATTACAGAGCATGCCTGCTACGGTAACGCCTACGGCTACTGCTGCGCCTACAGCGCGCTTTGCTTATGTGGGGACAATACCTGGGGCGTTGCCCCAGGCTATAAACTGTTGCGCTTACAGCGCGCGCTGATTACGGGGGCATCACGGAAAATGAAAAGACCGGCCTTTACGATGGAAAGTAAAAGAGTAAAAATGTAAAAAGCGCTCCTCGCGTGCTGGTGCTGGCTTGCAGCATAGCAATGGTCATCGCAAGAAATAAAAAGACCGGTCTCTGCGTTTCTAATGACGGCTCCTGGCTCGCTAATGATGGCTCCCAGCACCGAAGAAAGTGGTCTCTACGATTTTAAGAACCGTTTTCGTCATCACCGCGGTGGCTTCCATCCCAGCGCTTCTTACCTTTTTACTTTTTTACCCTTTTACTTTTCAGAAGAAGGTCGGTCTTTCAGAATGTGGCGGTCGATTATCGGAAAAACAGACATCATCCTTGCTTTGCTGGGAACGACCATGTAAGGTACAGAAACTATCATGTAGGCAGCGCGCGCCATTTCCGGTGTTTTTTGGTAACGTGTTTGCAGCGCGCGTAACTTACACGGTGATAGCTACGGTCATTCCCAAAAATGTGAAAATGGCCATGGACGTAAGGAGAGCCAACACCAGCGCGCAAGGAGCGCTTTTTACATTTTTACTCTTTTACTTTTTTACCTTTCAGAGCCCTTTCCTCATTCCCCATTCTCCCCCACAGCGGCGAGGAGGTGGTCGCGGCACTGCTCCATGAGCCACTTGGGGGTGCTGGTGGCCCCGCAGATACCTACGGAGTGAACGCCACGGAGCCAACCGAGGTCTATCTCGGTGGGCTGTTCGATGTGGTGGCTGTTGGCATTGACGCGGAGACACTCGTTGAACAACACCTTGCCGTTACTGCTCTTACGGCCGCTCACGAAGAGTATCATGTCGTGGCGGGAGGCAAAGGAGGCGATGTGGGGCATGCGGTTGGCCACCTGGCGACAGATGGTGTCGAAGCTGCGGAACGTGGCACCGGGCGACATGTGGCTCTGGATGTAGGAGATGATGGCGCGAAACTCGTCGAGCGACTTGGTGGTCTGCGAGTAGAGATAGATGTCGCGCCCGAAGTCAAGGCGGCTCACATCGTCCATGTTCTCTACCACGATGGCGGCACCATGGGTCTGGCCCACCAGGCCCAGCACCTCAGCGTGGCCGCTCTTGCCGAAGATAACTATCTGCGCGTCGGGATTATCGGTGTACTGCCGCTTGATGCGCCGCTGCAACTGCAACACTACAGGACAAGTGGCATCGATGATATTGATGTGATTGGCCTCGGCGGTGGCGTAAGTGGCGGGCGGCTCGCCATGGGCACGCAGCAGCACCTTGACACCGTGTAACTGCGAGAGCTGACTGTGGTCGATAGTGACCAGTCCACGGCTGTGCAGACGCTCTACCTCCATGCCGTTGTGTACTATATCGCCCAGGCAGTAGAGCGTGCCACCGCCAGCCAACTCTTCCTCGGCCTTCTTGATGGCCGTGGTAACTCCGAAGCAGAACCCGCTGCCGCTGTCTATCTCTATCTGTAACATAGTATGGGTACTCATAGTGACTGACAGGGTGGGCTACTTGACGGTGACACCTATGACCACCTTGGCGTGGTCGGGGTCGTTGGTAATCATCAATACGCGGGGCTTAGAGCGAGCCCGCTTGAGACCCGAGGCTACCGCGGTGACACGCAGACGGGCCGAGGCTCCCGGGGCGATGGTGCGGCTGCTGAGCGAGAGCTCCAGACCGGTGGTAAACATCTGTATGTTGCGTATCTCGAGGGGCGTACGGCCGTGGTTGGTAATGGTTATGTCGCCCCGCTTCTTCTTTTTGCCATCAAAGGAACCTAAGTCAAGTTCGGTGGCAGACAGCTCCAACTTAGGAGACAACTCGCGGGCGCGGTCGGTAAGCTGCCCAAAGCCGGGAAGCAGCACCACCGACACGCTGACCTCCTTGTTGGCCGCCACGCGGTCGCCGGGATAAGCGCCCAGGTACACGGAGGTCTGGGTGAGGCCATAGTCGCGCAGGCGGTCGGACAGCAGCGTAAGGGTGACCACGCCCGACTTGCCGGGAGCGATGGTCGAGGGCGACACCTGGGCCTGCAGGTAGTCGGGCAGGTGCATTACCTGGGGCTGCATGGGCTTAGAGCTGCTGTTGAGCACGTGGATGCGATGGAAGGGACGCTCGCCGCTATTGACATCGTCGAACTCTATATCAGACTTGTCGGCTCGCAGCGCGCCAAGGGTAAGCGGGAAGGTGCCCGTGTAGTCTACCACCTCGGCCACTACCCTGCCCCGCAGCGTAAGGTACACCGGGGCCGACGCGCCGCGGGTATAGAGCGCCACCTCCTTGGTAAAGGTGCCCATCTGGCGGGCATCGTAGGTGGCCGTGACGGTAAACGTACGCCCGTGGGCTATGGCCTCGCGCGGATAGTCTACCGCCGTGCAGCCACAGCTGGTCCTTACATCGGTTATCTGTATCTGGCGCCCGCTCTGGTTGCGTGCCTCGAACTTTACCGATACTGGTTGGCGGTACTGCACTTGGCCACAGTCGATGACGGGCTGGCTCACCTCGATACGCTGAGCCATCAATGGCATGGCCGCCGCCAGCATGAGGACTACGGCGGCCATACGGCGGATTATACTGTTGATGTTATTCATATTCATTAGGGATTTACACGGATGGAAGAGGCTGCGGCACGGCCGGCGAAGGCTGGGCTGTAGGCACACTGGGCCTCGCAGGTACCGGTCTGGTAGTTGCCGGCGCGGTCTACATAGTACTCGGTCTCCAGGACATGGCTGCCCTTGGCGAGATGGTCAAAGAAGTAGGCGGTGCTGTTGTCGCGGGGGGCATAGTAGTAGCCCCGGCTGTAGCCGCTGAGCTGGTTGGCCGGTTCGAGACAGGCGGCCCGACGGTCTACGACCTGTACGAAGTCGTAGTCGCGGTCGGCCTGCAGCGTGATGCGTACCTTGACACGGGTGCCCACCTTGAGGGGGCCGGCGGGGGCTATCAGTTCGCGCTTCACGGACAGTCCGGCAGCAGCCGAACCAGCCTCGGCAACAGGCACTAAGGCCTGGGCATAGACAGCGCCCCAACTGGTGTGGCTGCCGGTCTTCTGCACGGTGATGGTATGGGCCGCTCCCTCGCGGCGCACGGTGGCAGTACCCACCAAGGGGGTAGGCCGGCTGGTGGTGAGGCGCTTGCCATCGACAGAGATGACGGCAGGCGATACCGAGGTGGTCAGCGTCTGACGGTGGCCCATCAGCAGGGCGTAGACAGCATTGACGCTGTTAATGGGAGTGGTCCAGGCCGTGGTGCGCTTCTCCTGGAGCAGCCACTGCTGCATCTCGGCGATGGTGGCGGTATCGGCGGGCGTTATCAGACTAAGCGCCTCGATGGTGGCCACCTGCGTGGGTATGCGGTAGTCGGCCCATGACAACTGGGCCAGCGGCGTATCGTAGTAGCGGCCCATGCCGGGCTTGTAGACGGTGCTCTCGCGGGCGCTCTGCAGATAGTTAGCAGCCTGCTCGACACGACCGAAGAGGGCGAGGATGACTGCCGAGTGGGCACGGCCATAAATGGTAAGGTCGCGGCGGGGCTTCTGCATGAGGCCGAGCAGGTACTCGATGGTGGGGGTGACCTTGTGGCCGGCCAGGGCGCTTACATAAAGATAGCGGTAGTCGCTCTCGCTCAGGGTGGGGTCGTGCTTGGAGTTACGGGCATCGCTCTTGAGCTGGGCCACGTACTTGTCCATCTGCCTGTCGAGCCACTCGTACGAGCGGCTGAGCAGTGCCGCAGTGGCCGTCTGCTTGCCTGCCAGGCGGTTGATACGCTCCAGCATCTCGCTAACCACTAAGGTAACAAAGCGGCTACCCTCCATGCCGGCAAACCAACTGATGGCGCCGTTAGCGTTGGCCAGGCGGGTCAGCTTGCGCAGCAGGGCCTCCTGAGTGGTGGCCAACTGGTTGGCATCGAGGTACCGGGCCAGGCTGCGCATACGCTCGGTGTCGTTGGCAGCCTGCATCAGCCACGGGGTCTCCTCTAACAGGATGGTCTTCAGGTCGGGGTTGGCCTCCAGGGTACTGAGCAGACTCTTATCGGGGGTCTGCTGCCACAACTTCAGGGCCGTGGTGATGGCCGGTGTGGTGGTTACCAGATGGTAGGCTATGGCGTTGGCATAGTAAGCGGCGGCTATGCTGATGGCGTTGTCGGCCGTGGTCTGGGCCAGGGCGGGCAGCGCCTGTACGGCCAGCCAGGCGGGATTGTCGGTGTACTCTATGGTGGTAAGGCAGTGGGTGGCCGACGGGGCAAACAGCGAGGCTACGCTGAAGGTGTGCTTGCCGGCGCGCTCCAGGGTAAAGGGCAGCGTGTTGAGCACCTGTTCCCTATCGGGCAGTACCGGCAGATAGTGCTGTTCGCCGTCGCTGAAGTTGCGGCCCTCGGCCACGATACGGCAGATGAGCAGTTCGTCGGTGGCCCGAGGGGTGAAGCTGAACGTGGCCGACGTGGTGGCATGGGCATCGACGCTGAACGGCTGGCGCTGGGTGTACACCACAGTACTGCCGTCGGCCGTGAGCAAGTCCATGCGTACCGTGCCCTGGCGGGCCATGTCATCGGTACTCATAATGCGGGCCGACACGGTGGCCTGGTCGCCCATGCGTACAAAGCGGGGCATATTGGGCTGAACCATTACCGCCTTCTGGGCCACGGCCTCGGCTTCGGTCAGTCCGTAGTTCATGTCGCGGTCGTGGGCAAAGGCCAGGAACTTCCAGGTGGTAACGGCCTCGGGCAGGGTGAAGCTGATGCGCACATCGCCCTTGGCATCGGTCTCCAAGGAGGGGTAGAAGAAAGCTGTCTCGGCAAAGTTCTCGCGCAGATTGGGGGCCGTGGCGTTGGCCGCGTCTATGTTTTTCTGGGCAATAGCGGCCTTGGCGCGCAACTCGGCTTCGCCGGTATAGCCCGTATCGCTCGACCTGGTCACCGTGTTCTCCATCAGAACACCAGAGAACACCTTGCCAGTAACCAAGGCGGTCTCGGGCTGGGCCGCACTGTCCATACGCGCGCTCTTGTACACTCGGTTCGCGGAGCTGATGGCCGACACACGGCTCACGCGGTACTTGCCACGGGTGGCGATAGACGGCATGCCATCGGCATACGACCAGGCTGCAAACCGACAGGGTTCCATATTGTCGGAAGACAACTGCTTGGGGCTCAGGTAGGCATAGAGCGACTTGGCCCATGACGGCGGGGTAACCCACTGAACCCCGTAGGTAAACACAGGGGTGTACAGGGGGCCGAACGACCACCGATGGAAGTGTAGCGCATCCAGCGACTTGTCATAAAGGGTTGCCATAAGTTGGGCGCTGCCCACGCGGCCGTCGGGACGGCTGATGTGGAGTGTCCAGGTTTCCTTCTGGCCGGGCACAAGGTGGTCGCGGAAAGTGGTCCAATGGCTGACGAGCCGCTTGTCGGGCAAGGGGCGGACGAGGTGGGCTGTATGCCTGTAGAGCCGGCCATGGCGCACCCAGGCGTAAGCCAAGGTAAGTCCGTCGCCATATTCGCTACGGTAGGTAAAGTCGCGGCGGTAGGGACGGCCGTTCAGATTAAAGGAGCCGCGATCTATCACACGGCCGCCGGAGATGAGGCTGTACACAACGTACTGGTCGGCAGCCGAGGAACCGAGCTGAAGGCGGATGGGACCACGGTCGCCGAAGCTGCGACTGCTCAGGTAGAACCAGTCGAGGGTGTCTACAGGCAGTTGGTCGTCATCAAGGGTGAAGATAACAAATGAATGGCGTACCGTGTCGGTACCGCAGATGGCCTGGAGGCTGTGGCGGCCACTCTTCAGACCAGCTATGATGGGCTGGGCGTCTATGAGCCTGTTGGCTGGGGCGGTATAGGCATGGCCGTCGATGGTGTAGCTGACGGTGCCGGCTATCTCGGTGCCCTGGATGTTGGTATATACGAAGCGGAAGTTACGCAGGCTGTCGCGCTCGGCCATCTGGGCCATATCGCAGCGCAGGAATGTGGCGCGCGAAGAGAGCGGCAGCACCGTAGTGGCCTCGTGGGTCTCGCCGGCGGCATCGGTTACCGTGGCGTTAACGGCAAAGTTGTACACAAAGTGAGGCTCGTCGGTATCGGGAACCGTCATGGGAACAGAGATGATAAAGGCGCCAGAGGCATCGGTAACCACCTCGCCCGACGCAACCTGTGTATCGTCGGCCCGCGAGGTGCCATAACGCCACCAAAGGGGTGTGCGGCGCAGCACGTCGTACTTAACCTTGGCACCCTGAACGGGCATGCCGGCATAGCTGATGGCTCGCCCGGTAACGGCCACGGTATCGCCCATCTCATAGCGGGTCTTCACGGTGTCCATGTCTATCCTGAAGCTGATGCGCTTGTACTGCTCGACCGCAATGGCAACCGACTCGCGCCAGCTGTTGCCCACGCATATCCTATAGGTACCCGTCAGGGCTGTCGTGGGCAGCACAAAACTGGCCGAAGCCGTACCGTAGCTGTCAGTGGTAACCTTTTTCTCGGCCACGACCTTGTAGTTAGCATCCTTGAGCTGCAGGGCATATTCTCTGTCGGCCAGCACATTAGTAGTAACGGCATCGGCAACCTTGTAAGCCACCAAGGCCACCTGGACGGTCTGTCCCGGACGATAGATAGAGCGGTCGGTAAAGAGACGCACGTTGTCGCCACCCTGTCGGCTGGCATTTGCAAAATGGTTCCAGACAGGGCTGTAAGGGGCGTAGCTGTCGGCAGTGGTGCAGGCACGTACCTTAGAGCGGTTGTTCAGGTCGATGCTGGCCTCGCCCTTGCTGTCGGTGGTAAGGATGTCGACCTTATCCTCGCCCGAGAGTATCTCTATCCGGGCTCCGGGTACAGGCTGACCTGTGGTGGCACTCACGGCTACCAGGCGGGTGGTATGGGCCGTCTCATTCTGTACCAGCACCATCATATCGGTTACATGGAGCTTGGCATACTGGGGCTCTACACCCTTGGTGTCGGTCACGGCCTCTACCAGATAGACCCCTAAGGGCAACGGAGCTATCGTGGCGGTATCAGTGAGTGTCTTGTAAGCCGGCTGACCATAGTATCGGCGCCTGATGACCTGTACGGGCTTGCCCGCCACGTACCGCTTCAGCGCCTGGGGCTTCTCGGTGACGGTGTAGCCCTTGGATGCCTTGTAGTAAGAGTCCTTCAGACGGTAAACGTTCAGCGTGAGCTGCTTAATGTTACGCAGGGCATTGATGCGAACCATGCGTGCCGTAGCGGGGAGCATCCTTTCCTGGGCCAGACTTATCGTGAAAGTTGGGGCGATAAGTTCGGCGCGCTCATTGCGCAGTCTGTTCATGCCTTTCCACGCCCCCCACTTGGCCAAGGCATTATCAATGTAAGTCATCCGGTCGGCCTCGGTAAAGCGGCTGTCGCCTTTCATCAGTTCAAAGCGCCTGATGGCTAAGTCGCCGGCCTCCTCTATATCCTGGTAGACGGCTATCAGCGAGTCTATCTGCTGCAACTGCTTGGCGCGGTTGGCACTCCGGCCCACCTTATTATAATTATCAGTAACGGCCCAGCCTGCCATAATACAGGCGGCATGGCGATTGGCGTGAGCGGCATAGTAGTCGCGAAGCTCGGCATAAGCCTGGGCCTCGAAACCGATAACGTGGAGCAGGTCATCGTCAAAGACCGACGCGTAGCCACCACGAACCACCAACGGCTCGTACACTCGGGCCTGGGTATGGGCCAGGCGGTCCTTGTCCTGGAGGGCCCGGGCAAAGCAGGCACGGTACTTGGCCTCATAGCCGTCCTTATTGGCATACTGGTAATCGTCTCTGTATAGTTTGCCCAGCACGGTGGCATACACCGCCTTGAGCACAGGCTCCGTGGCTGCGGCCTCGGCCCGCTCCATGCGGGCCACCTCTATGTCAAACGAGTCGGGCGAGAGCTGAACCATCATACTGGACCGGCAAATCTGGGCCTTGATGAGATGGCCGTACTCCTTCTCGGCCGTAGCGCGGGTTATTATCTTATCCAAAAGAGCCATGCCGGTACGGGGAACCCACTCCTCGGCTGCGGCGTAGTACTGCTTCCACAGCGCGGTGTACGACTCGGCAGCCGTGACCATCGCGGTACTCAGAAACAGCAGGGATAGCAAGAAAACTAACTTTCGCATAAGTCTAATGATTAGAGGTTATTACAAGGCAAAATTACTAAAAATAGGCCATGACAGCAAATATATCTTTCTTAATTAATGTGTCGGGGCCAAAGATAGTGCAAATCGAGCGCAATGGAGCTTGTTTCAATTGCTGAGATGCAGCCTATCTTCTGCAAAATTGTCAGCAGCACGGCAGAGAGAAACACCCCGAATGGAAAGAGAACAAAAAAATGGAAAGAAAATTGTCATTTTGCTTGTCAGAACCGCTATTAATGATTACTTTTGCAATCAGACCGCTCATAATGATGACAGCGGGAATATCTACTATAACAACAAATCGACAAACAGACAACATGATGAAACGTAAAGCAACCCTCCTGGTAGCCGCCCTGCTCATGGGCGCCATGGCCACTAACGCCATAGAGCGCGACACCCATCGCCGCGCGTGGAACCACCATCTCCAGCAGATAGTATTCGAGGACAAGGACCAGGGCAGCCGTGGCTCCAGCATCTATCACGCCATCGTGCCCGACCCTGACGGCTATATCCGCCGGGTAGCACGTCAGGTGATGCGTACTCTGTACTACTCGCCCAAGGACAGCCTCCCCGTGTGTCACTCTCTCCACTACACGCTGCGCGACGACCCCGGCATCTCGGCCAAAGGGGGCAACAGCAAGCAGACCTCTATCTTCTACAGTACCCGCCACGTCGCTAAGGCTTTTGGCGATGGCGACACGGCTAAGGTAGACTTCGAGACGCGCGGTGTGTTGCTCCACGAGCTCACTCATGTGTACCAGCTCGAGCCCCAAGGTATCGGCCACTACGGCCAGAACCCCACCGTCACTACCTTCATTGAAGGTATGGCCGATGCAGTACGTATTGCCTGCGACGGTTTCCATGACGGCGACCGCCCTAAGGGTGGCCACTACACCCGGGGCTATCGCTACACGGGCTACTTCCTGGACTGGCTGCGCCGCACGTATCGCGCCGACTTCCTGAAGCGCCTCAACTACTCTACCCGTGTGGTTATTCCCTGGAACTGGGACGGCGCGCTCTCGTATGCACTCGGCCAGCCGGCTAACGCTGAAGCCCTGTGGGCTATGTACATGCAGGCCATGGGCGAGAAGACCCGCCGCTAACCCCGCGACCACTACTACATCCATAACACAATGGCGGACTATCACCGGGAGCACCACGCTCCCAACGATAGTCCGCCACTATATATTTAAATAGGTGTACTACTACCTACGCAGCCCTAAAGAGGCTTGTACTCGACAAAAGCCTCCATGGCCTCGTAGCTGGCCAGTCCGAGCGAGTCGTAGAGAGCAGCCGTACCACGGTTGCGGTCCTCGGCGCGCTGCCAGAACAGACGCTCGTCGTTGCCCAAGAAAGGCGCACTCTCCATCTGCGACGAGTGCTTGAGGATGGCGTTGCGCTTGGCGCGCAGCTCCTCGGGGCTCATGGGTACACACATCTCGATATTCTCTATCTCCCACTCAGCCCAAGCACCTCGGTACATCCATATACGACAGTCTTTGAGCCACTCGGCGCCTGCTTCCTTCTCCAGGTCGATAGCAGCCAGAACGGCGTCGGTACACTTACGGTGCGTGCCATGAGGGTCAGCCAAGTCGCCAGCCACAAAAATTTCGTGGGGCTTGACAGTAGTAAGCAGATGACGTACTATATCGACATCCTTCTCAGTCATAGGCAGCTTCTCAATCTTGCCGCTCTCGTAGAAGGGCAAGTCAAGGAAGTGGACGTGGTCAAGGGGAATCTTGTTGAACGTACAGGCCGTACGGGCTTCACCGCGGCGGATGAGGCCCTTGATGGTGCGCACGTCCTGAGTATCCATGTCGCCCTCCTTCTTGTTAGCCAGGAAGTGCTTGATGTCTTTGTACATCTGCTTGATTGTTTCGTCCTTGTCGCCCATGAAGAGCTGATTGAAACCATTAACGAAGTGCATGAAACGGGTAACTTCCTCGTCGCCGACGGCAATGTTACCACTGGTCTCATAAGCGACATGCAAGTCGTGACCCTGTTTAACCAGGCGCTGGATAGTGCCACCCATGGAGATGACATCGTCATCGGGATGGGGAGAGAAGACTATGATGCGCTTGGGGTAAGGAGTGGCACGCTCAGGGCGATAGGTGTCGTCGGCATTGGGTTTGCCGCCCGGCCAACCCGTGATGGTGTGCTGCAGGTCATTGAAAATCTTGATATTGGCATCGTAGGCCGAGCCGTAGAGTGCCAGAAGTTCAGAAAGACCGTTCTCGTTATAGTCCTTGTTGGTCAGTTTCAGGATGGGTTTACCCGTTACCTGGCACAACCATACCAGGGCGGCGCGGGTGAGCTTGTCGGTCCACTTGCAGCTCGACACCAGCCATGGGTGGATGATGCGGGTGAGCTTGCTGGCGGCAGGCAGGTCTATAACCACGTGCGCGTCGTTGTGGGTCTGCAGGAAACTGGCCGGGATGGCATCCGTTATCTTGCCCTCTACGGTGGTGCGGATGATGTCGGCTTTCTCCTCGCCCCAGGCGGTAAGGAATATCTTGCGGGCAGCCAGTATGTCGGCTATACCCAACGTGATAGAACATGGGGGAACGGGTTCCTGCGAGCCAAAGCTCATGGTCATCTCCTCGCGGCTGGTAGCATCGATCAGGATGATACGCGCGGGTGATGTAAGGGTAGAGCCAGGCTCATTGGTAGCGATGTTACCGATACGGCCGATACCCAACAGCATGACATCGATGCCTCCGAAGGTCTGGATACGCTGCTCGTACAGACGGCAGTGGCTCTGCACGGCCTCCTGGGCTATCGTTCCGTCGAGCGTATAGATGTTCTGCTCGGGAATATCGACATGACTGAGGAAGCGGTCGCGCAACTGGCTGATGGCGCTGTGCTGACTATCGGGCGAAAGAGGAAAGTATTCGTAGGCGTTGAATACTACCACGTTGGCGAAGCTAACCTGTTTCTGCTCGTAACGCTGGATAAGTTCGTTAAACACAGGAGTAAGTGACTGGCCGGTACCGAGGCCCAGCACGCAGTACTTGCCCAACATTTCCTTGGCCTTAATCTCGGCCACGATGGCGTCGGCAATACGGGCGGCACCCTCATCTACGGTCTGGTAGATGTCTGTGGGGATATGCTCCTCACGAGTAATCTCAGAGCGTTCTACTGCAGTCTTCGGATTGTAGAACTCTTCGGGAACCTTGTTAAATACTATCTGTGAACTAAGGTTTAATCTCATCTTGCTGATAACCTTTATTAATCCTACAAATTATCTTTCTCTATGTCCTTGAAGTACTTGTAAGTACTAACCTTGAGCTCGTCGGCTGCCGCCTCATCGGCTACGATGATGGCGTGCTGATGCTGCTGCAGGGCGCTGATGGTCCAGGCCTGGGTAACGGCTCCCTCAACGGCAGCCTGCAGTGCGCGGGCCTTGTGGTGGCCGTTTACGAGTATCATCACCTCGCGGGCATCCATCACGGTACCCACGCCTACGGTCAGGGCGTGCTTGGGCACCTTGTTGACATCATTGTCAAAGAAGCGGCTATTGGCTATGATGGTATCGGTGGTGAGTGTCTTGACGCGGGTACGCGACGTGAGCGACGAGAACGGCTCGTTGAAAGCTATATGTCCGTCGGGGCCTATGCCGCCGAGGAAGAGGTCGATGCCGCCGGCCTCGGCTATCATCTGCTCATAGTGGGCACACTCGGCCTCGAGGTCGGGGGCGTTGCCGTTGAGGATGTGGATATTCTCGGCAGGGCAGTCGATGTGGTCAAAGAGGTTGCGACGCATGAAGGAGTGGTAACTCTCCGGATGGCTTTCGGGCAGGCCCACGTACTCGTCCATGTTAAAGGTGAGGACGTGCTTGAAGCTAACCTGGCCAGCACGGTAAGCCTCGACGAGACAGTGGTACATGCCCTCGGGCGACGACCCGGTGGGCAAGCCCAGTACAAAAGGCTTCTCGGCCGTAGGCTTGGCTGCGTTAATGCGCGCTACTACATGATTGGCTGCCCACTGTGACAACTTCTCATAATCGGTTTCGATAATTAATCTCATTGCTTTGATGTTTAAGTTATATTCTGAGCCACAAAGTTACAACTAATCGGCTACAAAAAGAAACTATTTTCTACATTTTTATCGTTTTTAAACGAGCCGGAGGACTCGCGGCCACGGCCATTGCCGCTGCCACGAGCGACTACCGTACCACCTTTACACCTTTCTTTATATATAGGCCGTGGGGCGTGGTGGCTGCAGGGGTGGGCAGGAGCTTGCCGTCGGCCGTATAGGTGGGGCCGTCGGCCGCAGGGGCCACCTGGGGGCCATCGGCTATGCCCGTGGGATGGCTGTCTACCAGCACCTCTACGGCATAGTCTGCGGTGCCTGCCGGACGGGTAAAGTAGGCCCTATAGCCCTGCATGGCCACAGGGGCGGTGGCTACGGCCACGGCACTGCCCTGCTCTAACAGCAGGCGGGTACCGTCGGCCTCCAGCGTGGTGGGCCCGAACACGCCCTGGAAGCCCCATCCGCCCTGGGTGTAACCCTTGGGCTGACCTGTCAACGCTACGCTGAAGAAGGAGTAAGGCGTGGCCACAGCACGGGTGGCCTTGACCAGACAGGGCACGCCGGCCCCTACCTCCTGGGTGGTGGCAAAGTGATACTGAGCCCGTCCGCCACCGGTACTGACGGTGCTGAAGACGGCCATCTGGGCTCCCTCGCCGAAGTAGTAGGCTGCCATTTGGGGTGTCAGGGCGAAGGGCAGGCACACGGGTGTCCACACATCGGCCTCAAGAGCCCGGCGCATCACTACGTTGACCCCGTCCGTGGCCGAGGCCGCCCGGGTGGCTATGCGGGCATCGTCGTCGACCGTATCGTCCAGATACAGGTTGGCCGAGTTCTTCGCGGCCACCTGGCTCTTCATCATGGCCAGGCGCGAGCCTATGAAGGCGCGCAGCAAGCGTACCGACTGCTTCCAGCTCACCCTATTATCAGCCGAGGAGCTACCCTTGTCGTCGTTCCTAATACTCCACAGTGCGAAGTTCTTGGCCGCCGACTGGGCCAAGAGGACCTGCATCTCGTCAACCTTGCCCTCCAGATACGCCTGGATGCCTCCGTCCATGAGCTGTTGCAGCCGATGGCTCACTGCCGTGGCAAACCACGGGTCGTCCCACAAGTGCTGTATCACGGGCTGCATCTTGCGGAACCCTGCAGGAAAACGGTTGCGGTCAAAGTTGCAGTCGGCCAGCAGGTGGGTGTAGAAGTAATTGCCGGCAAAATAGTCGTAGGTCTCATGGTGGTTACCATAGGCCAGGTCCTCGTCCCAGAGCGGCCCCAGGTGCATGCGGGTGTCGGGCGCGCCGCTACCCTCGCGGTAGGAGTAGATGCTGTAAAATCCGTCCCAGTTGGCCGTTATCTCAGTGGCCACGTACCAGTTGACCAGCGCCAGCGTGTCTACCAGCGCGCGGTAGCCCTTGACGGGGTCCACGTAGTCGTAGCCCTTGACCGAAGTGTCCATGTGGCCGCCTATGGTGGTGTTGAGATAGCTGCGTATCTCCTCGGCCAGCGCGGGGTTGGCCGTGAGCTTGTCGTCGGCGAACTCCGGATTTTTTATTTGTACGTTGCCGTAGAAGCCGCTGTTCCAGTAGAGGGCTATCTTGGGGTCATCTACCTTGTCGGCAGCGTTAGCGTACTCCAGGAGCCAGCCTGTGTCCTCATCAACAGGCACACGCTTGCTGCGCACCTCCATCTGGTCAGATATCTGGTACGTTCCGCGGTAGGTGCCGTTCATCACCAGGTCTACCGCCACGGCTGCGGGACAGAACTCCAGACCCATAAATCGGCCCAGGTGGTACGTGAGCGCGTTGCGCATAAGCGACTTGTCAAAGGCGTTGGCCAGCACGGTCCAGCTCTTGGCCTTGGCAAAATCCTTGCCTATCAGGGCCACCTTAGAGTCAAACTTGAGCCGCCAGGGCTTCTTCTTGGCGCCCCAGGTACTGTTTCCCCGGCCTCTCACACCGCCCTTGGCCAGCGTGTAAGTGGTGGTCTTGGAGCCATCTACCAGCGTTACCTTACAGGGCAGGTAGTTGGTCTTGTCCGCAGGGTCGGCCCCGCTGGTAGTCTCTATATACAGGGTGGGCAAGTTGGTGTACTGCGTGTAGGCGGCCCCTTGGGCCAGGGCGGTGGTGGCTTTGCCCATGAGCAGGGCCACCGTCAGCATCATAACGGTCTGTTTCATATCACTTGTTTAGGTTTGTATCTTCTCTGAGGGTACTGGGTACAAAAGTAAACATAATCTCTGAGAAACCGCGACTGTCTGCGGCTCTTTTTTTGACCTTCCGCAGGGTGGCCGGGGGCGTTTAACACTTGTTAGTTACAGTCTGTCGCTGTATATTTATACCGTTTAGCGGTGCTCTGCGTGGCGTTTTACGATGTGGCGACCTGTGCCGCGCGTTTTCAGGTCATTCTCGGCGCGCGTAGCGATGACTTTCGCGACGGCTGCAAGGGTCATCAGCAGGCTAATGATGGCCTCGGTGACGCTAATGACCGTCTTTAGCTCCGTAAAGATGGTTCGGAGCATGAAAAAAGAGGACTATCAGAAGTGACCAAAATAGCGGCCAAAAGTGCCCCGACAAGCCGCGGGAACCGAAAAAGACATCCTGAAAGAGGTAAAAATGGTGGCCAAAAAGCCAAAAATCGCCCCCAAAAAGACAATAGACGGTCGCCCAAACAGCAAAATATCACGGCCCGGCGGGCCGCAGTTGTGCATAAATATGCAGTTACGCCCTCTACCGCTGTATATTTATACAACACTCGTCCCGTCATGGTTACAATCTGTAAACAGACCTTCCGGGCACCCATAGCGCCCCTCCCGGCTCTCACCGCCAGTAAAAAACGCGGAAAAATCTTTGCCATGCGCACGCTTTTCACTATCTTTGCAGAAGATAGGCGGCATCTCGGACATCTGAGCAAGCTCATGCCACTCGACTTGCACTATCTTTGCAGAAGACAGGCAGCGCCTCGGGCATCTGCATGAGCGATTGCCTGCCATTATCCATATCGCTAACCCATGGTGGAGACCCCTCTACGGCCGCCACCGCCATTCAGAACTATCTTGAAACAGAAACGCGCACTACTCACACTGATGTTGATGCTGACCGCCACCTGCCTGATGGGCCAGCTGAGACTTCCGGCTATCATAGCCGACCACATGGTGTTACAGGCAGGCCAACCGGCCAACATCTGGGGCTGGGCCAGCAAAGGCCAAAAGGTAACGGTAACCATAGGAACCCACCGCGTGGACACACGGGCCGACCGCAAGGGTGCCTGGCACGTAGCCCTGCCGCCCATGACCTACGGTGGGCCCTACACCATGACGGTGGCCGCTGGCAAGGAAGCCATCCGGGTAACCGACATACTCGTAGGCGAGGTGTGGGTGGCCAGCGGACAGTCTAACATGGAATTTCGCCTGAGCAGTGCCAACCGGGCCGACGAGGAGATAGCGGCGGCCACCAACACGCAGATAAGAGAGTTTGAGGCGGCCCACGCGCTGAGTCGCACGCCCAACGACGACGTGACGGGGCACTGGACGGTAGCGTCGCCCAAGACGGCCGGCAATTTCTCGGCCGTGGCCTATCTCTTCGCCAAGGAACTGGCCCAGGAGCTCAAATGTCCAGTGGGCATAGTCAGAGCCTCCTGGGGCGGCACCGACATAGAGCCCTGGATAAGCCTGGCGGCCATGGACAGACTGCCTCAATACAGCAAGCTGATGAAGGAGCTGAGCACATCGGACATAACGGCCAACGAGGCGTTAGGAAGAAAGGTGGAGGCCGAGTTTGCCCAAGCGGTGGCTACAGAGCGGGGCGAGGCCGAAGGCTGGTACGCCACCAGCTGGGACAAGAGCAGTTGGGCGCCGCTCGATGTGCCTGGGGTATGGAAGGTGGACAGTCTGGCCAAGATAGACGGCGTGGTATGGACCACCACGCACTTTGACGTGCCGGCAGCGATGGCCGGCAAGGAGGCCGTCATATCCCTGGGCATGATAGACGATGACGACGTGGCATGGGTGAACGGCCACCACGTAGGCAGCACTCAGGGATTTACCACGCTGCGACGCTACCCCATACCTGCGGGCATACTGAAAGCCGGGCCCAACGAGCTCACCATAAAGATAATAGACAACCGCGGCAACGGGGGCTGCTACGGCCCCAAGCATCTGTACTACCTACAGGTGGGCGACGAGCGGCTATCCATACTCGGCAATCCGTGGAAGTATCGCATATCGGTGGTCAAGGACATGCAGGGGTATGTGCCCGAGAGCCCCAACAGATACCCCTCGCGCACATTCAATGCCATGGTGGCGCCCCTGTGTCCCTATAGCGTCAAAGGCACGCTGTGGTACCAGGGCGAGAACAACACCGACCGCGCCCAGGCATACGCACCGCTGTTCCAGACACTGATAACAGACTGGCGGCAGCAGTGGCAACAGGCCGACATGCCGTTCTACTGGGTTCAGTTGACCAACTTCAGGAAAGCCGCCGACACGCCCACAGAGAGCCAATGGGCCACCCTGCGCGCCGCGCAGAACGCGGCACTCGCACTGCCCCACACGGGCCAGGCCGTGACCATCGACGTGGGCGACGCCAATGACATTCATCCCCACGACAAGCAGACGGTGGCCCACAGGCTGGCCATCCTGGCCCTGCGGAACGACTATGGGCGGACAGAGGTGTACTGCGACAGTCCGCAGCCCGCCGAGGCGCACGTAGACACCGACGGCAACGTCCTGGTGAGTTTCGACCATGTGGCCCGCGGACTCGAGGCCCGTAACCATTACGGCCATGTCAACGCCTTTGCCATAGCCGGTACCGACGGCCACTATCAGTGGGCACAGGCCGAGGTGGTAGGCCACAACCAGATACGCCTCCGCATACCCCGGGGCATGGTTCCGGCTAAGGTACGCTATGCCTGGGCCGACAATCCTGACAACGCCAACCTGTACAACAGTGCCGGGCTGCCCGCCACACCCTTCGAACTAAAAATAGACCGACAGGGAACCGCACTGGAGCCACGACTATAAAATTCAACAATTCTCTTTGTATTCTCTGCGGTTTTCACTAACTTTGTCCACATATTATATATAATAGATGAAAGAGTTTGTAATTTCAGAAGCTAAAGCCGAGACTGCCGTACTGGTAGGCTTGATAACCAAAGAACAGGACGAAGAAAAAACCAAAGAATACTTAGACGAACTGGAATTTCTGGCCGACACGGCTGGGGCGGTAACCATTAAGCGCTTCACGCAGAAAGTGAACGGGCCCAACACAGTGACCTACGTAGGCAAAGGCAAGCTGGAGGAGATTAAACAGTACATAGCCGACGAGGAAGACCAAGACAGGGAGGTAGGAATGGTCATTTTTGATGATGAACTGTCGGCCAAACAGATACGCAACATAGAGAATGAACTCAAGGTGAAGATACTGGACCGCACAAGTCTTATCCTGGACATCTTCGCGATGCGCGCCCAGACGGCCAATGCCAAGACCCAGGTAGAGCTGGCCCAGTATCGCTACATGCTGCCCCGTCTGCAGCGTCTGTGGACACACCTGGAGCGCCAGGGCGGTGGCTCGGGCTCGGGTGGCGGCAAGGGCAGCGTGGGTCTGCGTGGTCCCGGTGAGACCCAGCTTGAGATGGACCGCCGTATCATCCTACAACGAATAACGCTACTAAAGCAACGGCTGGTAGAGATAGACCGGCAAAAGAGCACGCAGCGCAAGAACCGTGGCCGCATGGTACGCGTGGCCCTGGTGGGATATACCAATGTGGGCAAGTCGACCATCATGAACCTGCTGGCCAAGAGCGAGGTGTTCGCTGAGAACAAGCTCTTCGCCACGCTCGACACCACGGTACGCAAGGTGGTGATAGATAATCTGCCCTTCCTGCTGGCCGACACGGTGGGATTTATCCGCAAGTTGCCCACGGACCTGGTAGACTCGTTCAAGTCGACCCTGGACGAGGTGCGCGAGGCCGACCTATTGGTACACGTGGTAGACATATCGCACCCTGACTTCGAGGAGCAGATAGCGGTGGTCAACCAGACGCTCAAGGAGCTGGGGGCCGCCGACAAGCCCATGATGGTGGTATTTAACAAGATAGACAACTACCACTGGGTAACCAAGGAGGAAGACGACCTGACTCCCCCGACCCGCGAGAACATCACCCTGGACGAGCTGCGCCACACGTGGATGGCACGCATGAGCGACAACTGTCTGTTCATATCGGCCCGCGAGCGGCAGAACATTGACGATTTCCGCGAATGGCTCTACCGTAAGGTGCGCGAGCTGCACGTGCAGAAATACCCATACAACGATTTTCTTTACCCAACTAATAATTAATCCAATGAGTACAAACCGACTATTAAACGAACAGGAAATCAACATTCTGGAAAACAATGGCTGTACA
The DNA here is from genome assembly GCA_934204655.1 of uncultured Prevotella sp. Classification (GTDB taxonomy): domain Bacteria; phylum Bacteroidota; class Bacteroidia; order Bacteroidales; family Bacteroidaceae; genus Prevotella. The sequence goes on along the minus strand of CAKPZJ010000030.1, from coordinate 9,790 downwards.
GCAGAAGACTGGACAGCCGTAAAGGTAAACGAGGACTTCAACCCGAGCTACATGCACAACGTAATGATGTATGGCGACATAGAGCTGGGTACCTTTGATACCAACGTAGAGGTAAGCCAGGGGTTCTTCAAACACTCGGGCATACGCAATGCCACCCTGCGCAACGTAACCATAGGCAACAACTGCCTGATAGAAAACATAGGAAACTACATCAATAACTATACCATAGGCGACGACTGCTATATAAGTAACGTGTGCGTCATGGAGACCACAGAGGGGGCTACCTACGGTGAGGGCAACCTCATATCGGTGCTCAACGAGGTGGGCGAGGGCAACCTGATGATGTTCAAGGAACTGAACAGCCAGTTTGCAGCCTTCATGGTAAACCACAACTCGGACCACGTGCTGCGCGACACGCTGCGCAGGCTCATCAAGGAGGAGATACACTGCACGGACGTAGAGCGGGGTACCATAGGCAACCGGGTGAAGATAGTTAACACCAAGGAGATAATCAACACGGTGGTAACCGATGAATGTGAAATCAACGGAGCCTCTCGCCTGAGCGACTGCACACTCCAAGGTTCGGCCCAGCCCGTGTTTATAGGTACGGGAGTAATCTGCGAGAACTCTATCATATCCGATGGCTCGTCGGTGTTCAACTCGGTCAAGATACAGGACTGCTTCGTGGGCGAGGCATGCAAGATTTCTAACGGGTTCACGGCCTCGCAGAGTGTGTTCTTTGCCAACTCGTACATGAGCAACGGTGAGGCATGTGCCGCGTTCTGCGGCCCATTCACCGCGTCGCACCACAAGAGCTCGCTGCTCATCGGCGGCCAGTTCTCGTTCTACAATGCGGGCTCGGCAACCAACTTCTCTAACCATGCTTACAAGATGGGGCCCATGCACTACGGCATCCTGGAGCGTGGTGTCAAGACCGCCAGTGGCGCTTACATCCTTATGCCGGCTAACATAGGTACTTTCTCGGTCTGCTTCGGCAAGCTGATGTACCACCCTGACACCCGCTGTCTGCCTTTCTCTTACCTCATCGCCTATGGCGACACCATGTATCTTTCACCAGGTCGCAACCTGACTACAGTGGGTCTGTACCGCGACATCCGTAAGTGGCCCAAGCGCGACATCCGTCCGCAGAGCCGCCATCGCAGCATCGTAAACTTTGACTGGCTGTCGCCTTTCTCCGTAAACGAGATTATCCAGGGCAAGGCTATCCTGGAGCGGTTGCGCGCAGCATCGGGCGACAACGTGTCGACCTACAACTACCACGAGTATGTTATCAATGCGGCCTCGCTGCGTAAGGGTATCAAGTACTATGACATCGCCCTGCGTATATATATAGGTGCCGTGCTCAAGCGGGTCATCAAGCGCTATGGCGCGATAGAGCCCCCCATCACCACGGTGGGCGAGGGGCACTGGAGCGACCTCTCGGGTCTGCTGCTGCCTACCTCGGAGGAAGAGCGGCTCTGCAATCAGATTAAGGACGGCACCCTGGACGATGTGCAGAGCATCATCGCCGAGTTTGCCAAGATAGGCGACCGATACCGCGACTACCAGTGGGCGTGGACCTACCGTCTCATCATGGACTACTACCATCTGGACCACATAGGCGAGGAAGACATAGCCCGCATACATGCCGACTATATCGAGGCTCGCCGTCTATGGGTGGGCGAGATACGCAAGGACGCTGAGAAAGAGTTCAGCATGGGCGATGTGGAGCGCGAGGTGTTTGACAACTTCGTCGAGCTGCTCGACCACGAGATAGACTACGAGAACTAAGATGGCCCCGGCACGTGTGCCGGGGTCATCTATAAGGACCAGGGCACACGCGGCTAACAGGCTCGTCATGACGGCCGAGAAAAGGGCCGACGTCTATAATAAATGTTAAAGCCGTTGATAATACGGCCGTCATCGCGTATATAATATAAGGTATAAATAATAGATTACTAATAAACATTACAATGAGAACAACCATCTTACAGAGGCTGAGCCGAGGCTTGGCCACAGGCTTGACTCTGCTGGCCGTGGCAATGCCGTCGCTGGCCAAGGAGTACAAGTATCAGAGCGTCAAGGGCGACCCCATGCAGACCCGCATCTACACGCTCGACAATGGCCTGAAAGTGTATCTGAGCGTGAACAAGGAAAAACCACGCATCCAGACCTACATCGCCGTGCGCACCGGCTCGCGCAACGACCCGGCCGAGACCACCGGTCTGGCCCACTACCTCGAGCACCTTATGTTCAAGGGCACCCAGCAGTTTGGCACTACCGACTATGCCAAGGAGAAACCCTACCTGGACGACATCGAGCAGCGCTACGAGAAGTATCGCCGACTGACCGACCCTGCCCAGCGTAAGCAGGCATACCACGAGATAGACTCGGTATCGCAGCTGGCCGCCCGCTACAACATCCCCAACGAGTACGACAAGCTCATGGCCTCTATCGGCGCCGAGGGCACCAATGCCTATACCAGCAATGACGTGACCTGCTACACCGAGGACATACCCTCTAACGAGGTGAACAACTGGGCACGCATCCAGTCAGACCGTTTCAAGCACATGGTGATACGTGGTTTCCACACCGAGCTTGAGGCCGTGTACGAAGAGTACAACATAGGTCTGGCCCAGGACAACCGCAAGATGTGGGCTGCCGTCAACAAACTGCTCTACCCCACCCACCCATACGGAACGCAGACCACTATCGGTACCCAGGAGCACTTGAAGAACCCATCTATCGTCAACATCAAAAATTACTTCAGCCGCTACTATGTGCCCAACAACGTGGCCATCTGTATGGCCGGCGATATGGATCCCGATAAGGTCATAGCCACCATAGACCAGTACTTTGGCGACTGGAAGGCCAGCCCCAACCTTACACGCCCCGAGTATGCACCGCTCAAGCCTATCACCGAGCCCCGCGACACCAGCGTGGTGGGCCAGGAGGCAGCCATGGTCACCATGGCATGGCGCGTACCGCAGGCCAACTCGCTTGCCGCCGACACCCTCAACCTGCTCAGCGAGTTTCTGTACAACGGCAAGGCCGGTCTGATAGACCTCAACCTCACCCAGCCCATGAAGATACAGGCTGCCGGCAGTGGCTACCAGGGCCTGCACGACTATGGCAGTTTCATCCTCATAGGTCTCCCTAAGAAGGGGCAGACCCTCGACGAGGTCAAGGCGCTGCTGTTAGACCAGGTGGCCCGCCTGCGCCGCGGCGAGTTCGATGACAGCCTGCTGCCCTCTATCATCAACAACTATAAGGTTGACCAGTATCGCGCCCTGCAGAGCAACTCGTCGCGCGCCAACATGTTTGTCGATGCTTTCATCAACGAGCAGAAGTGGGGCGACGTGGTAACACGCCTTGAACGCATATCACACATCACCAAGGAGCAGATTGTGGCCTTTGCCAACCGCTACCTCGGTGACAGCAACTATATCACCGTGTACAAGCAGCAGGGTGTCGACTCTACCCAAAAGAAGATAGACAAACCTGCCATCACGGCCATTCCCAGCAACCGCGACTACCAGAGCCGGTTTGTAAGCGAGATTAAGGACTCTAAAGTAGAGCCTATACAGCCCCAGTTTGTCAACTTCAAGCGCGACCTCGCTTTCGCCAAGACCAAGAAGGGCCTGCCTGTAGTCTACAAGCAGGATGCCGAGAGCGGTCTGTCTACTCTGGCTCTGCACTGGGAGATGGGAGAGTGTGCCGATAACCGCTACAGCGTAGCAACCGACTATCTGGACTACGTGGGCACCCAGAGCAAGACCCTGGCACAGATTAAGAAAGAGTTATATCGCCTGGGCTGCTTTACCAGCTTCAGTACAGGTCCTACCTATATCAACCTGGTTATCTCCGGACTGGACGAGACCCTGCCCGAGGCCCTCGCCGTAGTCGAGGACATCATGCACAACGCTAAGGCCGACGCCAAAGCATACAGCGACCTGACCAGTCTCTATGAGAAGGACCGCGCAGATGCCAAGAAAAACCAGCGCAACAACTTCGCAGCCCTGCGCTACATGGGTCAGTATGGCGAGTACAACCCTCAGACCAACGACATGAGCATCGACGAGATGCGCAAGACCGACCCGCAGACACTCCTCGACCTCATCAAGGCACTGCCTACCTACAAGCACGAGATTCTGTACTGCGGCCCACGCTCGCTAAAGGATCTGGTCAAGCTCTTCGACAAGGTACACCAGACCCCTAAGACTCTGAAAGAGCCCCTCAAGAACAAGGAGTACACCGAGCAGACCACTCCGAAGAACGAGGTGTGGATAGCTCCTTACGAGGCTAAGAACATCTACATGGCCATGTACCATAACGACAACAAGGCATGGAACGCTGACGAGGTGCCTGTGTCTGCCCTGTTCAACGAGTACTTCGGCGGCGGTATGAACACCGTAGTGTTCCAGGAGCTGCGCGAGGCCCGTGGTCTGGCCTACAGCGCCAGCGCTTTCTTCACCTATCAGCCCCACAAGGGGCATCCTGTATATGGTGTCACCAACATCATCTCGCAGAACGACAAGATGGCCGACTGCATCCGCGTCTTCAACGAGATACTGGACACCATCCCGCAGAGCGAGAAGGCTTTCGATCTGGCCAAGCAGTCGCTCACCAAGCAGCTGGCCAGTGCCCGTAGCACACGCTTCAGTGTCATCAACAGGTATCTCTCGGCCCGCTACATGGGCATTGACTACGATCTGAACGAGAAGATATACAACGCCCTACCCAACGTAACGCTGCAGGACATTGTCAACTTCGAGAAGCAGACCATGGCCAACAAGCCCTACCGCTATCTCATCCTCGGCGACGAGAAGAACCTGGACATGAAGGCCCTCGAGAAGATTGGCCCTATTCGCAAGCTGTCTACCGAGGAAATCTTCGGTTACTGATAACACCACTATAACATCTATAGGGGGGGGCAAGACACTCCCCCCTATTATTTTCTACACATAGCATGAAGACCAAGTTTATCACCCTTATCATAGCCAGCCTGCAGGTCACCACCCTCTGCGCCCAGAGCGAGGGCCGCCTCTATGGGCGTGTCCTGAGCTATGCCCGCCAGGGCATTGTCGACAGCGTGTTCTACTATTTGGATCGCATGGCCACACTCTGCGGTGGGCGAGACCTCAACCTCTACCCCGAGCTGCTTCTCGAGCCCCAGCTGCGCCCCTACCACGGCGATGCCCGCTGGTCTGCCAGCATGACCCGTTACCGTATGGCCAAGCATGAAGTCGAGGACAGCCAGCAGCGAACCTGCCAGACCGACACCGCGATTAAGACCGACAACACACCCGTCGTGAACCACTACGACATAGACCTGACTATCGATGTGGCAGCCAAGCGATTCAGCGTGCGGGCCGACATAGACCTCGACTTCCGCGGACAGCGCTATGCCGACCTGTACCTATGGCGCCACACCCAAATAGACCAGATGTCCCTCGGCAGCCAGCCGGCATGCTACGAGTTTGCCCCTGGTATCCAGGCACCATGGATAAGCGACTCGGGGCGGCTGCGAATCTATGCCGGCAACGCCCAGGGCCGCGCACGCATCACCACCGCCTATACCGGACGGCTCGACAGCATACCCGACGACAGCTTTGCCGCCTGTGACAGCAGCATGGTGATGCTTACCTACTACATGGGCTGGTATCCCGTAGACATCAACCACGACCAGTCGACAGCCGACATAGACATACACATTACTCCCAACTGGCCTATTACCGGCTCGGGCATCATAGCCGGCAAGGAGGGCACCTGGCACATGAGCCAGCCCTGGCAGCAATCAGACTATACCATCATCGCCTCACCATCTCTCAGACAGCAATCCATCACCCGCAACGGACGCTCCATTGAAGTGGTGAGTCTGAAGTTCCCCGAGGCCGATGCAGATTCGGTGGCACACAACAGTGCCGACATCTACGACCTCTACGCCCGCCTCTTCCGCCATTCTCCTGACAGTCGCCAGCTGCGCATCTTCCTCTTCCCGGCAGATGGCCAAGGTGCCTTTAGTCGCCGAAACTTCATCGTATGTTGCTGCGGACACTACGACGAGTGGCTCTACCAGCTACTTGCCCACGAGATAGGCCACTTCTGGTGGCGGTCGGCACCCACCGACCGGTGGGAAGACTGGCTCAACGAGAGTTTTGCCGAGTATAGTTCGCTCTGTGCCATTGGCCACCACCTGGGTACAGCGGTGCTGGCCGACTATGTCGAGGCCTACCGCGAGTGGGCACGCACAGCCTGTCCCATCAAGGGTCTGGCCCGCCAGTCCGAGGGCTCGCAGCACACTTTCTACCACAAGGGTGCTATTCTGCTCTACGACCTGCAGCAGCGCATCGGCGACAAGGCTTTTTTCGGTCTACTACATCGCCTCACCAGCAAGCCGGTAGATTGCCAGGCAGCTTTCGACCGCGAGGTCATCCGCTCCCTCGGCCAAGACACCTACCAGTGGATAGACCGCAGGTTGAGCGAATAGTAGGAAGAATGTGAGTGGTTTTGAAATAAAGATGGGCGACAACGCCAACCGCCACATCAAGGCTTACGACATCTATGGTTCTACCGACAATTCAGACTGGACACTGCTGTGCAGCGACGACAATGCTCCCGCGAAGGCTTCGTTCCGCGTGACTCTCAACAAGGCTGCCGACATCAGATACTTCAAGATTGTGGTGCGCCAGACCACAGCCACCGACGGTCCGTTCCTTCGCATATACGAGATGAACGTCGCGTCGGGAGCCGTAGCTACTGCCGTCAACCATATTACAGCCAACAACGGAACGGCACCAGACAACGGCGCCACATATAATCTTGGAGGTCAGAAGGTAGACGAAAACGCCAAAGGCATCGTGATAAGCAACGGCAGGAAATATATAAGGAAGTAAGGGCAGCGGGATATATGCGCTGCCATTTGAAAACCTGTTCGGCAATAGGCGTAAGATAAAATCCAAGACCAAAATCAAGGTCTCTTCTCATAATATTAACATCTGGTTTCCATCCGTCTGCAAATCAATGCTGAATAACGGTGGAAACCAGATGGTCTGATGTTTCTTGATGTAAGTTGCGCTGACGACTACATCTCAACGCTGTCGTGAGAGTTCGACTCTGTCACGATAGTCGGCGCTTAATATTCGCCTTCCTCGCTGTCATTCCAAGTGCCGATGTCTCCAGGGATATCGCTATCACTTTTGCCGTCGTAGGAACGCTCATTGACGCTCGAAAGAGCCATCAGATTCACGGTCTCCATCTCTATCAGATTTATTTCCGGTGATACATATTTCTTTTTCATTTTATCTGTCCTCCCTCTGTTTTACTTTACGATATATTTCTTTCCGTTCACAATGTATATGCCTTTTGACAGACTACGAATGTCGGTGGCGTTCATTTTCTGTCCACTCAGACTGTAGATGCCCTTTGTGGCAACCTCAGCATTGTCGTCGTTTCCGATGACGGCATTCCAAATGGCAGTAGTCGCGCTGCTGTCCTCTATGCCGTTGATGCGCATGGTGAGTTTCTTTGCAGCAGAAGGGTTGTTAGAAGTGGAGATAATCCATGTGCGGAATGCTCCGGCATGAGGTGCCTTTGTGCCTGATGCCCTTTGCGGGTCATACAGATAGAATTTGCTATCTTTCGCGTTGATGAAGTAAGAGTATTCAGGGAAATCCACATTGTCCCAAGAACCAGTGCACTTGAAGTCCGACTTCTTGATGTCGACCACCTCTTTGCTTGTCAACGTCACGTTGTTGAATACTGGGTTATTTACATCCACTGATGGCTTCACGAGCACAGGAGTACCGCCAACTATCATCTGATAGAAATGTTTGAAGAGGTTGAGGGTTGTGCCAGTAACGCCGTTGTAATGCAGAACCTTCACGTCTTTGCCGAACACGTTCTCCATCTGCATCTGCTTCTGGCTCACGCTGAAAGGCAGTACCAAGGCATACCACTTGCCGCTACCGAAAGAGCGGTTTTTGAGAGTCACGTTATACTGCTTGCCTTCTGTCAGACCGTCAATTTTTGAAGCGTTGTCAGCATTTCCGTCGAGGGATACATCCTCAGCAGATTCATTGCCCTTCTTGAAACTGAATCCGGAGAGGGCGAGCTTTGTTCCCGATGCGAAGAGATAGTATGTCTTGCCAGCCTTTACAGGGAACCTATATGTCACATATCCCTCGCTGATTGTCATATAGCCAGTATGGTCGTAGTTGGTGTCGCCCTCGAGGATATCGGCGTTGGCCTCGTTATGGAGCACGATGATAGGCTGGATGCTCTCGCCGAGCACCAGTCCTGTTTGCCTACTGTCATCGCTAAAGTCAGAGTTGATGTTGGGGAAGGTGTTGGGGAAGGTTTCGTTGCCGTCGATGATACTCTGGTAGAATGCCTTCAGTTTTGTCATGTAGGCATCGTTGCCTTCAACAGGAGTATTTTCGACTGATTTCCAGCCGGACTTGTTGATCTTTGATGATGTATAAGCATAAGTAGCCGGAACGCTCGTGCCTGTCTCGTCGAGGAAATAGACAATGCGCTTTCTTATCTTGGTGGGATCCAGATTTCCCTTGGACTTAACCATGGCTCCCTGTTGCTCCACGAATACCGTCAGCTCTCCGTTGGCTACAGGCTCAAACTTGAAGAAGCTACCCATTGCAGGCAGTGAGAAGGTCCTTTCGTGGAGAACTTGATCCGAAGCTTGTTTGTGGTTATATAAATTACCGTGTTCCGATACTACGCCTTGTTCCGATATTGCGTCCGAATTCAAATAAAGAGGAGTACCCGTGACGGCGTGTAATGAACCGAGAATATTGTCCTCGCTATTGTCGATATTTGAGAATTTCGTGAAATAGCCTTTGTCCTTTTGTATGCCTCCGTACGTCATCGTCATACCGTTCTTCTCTACGATAGTGCCAACGTCCAGTCTTTCTTCTTTATTCACATAGGTAGTGGACTCGTCGAGCAGGATGTAAGTGCGTGATACGTCTTTAGTTGCACTCCCAAATTCAGCGTGAGCCTTCACCGTGGAAGACTTTGTCAGTGTCAGTGTCAGAGGCAACTTAGGGGCTTTCGTCCAATCCTTCGTGGTTATGGTGCCGCCATCGTTTCTCTCCTCTATCATGTAATAAATCTCAGGTTTGATGCTGAGATCCTCTTTCCATTGATCATGGTCAATCGTCACTTCGAGCTCTTTTGCCAATACAGCCTGGTCGCCCGGAGTGATCACTGGTTCGTCGATACAAGGGAGTTCGGTTGATCCCGTGTTATGGAATATCTGCCATGCCAACTTGCTAACATCGTAGTTTGTGTCGTCGCTGTCGTCCACACGCTTTGTAAAGGTGCACACTACAATATTATTATTGTCGTCCGGTGTCCAGTTCACCGTCACAGTCTGAGAACTCCCAGTCAGCTTCACTCTGTTGCTATTATTTTCATCTTCAGGATCGTCATCTGGACCCGGGATGTAATAATAAGTTTCGAGATGTGTTCCTTCCTGCGCCTCAGCAGTTTCTGTGATGGTGAACGACAACTGCGTAGTCGTCGTTGCCTTGCTGTTCAGTTTGATTGTCGGGGAAGTTGCGTCTTTGAGAATCAGTTTGCTGCCGTTACCTGTCGTTGTTTCTTGTGCCCATGCCCCCACATAAGGCATGAGGATAGCCATCACGAGCAGCAGCATCGTGAATAGCCTGTTTTTTTGTCTTTTATTGTTCATAACATTAGTGTCCCGTTAAAATCGGGACCAGTTAAATATTAATCAAATAACCCCGGAAAGAGGGAACAATCGAGTTCT
>CAKPZJ010000029.1 GCA_934204655.1 uncultured Prevotella sp. | reverse complement strand
AGGTATTAGTATATCGCTCAAATTCTGCGCAGTTCGTAGGCAAATTCTGCGCTACTTTAGGCAAATTCTGCGCAGGGTTCGTTAGACCCTATGCATCAAGCGGTTACAGATACCCGTTACTGGCAATGATTTCTATATACCTACCGCCCTCCTCCCTGTTTAGTCATAGGCACACAGGCGAGGGGGTGACTACTATCTATAATTTAATCTTCCCGGGTTGCCTGCGGCTGGTTTCGGCTGCCAGTTCCGACCCTCCTTTGCCGAAGTATTCTGACAGGGTATGGCGGCCCAGGGGTTTGTGACTGCTTATCTCTTCTATCACGTCGCGCACATCGTGGTCGTCGGCAAACCTGGCAACTATCTGACCGAGGGCATACTGCATGAAGAGCTCCACATCGCCACGGCCCATGCGGCCATACTGTATATAGCCCTGGTGTACGTAGTTGCAGAGTAGCGAGTGGAGGTCATCCAGAGACCTGGACTGGCTGTCAAGACATTTAGGGCCCTTACGGGGGTCGTCCATATCTTTAAGGAACCCGGCCTTTTGGGCCTCAGTCCAGCTGTCATAATGGTGCATTATATAGAGCAGGCTGTGATATAGCCCGATGATGGTACGTAGCAGCATGGCATTTATCAGCGCGTCACTCTCCTCGACCTGCCGCCCCTGCATCTCGTAAATCCTGTCCAGCAGCCGACGCTTGATTTCAGGCAGAGTGGCTGCCCCGTAATCATTATAGTGACCTGTGCCGGGCCCAGTGCCGAGCTCGTCCTTCAGTTTTTGCCTCAGTAGGGTTATGCGCCCTTCTGCCTCCCGTGCGATGTTCTCTGCTCTGTTCATAGTTTTTTTCGTGCCGGTTAATGTTATATACGGTTTCCGTGTAATAGTAAGGGGACACCCCTTACCAGAAGTGTCCCCTTTTTTTAATCTGCCTTTTCGGCGAAATGCTCCAGCTGAAAGATAAAATCCATCGCGTTTTCGTGCACCTCGCCCCATCGGTCGTCAAGTGGGTCCCTAAGACGTATCAGGTAACACTCTAAGGGCGTACCCCACGTAGCGTATGGTTCCCCCACTCCTTTTGGGAGCTCACGACAGAACTTGTAAGACTCACTAATAATACGGTTAATCTCCGTTTCACACTTCAACAATGCCTCATAGGCTTGCTGGGTTAACTGCCGATATTCTTCGGCATAATTTTTATTCATCATAAAAATTTTTTTTATGCCTCCTTACATCGAAACCCCAAATCAAAGCGTCCTGCGCTAAGACCGGAGCGGTGTCTCTGCGGAGGCGTTGCAGAGGCCTATTGTGCACGATGGCAACCAGCCTACTAACAACCTTACCTGTCATCAAGACACGCAGCTCGGAGAAAGTGAGTCAAAGAACTCTGTCAACTTGACTTTGCAAAAGTAAGCATTAAATTCCCCCCCCAAATAATTTGCGCACTATTTTCCGCCGTTAACACTATTTAACTACTCGAGGGTCTTGAAAAAACATTCCAAAAAAGTGAAAAATAATTGACACAAACCATTTGATTTTCCAAAAAGATTAACTATATTTAAGTAGAATATTTTTAACAGAACCAACCACAGTAACCATATGACACATATCATACAGCAAGCCCATACAGATATATATTAAGGTACGCGCGAGATACCCCCACCTTAGCCCCAGGGAAGATAACGGGGAAAACATCAATTTCCACAACACTATATCTACAGTATCCTGAAAAACACATCCAGCCTCCGCCCGCGAGGGTATTCTCACCCAGACGCCCCCACGCAGATTAAAAGGGGGCAACACGTCCGTCCGAAAGCCATTCTCCACGTTACATCTGGCTTATCGGCCCGTGTACTTTTTTTACAAAATCTTATTAATCACCCAGAGGCCCTGTTACAAGATGACGGAGCCCCATCAAAAAAACAAATGAAAGGAGAAACACACTATGATTAACTACAAACTTTACCAGGACAACCGCTCTAACTCGCACTACCCGGGCAAATGGTACGCCCGCGCCACCCACTCGCAGACCTTGGAACTCGAAGACCTCTCGGCCCACATGGCATCGCACAACTGCGGGTTCTCAAAGGGACAGATACAGGGCATACTGACCGACATGGTGAGCTGCATACGCGAGCTGATACTCGACGGCAAGAGTGTCAAGATACCCGACTTAGGCATCTTCTACCCATCGCTCAAGACCAAGCCAGCCGACTCCATTGCCGCCTTCAACGTCAAGGAGAACATAGCCTCAGTACGCGTAGGATGCCGCAGCACGGGAGCCATGCGCTCATCGCGACTTACGGACGTACACGTGGCCGAGGCCCCTGTATATACGGGCGGCACAGTCAAGCAGGACAAGGAGTAATTCCCGTCCCCGACGGACAATGATACAAAAAAAAAATCCCTGCGGTACAATATTGCCACAGGGATTTTTTTTCGGTCTTTATCTATATCATTAACGGTCTATGAGTTATTCGGGCGAGCTAAACTTATCGCCAGTCTCCTTGACGAGTCGCTCGGCATACTTAGCCGGGAAGCCTTCGCGCTTGACGCGGGCACCCAGTCCGGTCTTGGTACGCAGGAAGGCACGCCCCTTGGTAGGTTTGACCACCATATCGTTATATTTCACGATGAGGAATACGGCCAGGTCTTTCCAGGCACTCAGCATCTGCTGGGCTTTCTGGTTGCTGTAGTCGTTGAGGTAGCTCAGTGCCCGGGCCTTATCGGTCTGATACAGGCTCAGCGCGTGGTCCTCGACCCCTTTCTGCAGGGCAAAGTAGCTACGCTCCAGACTGTCGCGCGTCTCCTTCAGCGTGGGGAACATCTGGCTGTAGCGGGGATAGACCATGTTGCTTACCCAGTTGCACACCCAGAAAGCGTTCTTATCCGAGAAGGTTACCGCGTCGGCCCCCGGCGTGTTGTAACACTCGGGCTGAACCGTATTGCCACAATATATAGGCGTATAGGCCACCATGTTGCCATCGTCGTTGCCAAACCAGAACAGGCCACCTATCTCGCGTGGAAGCCATGAGCGCATCTGGCTGACATAGCTGAACGAGGTCTGCTGGGTGCTGGTGGGCCGCTCGTTAAAGTACTTCTTGCCGTTGACCGTATAGGACAGTGGCGTAGGCCGATAAGGCATCTGCCAGATACCGCCGCCCATATCGAGCGTATCGGTGGCCAGGGGAGTGCCCTCATAGTGGTCGCGCATACAGGCCTGAACCTCCTGGACACTCACCTTATGGTCGGGCACTATCCACAGCGGCATATCCTCGGCCTTAGGGTCCTTGCCAAGAGCCCAGGGCAGATAGCGGTCGAAGCCCTTGTCAAAATGGCGGAAGAAACTCCACACACGGGCATCGCAGAAACGGCGCCCGCCAAAATCGGGAGCTGCATAGGTGGCTTTCCAGGAGAAGTCGGCATCGCGCCCGGTGTACCAGCCCTTGGAACGGGCAAACTTGACAACATCCTTGGCGTAGAGCACATTCTTGCGGTCCTTCATGTCAAACTTGCCGATACGGCTCTGGTTGGCATGGGCACAGATGGCATTATCGGGTATGCGCAGGGCCACCCATACCACGCCCTTAGAACCGGGCCCCTTGCCCATCATCTCCATAATCCAGGCCTCGCGGGCATCACAGATGGTAAACGTCTCGCCACTGCTGTTATAGCCGTAAGTCTCGGCCAGCGAGGTCATAACACCGATAGCCTCGCGCGCCGTACGCGACCGCTGCAGGGCTACATATATCAGGCTGCCATAGTCCATGATGCCCTTGGGGTCTATCATCTCCTCGCGTCCGCCATAAGTGGTCTCGCCGATGGTAACCTGGTACTCATTGATATTGCCGATAACGTTATAGGTTACCGGTGCCTCGGGTATCTCGCCGTGATACTCGTTAGTATCCCAGTCGTATATCTTGCGCATCTCGCCCTTGGCATGTATTCCGGCCGGATAGTGGGCCAGACCCATAAACATGCCGTAGTCATCGGCATTGTAGGTACAGATAACCGACCCGTCGGCCGAAGCCCCGCGGGCTACGATAAAATTAGTACAGGCCGAGGCATAGGCTGCCACAGTGAGCAGGGCCGCCGTGAGTAAAGTACGTGTCTTCATCATATCAGCAAGCCTTAAAACTCATGTCAAGCCCCTTGACCGAGTGGGTAAGCGCACCGACAGAGATATAGTCGACACCCTGCTCGGCATAGTCGCGTATGGTATCTATGGTGATGTTGCCACTCGACTCTACCTCATAGCGATGGCCTATAATATCTACGGCCTTCTTAGTATCGGGCACACTGAAGTTGTCGAGCATGATACGGTCTACCCCACCGCAGTCGAGCACCTGCTGGAGTTCGTCGAAGTTGCGAACCTCGATTTCTATCTTCAGGTTAAGGTTCTTCTTCTGGAGATACTCATGACAGCGGTTGATGGCATTGGCTATACCGCCGGCAAAGTCGACATGGTTGTCCTTGAGCAGTATCATGTCAAAGAGCCCTATACGGTGGTTAACGCCTCCGCCTATCTTTACGGCCTGCTTCTCGAGCATACGCATGCCCGGCGTAGTCTTACGGGTGTCCAGCACATGAGCCCCGGTACCCGCTATGCGCTCCACATACCTGTGGGTCATGGTAGCTATACCGCTCATACGCTGCATGATGTTGAGCATGAGGCGCTCGGTCTGCAGGAGCGACTGAACCTTGCCGGTAACCACCATGGCGATGTCGCCCTTACTTACCTTAGCCCCATCGTGGATGAGCACCTCGACCTGCATCGTCGGGTCAAAGCGGTGGAACACCATCTTGGCTATCTCTACACCAGCCAGGATACCGTCTTCCTTAATGAGCAGATGCGACTTGCCCATGGCATCGGCAGGAATACAACAGAGGGTGGTATGGTCGCCGTCGCCAATATCCTCAGCAAAAGACAGGTCGATAAGCCTGTCTATCAGTTCGTGTACACTTAACATATTATGTCTCCTTATTTATATTTATATCAGTTTACTTTTATCTTTCCAGGGTCGGGCTTTAGCGGTCCCCTGGGTTTCATCAGCCTCAGTCGCTCTCCCTGTGGGGGCAGCGCGATGGTCTTATTCGTATCAGCCGCTGCAGGGGCCGTCTGCATGGTATCTACCGTAGCACCCGGAGTAGTAGGCTTGTCGGTATTGTGCGTACGTATCAACTGGATATTGTTGACAAACATCAGCTGCAGCGTGGTCTGCGACTCCAGTTCGCTCTGGCTCTTGCTCAGCACGATGTAGCCGCGTATCTCCTTGATACCCTTGCGGTCAAAATCCTGTACGCGCAGGTTCTGATGGCCCGGCATGGACAGCTGGACAAAGTTGGACACTATGCTGTCGTTGCCCAGACGTACAGCCATGAAGACACAGGCATTGCGCGTGCCGTCCTGGTAGATAAAGTTGCAGTCGAAACTCAGCATGAGGGCATCGCCGGCATGAAAGGCCGTATCGGTCCTGATGACAAAGCTGTACTGGTTAAACGGAGCCTGAGGCAGCAGTACTAAGGAGCGGGCTTCGCTCCACACGTTGGCCGTGTCGCCCTGTACACCCATAGAGCCAAACTGACCGGCATCGGCAGCCGAAGAGCCCAAGGCCTGGGCCTCGTTCTTCAGCCGGGTCTCTACATTCTCGTACAGTTTTTCCAGTTCCTCGGTATGGCGCATGTAATAGGCCAGCGAGCTGTCAAACTCATCCTTGCTGACCCCATACTTCTGCAGTACGGCATCTTCGTACACGCGCTGGCTCACACCCTGGTCGGCCACCTGACTGGCCATGCTCTGCGAGATGTGGTAGTCATAGAGTATGTCCTCCATCTGCCCACGCGAGATGATGCCAGACGGGAGCGAAGGCTTGCACCCTACAGCCAGCAAGGCCAGTACCAGCCCGAGCATCCACAATTGTAACTTTCCTGTCATCTTACGATTGCCCCTCATTAGTCTTCTCGTCGTCCTTATTGCGCCGCGGGGTAAAAACCGACAGGTTCTCCAGTTCCTTGCGGCACAGTATGAGCAGCATAACCACGCCTACGCTGATACAGGCATCGGCAAAGTTGAATACGGGCGAGAAGAAGATGAACTCGCTGCCTCCCACCACCGGAACCCAACTGGGCCACGTGGTAACGATAAGTGGGAAGTAGAACATGTCTACCACCTTACCCATCAGGAAACCCGCGTAGCCTGTACCAAAGGGCACTACCGATGAAACCTCGAATGGTGTAGACGCATCGAACGTCAGCCCATAGAACATCGAGTCAAGGATGTTGCCTGCGGCACCAGCCATGACCATCGAAAGTAATACTATATAGCGGGTGCGGGCCCGTAGCTTTACCTGCCTGTGTATGTACCAGCCTATGACTATCACGGCCACGATACGCAGCACGCTCAGCACAAACTTGTTGATAAAGGTCATGCCATAAGCCATGCCCGAGTTTTCTACGAAGTCTATGTAGAACCAGTCAGTTACATGTATGGCCTCGCCCAGGCACATGTGGGTCTTGACGAGTATCTTGATAACCTGGTCTATGATGAGCAGGACTACGATGAGTACTACCGCCAGCCGCCCGTTGGTCAGTATCTTTCCGAATTTATTCATTTTAGTGTTTGCGTGCGTTTTTAGATGCCACACTCAGCGTGGCATGCGGAACAGCACGGAGTCTTTCCTTAGAGATGAGCTCGCCCGTCATACGGTCTATGCCATACGTCTTGTTGCTAATCCTTACCAGGGCAGCTTCGAGCCCCTGTATGAACTTCTGCTGGCGTGCAGCCATGCTTACCAGTTCCTCCTTAGACTGGGTGAGGCTCCCCTCCTCCAATGCCTTGTAAGTGGGAGATGTGTCGTCGACATCGTTAGTATCCTGGTTCATCAGCCGCCGCATCATCTTGGTATAGCTGTCGCGGGCAATGGCCAACTTGTCATTAATAATAGCGCGGAACTCTTCCAGCTCCTCATCGCTGTAACGTGTCTTTATTTCCATGTGACTTAGCATTTAGGTTCCGTCTGCCGAATTAATCACTAAGACGGCAGACGGTTCTGATGTTATTAACTTTTCTCTATCTTGATACAAACCTTAAAGTCGTCAAAGTCTACCTCGGCACCGTCATTGGGAGCCACGGTGATGGTATCGGCCAGCACCTGGGCCTTGACATAGTCGCCAAAGGCAGCGATAGCAGCATCGGTCTTCTCGTTAGGAGCCACGGTTACCTTTATACGGTCGGTTATTTCCAGTCCGCCATCCTTGCGCATGTTCTGTATGCGGTTGATAAGCTCGCGGGCCATACCCTCGTTGCGCAGCTCGTCGGTCAGTTCCACCTCCAAGGCCACGGTCAGGTTGCCATCGTTAGAAACCAGCCATCCGGGTATGTCCTCACTGATTATCTCCACGTCAGCAGCCTCTACGGTTACAGGCTGTCCCTCAATGTCGAACGCGAGGCTTCCCTGACTCTCTAACTGGCTTATCTCTTCCTGGGTCAGACCATCCATGTGGGCAGCAACACTCTTCATCAGTTTGCCAAACTTCTTACCCATCACGCGGAAGTTGCACTTCACCTTCTTTACCAGGAAGTCTGAGTTCTCAACAAAATTGATGGCCTTGACATTCACCTCATTACGAACCAAGTCTTTAACGGCGTTGATGTGCTCGCGCTGCTTGTCATCCACAGCCGGTATCATCAGTTGGGCCAGAGGCTGACGCACCTTGATATTGACCTTACGGCGCAGGGCCAGGGTCATCGAGGTAATCTTCTGGGCTATGTCCATACGGGCCTCCAACTCCTTGTCTATGGCAGCAGCATCGGCTACGGGGAACTTTTCCAGATGTACGCTCACCAGTTTGCCTCCCAGGTCGTGGTAGAGCCTGTCAGCATAGAAGGGGGCAAACGGGGCGAGCAACTTAGCTACCGTCATCAGACAGGTGTAAAGCGTCTGGTAAGCGTGGAGCTTATCGGCATCCATATCCTTACCCCAGAAACGCTTGCGGTTAAGCCGCACGAACCAGTTGCTCAGGTCGTCGTTTACAAAGTTGTCTATCAGACGGCCGGCGCGTGTGGGGTCGTAGCCATCCAGCTGCTTCTGAACATTCAGGACGAGCGTGTTGACCTTAGAGATTATCCACCTATCTATCTCGGGGCGCTCTGCCAGACTACCCTCGCCCATCATGGTCTCGGGG
The DNA here is from genome assembly GCA_934204655.1 of uncultured Prevotella sp. Taxonomy (GTDB): domain Bacteria; phylum Bacteroidota; class Bacteroidia; order Bacteroidales; family Bacteroidaceae; genus Prevotella. The sequence goes on along the minus strand of CAKPZJ010000029.1, from coordinate 28,613 downwards.
TCAAATCCGTCTACGTTGGCGTACAGCGCGAAGAAGCTATAGGTATTGTACAGCGTTCCGAAGAACTTGCGGCGAACCTCATCTACACCCTCTGGGTCAAATTTGAGGTTGTCCCAGGGCTCGCTGTTGGTCATCATGTAGAAGCGAACAGGGTCGGCTCCGTATTTCTCCAACATCTCAAACGGGTTGGTCACATTGCCCACATGCTTACTCATCTTGTTGCCCTTGGCATCGAGCACCAGACCCGACGAGATGACGTTCTTGAAAGCTACGCTGTCAAATATCATCGTGGCGATAGCATGCAGGGTGAAGAACCAGCCACGTGTCTGGTCCACGCCCTCGTTGATAAAGTCGGCGGGGAAGAAGGCGGGCGGTATGGGTGTTCCCTCGTACTGCGAGTGTATCATAGCCTGTCGGTCGGCCTCGGTACCACGTGCCATAGCTCCCTCGAAGGGATAGTGCAGCTGGGCATAAGGCATAGAGCCGCTGTCGAACCACACATCGATGAGGTCGCTCTCGCGGTGCATGGGCTTGCCCTCGTCGTTAACCAGCACGATATTGTCTACATAGGGACGATGCAGGTCTATGCGGTCGTAGTTGGCCTGCGAGTAGTCGCCTGGAACAAATCCTTTGTCCTTCAGCGGATTGCTCTGCATAACGCCGGCAGCCACCGAACGCTCTATCTCGTTGTACAGCTCCTCTATACTGCCGATGCACTTCTCATTGCGGTTCTCGTCACGCCAGATGGGCAGCGGTGTACCCCAGAAGCGCGAGCGCGAGAGGTTCCAGTCGTTCAGGTTCTCCAACCAATTGCCAAAACGGCCTGTTCCCGTAGACTCGGGCTGCCAGTTAATGGTCTTGTTGAGCTCTACCATACGCTCCTTGGCTGCAGTGTCCTTGATAAACCATGAGTCAAGCGGATAGTAGAGGATGGGCTTGTCGGTACGCCAGCAGTGGGGATAGTTGTGTACGTGCTTCTCGGTCTTATAGGCCAGTCCCTCCTGCTTCAGCTCCATGCAGATGATGACGTTCAGGTCTTCTGCCTTCTCCGAGGCTTTCTTGTCCCATACGCCATTGACATTAAACCGTGGGTCATAGGCATTTTTCACATAGTCGCCTGCATGGTGACTGTAGAGAGCCACGTTGACACAGCGGTCTACGAAGTTGGCATCCAGTTCGTCTACCACATAGAACTTGCCCTGCAGGTCTACCATCGGACGGGTCTCACCCTTCTTATTAATAAGGTATAGGGCGGGAATATTGGCATCCTTGGCCACCTTGGCATCATCGGCACCAAAGGTGGGAGCTATGTGTACGATACCCGTACCATCGTCTGTGGTAACATAGTCGCCTAAGATGACGCGGAAAGCCTGGTCGGCCATCTCTACGAAGTGGTCGCGCCCATCGGCGCTGGCAAACACCTTGTCGGGATGAGCCTCGGCATAGTCATTGACAAACTTAGGAGCCAGGTCGCCCACCTTCTCGCAGGGCTTAACCCATGGCATAAGTTGCTTATAGCGCAGCCCCTCCAGCTCGGTGCCCTTCATGCGGTCTATGATGCGCCAGGGGCAGAGCTTCTTGTCCTTGTCAAAGGCAGGCAGGTCACCCTCCTTGCACTCCTGATCGGCCTTCAGATACGAGGTTATCAAGCTCTCGGCCATCACCATCGTCATGGGCTCGCCAGAGTAAGGGTTGTACGACTCTATGACCACATAGTCTATCTTGGGGCCTACACAGAGCGCCACGTTAGAGGGCAGTGTCCACGGTGTAGTGGTCCAGGCCAGGAAGTAAGGCTTGCCCCACTTGGTCCACTCGGCCTTGGGGTCCTCTATCTGGAACTGGGCCGTCACGGTCAGGTCCTTTACGTCGCGATAGCAACCAGGCTGGTTGAGCTCATGGCTCGACAGACCAGTACCGGCGCCTGGACTATAGGGCTGTATGGTGTAACCCTTGTAGAGCAGACCCTTGTTGTACAGTTGCTTGAGCAGCCACCACAGCGTTTCGATATACTTATTATCGTAGGTGATATAAGGATGATCCAGGTCTACAAAGTAGCCCATGTCCTCAGTAAGTTCGCGCCACTCCTGGGTAAACTTCATCACGTTCTCGCGGCACTTGTGGTTGTAGTCCTCGGTCGAAATATATTTATCAGAGTCGCGGTTGTCTATATCCTTCTTAGTAATGCCGAGCTCTTTCTCGACACCCAACTCGACGGGCAGTCCGTGGGTATCCCAGCCAGCCTTGCGGTGAACCTGGTAACCCTGCATGGTCTTATAACGGTTAAAGGTATCCTTGATGGCACGGGCTAAAACGTGGTGAATACCAGGGTGACCATTGGCAGAAGGAGGGCCTTCGAAAAAAATAAACTGGGGGTCGCCCTCACGCTCGTCAATACTCTTATGGAAAATATCATTCTTTTTCCACTCAGCCAAAACATCCTTGTTGACCTCAACAAGATTTAATCCATTGTGTTCGGCAAATTTTTTAGCCATTTCTATATTTTTTATGTATTACCTATTTTTATTAATGCGGACAAAGTTACATAAATTAGATGATATGGACAAATTCTAAAGGTTTTTTATGCGTTGCGCAGCCTGTGACAAGTATTTTACAACCACTGCCCCATTCTGCGCCGTAGCAGCCCCGATCACCATGGTGGCTGCCCTATCTGTCAGAAAGTGCGCGAACAGGGCCACTACTCCCTCTGTTGCCTTAGCGCATAGCTCCTATTGGCCAGCCATCGGTCGCCACGTTTCTAATGACGGCTCCGGAAACGCTGGAGGCCATCTTTGGCAAGCCCGAGATCAGCCTTTAGCGTTTCCGTGATTTCCAGCCATTTCGTGCGAGGTATGGTCCGTCTGCCTGTGGCCATGAAGAGCCACCCTATAGAAACAGAAAAATCGGTTGTCGTCTCGACAACCGATTCTCAAAAACAAACTACTTAAAAACTAATCTACTAAAACAAATTAAAAAATACCTTTGCCATATCCCATGGCTCCAATATCAAGTGCAAAGTTAGCTATATTTCCAGTTGCGACAAAGGATTTTGCGTAAAAAAAAGATAAATAATTAAGATTTTACGTAAAAAACAGAGCAGCCGATGGCCACGAGCCTATCAGGATGGCCGAGGAACAGTCTATTTGGCAACAAAAAAGCGGGACTTGCTGGCTTGCAGCCTTTAGATGGGCATCAACAGGCATCAGCAGGTCTCGCTTAGGGCGGTTGCCATAATCGAGCGTGGTCAATAGGCCACCGCCTCGTCGTGGTCGTTAAGATATAGTCGCCGCATGGGGGCATAGGCGCTGTTGGCCACCGAATAGCGCAGCTTGCGCTTAGGCGTTTCTACTCCCGCCACATCGAGCATGGTGTGAAAGGCCGACAAACTGCTCTGTATTTGCTTGTTTCGGTTGGCCCCGAGCGCCCGCGCCGTAGACGGATAGGCCTGCCGGTACGAAGCCGATGTCCACACGATAAACGGCACATGCAACTCGTACTGCGAAGCCTTGGGCGAGGCGTGCAGGAACAGTTCCCGGCCATCGTCAAAGATATTCTCGCCATGGTCGCTGGTATAGAGCATGGCACTGCGGCCAGCATGGTGCTCCAGCCTACGGACTACCGAGGCTAAGAACCAGTCGGTATAACGTATGGTGTTGTCATAGGCATTAACCAGGTCAAGCCGGTTGGTCGCCTTGGCCTCGCTCTTGTCATCGGGCTTGTAATAGGCCATCTGACGGGGATAACGCTCGCGGTAATTGAAGTGAGAGCCATAGGTATGGAGCACTATAAACTCGCGCTTGCGTCCTTGGGACAGCACCTTGTCCAATAGGGGCAGCAAGTCGCCATCATAGCAGTTAGCCCCACGGCTGGCACGCTCCTTAACAAACTGCCACTCGTCGGCCTGCTGGCCCAGGAAGTCGATAAAGGAGTGATTAGGCAACTGGTTAGAGAGAAAGACAGTATGGAAGCCAGCCTCGCGAAACGCAGCCAAGATACCTTTCTCATGGAAGAGTTGCTCAAAATCGACCGCCGATACAGCCGAGAGCAGCATGGGCACACTCTTGTGCGTAGTATTCGACTGCGTATAGGCATGGGTAAAGGCCACTACGCCCGGAGTCTTCTCCAGCAGAGGAGTGGTATTGCGCTGATAGCCATAGAGTCCGAAGTTGTAGGCGCGGGCCGTCTCGCCTATCACCATGACATACACCTCGGTCGAGTCAGTAGGATGGGTGGCGCGGGCGTTAAACTTGAAGTCGGCCGAAGCCTTGTGGTAGTTGGCCGAGGCATTATTGCGCTGCACGGCCAGTACCAGATTGTACACCACGTTGACCGGGTAAAGGCTGTCGCGCAACCGGTAGCCACTCACGGTGACATAGGCCAGGGCCAGACAGGCCAGTCCACCAGCCGTAACCATCATGGCATACCGCCGGTAAGTTCGGCGCAGCGACATTGCCAATGCCCCATGTGCGCGACGCATAGACACCACGCCCAATACGAGCAGGGGCACATAGACCACCACTACCCCAAGCACGGCGGGCACCAGGTTGTCCAGCAGTTCCATGGCCTCGCCAGGGTTGGTGGTAACCAGGTTGAGAAACATGTCGACCGCGATAACACCCTGCCCGAAGAGGTAGAGCAGCACCATCTGGAAAGCGGCAAAGAATATCAGGACAAAAGCCCACCACACCATCTTGCCCACCTTGGCCGTAAGGGTCATCAGGGCCATGTACACACCCATCGGCAAGAGTACATTGGCAAGGCACGCCATAAGCGGCATACCCTCGGTGAAGCACAGGGCCACATTGGGCAGTGCCAAGGCTGCCACCGCGTACCAGTAAATTACTTTATCCGTTGTCGCCAACTTGATGGCGTTCATAGTATTGCTATTAGAAAGCCTCATTTATATTGAATAAGAAACCAGACTGGCCGGACTTGCCAAAACCATAGTCTAAACGTACGTTTACATTCTTCTTAAACTCCCAGCGGTAGCCCAGGCCATAGTTGGGCAGGATGTGCGAGCCGCGGATGGCGCTAAACTTATCGAACACTGTGCCGGCCCCAGCCCATACAGTGATGCCGTTGCGCCGCCATACGTGTTGCCGCAGCTCTACCTGGGTTTCTATCTTATGCTTGTCGCGATACCGTCCTTCATAATAGCCACGCATCGAGTTCGAATTGCCCAACAGCGCCATCATTCCCCATGACGGATTGCCAAAGTTGAACGTGGCACGGACATCGCCTGCTACCGTGGCGCCACGCCACAGATGCTGGTAGGTATTGGCCTGCAAGTCGGTGGTGCTAAAGGCATACTTGTTGCCCATAAAGCGCGGGCGGAAGCACTGAGTAAGATTGAGATACCAGCCTCGGTGAGGATTGGTCATCACGTCGCGGGTATCATAGGTAAGCACAAAACCTACCCCGATATTCGAGGTGCGCCTGTCCATACCCTCTAACAGTTCCAGGCGTTCTATGTGGCGCCCTATCACGTAGTCGTAAGAGACCGTGGGGCCCATATACAACTGCGGGGCCACCCGGAAGAGAAAATTGGCCTTGATGCGCGCCTGCCATCGCTTCATATCACTCTTATTGGCATCGTCATCGCCCATGTCGTAGCCCATTCCCCAGAAATCGCAGGGGAAAGAGTAGAAGTAGACCGTGTAGTCAATGCGATAGCGGTCCTGCGGAAACAGGTGGGTGCCGCGTATGCCCAACAGATAGAAGCCCACGGTACTTACATCGCTGAACAGCGACACGTTAGACGGGGCCAGGAGCGAGTCGGCACGGTCCGTATGATACAGGCCAGCGGCCACCAGCCCGATGCCCAGCTTGGTATCGGTGCTATAGTGGGGCCCGCCAATGATGCTGAAATCAAACCGCTTATTGGGCTTGCGCTTGTTGGCGTCATTAAAGTAGTCGAGCAGTCGCGTCACTATCGACTTGCGAGCCACGGCAGTATCCATGGGCTCGGCGTTGGTCTCGGCATAGCCCCTGACCGTCAGGACAAGTAGCAGGGCTATCAGCAGGCGTGATTTCATCGTCATACATCAAGTTTTAAGTGTTACAATCAGTACACCAGCGACACATTGTCTATCCAGAAGGTGTTGCCCGGCGTGCCTACATAGGCTCCGCCATGGCTCGAAGAGAACTGGAGCACCAGATGGGTAGGCATCTCGTCGGCCGAGGCCCATCCCGTCTCGCGTACAGGCACGCTCTTGCCCTTGCTGTTGCATGCGTAGTCGGTAGAGCGCAGGCCCATCAGCGTGGCATCGTAGCCAGCCATGTTGCGTATGTCGCCATAGTGTATCTTATAGGTAGCGTTGTCTACCCATCCATTAGTCGATTTGCCGTACTTGACCACCATTGTACCCACGCGCTTAGCGGTAATGTTGCCCTTGCTGTCCTCGGTACGCTTCTGGAGATAGAGGACTGTCACGGCATAGTCGTGGCCGGCCACGGTAGAAGCGCTGCTGAACCCTGTCTGGCGGATACGGGTGGGGCTGTCACTGAGCAGCGTACGGTAGTCGTAACGCAAAGCCTTGGGGCGCTGATGGAAGGGAATACCCCAGTTAATAGCCTTGGGGCCGTCCTTGGTACTGGTGATGGGCTCATGTACATCGCCCAGAAAGAGCGACCCGGCGGCCAGCACCTTGATATTGATGAGTCCCAAGACCTTGACTTTCTCGATATGGGTAACCAACTTGGCGCAGTAGCCGGCTCCGTGCTTATCGCGGTACACCGAGTTGTTGGTCTTGGTGATGCCCGACACCTTGGCCAGTACATTGGATGAGCCCCAGGGCGACCCGCCCTTGTTAGCGTAAGGCTCGTTGCCCGTAATGGTCATCGAGGGGCCCACGGCGTAGACCTCCTTAGTCTGACCGCCTATGATGGCCGATTCCTTGATGGTGCGCACCACCCAGTGGTCCATATTACCATATTTAATAGGTACCACCTTCTCGTCGCCCTGGGCCCCAACGGTGACCGTACAGGCCAGGGCGAGCGCCATTACCATACTTCTACATTTCATCATCATCTATAGTTTTTATATCCTTACCCAGCCCACCGGCCTAAGAACCATCGCCTATGGCTGTGGCCATGTGTGGCTTAGGTGGTGCAAAGGTAGGAAAATTTCCGATTGCAAAAAGTTTTGCAAAGACAAATAATGTTAATGGCTGCCATAATGACCACCGTCAGCGCCATGGCAACCACTATCAGGGGTATGGCCTGTAGCCGTCGGGCCATAGCAACGGCCCTTGCCGCTGCAACCACCGGCAACGCCGTCACGGCAAGTCATAAAAAAAGGAGGGCAACCCAAAGGTTACCCTCCCCTATCTGAAAGTTGATAATCAGTCGTTACAAAATTACATCATACCGGGCTGAGCAGGCATGGCCGGAGCTTTCTCCTCGGGCTTGTCTACAATGAGGCACTCGGTGGTCAAGAACATGCCAGCGATAGAAGCTGCATTTTCCAGAGCTACACGGGCTACCTTGGCAGGGTCTATTACGCCAGCTGCACGCAGATCCTCATAGACGTCCTTGCGGGCATTGTAACCATAGTCGCCCTTGCCCTCGCGAACCTTGTTAACTACTACAGCGCCCTCGCCACCAGCGTTGGCCACAATCTGGCGAAGGGGCTCCTCGATGGCACGGCAAACGATGTTGATACCGGTCTGCTCATCAGCGTTGTCGCCCTTGAGGTCCTTCAGAGCCTCCTGCGCACGGATGTAAGTGGTGCCACCACCTACTACGACACCTTCCTCAATGGCAGCACGTGTTGCGCACAGGGCATCGTCTACGCGGTCTTTCTTCTCTTTCATCTCTACCTCTGAGTTGGCACCTACATAGAGTACAGCTACGCCACCGGCCAACTTAGCCAGACGCTCCTGCAGTTTCTCCTTGTCGTACGAACTCTTGGTGTTGGCTATCTCGTTCTTAATCTGAGCCACACGATCCTTAATGTTCTCCTTCTGACCATGGCCGTTCACGATGGTCGTGTTGTCCTTGGTCACGTTCACCTTATCGGCCGAACCTAACATATCGAGTGTAGCCTGCTCCAGCTTCAGACCCTTGTCTTCGCTGATGACAACACCACCGGTAAGTACGGCGATGTCCTCGAGCATAGCCTTGCGCCGGTCGCCAAAGCCAGGAGCCTTGACAGCGCAAATCTTCAGGCCACCACGCAGACGGTTAACTACCAGTGTGGTAAGAGCCTCAGAGTCTACGTCCTCAGCGATAACCAGCAATGGACGGCCACTCTCGGCTGCGGGCTGCAGGATGGGCAGGAAGTCCTTCAGGTTAGAAATCTTCTTGTCGTAGATGAGGATGTATGGATTCTCCATGACACACTCCATCTTGTCGGCATCGGTCATAAAGTAAGGCGAAAGGTATCCGCGGTCAAACTGCATACCCTCTACCACGCCAATGTTGGTATCGCGGCTCTTGCTCTCCTCGATGGTGATTACACCGTCCTTGCTTACCTGGCGCATAGCGTCGGCCAGCAGTTTACCGATTTCGGGGTCATTGTTGGCAGACACCGTGGCTACCTGCTCTATCTTGTCATAGTTGTCACCAACCACCTCGGCAGTAGCCTTGATATGCTCTACCACCTTGGCTACGGCCTTGTCGATACCGCGCTTCAAGTCCATGGGGTTGGCACCGGCAGTTACATTCTTCAAGCCCTCGTTTACGATAGCCTGGGTAAGGATGGTAGCTGTAGTGGTACCGTCGCCAGCATCGTCGCCGGTCTTTGAGGCTACGCTCTTAACCAACTGAGCGCCCGTGTTCTCGAACTTGTCCTCCAGTTCTACCTCCTTGGCCACGGTAACACCATCCTTGGTAATCTGAGGGGCACCAAATTTCTTCTCGATAACCACGTTACGTCCCTTAGGGCCTAAGGTTACCTTAACGGCATTAGCCAACTGGTCTACGCCCTGCTTGAGCAGGTCGCGAGCATCTGTATTGAATTTAATATCTTTAGCCATGATTTTATTCCTTTCCTATATTAAGTTAATTGTTATCTTTATTCCTCGGCGATAGCCAATACGTCACTCTGGCGCATCATCAGATACTTCTCGCCACCATTCTCTATCTCCGTGCCAGCGTACTTGCCATAGAGAACGATATCACCCTCCTTGAGTACCATCGCTTCGTCCTTGGTACCCTGGCCTACGGCGACGACCTTACCACGCTGTGGCTTTTCCTTAGCTGTATCTGGGATAATAATTCCACCTACTTTTTCTTCAGCTGGTGCAGGGAGAACCAGCACTCTGTCTGCTAATGGTTTAAGTTTCATAATTGTATCTTTTAAGTTCGTTATTTCGTTACCCTCCATTATGCGAAAAGCGTGCCAACGCGGTTTCTGCGTCAAAAGTGTCATGCCAGGCTGACACCGCGCGTGTCATTTCTGTCAGTTGTGTCACACCGGTGGCCGCCACAGCACCTGCCATCTGCCACGGGGCTGTCAGTAGCCCGCGTGCCATGGCTCCTCCACCCACCAAGGCACTCTCCTACGCGCGCGCGTATATATATTAAGGTATAGAAGCCGCGGGAGCCGCTCTAAAGGTAAAAAAGTAAAAGAGTAGAAAGGTAAAAAGCGCTGCTGGCGAGCCTGCATAGATGAACCAATAGCCAAAGATGAAAAAGAAAAGACCGACCTTTACGTTTCTAAAGACGGCTCCCAGTTCGCTAAAGATGGTTCTGGGAAATGTAAAGGTCGACCTCTGCGTTTTTAGTGACATCTCCCGCTATTACAAAGAGCCTCCACACCCCCGTGATTTTGGCTTGTAAGCATACCCGCGCCACCAAACAAAAAAAAGGACGGGCCACGGGGTGCCTGTCCTCTTGCTATAGAGTCGTGCCGAGCCTACTTGTAAGTAAGCTGAGCATCTTTATTCTTGCGGTACTTGGCGAAATAAGCGTCGATGGCATCTCGGTCTTCGGCACTCATGCCGCTAAGCTGGCGCATCAGTCTGCGGTAACAGCTCTTGACCTGTGCACGTATCTGCGAGCGGGCATGCGAACCCACCGAGTCGGTTGTGTATGGACGGTAGATGTACTCCAGCTGGGCGGCTATCACGTTTTTCACGCTGTCTACCTGGGCACTGGGCGCGGCGGCTGCAGCGGCCATAGCCGTAGTGTCGGTAGCGGCTGCCTGAGTAGCGGCTGCCTGCGAGGTGGTATCGGGCAGGGCATACGAGGTGGTCTCCTGCATATCGGCCGTGCCAGACGAGCCGAAGCCGTTCTTCACGAAGTACTGAACCACGCCAATGACCACTACCACGGCCACCACGCCACCCAGAACCTTGTACAACTTGCTGCGGTCTACAGGCGGACGGGTGTCCAGAGCCCTCTTTACCTCCTCGGCGTCCATGAACCGGTCGCTGCGGCCCAGACTACAGCACCGGGCAATGACATGCTGGAAGTTATCGGGCAGCGTCATCAGCTTCAGTATCATTCCCAAGGCGTACACGTCCGACCGGGTGTCTACGCCCACCGTCTCGTCCTTCTGCTCAGGGGCCTGGAAACGCGTAGTGGTAAAGGGCACCTGTATCTCGTCGGCAAAGGCCGGGCGCAAGTCTATCAGTTTCACATTATCGCCCTGCGCGGTGATGATAATGTTAGACGGCTTGAGGTTGCGGTGCAGCATAAAGTGTGCGTGGATGCTCTGCAGGGCATCCATGAGCTTTCGGGCCACGGCATCGTGCTCCTCTACCGAATGGCTCTCGGTCAGGTAGTCAGCCAGAGACCTTCCGGCGATGTACTCCTCCACGATGGCGCGTCCAAAGGGCGTGTCGTCGACCACCTCGTAGTACGTGGGCATGTAGGTGGTGTGCAACTTGGTCACCGCGTCAAACTCCTTTTTCAGCAGAGCCCTGTACTGGGGCCTATCTCTGTGCTCCGGCTTCAGCGCCTTGACCATATACGCCTTATCTCCGTCAATATATTTTAGAAAGAGGAAGATGCCCTTTGAGGGAACCTCCACAAATTTCGTAGATGTAAAGTCCAAACTGCTCATTATATCTATTAGTACATTATATATAATACAGGGGCAAATATACGAAATGTTTTACATATATTACCACAATTATTTTGTTTTTTACAGTGGTTTGGGTAATTTTGTAGCATGATATTCTATTTCTCAGGTACAGGCAATTCAAAATGGGCAGCCAAGTATGTCGCCGAGGCAACGGCCGACAGGCTGCTATACATACCCGACGAGATGCGGGGCGACATGACCTACACCCTACAGGCGGGCGAACGACTGGGATTTGTCATTCCCGTACACGGGTGGAGACCTCCGGTGTTAGTAAGAAATTTTCTTAGCAAGTGCCAGTTTGTCGCCACCGGCCCCGTGTACACCTACCTGGTCTACACGGCTGGCGACAGCATAGGCAAGGCCACCGAGATGTTCGAGGCCGACGTGGCCCCACATGGGCTGACACTCAGCGCAGCGCTGTCGCTCATCATGCCCGAGTCATATGTGGGTCTGCCGTTCATGGATGTAGACAAGCCAGAGAAGGAGCGGGCCAAGAAGCAGCGCGCGACCACCGAGCTGAAGCAGTTTGTCACCGATACCATTCTCGCCGGGGCCACAGGCGTTCGCCAGCTGGTGCGTGGGCCGCTGCCAGCGCTGTTCAGTGGGGTTATCGGCGGTTTCTTCACCCGATACCTAATCACCGACAAGCGCTTTCACGTAGACAGTGACCGCTGTACACACTGCGGGCTGTGTGCCAGCGTGTGCCCGGTACACGATATTAGCGGCGGCAAGGGCACAGAACCCGTATGGAAGCACCAGGGCAACTGCCTTACCTGCTTCGCATGCTACCACCACTGCCCCGTCCATGCCATCGAGTTTGGCCGTCAGACCCAGCACAAGGGACAGTACTATTACAACAAGAAATAAGGATTAGGGCCCTAAACGTACTTACTGAAGGATATACGGATACGCTTAGGGATAAGACAGAGGATGTCAGCCGGAGCCAGGGACATAAGCCAGAGACAGTGGCGCAGGGCCATACTGGCCGTTTCGAGGCTTTTGAGTTTGCCAGGATGCCTGTAGGTTCGCCCGTACTTGCCAAAATTTCCCCCGGAGAGTATTTCGTCTTTGATACGGTCGCCCCACAGATGGTATTTGGCGGGGATGGCCAGCGGGAAGTCGGCTTCGGCCATGCCCAAGTGGCGCACCATGAGCGCCCCCATGGCCAAGAATGCATTGTAGTAACCTATCTGGTGCAGGGCAGCGGCCAACTCGCTCACGGAGTAAGCTCCCCGGTAGCGGCGCAGCATCAGCATCAAGTCGCAAACCTGTCGCAGCCCCACCCCCTCGACTAACAGATGGTTAAACAGATGCTTGAAGATAACGAGCACATCTACTAAGGGTGAGAACACTGCCACCTGGGCACCGCCGATGGTCTGGGTGCTTGCGCGGTGGGCAGTTACATCGCTGAGGGTGAGCGCGTCAAAGCTGCGCTGGTGCCTGGCGCTGCCAAAGGTCTCCACCCGATGGTGCATCTCGAACCGCGTGCCGCCAAAGGTAAACTCGCAATGTTTATCCAGATAGTCGTCGGCGATAGTCACCCCCATTTCGCGGCCCACCACCTCCTTGGCCTGCTCATAGTAAGCCGGCGGCACGTAGAAGTCTACATCGCCCGTGCTCCTGAGGTACGGGCGGTCGTAGTAGCGGGCCGCCACCTGTCCCTTGAATACCGCGTAGGGTATGTGGTGGGTGTTCAGCAGCGTGGCCAGCGTGGCCACATGGCCATCTATCTGTGCGGCATGGCGCTGGTGGCTCACCAGGATGGCCATTATCTCCATGGCCCCGTCGTCATTGACCTTTACATTGTGTTTCATCAGGCACTCGGCCACCAAGGCCGACACAGCCTGCTCGCGGGCCATCCGGATAAGCACCTTGAACTCTTCGGGGGTATAGCTGGCCGACGGCACCTCCTGGCCGCACAGCTCGCAGCGCAGCAGCGACAGCAACTCGTCCTTAACAGTCTGTTTCATCTTGCTTCCTCATTGTTATAAACTGTGGAATCTTCCACGCCATCTTCATAATCTTCATCATTCGGCCCGGCAAGCCCATCGAGCGGTACACGGCCACGTCCTCGCGCCACATCTCGTGCCGTCGCCGCGAACTGGTAGACAGTCCGCCCATGCTCATCCGTACGATATAGCGCGGCATATATACTGCCGGTATGCGGGCCCGGTACAGATAGCGTAGCAGCAACTCTGTATCGGCCGCTATGTGGTACTGCTCGTCGTACAGTCCCCACCGCTCTATCGCCGTCCGCCGTATATAGCATGTGGGGTGCAGCGGCAGCCAGCCCATCCGCAGTTTCCAGCGGCGCACAGGCCCACTCACCCAGTTGCGTACGACGTGACCGTCGCGCAGGTACACCCCATTGCCATACACCATGTCGGCCCCGCTGTGCTGCAGACGGCTCACCACATCCGAGAGGACATGGCGGTCGTAGAGCTCATCGTCCGAATGGACCAGCCCCACCACCTCGCCGGTAGCCAAGCGTATGCCCTTGTTAATAGCCTCGTACATGCCGCTGTCGGGCTCGCTCTTGAGCACCGCCAAGTGGTCGGCGTAGCGGCGTATCACGTCCAGGGAGCCATCCGTAGAGCCTCCGTCTATGACAATGTATTCTATATCGGGAAAATCTTGAGCCAGTACGCTCTCTATGGTTTTTCCTATGGTATTAACGCGGTTCAGGCAGGTCGTAACGATCGACACTTTCATATCTGTAATCTATCTTGGCAGAGGCCGCAGGGCTATCGGCTCATGGCCTCGAGCCTGCGGTTCACCTCCTGTATTATCTTGTTCTTGTCCCAGTGGCAAGCCTTCTTGAGTTCGTACACTTTGGCATCGGCGAGGGTACGGTACCACCAGCCCTGGAGGAAGTGCCAGAGAAAACCTTCCTTTCCGTCGAGGAAACCGAGGCGAATAAAGTAGCGGTAGATAAAGAAGGCAAAGCAGCGCCAAAAGAGAGGAAGCCGGATGTACTTCAACTTGCGGGCGCGAACCTTGGCAGAGTTGGCGCCAGTGTTATGAACCAGCGACTCGTCATTGATGCCATACTCAGTACAAAGCATATCGAGTGCCTCACGGTCAGCGTAGCCGTTGTGCTTGGCCGTCCACTCGGCAAGGGTTATCAGGCTGTCGTCGTAGAAGGCTCCACGCAGGCTGGCCACCGTTCCCTCGGTTACATAGAGGTGCTCGTCCATCAGCTTGGCTTCCATCCGAGCCTTGCCCGTACGAAATAGGCGCAGCAGGATGAGCGGCACGATGCCATGGCGTATCTCGCGCCCCATAAACTTACGCAGGCAGGGCATGGTGTAGCCCGTTACGGTAGGAGAAGTGGTCGGTAGCGTGCCCTCTATCTCGGCTATCAGCCCATCGGTCATATACTCGTCGGCATCTAACTTCAGTACCCACTCCGTGGTGATGTCTAATGTGTCTAAAGCCCACTGAAGCTGTTGCGCATGAGTAACAAACTCGTGCTGGAAGACTCTCGCGCCATGACTCTGAGCCAACTCTATGGTGCGGTCTGTACTGAAACTATCGACCACGAATATCTCCTTGGCCACCTTGCGGGCATTTAGTATAGCCCTAACGATGTGGCGCTCTTCATTCAGTGTAAGTATAATGACTGAGATGTCCTGCATAATGCTCAAGGGTACTTAGGACTGCAAAACTCGTTTCTTGATAAACCGGGCAGGGTTTCCGCCTACCACCGTCCATGGCTCCACATTGCTGAACACGCAGCCGCGGGCTCCCACGACGGCTCCCTCGCCTATGGTGACCCCCATGCCCACAAAGCAGCTGGCTGCTATCCAGGCCGAGGAATGGATGGTAATGGGGGCGGTTATCATGGGATGGCACGCCACGGTAATGTCGTGCGAGGCGGTAAACAGCTGACTACGCTGTGATACCACCACATGGTTGCCGATGGTTATCTTATCCTTATTATATAGCTCTACATGGGGCCCCACACAACTATATGCTCCTAAAGACAGGTTCCAGGGAGCCCAGATGATGCAGGAAGCATACACATTGGCCGTGGGGGCTATCGTGGCGCCAAACAGCCGAAGCAGGGCCACCCTTGCGGGGCGCAGGCAGGGCAGCGCCAACCATCTGAACAGGGTGCAGTTGACCGCCCGCCACAGCAGTTGCTTCCTGTGGTGCGGCTTCGGTTCGCTGTAATGCGACAAGTCTACTTGTTTCATGCCTATCTGTTTATGGGTTGATGACCCGTGTGTACATATCTACCATCATTTCGGCCACATGGGGGGCTGCGTACCTGCGCTCTACCAGCGCCCTGCCGTTGCGGCCCATCTGCTCCAGTTGGGTGGCCGTCTTGCCTATCATGGTTTCCATCGCGTGGGCTATGGCCGCTGTGCTGATGTCTACCCACAGGCCACATGCCTGCGTAACCAACTCCTCCCAGGGTGCCCCCTTGGTAGTTATCACCGGGGTGCCTACTGCCAACGACTCTACCACTACCATACCAAAGTTCTCGGTATTGGTGGGCAGCACTAAGAAGTCGGCCGACCGATAGAAAGCCCACTTGGCTGGGCCTGTCACATTGCCCTTAAAGTCTACGAGGTGCGCTATACCCAGGCGATGGGTCATGGCCTGGAGCGAAGCCACATAGGCGGGTTCGCCGCTGCCGACTATGACGACGCGGTAGTCTGCCAAGGCCGACCGGAGGGTCGCCACAGCCTCTAACATACGCTCGATGCCCTTAACGGGGTGCAGCCGCGACAGGTAGAGTATCTTGCGCTTCACGGCCCAGTCTGTTTTCAGGCTGATGCCGTCCAGCTGGATGCAGTTGGGTATAATCGCGACCTTGGAGTTGTACCCTAAGGCCAGAAAGTTGTCTCGCTCATGGGCCGAGGTGGCCACTACCCTATCGGCAGCCCTCAGCGCCCGTCCCTGATAGACGGCCAGCGCCGGAACCTTACGCATCCAGTAGTGGCGACGCATGATAAACGGCTCCATCATACCATGCAGCGTGTAGATGGTCTTATATCCACGGCTATGAGCCCACAGCAGACTATAAGAGTTCATGGGCTCCCAGCAGCTGTTAGTATGTACCACATCAGGAGCCACCTCGGCCAGCAGTCTGACAAACGCACGCTTGCTGGCCCACGGAAATAATTGGCTACCGGTAAGGAAGTGGAGTGTGCAGTTATCCATTGGCAACATATTGGCCGACCGATGGGTCACCACATGCAGCTGCACCAGTCGGCCCAAGTGTGCCGCCATCTGTTGCAGGCAACTGCTCACGCCTCCGGCAGCCACATCTATGCTGGGCGTGTACCACAGCACACGCAGTTCATCTCTTGGCTTTGTCATCTGTAACATACCCATACTTGCGGGCCAACTCTGGATACTGCATTACCTTATATATATAGTAGAGGGTGGCAAAGTAGAGTACAAACTGGAACCGCACGGTCGAAACGGGCGAGAACAGTGTGTCCCATACCATGTTGGCCAAGGTGCTGACCAGCAGGAAGACAAAAATGTTCTTCGCGCGAAGTGTCGTGGCCCCTCGCCTGAGGAAAAACCATATAATGGCCACTATCAGCAGTACCGCAAAGATGCCATTGTACACCGCGTAGCCCACAATGACCGAGTGGGTGGGTATAGTCTCCGAAAAGAATTTGCGCTTGTCCATCCTTTTGCCTTGTAGGTAGCTCTGCAGCGCGTTGAACTTCAGTCCCGGGTCGCGCGGCCAGGCTCCCCACCCTATCCAGGGCGACTCCGTGAAGGCCAGGGCACCCACATAGACCTCTGTACGCCCCAGTTTGAGCAAGTCGAAGACGTTGTAGGGATTGTCGGCAGAAGCTAACTGCTTCTGCGAGTTACCACTGTTAATCTCGCCCTTGAGCACGCTGTCCACATAGGCTTTGTATCCATAGCCCGCAGTCATGGCCACCAGCACCAGGCATACGGCTATGCGCTTGCGGTTCCACTTGAACTTATGGTACACCAACAGGGGAGTCACGCCGGCTATCAGCAGTATCAGGCCGCTACTGCGGGCACCTAACACGATGGTAAGTACCCCCACTGCGGCTAACACCCATGCAAAGCGAATACGCTTGTAGTAGATAGAGACCAGCATCAGCGAGCTATTGATAAGCGGGCTAATCTTATACTTGAAGTAGGCCATGGTCAAGCCCTCTCCCATGGCAATATCTTCGGACTCTACATCCATCTTGCCCAGTCCGAAGAAGTCATTAGTACGGAAAAAGAGAATATTGGCTATCAGTGAACCCAACAGGAATATCGCCAGGTTGCTCTTGTTCCTGAAGAACAGGCCCAACAGGAACAGGAACTTGACATAGCATACCCCCGTGATACCGATGCCCTTGGCGGCATTGGCCAGAGAGTTGTCTACCAGTATCTCGCTGACTATCTGTACCACCACTAAGGCTGCGAACAGTCTGGACACCGTCCGTATCTCCCTGTCGCGGGCAAATATACCCATACCGCGGTTCTGTATGATGTAAAGCACGGCATATACCAGTACAAAGATGTCTAAGACCGATACCAAGCCCCCCAGGTTGATACGAACCTGGTCCATGATACAGAGCAACAGTATGACAAAGAAATTTATCATTGTTTCGGGTCAGCTTCTTATATGTTTTATATACCCCCAGAGCGTGGCGCGCTCAGCCCGGCTCATGCAGAGCACCAGGAAGAGAGCCGGCACGACAAGAGCGATGGTCGCCAGCACACAGGCCAGTCCTCCTAACGAGTCGCCCACACCGGCGTGAACAGCCCATACGGCCACGTAGGCCACCACGGCAAACACCGCCAAACTGCTCACCACCCGGTAAAGGTAAGTGATAACAGATACGTGCAACTCTTTAGCCATAAAGTAGATGCGAACCATCTGGGTCAGTGCGAAGACTGCCGTGAGCATCGCATAGGCACTCTCTGGTGCGCTCCCTAAGGCAAATGCCACATAGGTGAGCGGAAAGGCCAATAGCAGAGCCGCCGCCTCGGCCACCTGGTAGGCCCGTACCCGTCCCGTAGCCTGAATGGCCGTGTTGGCGGGCATCGCCAGCGCATTGATGACCGACGCCCACATGATAAGGCGCAACATGGTGGGCATGTGGGCCGGCACCTCTACCAGCCAAAGGCCCAGCAGATAGTCGGGCATCACTATAAACGGCAGCGAGACCATGAGCATGATGAGTACCGACAGCTTGGAACTGTAAAAGACCAGCGACTGCATAGCCGCGACCTGTCCCTCGGCATAGTACTTGGTTATCTGCGGTTTGGCAGCCATCATAAAGTTGGCGCTGAAGGTAGACAGCGAGGCGTTGACCTGCTGGGCAAGCGCGTTGGCCGCATTGACCACCGGCCCGAAGAACAGGTTAAGCAGGATGGGTATGCCCTGCATATAGGTAACGTAGGCGAATGAGCCCGTGAGTGTCCACCCAGAAAAGGAGAGCATCTCCCTGAACAGGGTGCGGGTCACCCCGCTGCGGGTGGCCCTGATGGTGAAGTGGCGGGCGCAGTACCAGCCGTAGAAGACCCTGACCAGCACCATGATGGCACACGACAGGATGGCATAGGTAATCAGCCTGTCGCCTGGCAACACGGTGAGCGACCAGGCCGCCAACAGGATGGCCACCGACTGGGCCACCGACACATAGGCGAACACGCCCATACGCTCATAGGCTATGATGAGGGCATTGTAAGGCAGGCTGAGCACATCTATGAGCGAGGCCAAGATGGTAAACTGAAGCACCACGTTGGCCGCCGCCATCCGCTCAGGCGGAATGTCGAGCACCCAGTTGACCACGGCCACTCCTACCGTCTCGCCCAGTACCAGTATCAGTACGGCCAGCAACATGAAGATGTACACGCTGGTCGAGAACACCTGGTTCAGGGTGGCCCGGTCGCCCCGGCCCATATAGAAATTCAGGAAACGCTGCGTCCCGTTAACTAAGGAAGCATTGAGAAAGACAAAGAACGTCACTATCCCGCCCACTACGCTGTACACGCCATAGTCGGTTACCCCCAAGGCTTCGAGCACCAACCGGCTCGAATAGATGCCTATCGCTATGGTCAGAAACATACGCGCACAGAGTGCCGCGGTGTTCTTGGCGATACGCTTATTATTGGTCTGGATAGTAGTGTTCATCGGGCAGATAGTAACTGATGGTCCTGCCGATATGCCAGCCTACACCATGAGCCGGGCACAACTCACTCTCCCTGCCGGGGTTATCTGTAGCTTCCCGACGGGGAACTCCGCCACTGGGGCGGATGGTCTGCCCTGCAAATGGTGCCGCCTCTGAGCCCGCCGAGGACTCGCAACGCCTTTTCGCAGCTGTATATCGTACTGACAGGTGTCATGGTGGCTGGCACCATGCACGCAGGGCGTCTCCGGGGAGACAGCCCTAAGGGCCTATCGCATACAAAGGTAATATAATATATTGACAAAAAATTACTTTTGGTAACTTTTTCACCCCGCCATTCACAACTATTTTGGTTGTTTTTAGTACCTTTGCCCGCAAACTCATGCACATTATGGACAAGAAAACACTTAGGATTATATTCATGGGCACCCCGGAGTTTGCCGTAAATTCTTTACAATCGTTAGTAGACGGCGGCTATAACGTGGTGGCCGTAGTAACCCAACCCGACAAGCCCGTGGGCCGCCACCAGGACACCCTGCAGGCTTCGGCGGTCAAGAAATATGCCATGGAGCACCACATCCCGGTGCTGCAGCCCGTCAAGATGAAAGACGAGACGTTTCTGGAGCAACTGCGAAGCTACCGGGCTGACCTGCAAGTAGTTGTCGCGTTCCGCATGTTGCCCGAGGTGGTGTGGGCAATGCCTCGCTTCGGCACATTTAATGTACACGCGGCGCTGCTGCCCCAGTACCGAGGTGCCGCGCCCATCAACTGGGCCGTCATCAATGGCGAGACACAGACGGGAGTTACCACTTTCTTCTTAGACCACGACATTGATACCGGGAAAATAATAGACAGAAAGACATTTGACATTCCCGACGATGCCGATGTAGAGTATGTGTACGACGGGCTTATGCGCCTGGGTGCCCAGCTATGCGTGGAGACGGTAGACCGCGTCATTGCCACCGACGGACAGGTGCCCGCCATGCCCCAAACTAACACGGCCGACCTGAAAGCGGCTCCCAAGATATTCAAGGAGACCTGCGAGATAGACTGGACCCTGCCGGCCAAGCGGGTGTACGACTTTGTACGTGGGCTGTCGCCCTACCCTGGTGCATGGACCAGGATAGACCTGACCGAGGGGGCCACGGCCAAGAGCGAACTTACCCTCAAAGTATTCCGGACCACCAAGACTCACCTGGCCACCACCGAGGCGCCCGGCACCATGATGATTAAGGGCCGGCAGCTGTACATAACCTGCGCCGATGAGTGGCTGAGCATCGAGGAACTGCAGATTTCGGGCAAAAAGCGTATGGCGGTGGCCGATTTTCTGAACGGCATGCGCGCCATTGCAGACTACCACTGTCTGCCCAAGCACGCCTGAGACAGCCGCCACCATCGCGGCCACGGCATTATAAATTTTTAGCACATACGCATGCAATGATGGCATGTCCTTTGCATTTACCTACATAGAACAAAGGAGTGACCACACACACCCGAACGGTTAATATTTAGAAAACGATGATAAAACGGATATTCTTACTGATGGGCCTGATACTGGCCCTCGGTGCTACGGGCGCCATGGCACAGACTGCCAACACACAAGAGGCAGTTACTAAGGAGCAGAGGCGCATGCTGAAGCAGGAGCGCAAGGCGGTACAGGCACAGATAGACAGTATGCTGGCCGCCGAGGCTCGGCAGGCCATAGCCGACACAGCCTTTACGCTGGAGGCCGACCAGGTGGCGTTCAAGGATGGCTCCATAGCCTACGTCAACTCTAACACCAACTTCGTGTCGGTCAACCATGGCGACGCCGTGGTTCAGGTGGCGTTCAATGTACCCTTTCCGACACCCAACGGTATCGGCGGCGTAACGCTGTTAGGCAAGGTGCAGAATATGGAGGTGACTACCGACAAGAAAGGGTCTGTCAACATTCGCATGAACGTGGTAGGCATCGGCATATCGGCCCAGGTATTTATAAATATGTACGCGAGAACCAACCGGGCCTCTGTTGACATCATACCCAACTTCAACTCGCGCCGGCTCACGCTGAGGGGCACGCTGATGCCCATCAAGAAGAGTTCGGTCTACCAGGGCTGGGGCATTTAGAGCCGCCAGCCACGGCCCGACTGCCCCGCCGGCACTCTATCCCACCCACTGCTCCATGTCCGGGAGCCGTGGGTGGGATTTTTTTTGTTAACTGCCCTGAAAAATTCATAAGTTTTATTTGGATTTTAAGCCAAGATGGCGTATATTTGCACACCAGATAGCAGCGTGCAGGCAGCCATGGCCCCCGCCGTAATGGTCGCCCCACGGCTATCCGTACTAAATAAATCAGGATGAATCAAGCTGAAGACATTAAGAACGCCGTCGAAGTGCTCAGAAAGGGCGGCGTCATACTTTATCCCACTGACACCGTATGGGGCATAGGCTGCGACGCCACAAACGCCGAGGCCGTGAGCCGTGTATATGCCATCAAGCACCGCGACGACAGCAAGGCCCTGATCTGTCTGGTAGACTCTGACGCGCGGCTGCAGCGCTATGTGCGCGACGTGCCCGCCGTGGCATGGGAACTGCTGGACGTGGTGACCAAGCCCACTACCGTGATACTGGACGGAGCCGTGAACCTGGCTCCCAACCTCATCGCCGACGATGGGTCGATAGCCCTGCGCATTACGCAGGAGCCTTTTTCCAAAGAATTGTGCTACCGCTTCCAGAAGGCGTTGGTTAGTACCAGCGCC
The DNA here is from genome assembly GCA_934204655.1 of uncultured Prevotella sp. Lineage (GTDB taxonomy): Bacteria > Bacteroidota > Bacteroidia > Bacteroidales > Bacteroidaceae > Prevotella. The sequence goes on along the minus strand of CAKPZJ010000029.1, from coordinate 6,717 downwards.
AACATCAGTGGCGAGCCGGCTGCGGCTAACTACTGCGACATTTCGGACGACATTATCAACGCTGTCGACTACGTATGCTTCAGCCGTCGACAGGAACACAAGCCCCACACACCATCGAGCATCATCAAGCTCAAGGCCAACGGTGAGGTAACCATCATAAGGAAGTAGCCCATGCAGCCTGTAGACAGCACCTCAGTGGCCGACCGCTCGGCCATGACCCGCTTTGTAGCCTGGAGCAGGCTCCATGTGTCCGAGCGGCAGACTACCCTTATCCTCTCGTTCTTCATCGGCCTTTTTGCCGCCATCGCCGCCTTTGTGCTGCATAGCCTTATCCACCAGATACTGCTCTTGCTCACCACCGGGTTTACCATTACGAGCTACAACTGGCTCTACCTGCTGTTCCCGGTTATCGGCATATACCTCACGTCGCTCTTTATTAAATATGTAGTCAAGGACAACATCTCGCACGGTATCACCCGGGTGCTGTATGCCATCTCTACGAAGAAGAGTCACCTCAAATCGCACAACTGCTGGTCCTCGGTCATCGCGTCGGCCATCACCATTGGTTTCGGCGGTTCGGTGGGAGCCGAGGCACCCATCGTGCTGACCGGATCGGCCATAGGCAGCAACTTGGGACAGCTGTTCCATGTAGAGAAGAAGAGCCTGATACTGTTAGTGGGCTGCGGGGCCGCCGCGGCCATAGCCGGTATATTCAAGGCCCCCATCGCGGGACTGGTGTTTACGCTGGAGGTACTGATGGTAGACCTGTCCATGGCCTCGTTGCTGCCCATTCTGATTTCGTGTGTCACGGCTACATGCTTCTCGTACATCTTCATGGGCGGCGAGTCGCTCTTCTCCTTCCACGTGGACAACGTGTGGGGACTGGACAAGGTTCCGGCCAACATATTGCTGGGCTTGTTCTGTGGCATGGTAAGCCTGTACTTCATGCGAACCATGACGGCCTGCGAGAACGGGTTCGCCCAGTTGGCCAAGCGGCCTTATCTGAGGCTGCTGGTCGGTGGACTGGTGCTTAGTCCACTCATCTTCCTATTTCCCTCGCTCTACGGCGAGGGCTACAGCGCCATCAACATTCTTCTGAACGGCAAGACACCGGCCGACTGGGACACGCTGATGAACAACTCTATCTTCTACGGTCACGGCAACTTGCTTATCGTGTACGTGGGCCTGGTTATCCTTACCAAAGTGTTCGCCACGTCGGCCACCAATGGCGGTGGCGGTTGTGGCGGTACCTTCGCCCCCTCGCTCTTCATCGGCGGCTTCAGCGGTTTCTTCTTTTCACGGTTGTGGAACACCTATCAGGTGGGCGTATATATACCCGAGAAAAATTTTACGCTGTTAGGCATGGCCGGGGTGATGGCCGGGGTGATGCACGCGCCGCTCACGGGCATCTTCCTGATAGCCGAACTGACGGGCGGGTACCAGTTGTTCATGCCGCTCATCATCGTGAGCGTGGTGTCTACGCTCACTATCAGCATATTTGAACCTCACAGCATCTACGCCATGCGTCTGGCCCGCCAGGGCAAGCTGCTTACCCATCACACAGACCGCTCCATCCTCACCCTGATGACCCTGAGCAGTCTGATAGAGAAGGAGTACACCGCCGTGACACCCGATATGCCGCTCAACAAGCTGGTGAGGGCATTCAGTGACAGCCATACCAGTTTTATGCCCGTGCTGGACAAGGCCGGAACCCTGTTGGGCGAGGTAGACATGACCCGCAACCGCCACATCATATTCCGCACCGAGCTATACAACCGCTTCAGGGTAGAGCAGCTTATGAGCAAGTGTCCGGCCACCATCGGTGTAAACGACCCGATGGACGAGGCGATGCACAAGTTCGAGAAAACCAACGCCCAGTACCTGCCCGTGGTAGACATGAGCAACCATCTGGTGGGCTATATAGACCGCACACGTATGTACTTGATGTACCGCAAGATGGTGGCAGACTTCTCAGCTGAATAGCGACGGCTCTCCCGACGGAGGAGGATGTCTCCAGCACGCTCTAAATGGCCGCTAATCTCTTTGTAGTATTTGCAGGAAATGGCGAGGGGGGCTTCGCCTTCCGAAAGACCAACCTTTAGACTTCTAAAGACGGCTCCCAGCGTGCTAAAGACGGCTCCGGGAAACGTAAAGGTCGGTCTCCGCGATTTTTGCGATTGCCGTTGGTATACAGGAAACCATCACCAGCGTGCAGGGGGCGCTTTTTATATTTTTACTCTTTTACTTTTTTACCTTTCAAAATCACCTCTTTACTTTTTAACCTTTTTACTTTTATGTCCCTTAGCCACTACCCCATCACCCCGGGTATCAAAAATTATCGCAGCCACAAAAATTATTGGCGAGGCATACGCTTTTCTATACATTAATTATTACCTTTGCATGGACAGCAGTTCTGTCGGCTGCCAGACTAATCACATACACCATCACCATAACTATGGATACAGATACTATCATTAAGGGCCAAATAGACTTTGGGCCCGTGGAAGACACCACGCGCAACATTATCAAGGTAGTGGGCGTGGGCGGCGGCGGATGTAACGCCGTGGGCAACATATATAGGGAGGGGCTGAAGGGCGTAACCTTTGCGGTATGTAATACGGACAGCAAGAGCCTGTCTGTAAACCCCGTTCCCACCAAAATAATGCTGGGCGAGAAAGGCCACGGTGTGGGCGGCAATCCTGCGCGTGGTCGCGAGGAGGCCGAGAAGAACCGCGAGGACATACAGCGGCTGTTTAGCGACAACACCGAGATGGCCTTTGTGGTGGCCACGCTGGGTGGCGGCACAGGCACAGGGGCTGCCCCGTTAGTGGCCAGCATAGCCAAGGAGCGCGGACTGCTCACGGTGGGCGTGGTAACCCTGCCCTTCTACTTCGAGCGTAAGCCAAAGATATACAAGGCCCTCAAGGGACTTGAGGAGATACGCAAAAATGTAGACTCGCTCATCATTATCAACAACGAGCAGATAAGCAAGGTGTACAACGATGCCGACATATCGGTAGACGAAGCCCTGGAGCGGGCCGATGCCGTGATAGGCAAGGCCGTGCGCGGCATAGCCGAGATAGTGCTGCTTCCGGGCAAGATACAGACCGACCTGGAGGATGTCAAGACCACCATGACAGACGGCGGCGGGGCCATCATGTCCATAGGACGGGCCTCGGGCGACCACCGACTGCAAAACGCGATACTGGATGCCCTCAGTTCGCCGCTACTCTACGGCAGCGACATAAGCAAGGCCACTCGCATACTGTTCAACATGTACGCCAGCAGCGCCCATCCACTCAAGGTGAAAGAGACGAGGGAACTGGCCGCGTTCATGGACGACTTGCTGCCCGATATAGATGTCATTTGGGGCATGGCGACCGATGATACATTAGACGAGGACGTCAAGATAACCATCGTGGCCACGGGCTTTGACAACTCGATACCCATCGACACGCTACAGGATGCCAATGACCTGGCCCTGAACGACATTATCGTCAAGCTATATGGCAAGAAACCGCGCAAGCGCTCTTGGGGGCAACCACCAACCACGGGGGGAACGTCGGACACTGCTACGCCAACCGGCACCGCTGACCCCGACAAGACCGAAACGTCCTCTACATCCCCCATGGACACAACAGGGAAAGCCACTGCCACCATTCAGCCTGCCGAGGATGAGTTTGTCAATCCGGCAGAGACCTTCTACCAGCGGGTGGCCACACGTATCAAGGCCGGGCTGGCCCTCTTGGTATCTGATGACAATGAATAAAATACGAACAGCTATGTGGAAAAATAAGAAGACTATCAGTGTGATGACCCTGCTGATGCTGGTGCTCCAGCTCTTTGCCCAGGGCCCCAACAACAGTGGCACGTACTATCAGGCAGCCAACGGCCGGAAGGGAGCAGCGCTGAAGACGGCGCTCTATACCATCATCAGCAAGCACACGACCATAAGCTACGATGGGCTGCTTACCTGTTACAAGCAGACCGACCGTCGGGCCGACGGAAAGGTGTGGGATATGTACTCTAACACGACCAACTACTCCTTTACCGACAACAACGGCTCATACAAGAAGGAAGGCGACATCTACAACCGTGAGCACTCGGTGCCCCAGAGTTGGTTTGGCAAGGCATCGCCCATGAAGTCAGACATCGTGCATGTGGTGCCCACCGATGGCTATGTCAACGGGCGGCGCAGCAACTACCCCTTTGGCGAGACCAAGAACCCCACCTATACCTCTAACAACGGCTTCAGCAAGTTGGGGCCATGCTCGGTAGAGGGCTATTCGGGTACAGTGTTCGAGCCAAACGATGAGTACAAGGGTGATTTTGCCCGCATCTACTTCTACATGGCCACTTGCTACGAGAACAAGATAGCCTCGTGGAACCAGGCGGCCGTGTTTGCGGGCAACGCGTACCCTGCCTACAAGGCATGGTTCATCAAGATGTTGCTGCGGTGGGCCAAAGAAGACCCGGTAAGCCAAAAGGAGATAGACCGCAACAATGCCGTGTACGGCTGTCAGCACAACCGCAATCCCTATGTAGACTACCCTGGACTGGAGCAGTACGTATGGGGCGACAAACAGGACGTGGCCTTCAGCTACGACCACTATGACAGTGCCAGTCCTGACCCCGATCCGAATCCAGACCCTGACCCGGATCCCAATCCAGACCCAGACCCCAATCCAGACCCCGATCCGGCTGGTGGCGTTACCTTTGTCAAGGTGACTGCTCAGTCTGACGTGGCCCCGGGCAACTACTATCTCATGATCTTTGGTGGCAACGCTAAGGTTGATGCCTGCGCGCTGTCTGATTTGACTGGGGGCAAGAACTACTACACGAGCGCTACGGTGACCATAGGGGACGATGGACGGATAACGACAGACGTAGATACAAAGAACAAGCCCCACCAGCTGCTACTGGGCGGCACGGCTGGCGCCTATACGCTGTATGACGGCACCGAGAAGGCCTATCTGACGCTGACGGGCAACGAGAACAAGCTATATACTACCGCCCAGTCCACCTCGGCCCAGGCCCAGTGGGCCATAACCGTATCGGGTGGAACTACACATATATATAATAAGAGCTTTACGACCCGCGAGATACAGTTCAATGCCAGCAACCCGCGCTTTGCCTGCTACACAGGTAGCCAGCAACCCGTTTTGCTCTACCGCAGGGCGGTGACCGACGGCATCGACACCCCCACAACAGCCGCAGTCACCAAGGTGAGCGTGTACTCGCTGACGGGTGTCATGGTGCGCCATCAGGTAGATGCCGCGACGGCCTTGGACGGTCTGCCCAAGGGCGTGTACATACTCAATGGTCGAAAGATAGTAGCGCAGTAGCATCCCGCCCAACACCCTCAGCCCCCTCCACCCCAGGGCTGACAACAGCAAGCCCGACTCTGATGATGGTTAGAGTCGGGCTTGTTCTTTCTGTATTATCGCTGTCCGCTAAAAGTTTTCGACCACTATAAACCCAAATCCTAATAACCGATTTGGGGTTACAATATAGGGCGAGTAATGAATTTATGTCACACACATAACATCCACTAATCGCCCTTTCCCAAATTTGCTTATTTTACAATAGCTTCCTTGATACTCTCCACAATATAGCGAACATCATCGTCTGTTACATAAGGACCTGCAGGTAAGCAGAAACCAACTTTGAACAAATCTTCTTCAATTCCATTCGTGTATACAGGTGCGTCGGTATATACAGGCTGTTTGTGCATAGGTTTCCAAACAGGACGACATTCTATTTTCTTTGCTAACATGAACACACGCAACGCCTCCACGTTTTCGTTGGGTTGGCAATCCGTCACAGCAGAGTCTACAGCATGAATAACGCCAGCCGCACCGCCAACAGCTGTCTTTATCACATCCTTATAAGCATTCTCCTGACCTTGTATCTTCACGTCAGCATCGAGTGTCGCGGCGCAAAGCCAGAAGTTTGCATCATGGCGTTTGTCAGTAGGCTGCTTGTGGATATGCACACCCCGTACATCTTTCAGCAGTTCTTCATAAAGTGCCTGAACGTGCTTGTGATGGGCAATGTGGTCATTAAGTACCGTCATCTGTCCGCGACCGATACCTGCGCATACATTCGACATACGATAATTATAGCCAATGGCAGTATGTTGATAGTAAGGATAAGCATCGCGTGCCTGTGTAGCATACCACATGATGCTATTGGCATCCTCCCCATTACGGCATATCAACGCGCCACCGCCTGAAGTTGTTATCATCTTGTTTTCGTTAAACGACAGCACTCCATACTTGCCGAACGTACCAAGCACCTGTCCATTGAAGCGTGACCCCATACCCTCTGCGGCATCTTCAACCACAGGAATACCATACTTGTCAGCAATCGCCATAATCTCGTCTATGCGGTAAGGCATACCGTAAAGTGCCACTGGCACAATAGCCTTAGGATATTTGCCTGTCTTTTCTTTGCGGTCAATAATCGCTTTCTCTAAGAGAGCAGGATCCATATTCCACGTCTCCCTTTCAGAACCTACAAATACCGGCTCTGCACCAAGATAAGTAATAGGGTGGCTCGAAGCACAAAATGTGAAACTCTGCACCAAAACTTCATCACCGGCCTTCACGCCACAGCCAATCAAGGCCAAGTGTACGGCAGCCGTACCTGCCGCCCAATAGATATAGCGTCCTTGGAATCCCATGAATTCAAGCGGTTTTTGCAATCCCTTGAACA
>CAKPZJ010000028.1 GCA_934204655.1 uncultured Prevotella sp. | reverse complement strand
GATGAAATCGTGAACTTCTTTGTCAATCGCTCTACCAATGCGGCGGCAGAGTCACTAAACGCCAAAATCAAGCATTTTAAAAATTAAATCCACTGCAAATATAGTATGTTTTTTATATAATCGGTATTATGAATACAATATTTAACACGCGCGTGGCGGTCTTTTAACAAACATTAGACTTACAACTGCGGTGGGCTTGCTTGGCTCTGATTAGACTTGCAACTGAGATGGGTGTTTCGCAAAGTGCACACCGAACCTGCGCTGCGCGCAGAACCGCTGTACAGACTTTGCGAAACTGATGTTTTACTTGCTGTCAGTTTTCCTAATAATAGCCGAGGCAATAGATGGCGTTTCAGACTAAAGCAGGAGGAAACGCACTGGGGGAAAACTGACACTTTGTATTTATTAGTGAACGTTTAATAAAGAGCTATCTAATACATGCACGCGCGCACGAAACGCGCACGCGCGGATATTAGCTAACAGGCACTGCCTGCGCGACCTACGGTCGCGACTTTTCAACATTAGACTTACAACTGAGACTTACAACTGAGACGAGAGCGACCGCCAAGCAAGCCCACCGCAGTTGTAAGTCTAATGTTTGTTAAAAGACCGCCACGCGCGAGGGGCTTCAAATTCATAATACCTACAATAAAATATAATAAAGGCACAAATTTAATTTTATAAATAAGCAACGTTAATAAAGTCGTCCAAACCGTTCCACGACCGCGATACAATGTCAAGCAATGGAAATAAAAAAGCCATCCCAATTGAGATGGCTAATAAATTTAATTAATAATACAACGTTGACACGTATCAGATTTAACCGTATCCGTTTTAGACTTCATTGATTTTGTATAAGTCTCAAAATCAATCTTTTCCGCCTTTAAGGAAGTCACACACGAAATACAAACAAACGCCAAAAATAACAGCGAAAAAAAACACAAAAATAATTTCATAAAATCCTAATCCCATATTAATAATATTAAACAATGCAAAGATAACACTTTTTCAATAATTATGATAATTTTGCCTACCATTATAACGTACACCAGGACGTATATAAGACGGCTGTTGATGTACTTGCCAAGGCTGTTTATAAGCACCATAAACATTATCATGCTTGTTCACCATCATATTATAAGAAACACCAAGTTTGCCACCAATAGTTACTTTACGTTCCCAAGAGTTCGCCTTCCAATTTTCACCAGCAATTTTGCCAGCTCTATCAGCCTGCGACATCCAATTAAATTCTACAGCTTCATCTAACTTTTGATTTTCCAAATCCATATTAGCAACCTTATAGCTAAGCAAAGTATTAATTTCATTAACATTTGCATAATTAAGAGCAGCCGAAGAAAAATTCAAAGCACGCTTAGACTGTTCCGTTAAAGCCTGTTGGTCAATTAACTTACCTTGCTTACGCAAATTTTCAAGTTCAACGGGTGCAACATTATCAAGATAATATTTAATCTTCTTTGCACTCGAATCCGTTAAATTACGCTGAGCACGATACAAAGCCGCTTGCGCTTCCATCGCATTAGCTTCCATTTGCTTATTTATTAACTCTTGGTTAGCTTGATTTACAGACAAATCAGACAATTTAACTTGATTATCATAAGTTCGCTTATACATAGAAAGGTCCATTTTTCTTATATTTCCAATCCACTTCGCAATATCAGTATTATACTTTTGCATATCTATACGAGATTGCATAGTACCTTCATCATATTGATTTTGCAGACTTTGGCCAAGTGCTTCTTTATTAGCTTTTATCGCATTAGCAGCAGATAAAGCAACCGCAGCAGCATTAGCAGCAGCATTACCGACAAAAGAATAATCTTTTTGACGCATATTCGGTGGGGCAGCTGTATTCGGCATAGTACCTGTAACAGCACTTTCGGCGTTGCCATTAGACATTTGACCTAATGCCATGTAAGGATTAATACCAGCATCGCGATAACGCTGCATTTGGTTAGCTGGAGTATTATACTCCTGCTGTTCCAGCCACATTTGACGATTGAATTTGTTATTCATATTCGCCAAATCTATTTGAGTCTGATTGTATCGGTTAGCAATTTCCAAATTTGTACGGTTAGTCTTAGAGGTAGATTTATTACCAAACAAACCACCAAACAAACCACTAACACCAGAAACAAGAGCAGAACCAATTTCGGCTGCTATCATTTTAGGAGGTTCACCCAAATAGGGTGAACGCTCCATAAGAAAATACTTTGAATAATTCATAATCATTCTGATTTAGGTTCGGTACTCTGTGGCTCAATAGTATTCGGGTCGGGTTCCGCTGCTGGAGGATTAACAGGAGCCGTGGACGGCTGCTGCTTACCATCTTCAACAATACCACTAAGATATTCACGATAATCGGCCATCTCGGGACGAGACTGACAATAACGAGACTTCATCATAGTCAATTTATCCTCATCAGAAACACCGCTCGTATCGGGGTCGGGTGGTAGTGTCTCAATATTAGCCATCAACTGCTGACGCACTAATGGAGGCGTACGGGCATCCATAGCACGGACTATACTTGCATCACGATTACGAGTCTCCTCATTAATAGGAAAATTTGTATTTACTTCATCAGGGTCTAACAACTTAGGAGTTTTAGACAAATCGGGAGCCTTAAGCGAGGAAGTACCACGCCAATGGCTCATCAAAATAGTTGCGTATGCATTCATAATAATATAATTTTAATTACAATAAGGAAGACCGTTTACACTCATAGGACGGATAGCGCGAATATCATTCCAACAATTTACATAAAATTGGTCAGCTGTATCAGCATGAACCGCAAAAATAGTATCGAGGATGGCTGGATTTACATGTAAAAAGACATAGGTAAGGCCAGTGCCTTTTGCGTAGACCTCATCAAATAATCGGGGAGTAACCCAAGCGGACAAAGCACCTGTATGACCGGCAGTCGTACTGATAAAATCACCATGAACTTTATCTAATGCCGTCTTATACTCAGAATACATTGGGTTAAATCCGAGTACGGTAGTATCCCAATCCACTTCTTCCGGATAAGGATTTGAAACATTGACAGAACTGCCTGCAAACATTTCACGAAGCATAACAGGAGCAAAGCCAAGTTTATCAAACTCGGGCGTAAAGAACTCGGGACGCGAGAACTTTTGCAACATTGGGTCTATACCTGTAGCATTATACTCACTTTCGGGTATAATTGAAAAAATACCCATGATTATACCATGTTCTTTCGTATCAAATGTTATTGTACGGTTAGAAGATGAGGAAGTACCTTTGCCACTAACTTGTCCAAGGGCAGACTGAACAGAATCTCCGCCAACGGTAGCAGAACCAGCAGCAGTGGCAGTAACTTCACCAATAACTACAGGAGCATCAGCACCACCGATATAGAAAGAATCCAAATGAGGGTCAAGCAATGGTTTTACACCGAAACGGGCTTCAACCTGTGCGTTATAAGAACCGTCTTTTGCACGCGCCATATTATCGAGCAATTTTTCAAGGGCAAACAACGCACGAACATTCAATGCACTTAACGACATAGGTTCAACAGCCGCGCCAGTCTCATTAGTAGCATGATAACCTTGTACATCAGATGTTATATTAGCAAGCTGACCGAAATCAGCATAATTACTGCCTCCGGCTTCCGTGTACATCCAACGGCTAAGATACAACTGACTTGACGCGCGAAGATTTGTAAAATAATCTTTTTTCCATGGTGCATACTGCAATTGAAAAAAGCGGTCAACCATTGCGCTACTACTAAAATCAGTATAAATTATACCTTTATCAGTAGTTTCTGCCTTTTTCTGTAAATCATCAAGAGAGCAGCCATTATTATAATACTCATACAACGGCAGACGGTAGTGGTCCTGATATATCTTTTGATAAGCAGCCAGACGGAGTAACGAAGCATAATTACCTACATTAGTAGTATTCGTAGCATCATACAAAGACGCATCACCTGTAGTTGGCTTCCGATAACAACCATAACCAAGCATATCCAATAACTTTAAATAGTCTTCCAAAGCATCACCGCCAAACTGATTAGGAACACCGTTACCTGCAACACTCTTGGAAATCCAAGCGAGGAGCGTATTACTCGGCTTACTCGGGTCTTTAGGCGACAACGGAAAACGAGGTATATACATAGGGGCTTTATCCGTATAGACAGAAGACGTACTATAATTAGTACCGGTAAAAAATTGGTCAGACTTGAACCATAACGAGCGGTAAGGAACAAAGAAAAATTCAATTTTCTGTTTCATACGGGCATACGCACAAGTATTCAGCGTAGCTGTACGCAGAAAGATGTCGGGCCGAATTTCAAAATGTTCATTCGGGTTACACTCAATAGTAACAACGGGCAACAGCTGGCCAGCCTTACACGAAAAGACATCACGACGGGAAAGGTCAAAGGCATTACGCTGCAAATGGGCTTTAACACGCGGAGTGCTGAAAATATTCTTAGTCATTTAGCTTAAAATTTAAGTCTTCATATAAATTTTGGTCTACAGCATGATATTTGGTATCTGCGTGACTTTTCTTCATTATCTTCTTTCGATGAATTTCTATTTGTTTCGTTTTCTCACGTCCGTATATCTCATCATGGGGGAAGATATAAGACCATAGCTTTTTATCATCTAAATTACCTGGTACCAACTTTCGGCCGTCATAATCATTATACACTTTCGTGTATATATCAGACGGCAACCATATTTCTTCGCCAAATTCATAGAAGAATGGTACATTACTATCAGGCTGATACCGCGGCACCAAATCAATTAAATTCGGATAAAAACGGGCTACCGATGAAGTGGGGGAGAGCGTGAGATAGTTTTCCTGTGCTTCATAAAATTTGCGCATTGTAAAATTAAAGTAATGTAAATTAACGGAGTCCAATAGACGGACATAGTGAGAGAAGTCAAACGGCAAGCCTTTAAAAGTGCAATATCTTTTACACTCTATCCATCCACATTTATACGCACGATAAACAGGATAACAATACTTTCTAAGTATTGCGCCAAGTGGCATGCCGAAAGCACGGTCTTTCAGCATGTTCTGAAAATGGAACACACCGACACTATCTTTTAACCGCGTGACAAAAGGTCGCGGTAAACTTGTTTCATCACCTGCAAGGAACCTTTGCCAGTTACCTTTGTCATACAAAGATACTCTATCTGTAACAGAAAGGTCAAAAGAGAACGGAAACTCGTAGAAGTATTTATTGAGTACTTGTTTGGGATATTGAGACACAACAACTGCGCCTGTGCTTTTGTCCACTCCGTACTCCTCAAAATCTGAGTTATAGACGCGTTTTCGAACCGTTTCTCTATTCTCTTTTTTATAGCCGATAAGCGGATTTTTTGACTGAAGTACAAACGGTCGGAAAGCTGGAGTCTGCAACACCTGTGGCAGATTAGCAACGCTATTAATATAGTTCGCAACATACGAACTTGCTCCGCCTGCGACAAGCGATACTTTGTGTCTATCGGGATTGTCAAACGGCCAACTTTCACGTAACAATTCCTCAATATCCGTGGCGAGCCTATCGGAGTCCGTGAACAAAATTCCGTGATAGTGAGGTCTGAAGGTGTTCGGGCCGTACTCACTTGCAATAAAGTAACGAAATTTTCTGTCTTTTTCATCTTTATATCTCCTATATAATCTGTCACGTAGACGCTTTAGAAATTTTTGAATATCTGAACGGCTGACAACAGCTGTGACAGGCATGTCGTCATATTCGTATTGTAAGTCATCATTTTGGATAAGAGGCATTGCGATAGGCTTTTCGCTATCGAGACTGCGACCGAAAGCAACACGTTGACAAAGACCATCAACAAAGTCAGGATTGCTGTTAACAAAAATACGGGGTACCTCTGTACCATTGTCAAAAACATGCGTTTTAACGCTTTGAATAATTCGCGGAACTGCATAATTCGAATATGTTAAAGTGAAAAAAAATGAATACTTATTTTGTTTTACTTCGTTTTCAACACGAAGAGAATATTTAACGGACTTCGCATTCAGACAGGCAATACAATGGCCACAGGCGGTATAAAATATCTCGCCTGTATAGGGGTTTTTTACACGCTGCGGGTTAAAGCATGTAAAAGCCGTACATCTATCCGAACGCTTTATTTTCATGCCTTTATATCTTTTAATGACGAATACAAACGGCCGTTATATACGTCAACATAGACACAATCGGAGCCAATACAGAAAGAAAGGCGCAAGAAAGAGTAAAGGAACGAACACGCCATTTTATACGTATAATTCTTCCAGCTAAGAGCCTTTGCCAAAACATTCAACGCGTCAGCTATCGATGGCTCATGTAACGTAAACTCAAACATACGCGCCAATGTTTCTATCACTTTGAGTAACTCTTTCTTTGTATGAGGACAAAGACAATGGTTTTGCACGAAAAACGCATCAGGTAAATAGTTAATGCGGTCAACGCAATTTTCCCGTAAAATAAATAAGTTTGTTGCCATAATTCTACATATTAAAAATTAAATCCACTGCAAATATAATATGTTTTTCATATAATCGGTATTATGTAAAATTACTGTAACAAACATCCAATTTAGTAAATTCGATGTTTGAAGAAGCAGATAAACCTACAGCCCCAATGGATTGTTATTGCAATAAGCCTCCTCTACTTTGCTTCCAACCCAAACTTAACCGAGATTATAGAGGAAAACCTCATAAATCCATTGCTAAACGAAATCCCACATGAAAAAACTTCAAATCACCTTGATTAAGATTTACGTTCAATATGTTGAAATTGTAGCTTGCATTAGAATCATTGTAGAAACTATCATCTGTATATACATTCCAATCAGCATAAAGCCCATTTACTCTTTCAAGTATTTCCTCGATATTACCCTGCATATCATACAGGCCCAGTTCATTGGGTTTAAGCTGGCCAACTTCATGCTTGGCTCCCTTGCTGTTACCAGAACACCACGCAACCTCGTACAAATTGTCACTTCCACTATAATCGTACCCTTTACTATGCCGACCACCACGAGCAGCATATTGCCACTCCTCTCTTGTTGGCAAACGAAAATGACGGCCAGTAAGTTTGTTCAGTTTGCTAATAAACTCTTTGCAGCCAATGTACCCCATATTTTCTACAGGATAATTGTCGCCCTTGATATGAAAGCAGGGGTTACTGCCCATGATGGCAGTCCAAAGTTTTTCGGTCACTTCATACTTACAGAGATAGAAGGGCTTTATCGTACGCTCGCGAAGAGGGGCCACGCCCAAAGGTACATCAAGCCCATAAACCATGGAGCCATCTTCTATGTAGACCATATCGTCCAGCAGTTTCTGTACTTGCAGGCGTTGCAAATCTGGCAAATTATCTATAGGGTCATTAGGCAGTTTGGGGAGTGGAACCTGCACCATAGGGCTATCAGCACGAGTATTACGGTGACCGGCCGAAGTATTCTCGTTATCCGCAGAAGATGACATGGCGAGCCTCAAGCCATGAAAAAATGAAGATGTGGTTTTTATATCAAAACTATAGTTGATGGGTAGCATAGACGAATACTCAGTCTTGACCGCTGTGACATCCTGAGTATAGCCTCCACCACGTACCGAAGCTATGTTGTTTCTGCCGTTGAGCGAAAGATAGTCTTCGTATCCTTGACAATACTCAGCTACATTTCCGCACATATCATATAGGCCCAGTTCGTTAGGACTTAATAAACCTACTTCATGGAAATGGTTTTCAGAATTACCTCTATACCATGCCACTTCGTAGATTTTATTACTGCCACTATATGTATAGCCCTTAGAATAGCATCCACCCCGCATAGCGTACTCCCATTCCTCTTCTCGAGGAAAACGGAATTGTTTGTGACTAAGCACATTTAATCTTCCAATAAACTTCTTCCAGTCTGCATAAGAAGCTGTAGCTGGATAGTTATCGCCCCGTGCTTCTTTTCTTGGAACCGTATCCATTACAGACTTCCACAGCGCTTCTGTCACCTCGTATTTGCTGATGTAGAAACTTTCTACTGTAATATTGGCCGCAGGGTCAACATCTGAATTATTTCCGCCGTAAGTAAACGAGCCACCCTCGACAAGTACCATATCACTAATTAACTTTTTAATAAGAGCCTGCCGGGCCTTTTCCTGTGGTGACATCTTTGGAACCGCTGCCCGCTGTGCGGGGACTTTCTTTGGACTTGTCGGAGCTTTACGTACTTCCCGCTTAGTTTGTACAGGAACTTTATGACGGATAATGCCCTGCCCCATTGCCCCATAACTGTAGAGACAGAGGATAGAAGAGATGATAAATATGCGCATATATATAAAAAAAAATAGGTATATCGGATGAGACGGACAAAACTATAACCCCAATGGATTGTTATTGCGATAAGCCTCCTCTACTTTGCGCTGGATGTTCTCGGTACCACGGGCGGTATAGTTACCAGAAACGCCGGCTACCTCATTGGGAGCCAATTCCAACACTGTGCGTGCGTCGGCCTCGGCACCCTCCTTGTCGCCCTGAGCCATACGTATGGCCCCACGCTCCTTGAAAGCTGTGGCGCTAAATGGATTGGCCTCTATTACCCTATCATATAGGGCAAAGGCTTCATCGTGACAGCCCATGGCCTCGCTGACACGTGCGGCCAACAACAGAACGTCCTCGTTGTCGGTCTGTTTGGTTATCAGCAAATCGGCATCAGCCTTAGCACCCTGCACGTCGCCCATCTTGAGCAACGTGTCGCCACGCAACAGATAGGCAGCAAGAAATTTGTCGTCAAGTGCTACGGCCTTGGTCAGCATAGCTATGGCCACGATGGGGTTGCCCTGTCCTATATATGCCTGCGCCAGCAGATAATGGGCCTGTGGACTATCGGCGTTGAGCTGCAAGACCCGGTTAGCCACATCAGCCTCGGCCTGATAGTCCTCGCGCATATAGGCCACGCTGCCCATGCGTAGATATATTTGCTGGTTGTCGGGCTCCCCCTCGGCCATACGCTGCAGATACTGATAAGCCTCGTCAAGTCGGCCCTGGTGCAAGAGGGCCTGCGACAGATAGTCGCATACTTCAAGGTCGTCCTGGAGTTGGATGGCATGCTCCAGACAATTAACTGCTATATCTATCTGGCCCATACGCAGTGCACGGACACCATCATACTTCAACACTTCAAACTGGCGCTGCTTATCGTCAGTCTTGTTTTGCTTATCACTCTCACCGCCTACTCCGAATAGGCTCTTGAAAAATCTCATAATATACTAATTCTATTTTTACTCTGCAAAGTTACCATTAATCGGATAAATAGCAACTTTATCTATCTTGTTTTTTCAGCCATACAGGATGCTACCCAAAAAATCAGCCTACTTGTCGTCCAGGGCCAGCCTTAATCCGGTGAACCTGCCACCTCCATACGAGCCATAAAGACTTACCCGCCACATTTCACTATAGTATTCCCCTGCCTTTAGATACCAGTAACCACCCACAATACGAATAAGATTAGAATAGAGACCTTTGGACTTCTCTAAATACTCTCTCACATTGCCCGTCATATCATATAGGCCCAGCTCATTAGGCTTTAGCTGCCCCACTTTCTGTTTTGAGTCTGAATTGCAATCTGCCACCTCACTCAGAATGTTACTCCCACTATATCTATACCCATTACTATGCCTGCCCCCACGGGCAGCATACTGCCACTCTTCCTGAGTGGGCAGGCGGAAATGACAGCCAGTAAGCTGATTCAACTTGCCGATAAACTCCTGGCATGCGTCATAAGTCATATTTTCTACGGGAAAATCATCACCTTTCTTATAACTACTCGGATTGCTGCCCATTACCAGCGTCCAGAGTTTCTCTGTCACCTCGTATTTGCATAAGAAAAAAGGCTTGATGACACGCACGCGCCCTGGGGCCTCTTCCGGAGTTACATTGAGAAGCTCGTAGACAAACTTTCCGCCCTCTATATAGACCATGTCGCCTAATAGCTTCTCTATCTGAGACCGCACCGGAACAGTTAGTTTTGTCGCCAGATCATGGGTCAACTGCGGAGGAGCCGGGGGCGTAGGAGTATCTTGCGAAGGGTCCACTTCATGCTTGGCAGATGCATGGGAAACAGGGGCCGACATCGCCAGCCTAAAGCCATTATAAAAATCCATTTTTAAAGGTTGGTCTTTAGGAATTTTTAGTTCCAACTTGCGCTCATTAGGACTATCGTATATATATCCCCCACGAAGCGGAGCAAAATTCTCAAAGCCTTGACACCATTCGCTAACATTGCCCGTCATGTCGTACAGGCCCAGTTCGTTAGGTTTCAGAAGTCCCACTTCGTGTTTCGTATTCCCTGAATTATCTTTGTACCATCCCACCTCGTAAGGCCTGTTACTGCCACTATACTGGTAGCCATGACTATACTTTCCACCCAGTGCCGCATACTCCCATTCTTCCTCGCGGGGCAGGCGGAAATTCTTATGAGTAAGCTGATTTAACTTATTAATAAATTCCAGACAATTATAATAAGTAGCTTTAGATACAGGGTAATTAGGCCCCTTGTAGTCAGGTGGATTGGAGCCCATTACTGCTGCCCATAAGGCTTCGGTCACTTCGTACTTACTGATATAGAAAGAGCCTACTGTTACCTCTACCGCCGGATTGCTGCCAGGATCCGTTCCGCCAAATGTATAGGCGCCGCCCTCTACCAAAACCATGTCCGACAGCAGTTTCTTAACCTGTGTTTTCAGTGGTTCGGCGAGCGAGGCAAATGGGTCGCGCTGAACCGACTGTGTACTCCGCCGTGCCGACGACTTTTTGGCCTTCGCCGATGACACATTTGGCTTCTGCACAGTGGGCACCTTATTGTGGCGGATAATACCCTGCCCCATCATACAGATGGAACCCAAACAGATAAAAAACGTCAAAAGATATTTGCGTATCATTCTATTAAAAAGTTATAGTTCTAATTAGGTTGTTAAGCATCATACCGCCCACTCTGATATGGGCATCCAGACGTTACACCGCTATCTATACATACGAAGACACTGTCTTCCTGATGCAAAGGTAACATAAATAAGGTTAAACTACACGCTCTTTAATATATTTTTTACAATTCATGACAGAAAGAATGGCAAAAACTTGTAATTTTGCCAGCATGAAACGAACGATACTTATTACTCTGCTGACCGCCATGAGTACCACGCTTATGGCCCAGCGTATAGGCCGAGGGCCCCTGCATAGCGATGACAACCCACGCTACGAGTGGCTGTTGCCCGGCGACACCCTATACGATGCCCAGCAGTATGGCACCCAGCCACGTATATACCAGGGGCGGCCCCAGCGGTTAGCTGCCACCGACTCGATAAGTACACCGCACACACCACTCATGCCTACGTATGCCTGGAGCATGCACCAGGGACTCAACCTGTCGGTCGACCTTTCTGCCTTTGCCACCTTAGGCAAACACGCCCCTCATCGCGGAGGTTTCGGCCAGACCATCAACGCCGCCTATCTGGCTCCGCTCACCCGCGACGGCAAACTATGGGGAGCCGGAGGCATCTATGTGAACAACACCACGTGGGGCGGCGACTCATTCCATGACGTGGGGCTGTACGGCATACTGGGCTACCGCCCTAACGACAAGTGGGAGTTCTATCTCTATGGTCAGCTGTCGGTAACTAACAATTATACATCACTCTATGGCCTCTACTCGCCCTGGTATGGCTATTACAGCCCCTACGCCCTGCCCTCTATGATGAACATGGGCTATGGCCTGGCTGCTCCCGGCGCCAATGTCATCGGGTTCGGAGCCAAGTACAATTTCAGTCCATCTTTCAGCGTGGGTATCAGCGTACAGGGCACTTGGTATGACGCCAAGTGCACCCCATGGCCCGACCGCCACGAATACCCCATACGCCCCGAAAGATAGAGCGGTAATCCCCGTCTGCAAAAAGAACACACCCATACCCATCCGTGCCATCATATAGCGCGGGGCAGAAGACAAAAAAATAGCCGTGTAAGCGACTTTGGGTCACCTACACGGCTATTTATGTTCGTATAAAGTAGCTTAGCCGATATTAATCTGGCGCTCAATACGCGTTTTCTCCTTAGAAATCTTGGGGAGAGTAACGGTAAGGATGCCATCCTCTACCTTAGCCGAAATCTTGTCATGGTCTACATCGTCGGGCAGAGCGTAAGCCTGCTCATAGTTGCCATACGAGAACTCACGACGCAGATAGTGCTCCTTCTTCTCCTCCTGTTTGTGCTCCATCTTGTTCTCGATGTTCACTACCAGGTTGCCGTCCTTATCCAGACTTATGCGGCAGAACTCCTTCTTCAGTCCAGGAGCGGCTATATCCATTATATAGGCTTTCTCGTTTTCCTTTACGTTAACAGCGGGAGCCGTAGTATTTACGCGCGGCATCATATCAGTGTTAAAGAAATCCTCAAAAGCGGTATCTAACCAGTTGTTACGATTTGTAGGGTACATCATAATTTTTACCTCCTAATTATTTTTATTTTTTACTTATCTATATTGGTGCCCTCGAGCCTTCTTGCTGCCCTCAGACACCCACTAAAATGCAACAAGCATGCCGAGTCCCCACAAGTGCCAAAATGGCACATTCACTCTGCCATTTTGGCACAGCCGACAGGGGCATGGCATCAGTCAAGACAAAAAAAACGGCGAAACCTTAGTGTATTAAGATTTTTTTCCTTACCTTTGCACCCGTCAAAACAATTAGGGTGGTTACCAGAGTGGCCAAATGGGGCAGACTGTAAATCTGCTGGCTTTCGCCTTCGGTGGTTCGAATCCATCACCACCCACTCCCAACAAGCAAACTTATCGGAAAATGAAATACTTGATACTGTCAGACATACACGGTTCATTTCCCACTCTCCAGCAAGCCTTATCTTTTTTTCATCAGCAGCAATGCGATTACCTGTGCATACTGGGCGACATACTGAACTATGGGCCGCGAAACGGTGTGCCGACCGGGCTTGACCCTAAGCAGATAGCCACTACACTCAATGACATGGCCGATAAGATTATTGCCATCCGGGGCAACTGCGACTCCGAGGTCGACCAGATGCTGCTTGACTTCCCCATCATGGCCGACTATGCCCTGGTGGTCGATGAGGGCAAGCGCCTGTTCCTGACACATGGGCACATATATAATAAGGAGAAGATGCCCAAGGGCAAGTTCGATGCCATATTTACAGGCCACACCCACCTGTGGCACCTGATACGCGAGAACGGCACCGTGTACTGCAACACCGGTTCTATCACCTTTCCCAAGGGTGGCAATGTACCCACGATGGCTATCTATGAAAATGGCCGTATCACCATGTATCAGTTAGACGGAACCGAGCTCCAGTCACTCACACTCTGATAGCTTCCTGTCTTTTCCTTACGCCATCGGCTACCACACCACCCCGCCCTATAGTCCCCTCATGGCTGTTTCGCGTGCGCGCGCGTATAATATAAATAGGTATAGGAGCTGCCAAGACATCCCTATGTCTACGCACATAGCCAACAGCCCATCTATAGCTTTGGGCAAACCCTCACCCACATAACCCAAAGCGATTTCTATATTTCTAATGACCATCATTAGCTCGCTGGGAGCCGTCAATAGAAACGTAGAGACCTATCTTTCGCAAATAAAAGACCGATTAATAGTTTGGCCGTTCCGGATCTCCCTTCCATAAACGTTCCTTGTATATTCCTCATAATTGCCACGGCAGGGATATAGCCCTACCATCATATAGCCAATGAAAGCAGAACAAGGCGTACTTAGTTGTGCCGGCTGTCACTATAGGTATAGAGACGAAAAAAGCGGCCTGCTTCACAGCGACCGCTTTAATCTTCAATAGGTATTAGCTATTTTAAGGTAAAAAGATTGTTTTCAGGATAACGATTGCAAAGATACATGTTTTTTTTAAGCTACCAAATAAAATCCTTAACTTTTTCAAAAAAAAATTGAAAAAGTACTACTCGATGCCCTGAGCCATTAAAAAATATCAAAATATCATCGCCTCATCCGTACTGATAACGGTTTTAAAAGCCCCTGAAATATTTAGCGTCGTTTACTTGGTTTATCGGGCAGAAATGAGTAACTTTGCAATATGATTGAACTCGAAAGACATATCGAAATCCTACTTCTGAGCAACGACTGCGTCATAGTCCCTGGCTTTGGGGGCTTTATGGCTCACCATGTGGATTCCCGCTACGACAAACAGGAGCACCTGTTTCTTCCGCCGCAGCGTACCATCGGTTTCAATCCCCAACTCACCCTTAATGACTCACTGCTCGCCCAGTCGTACATCGAGGCGTACGACATCAGCTACCCCGAGGCCATACGCCGTATCAACGACGAGGTTCGCGAGCTAAAACAGCACTTGGAGAACACCGGGCGTTACGAGTTGTACGACCTGGGCACTATCACCCTTAACGAGTATGGCAAGTACGAGTTTGAGCCCTGCGAGGCGGGCATCCTCTCGCCAGAACTATACGGACTCAGTTCGTTCGAGATGGCCCCTCTGACCATAACTGAAAGCACGACCGCCCCAGCCGAGACCATTGGAGACAGCCAGCCTGTGACTCCTGCCATGATACGCACGGCCCCCGATGCCACATTGGCTGACGACGATACCGACGACGAGCCACGCATACGTGTCAGCACCCTACGCAATATAGCCGTAGCCTGCATGGCCATCATCGCGTTCTTCGCCATATCGACTCCTATCAGCACCACCAACAGCGGTAGTCTGAAAGCGGGCATCAATACCGATATGCTGTTCCGCGTAATGCCCAACACCCCCGCCGAGATGCCTACAAGCACTCCTGAACCCGCTCTGACAAAAGGCGGTGCCAACGCTGCTCTGCAGACAGCCCCAGTGGCCAAGGCCAAGGAGACTGCCGTAGCCGACACTTTCTACACCGTAGTGCTATGTAGCCGGGTAACGGTAAAAAACGCCACTCGCTATGTAGACCAGTTGACCGCTGAAGGCATCAAGGGTGTCCGGGTACTTACACGAGGTCGCCATACCAAGGTAATCATGGGTCGCTATGCCACCGAGCACAAGGCCCGCACCAAGGCAGCCGAGATGAATAGAAACGGAGTCGTCAGCGACTGTTGGGTAACTAAAGTAATAGATTAATGAAGCGTGTAAAGTGCCCTAAATGTGATAGTTATATCATGTTTGACGAAACCAAGTACAAGGATGGTCAGTCCCTTGTATTTGAGTGTGCTCAGTGTGGCAAGCAGTTTGGCATACGCATGGGTGTCTCTAAGCTCCGCAATATCCAACGTGAAGAAAATCCAGACGAGAACAGCACCGACGCCACCTGTGGCTCACTGGTAGTCATTGAGAACGTATTCCATTACAAGCAAGTTATCCCCCTCCAGATGGGCGACAACGTAATAGGACGCTACATGAAAGGTTCGGGCATTAACTGCCCCATTGAGACGGTAGACCCCAGCATTGACATGCACCACTGCATCATTACCGTGTCGCGCGACAAGCGGGGACGGCTCAAGTACGTCCTGCGCGATGGCCCCAGTTACACGGGTACTTTTGTCGACAATGAGATTTTAGGCGACCGCGAGCGCCGCGTCATCACCGACGGCACCCTCTTCACCATTGGTGCTACCAGCATCATCCTGCGCACCCCCGACGGCGAAGAGTAAGCCCCCCGCACCAAGTCGCACACCCTCAGGCATAACTAATTAGCATTTATTGGAACATGCCGATAACAAAATCATCTCTTTACTGCCATTTCTAAAAAGAAAGTCGTATCTTTGCACTATTAAAACAACCAAAGTGTAACGATATTGAAAGTAGCTATTATAAAGTACAATGCCGGAAATATCTTCTCGGTTGAGAACGCACTCAGGCGGGTTGGCGTAGAGCCTATACTCACCGACGATGCCGATGTGTTAGCCTCTGCCGACAAGGTGCTTTTCCCCGGCCAGGGAGAGGCCAGCACCACGATGGCCTACATCAGACAACACGGGTTGGACAGAGTGATACGCCAGCTGCGCCAGCCCGTCCTGGGCATCTGTATCGGCCAGCAGCTACTCTGCGCCCACTCTGAGGAGGGCGACACCGACTGCATCGGCATCTTCCCCGTCAACGTCAAGCGCTTCGTTCCACATCGACACGAAGAGAAAGTGCCGGCCATGGGATGGAATACGCTGTACATCAAGGGTCAGAACCCGCTGCTTAAAGGATTAGGCGAGCATCCATACGCCTATTTTGTACATAGCTACTACGTTCCCACTTGCCCATGGTCTACTGCTGAGTCGTTCTACATCCACCCTTTCAGTGCCTGCCTGTGCAAGGACAATTTCTACGCTACCCAGTTCCACCCCGAGAAGAGTGGCAAGGTGGGCGAGCAGATATTACATAACTTTCTAAGCCTATGATAGAGCTTATTCCCGCTATAGACATTATCAATGGGCAGTGCGTAAGGCTTACCAAGGGCGACTACGATGCCAAGAAGGTGTACAGCAATGACCCCGTAGAAGTGGCACGCCGCTTTGAGCAGTTGGGGTTCAGGCGTCTGCACATCGTAGACCTTGACGGTGCCAAGTCCAAGCACATCGTTAACGACCGCGTGCTACGCGCCATCACACAGGCCACCCATCTTACCGTCGACTTTGGCGGTGGCATCAAGACCGAGGAAGACATCCGCAAGGCTTTTGATGCCGGGGCTGCCATGGTTACCGTGGGCAGCATAGCCGTGACCCACCCAGAACTATTCCTGTCATGGCTGGAGCAGTTTGGGGCCGACCGACTCATTCTCGGAGCCGATGTACGCAACGGCAAGGTATCCATCAATGGGTGGAAAGAAGACTCTACCGAAAATTTAACCACATTCCTAAAAAAGTATATCAATCACGGTGTTAAGAATGTGCTTTGTACCGAGATTAGCAAGGACGGCACCTTGCAGGGCCCAGCCTTTGGGCTCTACCGCGACATCATGCGCGCCTATCCTCAACTCCACCTCATAGCAAGTGGAGGTGTGTCTTCGGGCGACGACATCCGCCAGCTGGACCGCGAGGGTATTCCGGCAGTAGTCTTTGGCAAGGCGTTCTACGAAGGGCGCATTGACATCAGCCGCCTTGACCTGCCCCGTGGCCTGGCCAAGCGTATCATTCCCTGCCTGGACGTTAAGGACGGTATGACAGTCAAGGGTACCAACTTCGTGAACCTCCGCCAGGCTGGCGACCCCGTCGAATTGGGCAAGGCGTACAGCGATGCCGGGGCCGACGAACTCGTGTTCTTAGATATAACGGCAAGTGCCGAGGGACGTAAGACCTTTACCGACATGGTAACCAAGGTGGCCCAGGAGATAAATATCCCCTTTACCGTAGGAGGGGGCATTAACGAGCTGAGCGATGTGGAGCGGCTGCTCTATGCCGGAGCCGACAAGGTAAGCGTTAACTCGGCAGCCATCAAGCGCCCGGAGCTCATCAGCGAGATAACCCGCAAGTTTGGCTCGCAGGTATGCGTGTGTGCCATTGATGCCCGCTACGACGACGGCGAATGGTACTGCTACATCAAGGGGGGCCGTGAGCGCACCCCTCTACGTCTGCTTGACTGGGCCCACGAAGCCCAGGAACGTGGAGCAGGCGAGATACTCTTTACCAGCATGAACCACGATGGTGTCAAGGACGGCTTTGCCAACGAGGCATTGGCCCAGTTGGCCGACGGCCTCTCCATCCCCATTATAGCAAGTGGTGGCGCCGGCAAGATGGAGCATTTCCGCGATGCTTTCCTTTATGGAAAAGCCGATGCAGCCTTGGCAGCCAGCGTGTTCCACTTCGGCGAGATAGGCATACCGCAACTAAAGGAATATCTGAGACAAGAAGGAATTAATGTACGAATATAATGATGCTAATGAATATAGATTTTGAAAAAATGGGCGGTCTGGTACCCGCCATCATACAGGATGCCGTCACCAAGAATGTGCTGATGTTAGGATTTATGAATCCTGACGCTTACGCCAAGACCCTCGAAACGGGTAATGTGACGTTCTGGAGCCGCTCGCGCCAGTGCCTGTGGACTAAGGGCGAAACCTCGGGCAACTTTCTGAAGTTAGAAAGTATTCAGGTAGACTGCGATAACGACACCCTGCTGGTCAAGGCTCATCCCATGGGGCCCACCTGTCACAAGGGAACAGACACCTGCTGGGGCGAGGCCAACACGATGGACCAGGTGCTCTTCCTAAAAGAGCTACAGGACTTTATTGACAAGCGCCACACGGAGATGCCAGAAGGCAGCTATACCACCAGCCTGTTCAGAAAGGGAGTTAACAAGATGGCGCAGAAAGTGGGCGAAGAGGCAGTAGAGACTATCATTGAGGCGACCAACGGTTCTAAGAATAAGTTGGTCTATGAGGCATCAGACCTGCTGTACCACCTCATCGTACTGCTTACCAGCCAGGGACTGCGTATCGAGGACATCGCGGCCGAACTCCAGAAGCGGCACGACCCCGACTGGGACAAAAAGCGGCGCATCGCCAAGGCCAACAGCTGATACGCCCATAACTCTATAGTACACTATATACATCAATTATCACTATGCTGATAGACTATCAACACGTAAATATATACCAGCAAGACAATCTGGTACTCAAGGATGTTAACTTCCATGTCGACGAGGGCGAGTTCGTCTACCTCATCGGCAAGGTGGGCTCTGGCAAGAGCTCACTTCTCAAAACCATCTACTGCGAGTTGGACTTGTATAAGGAAGACTGCGAAAAGGCCGAGGCGTTAGGGCGCAACCTGTTGACGTTACGGCGCAAGGAGGTGCCCAACCTGCGCAAGCAGATGGGCATCATATTCCAGGACTTTCAGCTGCTACACGACCGGACGGTGTACCAGAACTTAGCCTTTGTACTCAAGGCTACCGGGTGGAAGGACAGGGCCAAGATAGACAGCCGTATAGACGAGGTATTGACCAAGGTGGGACAGGCCGACAAGAAAGACAAGATGCCCCACGAGCTTTCGGGCGGCGAGCAGCAGCGCGTGGTGATAGCCCGGGCCATGCTCAACCAGCCCCAGGTGATTATAGCCGATGAGCCTACCGGCAACCTGGACCCAGAAACGGCCGACAATATCGTAAAGCTCCTGAAGGACATCACCCAGACGGGCACCGCCGTTATCATGTCTACCCACAACATCCCCCTGCTTGACAAGTTTCCCGGCATTGTGTACCGCTGTAAGGACGGAGCGATAAGCGACGTGACCAATGAGTACAACAAGATGGACCTAAGCGAGGACGCCGAGGACAACCATTAATGGCCCTGGGACGCAAGCAGCCAATAGCAATAAACAACATTTCAATAACCATAATTATAAGTATTATGAAAGTAATGAAATTCGGAGGTACATCCGTGGGGTCGCCCGACCGCATGAAGCATGTAGCCTCGCTCGTTACCAGTATGAACGAGCCCGTATTCGTGGTTCTCTCCGCTATGAGCGGCACAACCAACAGTCTTGTTGAGATTAGCGATTACCTGTACAAGAAGAACCCCGAAGGGGCCAATGAGCATATCAACCAGTTAGAGAACGCCTACATGAAACATGTAGAAAGTCTCTATAGTACAGACGAGTGCAAGGATAAGACCCGCACGTTCCTGCACGATGAGTTCAACTATCTCCGCTCGTTTACCAAGGATCTCTTCACTTCCTTTGAGGAGAAATCCATCGTTGCCCAGGGCGAAATACTCAGCACTAACATGATGGCCAACTATATGCAGGAACAGGGCATCGATGTCTGCCTGCTCAGCGCGCTTGACTTTATGCGTACGGACAAAAATGTGGAGCCCGACCCTCAGTACATCAAAGAGAAGCTCACTGCCATTATGCAGGAGAACGCTGGGCACCAGGTGTACATCACCCAGGGTTTCATCTGCCGTAACGCCTACGGCGAGATAGACAATCTGCAGCGTGGCGGCAGCGACTATACAGCATCGCTGATAGGAGCCGCGATAGCTGCCGACGAGATACAGATATGGACAGACATCGACGGCATGCACAACAACGACCCACGAATAGTGGATAAGACCGAAGCCATCCCTCAGCTCAACTTTGAAGAGGCTGCCGAGCTGGCTTACTTTGGTGCCAAGATACTCCATCCTACGTGTGTACAGCCCGCCAAGTATGCTGGCATACCCGTAAGGTTGAAGAACACGATGGATCCAGAGGCTCCGGGTACTATCATAGACAACGTTATCCTACACGGAAAGATCAAGGCTGTGGCAGCCAAGGACAATATAACAGCTATCAAGATTAAGTCATCGCGCATGTTGCTGGCTACAGGTTTCCTGAGAAAGGTTTTCGAAATATTCGAGAGCTATCAGACGCCCATTGACATGATAGCCACCAGCGAGGTAGGAGTGTCGATGAGCATAGACAACGCCTCGCACCTCATGGATATAGTAGACGAGTTGAAGAAGTACGGCACTGTGACCGTCGACTCAGATATGTGTATCATCTGCGTGGTGGGCGACCTGGACTGGAACAATGTAGGATTTGAGACCCTGGCCACCGATGCCATGAAGGACATCCCGGTACGCATGATATCGTATGGCGGTAGCAACTACAACATTTCGTTCCTTATCAAGGAAGCCGACAAAAAGCGGGCTCTTCAGAGCCTGAGCAATGTACTATTTAACAAGTAAAAAGGCAGAACGCGCCATCAGCAAAAGACGCAACTAATATTCAGGATACAGTGAAAGGAACTTTTCCAACGGAGAAATTTCAGCAGATTGAGACTCCGTTTTATTATTATGATACGGCCCTGCTGCGCAAGACCCTGCGCAGCATAGCCGAAGAGGCGGGCAGGCATCAGCAGTTTATCGTACACTATGCCGTAAAAGCCAATGCCAACCCGAAGATACTCAACATTATCTGCCAGGCTGGCCTGGGTGCCGACTGTGTAAGCGGCGGAGAGATAGAGGCGGCCTGCAAGGCTGGTTTTGCCCCCAACAAGATAGTATATGCCGGTGTGGGCAAAGGCGACTGGGAGATTAAGCTCGGACTGGACAAAGATATATTCTGCTTCAATGTAGAGAGCCTGGCCGAGCTGGAAATTATCAATGAGTTAGCTACTGCGGCCAATAAGGTAGCCCACGTATGCCTGCGCATCAACCCCAATGTGGGGGCACACACCCATGCCAACATCACCACAGGGCTGGCCGAGAACAAGTTTGGCATCGCCATGGACGACATGTACGACGTGATAGACCGCACCAGGGCCATGAGCCATGTAGAGTTCAAGGGCCTGCACTTCCACATAGGCTCGCAGATACTGGATATGGGCGATTTCGAGGCGCTCTGCAACCGTATCAACGACCTGCAGCGCGAACTGGAACAGCGCCACGTCCAGGTAGAGAATATCAATGTCGGCGGTGGGTTAGGTGTTGACTATACCCACCCCAACCGTGTACCCGTACCCGATTTCAAGGCTTATTTCGACTGCTATGCACGCCACCTGGAACTGCGCGAGGGGCAGCGGCTGCACTTCGAGTTGGGCCGTGCTGTGGTAGCTCAATGCGGCTCACTCATAACCCGTACCCTCTACATCAAGCAGGGCACCCACAAGCAGTTTGCCATTGTCGATGCCGGTATGACAGACCTCATACGGCCCGCCCTGTACCAAGCCTATCATAAGATAGAAAACATTACAAGCGACCAAGCCATCGAGACGTACGATGTAGTAGGCCCCATCTGCGAGTCAAGCGATGTTTTTGCCAAGGCGGTAGACCTCAACAGGACCAGCCGTGGCGATTTGCTGGCCATACGTAGTGCCGGTGCCTATGGCGAGATTATGGCCAGTCAGTACAACTGCCGTAAGCTGCCCAAGGGATATATTACCGAAGATTTATGATTATAGATACACTCTCTATAATAGGTATAACGGTGGCCGTGGTCATGGCTGTGCTGTCGCTGTGGTGCAGCCCATTCAGGCGGAAACTCAGGGTAGCTACGGCAGGCAGCCCCGCGGCCCCACAGCCCCTCTCGCTGATACTGATGACCCATGGCAACACCCAGGCGTTAGCCGACTGTCTGCCCCTGTGGCTCAATCAGGAATATGCAGCCGACCTGCAGATAATTGTCGTGGTCGACGAGGGTGACCATCAGGCCGAGGACATCATCAAGCGGCTCAGCGGCAGTCACCGGCTTTACTCCACCTTCGTTCCTCAGAGCTCGCGCTACATGAGTCGCCGTAAGTTGGCCGTTACACTGGGCGTTAAGGCTGCCCGCCACGACTGGGTGCTGTTAGCTGATGCCGATTGTCGCCCTGCTTCGCTACAATGCCTGACGGCGATAATGACTCATTGCCAGCCAGAGACGGTCAACCAGACGATGGTTCCCGTGTACTATGACGAGGCGAGCCGTGGCTTTTATCAGTTCGAACGTCTGCACCGGGCCCTCTACTACATAGGCCGTGCCCTGCGTGGCCGTGCCTATAGCACCAACGCCCATTGCCTGGTTTTCCGTAAGCATCAGTTTATGGATGGTCAGGGATTTTTAGGCAGCCTGCACCTGCTGTGGGGCGAATATGCCACTCTGGTTAATAAGTATGCCGCTCCCCATGCTACCGCCATTGCCTTGGATGAAGAGGCACGGCTCACCCAACGCAAGCCCACCACTGCCGAATGGCGCAAAGACCAGGTTAGGGCCCTTGACACCAATTGCCATCTGGGCCATGGCGGCCTGTACCACGCCGTGTACCGACTGGATCAGACGGCATTGTACTTAGCTTATCTGCTCCAGATAGCCACCAGCGTATATGGCGCGCTCACCCAGCGCTGGGTAATGATGGGTGTAGCCATCGCGATGCTGCTTCTTACGGTAGTAGTTCGCGTCCTGTGGATAAGAAGAACCATACACACCCTGAACATCCCCATGAAGTTGTGGGCGACGCCTTTCTACGAGCTGCGCATCACGGGTCACAACGCCCTGACTTGGCTTAGACACCGTCTGACAGACAAGACCGAATTTACCAGTCACAAGCTATGAATATAGTACTCTACATCTCTGAGCCATTGTACCAAACCGAACCGTACAGACAACTGACCGACTACCTGTCAAGTCTGCTGCCCGACGGGGCGCATATCCTACACCGCGGGGAGATACCTGTAGAGCCTTATTCATTAGTTCACTTCTTAGGGTGTCCTGATTTGCAGATGGCGAGGGCCCTGCGGCGAGTTTCGCGACAGCAAGTGGCCACCGTCTTCTCACCCTTAGGCTGCTTACAGCCGTGGGTAACCCACCACCACCCTACCGAGGCTGTCAGGCGGGTCCTGCTGGCCAAGGAGGCTGTTATGCAGGCCGATGCCATCCATGCCTGGAGCGAGGCCGAAATAGACACCCTGGACACGCTGAGGTGGAATAGCCGTGTGGCACTGATACCCAACGCCGCTGTAACCCAGTCGATAACAGCCGAGGAGATGGCCCGGCGCTTCCACACATTTTATCAGAAGATTATTGACTCCAATGCCGTCAGACTGTTACCTGCCCACCTACGCCAGTTAGCTTACAGCCTCCTGCAGATAGGTCTGGAGCCCAATCGGCTGCATCAGGAAGAGGCGTGCCGACCCATCCGCGAGGCTGCCGGTCATTGTGGTGATGCCGATTGGCGCATGCTCATGCTCTTCGCTTACGACGAGCGCATCACCCCATACCTACACACAGGAGCCAGCCGTCTCGGCCTGGCCATCCCACCTTTCGAGATAGATGCCATAGACCGCTACGATGCCGTGGCCCCCTATCCCGACAACGACTTACCCTCCGAGCAAGACGACAACACCTCGCTACTCTTCAGTGCCATCCAGCAGATGGTGGGCGAGGTTCGTAAGCATCGCGCCCCATTATGTCACTACGCGCAGTTGTACCAACTGCTCCGCCATACCGACTACGACGAACAGCAACTGGTACAACGGCTCACCAAGCAGCATCTCTACAAAGCTACCCAGCAGCTGATGGAACAGATGCAGACCATAACCGGCCTGACCGAAGGCTACAATCCGCTTGCCACCTTATAAATGGCAGGGTAAAAGAGATTTTGAAAAGTACGTGATTTCCACAAATAGAAGTGCAACGCTCCGCAGTGTGGCGTAAGCCGTAAAACTATGAAAAACACTGCGGATGTTTGCCATGCTCTTTAGAGGCTTTGTGTCTCCAAAGAGCATAATTAACGTTAGAGAGGATATTCAGTAGCAATGCAAAAATGAATATCCGTAATCATTCAAATCAGTAAATTCGATGTTTAAAGGGCTCCTAAGTTCCCCGCAGTCCCCTTTACCATCAAAAAAAAGATTGATTGTCTCACGACAACCAATCTTTCTAAACCTTAATAATCTAATACCATGAAAAACACAATGCAAAAGTAATATTTTTATTGTATTTATGCAAGTTTTTTTGCGCAAAAAACACCACTATATAACCTTTTTAAAGATTTTACCATCCCATTTAAATGTTTTTTTAACAAAAATAGCACTTACAGCTTTCTTTTCCTCATTATTTAACACATCCACGGCACCCGTAAATGTTATCGTGACATCAGTCGCAGACAGCGTGGCTGTCACCAACATAGGGTCAAGCATAGCCTTTACCTCCTCAAAGCGTTGTTGAGTCATCGTATCAGGTTTTTCTACCAACGATTTTTTCACACACTTGATGCACTTTCCATCATAGATATGCTTCATATCCATAGAGCCCCATGCCTTGTCATACAGAGATACATTGCTGTCAGCCACAGGCCCCATATAAGTACGTACTACGCAAAATATCGTGTCGCCCTTATAAGTCAACCGACGTATCTGCATGGTAGAAGCCCCAGATATGCGTACAGCCATGAAATCGCTGGTCAAGGTATCGAGCACCATAGTACCCTCTAATACATTTTTCACCTCAGTTTTCATAGCCGGAGCCGTGGCGGCCACCAGTTCGGCTCGCATTGAGCGGTTAACAGATGACAATACAGAGTCAGGCATGGCCAGCCAAAAGTCCTTGACCGACTGGGCTGATGCCATTCCAGTCATCGCCCATGCCAATATCAATACTAAAAAAGTTCTCTTCATCATATCATCTTTTTAATTTATGAAACGCGCCATACCGCAGTTCGGTACTCCACTGCCCCTGCCTACGCTGCGTGTAGATAGTAAACAGAAAACCTATCCCTTCGGGTGAAGTACCCCCTTTATAAAACTTATTGCCATTCTCCTCATAGTCGCGGGTTATACCGTAGCCGTACTGGGTACTGAGCGTACGTGCCAGCGAGTCGCGCTGAATGACAGCCTGCCGACGAACAGGGCGAGCGATAAACAGGCGAGCCTGATTAAAGTATCCCCCATGAGCCACATCCTCAAAACCCAGTACGACACGGTTAAAACAAAAGCCATCAAGTTCTACATTATAAAAGGTAATAGCATTTTCTGTCGTCTCTACCGGACAGCCCCATAGCTGGGTAAACGCCGAAACAGCCTCGCTCTTTGGCAGTCCGAACCGAACTGGCAGAAAGTCGGCTGCCACAGCCTGGCCAAGCATCAACCCTGTCAATAATAGCGTAAATACAAATTTTCTCACACCTCAAAACTTATTCAATAGCAAAAGAAGAGAGGTGAAAAAATAATTTTTCCACCTCTCTTTATAGTCATACACGGTTTATTCTTCTACCGCAGCTTGGGCGGCAGCCAGACGGGCGATAGGCACGCGGAAAGGAGAACAGCTGGCATAGTTAAGGCCTATCTTAGCACAGAACTTAACCGAGCTGGGCTCGCCACCATGCTCACCACAGATACCAGTAAGCAGGTTAGGACGCACAGCGCGACCCTTCTCTACCGCCATCTTGATAAGCTGACCTACACCCTCCTGATCCAGCACCTGGAATGGGTCTACCTTGAGTATCTTCTTCTCCAAATATACAGGCAGGAAACTGGCAATGTCATCGCGGCTGTAGCCAAATGTCATCTGTGTAAGGTCATTGGTACCGAAACTGAAGTACTCAGCCTCCTCTGCGATGCGATCAGCGGTCAGCGCGGCACGCGGAATCTCTATCATGGTGCCAATCTCAAACTCTATCTTCTCACCATACTCCTCGAACACCTCCTCGGCAGCCTTGAGGATAATACCCTTCTGCTGCTTAAACTCGTTGAGTGTACCGATAAGCGGAACCATAATCTCTGGCATAGGATGCTTGCCCTCCTTCTTCAGCTCGCAGGCTGCCGAGAGGATAGCACGGGTCTGCATGGCCGTAATCTCCGGGAATGTGATACCCAGACGGCATCCACGGTGACCCAGCATGGGGTTATTCTCAGCCAGGCTCTCAACGCGGCGCTTGATAGTAGCCACATCTACCCCCATCTCCTTAGCCATAACCTCCTGGCCAGCCAGATCGTGAGGCACGAACTCATGGAGAGGCGGGTCGAGCAGACGGATATTAACAGGACAACCATCCATGGCCTCCAGAATACCCTTGAAGTCGGCCTTCTGATAAGGCAGCAACTTGTCCAAAGCCCTCTTACGACCCTCGGCGCTATCGGCCAATATCATCTCGCGCATAGCCACAATCTTCTTGTCCTCGAAGAACATGTGCTCAGTACGGGTAAGGCCGATACCCTTGGCCCCGAAAGCACGGGCCACGCTCGCATCGTGCGGCGTATCGGCATTGGTACGAACCTGCAACTTGGTGTACTTGTCGCAGAGGTCCATCAGTTCCTTGAAGTCGCCACTCAGCTCAGCAGCCTTGGTGGGCACCTCGCCAGCATATACCTGGCCGGTTGAACCGTTGAGCGATATGTAGTCGCCCTCCTTATATACTACACCGTCTATTTCAACGGTCTTAGTCTTGTAGTCTACATTGATACTGCCGGCACCCGACACACAGCACTTGCCCATACCGCGAGCCACCACAGCAGCATGTGAAGTCATACCGCCACGTGCGGTGAGGATACCCTCGGCCGAGGCCATACCAGCCAAGTCCTCAGGACTGGTCTCAATACGTACCATGATGACACGATGACCATCGGCATGCCACTTCTGGGCATCGTCAGCGTGGAAGACTATCTGGCCACACGCAGCGCCCGGGGACGCGGGCAGACCCTGGGTGATTACCTTAGCCTTCTGCAGCGCCAGCTTGTCAAATACAGGGTGCAGCAGTTCGTCCAGTTTCTGTGGCTCGCAGCGCATGATGGCTGTCTTCTCGTCTATCATGCCCTCGTGCAGCAAGTCGATAGCTATCTTGACCATAGCTGTACCCGTACGCTTACCGTTACGTGTCTGGAGGAACCAAAGTTTACCCTCCTGTACTGTGAACTCCATATCCTGCATGTCGCGATAGTGGTTCTCCAGCTTCTCCTGCAGGTCGTTGAGCTGCTTGTATATCTCGGGCATAGCCTCCTCCATAGAGGGATACTTGCTGACACGCTCTTCCTCGCTGATGCCTGCACGCTCGGCCCAGCGCTGCGACCCTAACTTGGTAATCTGCTGCGGCGTACGAATACCGGCTACCACGTCCTCGCCCTGAGCATTTACGAGATACTCTCCGTTGAACACATTCTCGCCATTTCCGGCATCACGGCTGAAGCAGACACCCGTTGCACTGGTATCGCCCATATTGCCGAACACCATGGCCATCACGCTTACTGCGGTACCCCACTCGTCAGGAATACCCTCCATCTTACGATACAGGATGGCACGCTCGTTCATCCAGCTGCGGAACACGGCGCAGATGGCACCCCACAACTGCTCGATAGGATCGTTCGGGAAATCGTGGCCCGTACGCTCCTTGATGGCAGCCTTGAACAGCTGTACGAGTTTCTTCAGCTCCTCGACCGACAAGTCCTTGTCCAGCTTAACACCGCGTTCGGCCTTGACGCTCTCGATAATTTCCTCGAACGGGTCGATGTCCTCCTTGTTTACCGGCTTCATCTCGAGCACTACATCGCCGTACATCTGTACAAATCGGCGATACGAATCGTAAACAAAGTGTGGGTTGTTAGTCTTGCGTACCAGTCCTTCGGCCACCTCGTCATTAAGACCCAGATTGAGGATGGTATCCATCATACCGGGCATAGACGCACGGGCACCCGAGCGTACACTCACCAAAAGCGGATTCTGAACATCTCCAAACTTAGAGTTCATCAGATTCTCGATGTGTTTCACGGCAGCTGTCACCTCAGCATTCAGCATTTCCTTAATCTTGTCCTGGCCTACCTTATAGTATTCATTACAACAGCCTGTGGTAATTGTAAATCCAGGAGGAACCGGCACACCAATGAGGTTCATCTCAGCAAGGTTAGCGCCCTTGCCTCCGAGTTCCTCTCTCATCTTTGCATTACCTTCGGCCTTACCATTGCCAAAAGTATAGACTCTTTTCTCATTCATAGTTATCAAAGTTTCAAAATATTTTGTATGACTTTCTGCAAAGATAGGCTATTTTTGCTATTCCCGCAAGCATTTCCACGAAAATATGCAATGTAGAGATTACATTTTCTTATTTTCGCGGCCGTGCCTGCAATTTTGATTGCAAACAAAGCATAAATAGTTATTTTATTTGTAACTTTGCCTACAAAAATTACTGATTATGACTCGTAAGCATAAGCCGTTTCCCCTGTTGGAAAACGTAACGATAGAGGCTGTTGCGGCTGAGGGCAAGTGTGTGGCCCATGTAAATGACATGGCCGTGTTTGTTCCTTTTGTCGTGCCCGGCGACGTAGTAGACTTGCAGATACGCAAGAAGAAACATAAATACTGTGAGGCCGAAGCCGTAAGGATTATTGAGCGCAGCTCCCTGCGCACCACGCCTATGTGCGACCACTTCGGCATCTGCGGTGGCTGCAAGTGGCAGAACCTGAGATACGAAGAGCAACTGAAAGCCAAGCAGCAGCAGGTGTACGACCAGCTGTCGCGGATAGGCAAGGTAGAGTTGCCCGAGTTTATGCCCATCCTGGGCTCGCAGAAGATAAGCGAATACCGTAACAAACTGGAATTTGGCTGTGCCAACAAGCGCTGGTACACTAAGGAAGAGATAGCCCAGATGCCTCCGCGCGAAGAAGGAACCGAGGGCAACCTCAACGAGTCGGCCATAGGTTTCCACATAACGGGTGCTTTTGACAAGATTTATCCCATCAGCAAATGCCATCTGATGGACGACCTGCACAACCAGATACGCAACGAGATACGCGACTACACCCTGGCTCACCACTTTACTTACTACGACATACGCCAGCAGGTAGGACTGCTCCGCGACATGGTGTTTCGCAACTCGAACACGGGCGAGTGGATGCTCATCCTCCAGTTCCATTACGACGAACCCGGCGACGACGAGAAAGCCCAGCAGCTGCTGGCCCACATAGCCGAGAAGTTTCCACAGCTCACCTCCATATTATATGTAGACAACCAGAAGGGTAACGACACATTCGGCGACCTGGACCTGACGCTCTACAAGGGTACCGACCACATCTTCGAGACCATGGAGGACCTGCGGTTCAAGGTAGGCCCGAAGAGTTTTTACCAAACTAACACCGACCAAGCCTACCACCTGTACTGCGTGGCCCGCAATTTTGCTGGGCTTACAGGCAGCGAGCTGGTGTACGACCTCTACACAGGTACGGGAACCATCGCCAACTTTGTGGCACGCAAGGCACGCAAGGTTGTCGGCATCGAGTACGTGCCCGAGGCCATAGAGGACGCCAAGATAAACAGCCAGATAAACCATATAGACAACACGCTGTTCTACGCCGGCGACATGAAAGACATCCTGACCGATGAGTTTGTGGCCCGCCACGGCCGCCCCGATGTGATTATAACCGACCCGCCCCGTGCCGGCATGCACCCCGATGTAGTCAACGTGATACTCAACGCTGCCCCTCAGCGCGTGGTCTACGTGAGCTGCAACCCGGCCACCCAGGCCCGCGACCTGGCGCTCATGGATGCCCAATACCGCGTGGCACGAGTACAGCCTGTCGACATGTTCCCCCACACACCCCATGTAGAGAACGTGGTGCTGCTCGAGAAGCGTCAGTAAGACCCTTATACATTATTATATATATAATAGCAAAGACCTAAATGAAAACAAGACATCTATTGGCGGCTACGGCCCTGTTGCTCAGCACGGGGGCCAGCGCCCAGGAGAAAGCACCCACATGGATTAACCATGTCAAACTGTCAGGTTACGGCATGGTGCAGTACCAGGTCAGCGACAAGACCGATGCCAAGGCCAACTCGTTCAACCTGCGGCTGGCCCGCATCAGCCTCGACGGGCGCATCCTCAACGATTTCTACTGGAAAGCGCAGATACAGTTCAACGGCAACACCTCGCAGTTAGGCAGTTCGCCACGCGTAGTAGACCTCTTTGCCGAATGGCAGAAATATACCTACTTCCGCGTCAAGGCTGGTCAGTTCAAGCGGCCCTTTACCTTTGAGAACCCCATGCACCCCATCGAACAGGGCTTTATGGGCTATAGCCAGATTATCAACAACATAGCCGGTTTTACCGACCGGGCTGGCGGCCACTCCAGCAATGGCCGCGACATAGGTGTACAGGTACAGGGCGACCTGCTGCCCAACGCCTCCGGGCGCAACCTGCTGCACTACCAGGTGGGTGTATTCAACGGACAAGGCATCAATGTAAGCGATGTAGACCAGCAGAAAGACCTGATAGGCGGCCTGTGGCTGATGCCTGTCAAGGGCATGCGCATCGGTGCCTTCGGGTGGACAGGTTCGTACGCCCGCAAGTACAGCTGGAAGGACGAGGCCAACGTGACGCATAACGAGATACGCCGTCTGCCCCAGCGCCGCTACGCTTTCTCGGCCGACTATGTGGTCAACGACTGGACATTCCGTACCGAGTACGCCCACTCTACCGGCCTGGCCTTCAAGAACCGCTATCAGAAACCCAGCGATGCCAACGACATCACCCTGAGTAACTATGGCGACAAGGCCCAGGGCGTCTACGCGCTGGTCATCGCCCCTATCATCAAGAACCGTCTGCACGCCAAGGCACGCTACGACATGTACCAGCCATCGGGCGATGCCTCGAAGCAGAAGACCCAGTACGAGTTAGGACTCGACTACGTGTTCTCGTACAACCTGAAGCTCAGCGGCGAGTACGCCCTGGTTAATGACCGCAGCATAAACAACCCCGACAAACACAACTACAACCTGGTAGACGTGCAGTTGTCTTTCCGCTTCTGACCCACACGGTCGATGCCCTCGGTCGGCACCCCTATAACGGCCTGGTCACCTCGCTCCCCTATTGCAAAAGCGGCATTACGAGCAAAACGACCGGTCTCCAGCTATCTAATGACGGCTCCTAACGTTCCCGGAGCCGTCATTAGCCGTTTAAAGGTGGGCGCGGCAGCGTCCCATGTCCCCTCCATGCCGCCCGCAGGCATGCCTTACACCTTAATTAATTATACATGCGCGTGTGCGAGGGCCCCTGTAGTGGGACACCCACTGAGAATGGCAGCCTGGCAAATATGATTAATTTAAAATTTGTCAGTTTCAAATATTGTTTGTACCTTTGCTTTCAGATACATAGTTAATTATAAAGTATAACGTTATGCTTACATTAAAGCTCATCAGCGAAGAAACCGAACGCGTGATACGTGGGTTGGAGAAAAAGCACTTTAACGGAGCCAGGGAGGCTATCGAGAAAGTTTTAGAATACGACAAATTGCGTCGCGAAACTCAGCAGAAACTGGATGCGAACAAGCAGCAGCAGAACCAGATGTCCAAACAGATAGGTGTGCTGATGAAAGACGGCAAGAAAGACGAAGCTAACAACATAAAGGAGCAGGTGGCCGAACTGAAGTGTGCCGACAAGGCACTCCAGGAAATCATGGAGAAGGCCCAACAGGACATGACAGACATACTGCTCACTATACCTAATATACCCAATGACGATGTGCCCGAGGGCAAGGATGCTGCAGACAATGTGGTAGTCAAGGAGGGCGGCCCCATGCCCAGTCTGCCCGAGAACGCCCCTTGTCACTGGGACCTGCTCAAGAAGTACAATCTGGTAGACTTTGACCTGGGTGTCAAGATTACCGGTGCCGGTTTCCCCCTCTACATCGGCAAGATGGCCCGTTTCCAGCGCGCGCTGGAGGCTTTCTTCCTGGACGAGGCCCGCAAGAGCGGCTATCTGGAGATACAGCCTCCCTACGTGGTTAATGAGGCCAGCGGCTACGGTACTGGCCAGTTGCCCGACAAGGAGGGCCAGATGTACCACGCCAATTTGGACAACCTGTACCTTATCCCTACTGCCGAGGTACCTGTGACTAACATTTTCCGCGATGAGATACTCGAAGAGAAAGATCTCCCTATCAAGCGCTGCGCCTACTCAGCCTGTTTCCGTCGCGAAGCTGGCAGCTACGGCAAGGATGTACGCGGACTGAACCGCCTGCACCAGTTTGACAAGGTCGAAATAGTACGTATCGACACCCCTGAGCACTCGTACCAGAGCCTGGACGAGATGCTGAACCACGTTGAGGGTCTGCTCATCAAGTTGGAGTTGCCCTACCACATCCTCCGCCTGTGCGGTGGCGACATGAGTTTCACCTCGTCTATCTGCTACGACTTCGAGGTATGGAGCGCCGCTCAGAAGCGTTGGCTCGAGGTATCGTCGGTATCTAACTTCGAGAGCTATCAGGCCAACCGCCTGCACTGTCGCTACCGCCGTAGCACCGACAAGAAAATAGAGCTCTGCCACACGCTCAACGGCTCGGCCCTGGCCCTGCCCCGTATCGTGGCCGCCATTATCGAGAACAACCAGACCCCTGAGGGCATACGCGTGCCGCGTGTACTGGTGCCCTACTGTGGCTTTGACATGCTCGACGACAAGAATTTCTAATATAAACTACAGGGGGAGAGGTGGCGGCCCGACGGCCCTATCCCTCCTTTATTATAAAACAAATCATACTACATCATGTTCAGACTGATATCCAAACAACAGTTCTCAGAGAAGGTGTTCTGCCTGGAAGTAGAGGCACCCCTGATAGCTAAGAGTTGCAAACCAGGCAACTTTATCATCGTGCGTGTTGACCACAACAGTGAACGTGTACCCTACACCATCGCCAAGAGCGATGCCGCCAAGGGCACCCTCACCTTAGTCATACAGGAAGTGGGTCTCTCATCGACCAAGTTATGCCAACTCAATCCCGGCGATGAGATAGCCGACATCGTGGGCCCGTTGGGAACACCCTCTAAGATAGATAATTACGGCACCGTTATCTGTGCTGGTGGTGGTATAGGTATCGCTGCCATCCTGCCCATCCTTACGGCCTTGAAGCAGGCTGGCAACCGCGTGATATCAGTATTGGCCGGACGCACCAAGGAACTGGTTATAATGGTAGACGACGTGGCCAAGTACTCGGACGAGGTAATCATCATGACCGATGACGGATCGTGGGGCGAAAAAGGCGTGGTAACCGTAGGTATGGAAAAGGTTATCAACCGCGAGCACGTAGACAAGGTGCTGGCCATAGGTCCTCCCATCATGATGAAGTTCTGCTCGCTGCTGGCCCATAAGTACAACATTCCGAACGATGTATCGCTCAACACCATCATGGTAGACGGTACCGGAATGTGCGGTGCCTGCCGACTCACCATAGGCGGCAAGACCCGTTTTGTATGTATTGACGGCCCTGAGTTCGACGGTGACCAGGTAGACTGGGACGAGATGTTCAAGCGCATGGGCACCTTCAAGGCTGCAGAGCGCGATGAGATGGCCCACTATGCCGAGCACGTAGCTGGCCCTGTGTGCCAGGAAGCTCAAGCTGCCCCCCAGGAAATAAAGGAGGACAAGAGCGAAAGCACCGATACCAGCTCGCTTACAGACCGTAACGCCCCCTGGCGCGAAGAGCTCCGCAAGAGCATGAATGCTAAGGAGCGCAAGCAGATAGCACGCGTGGTGATGCCCGAACTGGATGCCCAGTACCGTGCCACAACCCGCCTGGAGGAGGTTAACAAGGGCCTCACCAAGGAGATGGCTCTCTTAGAGGCCAAGCGCTGTCTGGACTGTGCCAAGCCTGGATGTGTAGAGGGGTGCCCGGTTAATATCAACATACCATCGTTTGTCAAGAACATCGAGCGGGGCGAGTTCCTCGCCGCTGCCAAGGTGCTCAAGCAGACCTCGGCCCTGCCCGCTGTATGTGGCCGTGTCTGCCCGCAGGAGAAACAATGTGAGAGCAAGTGTATCCACCTGAAGATGAACGAACCGGCAGTGGCCATAGGTTATCTGGAGCGGTTCGCTGCCGATTACGAGCGCGAGAGCGGACAGATGGCGCTGCCCGATATGGCTTCAGCCAACGGTATCAAGGTAGCCGTGGTAGGCTCTGGCCCATCGGGACTCAGCTTTGCCGGCGAAATGGCCAAACATGGATTTGAGGTGCATGTATTCGAGGCACTGCACGAGATAGGCGGTGTGCTGAAATATGGAATCCCGGAGTTCCGTCTGCCCAATAAGATAGTAGATGTAGAGATAGAGAACCTGCGGAAGATGGGTGTACACTTCCAGACCGACTGTATCGTGGGCAAGACCATCACCGTAGAGCAGCTGGAGCAGGATGGCTTCCGTGGCATATTTGTGGGCTCGGGCGCAGGTCTGCCTAACTTTATGAATATACCAGGCGAGAATCTTATCAACATCATGTCGTCTAACGAGTACCTTACCCGTGTAAACCTGATGGACGCTGCCAACGAGAAGACCGACACGCCTATCAATATAGGTAAAAAGGTAATCGTAGTGGGCGGTGGCAATACGGCCATGGACTCGTGCCGTACAGCCAAGCGCCTGGGAGCCGATGTCACGCTGGTATATCGCCGCTCGGAGGTAGAGATGCCCGCACGTCTGGAAGAGGTGAAACATGCCAAGGAAGAGGGCATCAAGTTTCTGACCCTGCACAACCCGAAGGAATATTTGGCAGACGAGGACGGACGTGTACGTGCTGCCGTGCTGGATGTAATGCAGCTGGGCGAGCCCGATGCCAGCGGTCGCCGGCGCCCCGAGGCTACGGGCGAAACGGTAACGCTGGACTGCGACCAGGTAATAGTGGCTGTAGGTGTATCGCCCAACCCACTGGTACCTAAGTCTATCAGCGGATTGGAACTGGGCCGTAAGAACACTATCGTAGTTAACGACATGATGCAAAGTAGCCGTCCTGAGCTATTTGCCGGAGGTGACATCGTACGTGGTGGCGCTACGGTTATCCTGGCCATGGGCGACGGTCGCCGAGCCGCTGCCAACATGGCCGAGAAGCTCGCGTCCGCTAAATAGAACCCACTGGGAATAATCGCGATGAACGGATTATATACAGTATTACTGCTCATACTAAGCAACGTGTTTATGACACTTGCCTGGTATGGGCATTTACGTCTACAGCAAGCTGGTATCTCGCGCGACTGGCCCCTTATTGGTGTCATCGTGTTCTCGTGGGCCATAGCTTTTCTCGAATATTGCTGCCAGGTACCCGCCAACAGGATAGGCTTCGATGCCAACGGTGGCCCATTCTCCCTGGTACAGCTCAAGGTTATCCAGGAGTGTATCAGCCTGGTGGTATTTGCCATCATAGCCAACCTCATGTTTCAGGGGCAGTCTCTGCACTGGAACCATGTACTGGCCTTCGTGCTCATCATCTGTGCGGTATATCTGGTATTTATGAAATAAGTAGCTGGAGCTGTTGCTCTTTCCCCTACCATACCTATATAATAATGTGTCTACGACATTATTATATAAATTACACGAGCCTGTTGCGCATATTGATACGCCTTCATCCTATCTTTGCTATCATAGCATAGCAAAACAACGTTTATGTAAATGGTTAAGAAATACATTGGCAGTGTACAAGGAATAAAGAACTATATATATAATAATGTAGGGAGTGGCAACAAAATAAGTGCATTTCGCTTTGCCATTTCTTTTATTTCCATTAACTTTGTCTACATGAATAAAAGAGTATTATATATCATCCTGTCCATACTGCTTGTAACTTGCCCGGTGTGGGGGCAGCGCAATAAGCGCACCACTGTACACAAGGCGGCTCCAGTAGAGACAGAGACTGCAGCCGACAGGCTATATGCCACCATGTTGCCTGCCACAGCCAAAGTGATGTTCATAGACAGCATGGTGGTGGACAAGGCCAGCTTTCTGTCCCAAATTCCGCTCAACAAGGAATCGGGACGTATTCTTTCCTACCAGCAGTTCTTTAACAGCAACAAGAAGACTACGATGCCGGTTTCGGTCTACGTAAACGAGTTTGGCGACCAGGCGTACTACGCTGAGGAAGATACCATTAACGGCAATGTGCTATATCGCCTGGACTGGCTGGGCGACAAGTGGGGCGAGCGCAACTATGTCGATGGAATAGACGAAAGTTTTACGGCCATCAACTACCCGTTTGTTATGTCTGACGGCATCACGCTCTTCTTTGCTGCCAAGGGTGATAAGAGCGTGGGAGGATATGACATCTTTACAACTACGTTCGACAGCGAGAGTGGCAAGTTCTACCAACCACAGAATTATGGACTGCCCTTTAACTCCAAGGCAAATGACTACTTTTTAGCCATTGATGAGTACGACAACCTGGGATGGTTAGTAAGCGACCGCCATCAGCCTGAGGGCAAGGTATGTATCTATACATTTGAGCCGCAAGAGTCGAGGGTAAGTTTTGAGGGAGAAAACCTTACAACAGCTCAGTTGGCTGCTTATGCCAATATATCCAGCATCAGCAACACATGGAAATTCGGTAACAGGGCCAATGCCATGGCACGGTTGCAGGAACTGCTGAACCGCTTGAAGGACAAGCAGGCTGATGACGTATTTGACTTTGTCATCAATGACCAGATTACCTATCACCATCTGTCGGACTTCAGAAACAAGGAGAACCGCCAGCAGTATCTTACACTCAACGGACAGAAAGCCTCGCTTCGTAAGATGTATGATGAGCTGGCTGTAATGCGCGAAACCTATCACAAGGCTACCGAAAGTCTGAAAGCTAACCTAAAAAACTCTATTCTGCGCAAGGAGCAGGAGGTATATCAACTCCAGCACGCCATCGCGAACATGGAAAAGCAAATACGAAACACTGAAAATCATCTAATAAACAAATAGCTATGAAATACTTTGCTGAATCTGAACTGATAATCAATCCAGACGGAAGCATATTCCATCTGCATGTAAAGCCTGAACAACTGGCAGATAAGATAATATTGGTGGGCGACCCAGGGCGGGTGGCTCTGGTGGCTTCACACTTTGACGCCAAGGAGTGCGAGGTGGAAAGTCGTGAGTTTCACACCATCACGGGAACCTACAAGGGCAAACGTATCACGGTACAGAGTACGGGTATAGGCTGCGATAACATCGACATCGTAATCAATGAGATGGATGCGCTGGCCAACATAGACTTCAGTACACGCACGGAGAAGAAAGAGCCGAAGCAGCTCACCTTGGTACGCATCGGAACCTGTGGCGGCCTACAGCCTTTCACTCCCGTAGGTACATTCATAGCCAGTGTCAAGAGTATCGGTTTTGACGGACTGCTAAACTTCTACGCAGGTCGCGATAAAGTATGCGACCTGAAGCTGGAAGAAGCTTTCAAGAAACACATGAATTGGAATCCGCAACTGGCTGACCCATACGTAATAGATGGCGACCGCGAACTCGTTGACCGCATAGCCGGCGACGATATGGTTCGGGGTATAACTATCGCTTGTGGAGGCTTCTTCGGCCCTCAAGGACGCGAACTACGTGTCCCCTTAGCCGACCCACATCAGAATGAGAAGATAGAGAGTTTCAGCTATGGTGACCTACACATCACCAACTTTGAAATGGAGTCGAGCGCACTTGCTGGCCTCTCAGCCCTTATGGGTCACAAGGCCATGACATGCTGTATGGTGATAGCTAACCGCGTGGCCAAAGAGGCCAACGCCAACTATAAGAACTCTATTGACGGACTTATCCAGAAAGTTCTCGACAGGATATAATAATGGACAACGATACTATTTGCGCGCTGGCCTCGCCTGCTGGAGGGGCCATTGCGACAATCCGTATCAGCGGTACCCAATCTATTGGTATCGCTGATAAGGTGTTTATGGCTGCTAACCACAGACCATTAGTGGAGGCCAAGCCTAATACGATACACTTCGGAAATATCATCAACAATTCTAAGGAGGTCGTTGACGAGGTGCTGATA
Organism: uncultured Prevotella sp.; assembly: GCA_934204655.1. Classification (GTDB taxonomy): domain Bacteria; phylum Bacteroidota; class Bacteroidia; order Bacteroidales; family Bacteroidaceae; genus Prevotella. The sequence continues at coordinate 1,284 of CAKPZJ010000028.1, read as the reverse complement.
AGCGTTTTTCGGGCGCCTCACTCGTACACAGGCGAAGATGCCATCGAAATATCATGCCATGGATCGTCATACATCGTCGCCCAGATTCTTCGAGTACTGATAGATAATGGTTGTAGGCAGGCTAAACCTGGAGAGTACACCATGCGTGCCTACCTAAACGGCAAGATGGACCTAAGCCAGGCCGAAGCTGTCGCAGACCTTATCGCTTCGACCAACCGGGCAACCCACCATATCGCCATGTCACAGCTCAAGGGACACTTCAGTAGCGATCTGAGTGTACTAAGAGACAAACTCTTGAAAATAACATCGCTATTAGAACTGGAGTTGGACTTCTCGGACCACGAGGAACTGGAATTTGCAGATCGCGACGAACTCTTGGCTCTGGCCGAAGATATCAATAGGCACATAGAGCGGCTCTGTAACTCATTCGCATCGGGCAGGGCCATAAAAGAGGGTGTCCCGGTGGCAATCGTCGGCAAAACCAATGTTGGAAAGAGCACCTTGCTCAACCAGTTGGTAGGCGAAAACCGCGCCATAGTAAGCGATATACATGGCACTACACGGGATGTTATCGAGGACACAACAACCATCCAAGGCATCACATTCCGCTTTATCGACACGGCAGGCATCAGAAAGACCAAGGACAAAATAGAACTGCTGGGAATACAGCGCACATACGACAAGCTAAACTCTGCCTCTATCATACTATGGGTCACCGACCAGGACGATTTCACTAAAGAAGAGCTGAACGACATCTCCACCCACAGCGACCACCAAAAAGTTATCATTGTTCGCAATAAAATAGACCTCTGCCCTACTCGCCCTATCTCGGTGCCATCAGCCCTTGCATCTATAAACATTAGCGCTAAAGACGGCATCAATCTATCCGAATTGCGAACCCTGATATACAACGCCGCAGACATCCCCGAGATACATGAGAACGATGTTATCGTCACCTCGGCCCGCCACTATAGTTCATTGTGTTCTGCCAAAGAAGCCCTAACCCGAGTTATCGAAGGCCTACACTCCAACCTACCAGGAGACCTTATTAGTGAAGACCTGCGGCAAGTTCTCTATCACCTCTCCGAGATAACAGGCGGAGCTATCACCCCCCACGAGGTCTTAGGCAACATTTTTTCCCACTTTTGCGTGGGAAAGTAACCTTTCTGCATCGGAAAGTGAAGTCGTGGCTATCAATGATTACAAACGACAATCGAGTAGGAGGTAAACACTAATCATAGGTGTTTATCTCCTATTTTCGTGTTTACCGACCTCTCACACCAC
>CAKPZJ010000027.1 GCA_934204655.1 uncultured Prevotella sp. | reverse complement strand
AGATTGTTTAGGTTAGTAGTAATAGATTTAGGTTTTTAGTTATTAGGTTTTTAAGGTAGATTGACAGATTGTTTAACAAGGATGACAATGGAGGCCGTGAGGCTTTCATTCATTTTGAAAGATTTTAAGTTAAACATAGTTTTACGCTGAAGCTCGTTGATGAGTATCAGCGTATTTTTTTTGTCTATTAGCCAGACCACCCCAGTAGTCCCCCAAATTACAAAGGAGGCTGCAAAGATAATAATATCAAAGAATAAAGTAGCAGGAAACGCTGCCTACACACTGCCACTGGCTCCCAAGCTGCTGATAATGGTCGCAGGAAATGAAGAGCAAGAAAGTAAGAAGGCAAAAGGGTAAGAAACGCAGCCGAAGACGGCCATTAACATGCCAATGACCATCGCACGCAATAGAAAGACCGACCTTTAGCTTTCTAATGACGGCTCCCAGCATCGTAAAGGTCGGTCTCCAGGATTTCCGCGACTACCATTGGCGTACAGGAAATAATCGCCAGTGTGCCGAGAACTCCTTTTACTTTTTTACTCTTTAACTTTTTTACCTTTCAAAATCGCTTTTCAACTTTCCACGCTTTTACCGTTCGCCCCCGGGCCATCAGTGACTAAAAGGGGAAGATGAGGGGCAGCACCCCGACCATGACCAGGCCCATGATGACCTGCAGGGGCAAGCCCACGCGTACATAGTCCATAAAGGTGTAGCGCCCGGCCTGCATAACCAGGGCATTGGGCGGTGTGGAGAAAGGTGAGGCAAAACACATACTGGCTGCCACCGCCACCGCAAAGAGGAAAGGATAGGGACTGAGTCCCAGCTCGGTGGCCGAGGCCATGGCGATGGGGGCCATGAGCACGGCCGTGGCGGTGTTGCTAATAAACATGGTGAGCAGAGAGGTGGCAAAGTAGATGCCGGCCAACAGGGGCAAGGGGCCCATGTCGCCCAGCGATTGAACCAACCCATGCGAGAGCAGCGACGAGGCCCCGGTCTTCTCCAGGGCCACCGACATGGGCATCATGGCGGCTATGAGCACGATACTCTCCCAGTTGATGGTCTTATAGGCGGCCTCGACATTCTTAAAACAACCCGTGAGCACCATGAGCACGGCGGCCAGCATGACGGCCGTGACCGGAGCCACGGGGATAAAGTCGAACACCATGAGGGCTATCATCAGCAGCATGATACAGGCAGCCACGGGAGCCTTATAGTCCAGGGTTACACGGGCAGCCTCGGCCGCGGGCTGGCCTAACACCACCCAGCGGTCTTCATCGTTGCCCAGTCGACCGATATTGTCCCACGTGCCCTGTACCAAGAGTACATCGCCAGCGTGCAAGCGGGTCTGGGCCAGCCCCGCCATAAGGTACTCGCCCCGCCGACGTATGGCCACCACGTTAATGTGGTACTGGGCGCGGAGAGGGGTATCGCTGAGCAGTCGGTTGACAAAGCGGGAAGAGGGCAAGAGCACCAGCTCGGCCAGGCCGATGTCATAGAAAGCCATGCCGCCATCCTCGGCCGAACCAGCAGCCGACAGGGGCACGAGACCGTAGTCGGCCACGAAGCGGGCCGTATCTTCCTCGGTTCCCGAGAGGTAAAGCATGTCGCCCACACGCAGTCGGGTGCCGGGCCCTGGTACTCGCTGCTCTACCTGCTTGAGTAGTCCCTTCTTGCGGCCACGCTCGCGGCGCAGCTCCAGCAGACTGAGGCCATAGCGGTGATGGAGGTCTATGTCGCCGATGGTACGGCCAGCCAACGGCGAGTGGGGAGCCACCTGGTAGCAGCCCAGGCGGTCGGCCAGACGATACTCGCTGACCAACTGGCGGGGCGACTTGCCCCGGCGACCACCCCTACCCTCCTCGACGGGACGGCGGCCCAAGAGCCAACGGCTCAGCGGCAGCAGCACCACGATGCCCACGGCTATACACACCACGCCGACAGGCAGAAAGGAGAAGAACCCGAGAGGCTGGTGGCCACTCTCTACGAGGGCATCCTGTATCACTAAGTTAGGCGGTGTACCGATGAGGGTGAGCATGCCGCCCATACTGCTGGCAAAGGCCAACGGCATGAGCAGGCGCGAAGCCGGTATGCGCGCGCTGGCGGCCAGACTCACCACGATGGGGAGCATGAGGGCCACGGTGCCCGTGTTGCTGACAAAGGCACCGATAACGGCTGTTACCACTATAATAAGGAGAAAGAGGGCCAGCTCGCTGGTGCCGGCCAGGCGCATGATGCGTCCGCTAATCATCTTGGCCAGACCGGTCTGGAAGATGGCGCCGCCCACTACGAACAGCCCCACCATCATAATAACCACCTGGTTAGAAAAACCAGCCAATGCCTCGGCCGGGGTGAGGATGCCGAAGAGCAACAAGAGGATGAGTGAACACAACGCCACCACATCGGAGCGTATCTTGCCGATGGCGAAAAAGAAGGCCGTAAGGGCCAGTATCGTCAGGGTTATAATCATAGCGTCAGAGGTACTGCTTTTACGGAATAGGGGGTGCAGGCGACAGGAGCCGTGGGGGCTCAGGCCCGCTCTATGAGGGCTACGGCATAGGCGCTGATGCCCTCCTCGCGGCCTGTGAAACCCAGCCGCTCGGTGGTGGTGGCCTTGACAGACACGTCGTCCTCGTCTATCCCCATTACCTGGGCCAGACAGGCTTTCATGGCTGGCACATGAGGATTGATTTTGGGGCGTTCGGCACACACGGTGGCGTCAATGTTGCCCACCCGGTAGCCACGGGTGGCCAGGAGGTCGACAGTCTTGCGCAGCAGTATCTTGCTGTCTACGTTGAGGGTGTCGGCCGACGTGTCGGGGAAGTGATAGCCTATGTCGCGCATGTTGGCTGCCCCGAGGAGGGCATCGCAGATGGCGTGTATGAGCACGTCGGCATCGCTGTGACCCAAGAGGCCCAGCGTATGAGGGATGCGGATGCCGCCGAGCCAGAGCTCGCGGCCGGCCACGAGCCTGTGTACGTCGTAGCCCATTCCAACTCGTATCTTCGTCATAACTTATAGATTAGCGGCGGCGGAAGATGTCCTTGATACCGTCCATGTCAAAACTGAGGGTGAAGCGCAGGGTCTGGTCAAGGGGGTTGCTCTTGGCCGTGGCGATAACGTAGCCGGCGTCGAGAGAGAAGACCTTCATCTTGAAGCCAGCTCCCACGGTGAAGTACTTACGGTTGCCCTTGTTCTCGCTCTCGTGGTGATAGCCGGCACGCAGGAAGAACTTGTCATTGTACTCGTACTCGGCACCCACGCTCCAGTTAACCTCCTGCAACTCCTCGGAAAAACCGTTGGGAGCATCGCTGAAACTCTTGAAGATGCCGCTGATAGACGATACATTCCAGTACTCGTCCTCCATGCGGCGCTGGTAGTCCTCGGTAGACTCGCCCTCGCGCTGCTTGGGGTAAGTGGGCACCAGCAGCTTGTTGGCGTCGGCGGCAATGGTTACGCGGTTGTACTCATCGACAGGAATCTTGAGCGAGGCACCAAGGCGCAGGTTGGTGGGGATGAAGTAGCTATGGTCGTCGCCGCCAAAGGTAATCTTGCTACCCACATTAGAGATGTTGAGACCCAGACCAAGCTGGCACTCGCGCTGACCTATGTTGAGATAGTCCTGATAGTAAGCCGACAGGTCGGCGGCAAAGGCTGAGCCAGGGGCCGTGTCGTCGGCAAAGTTGAACGTGAGGTCTGAGTAAATCCACCGTACGCCGGCCGCGATGGAGAACTTCTCGCTGAGCATAAGCGAGTAAGCCACATCGAGCGACATCTCGTACGGGCTAATGGTCATAGAGTTGTCATCGGTATGCCCATCCATGTAAACCTCGCCCATGGAGAAGTAGCGCATGGACGCCGACACCGCACTGTAGTCTCCTATGCGGTAATAGCCGGCCAGGTAGGCCACATCCATATCGTTGACCAACTGGCGGAGCCACGGGGTGTAGTTGAGAGCCACTCCGGCACGCGAAATGGCAAAGGGGTACTTAGCCGGGTTCCAGTACTGCGAGTTAACATCGGCATCGGTGGCCACGCCCACATCGCCCATACCAGCGGCACGGGCATCGGGCGCTATAGTCTGCGAGGTTACCGAGCTGTTGACCGGGTTAAACATGTTCTTCTTATCCTGGGCGTGCAGGGGAACTGCCACCAAGACCAGGAGCAGCCCGAGTAGGCTACGGGTGATACTGTTTATGCTCATATCTATGTTTTCTACGCTATAAATAACGGCAAGAGGGGGCTATTTATTGCCTATTACGATAAGTTTCTTGGCCTTGGAGGCTTTCTTGCTACCATCTGAGCCGGCGCGGACACGGTATAGATACACGCCGGTCTGCAGCCGGGCGCCACTGTCGAGCGTGAGGTCCCAGTCTACGGTATAGGCACCCGAGGTGGGCACTCCGCTCTCGTGGTGAGTCCACAGCAGGCGGCCGCTCATGTCGAACACATCGATGTCGATGTCCATGTCGCTTCCCGTGCGGTCGTGGTTCACGATAAAGGTAGTAGAGGTGGTGGCCGGGTTCTTGCTCAGATCTACACTGAAGATGGTGGGCTCCAGCCCCTGTACCACGGTGAAGTCCAGACGGGTGGTGGTGGCGTTGTTGAGTACGTCCCACACGCGGAAGGCCAACGTATGGGGACCGGGAGCCAGCGCGGGTATATTATAATAGGTGGTACCGCGGGTATAGGTACCGAAGTCGAAGACGAAGTTGTCACTGAGGGTGTAGGTGCGGGTCATGTCGCCATCGATGACCAACTGCATGCCATGGCCGATGCCTCCGTCGGATACGTTGATACCATCCTCATCGGCAATCTCGGCTACGAAATAGGGGGTGGTATTGACCCGTCCGCCATTGGCAAACTGGGGCGAGTTGAGGTAGCAATATACCGACGGGCCGATGGAGTCGGTGGTCAGGGTGCCGCCTCCGCCTACGGTAAAGTTGTCATAGGCACCATTGGCGATACGTGTATGGGTATGGTCTACGGCGTAGAGATTGATAAGGGCCGTGGCGTCGGAGTAGGAGATGTCGCGCGGCACGGCAAAGGTAAGGGTGAAGCGTCCCTGGCGTACACTGTCGGAGCCCTGGTATATCACGTTGCGCCGATCGGTGTACGTAAAGGGGGCCGAGGTTTCCTGCGGGTCGTTGACGCGGCACGTTATCTGCTCGCTGACATCGCGCACCACGCCTGTAACCACTCCGTCAAAGTCGGCGGCGCCCTCGATATGTCCGCTGACACGGGCCACACGTCCCACCTGCAGGGCCATGCGTCCGGCCGATGTGGGCCTGCCGTCTATGCTGTCGACTACCACCTGCAGGGTAGGCAGATGGAGCGCCAAGGCCGGGTCGCCAAGCAGGGAGTACTGCAACTTGTTGGCCGTAATGTCTTGTCCAGTGGTAATCATCTCGTTCTTGGCCAGGCGCTGGGCCTCGCCTATCGGCATAGGCTTTCCGCCAGGGGCAGAGAGTACATGCCGCAGAAAAGCCATGTTGATGTTGCGGTTATAGAGGGTCTGCACGGTACGGGTAGTGCCCCAGAAGGCCACAGCGCCGCCCCGGCTGTTGAGCACGGCTGTCTCGCCTAAGGTGGGGGTGACTCCATCGAAAGCCATGACGTCGCACGAGGCTGTAATCCACAGGGGCAAATTGGCATTGGTAAACTGCTCAAAGTCGGAGATGCGCAGTACGGCTTCGTGCGACAGCTGCTCGGCCCTGCCATGGCCGCTATAGTCCATCACTAAGGCACCAGTATTCATCTGGCGCTTGATGTCGCGGGTAGCCTCGGGGTACGCATGACCTGTGGCCGAGGACTCGCGCACGTAGGCATCCCACATTACTTTTTTAATCTGGAACCCGGGATGCAGGCGGGCAGTCTGCTCGGCTGCCGCGTCGACATCCTCCATGTGTATGTTGTTGTTGCCGTCGTCGCCCATGAACATGAGCACATTCTGCCAGGCTCCGGCATTGGCGTTGTTGGCATAGGCGATGGTCTTGTCTACCATGGCGCGGGCCTCTTCGGCCGTTGTCACGGGGAAACGCCCCACTGCCACATCGCCCTTGTCGCTGCTGAGCAGGTCGGCGCCCTCGCCATCGTCCAGGAGAGTGTAGTAGCCGTCGTCGACATAGCAATACAGCTCGCTGAAGGAGTTCTCACTCTCGTAGCAGAGCAGGTAGTCGTCGGGATTTAGCCTGCGGGTGGCGCTGGAGAGCATGCGGTTGTCCCACACGCCATCGCCGAAAAGCAGCAGATAGCGGGGCAGGTCGCTGTCGGTAGCGGCCCGGTCGTAGAGCATCTTCAGGTAACGGCGGTAGGCGCTGGCGTCGGGCGTACCACTGGAGAACTCGTTGTAGAGTTCATCGGCAGGTACGATGCGCACACGCAGGGAGTCGTGCTGTTCATGGTGCTGGGCCAGGCGCTGTGCCTGGGCCAGGAGTTTCTGGCTGGTAGGAATGACGATGACCATGTCGCAGGGCCCGTCGGCGTGGTGGTTCTGATTGGTGATGTTATAAACATACTCGGGCTCATCGCGGACAACGCTCAGACGGGGGGCCTCGCGGGGCTGGTCGTAAGCCAGCGAGATATAGTCAAGGCGGGCGGGGCCGCCTGTTATCGTCTTGATGGTGAGGTGGTCGTTTACGGTGTCGGCCGGGGCTATGTCTATGACGCGTAGGGCACTGGCACCCTTGGAGTAGCTGTCGGGGGTCAGGTCCATGGTACCTAACAGGGTGCCGTTACGCAGTATCTGCACCGAGGTAGCCACACCGGCCGAGACGCATACCGACAGGCGCGCCCGTTGCTGGTGGGCGGCAAAGCCGGGAAGGGCGTAGTCGTGCTGGGCGCCTGCGTTGATGGGGGTATCTTCATAGAGGTTGCGCCCGCCATGGTACCAGGCGTAGTTATCTACCTCATGGAGCCAGTGGGTGTCGGCGGCCGAGGGGTAGAAACCGCTGACAAACTGGGCGGAGTCTACCGTAGCCGTGGGTTCGTCGGCCTGGGTGATAAAGTAGTAACCATACTGAGAATAGGGATTGCGCGTACGAACCGTGACATTGTCAGACGACCAGCTCACGGGGCCCTGGGCGTGGAAAAAGCGCTTGCCGCCCACCGCGCAGATAGGTACTTCGCGCAGGTCGTCGTGGGCCTGGAGGTCGGCACCGTCAAGCTGTTCCTGGAGCAGGGCTCCGCCATAGCCATAGACCCGCACACGCGAGAGGTCGGTAAACCCGGCCTTACGAATAAGCGTCTCGGTAAGTTGGTAGATGCCTGTCTCGGGTACCCTCACCTTGGCCCATCGGCCCGTGGCTAATACCGAGTTGGCCACGTAGCGCTCGGCGGGCGACGCGGCGGTGGCACGCTGACGGCGGGCGGCACGCGACTTGGGGCGAGCCTGCACGTCGAGCATAAAGCTCACCAGCACCTGATAGCGACCGTCTCGCAGCACCACGGGGCAGAAAGTTACTTCCAGGCTGGCCTTCCGGCGACTGGTAACGATACGTTGCGTAACTGTGGGGAGTGCCTCAAAATGGGCATCGGGCATCGACTTGCATCGGACCACATCGGCGGTGGTCATGTCGATAAACTCGGGATAGGCTATGCTTACCGTGTAGACGCTATCGGCATAAGCCCCACTCAGCGGAAGGGCATAGCTGAACTGCGGCAGCACGCTGTCTACCTTCACGTCGGTCGCGGTAAGATTAAAGAACCGCTGCGCTGACACCTGCGTGGCACACAGCAGGAGCAGGACAATCCATATATATTTCAGAGTCTTCAGTGTCGTCTATCTTTTTATGTATAGCGAATTACTACTTACAGTTAAACTCCAGCACCTTGCTTTCCTCGAGATAACCCTCGATGTGGTCGTCGATATGGACAGGGCCAACGCCCGCGGGAGTGCCGGTAAAGATGAGGTCACCCGTCTTGAGAGTGAAATAGCGGCTGATGTAAGCCACAATGTGGTCGATAGAGAAGAGCATGTCGCCCGTGTACCCTTCCTGCACCGTCTGACCATTGATATTAAGGTGGAAGCGCAGGGACTGGACATCGAGAAAACGCTCCTTGCCCACCCAGTCGCCAATGGCGGCCGAACCGTCGAAACCCTTGCTCAGTTCCCAGGGCTGGCCGGCTGCCCGGAGACGCTGCTGGACATCGCGGGCCGTAAAGTCGATACCCACGGTAACCGCGTCATAATAGCGGTGGGCAAAGCGTTCAGGGATAGTCTTACCCAGACGGCAGATGCGCACCACTAACTCGGTCTCGTAGTCGATACGGCCCATGAAGTCGGGCACAAAGAATGGCTTGTGGGCCTTCAAGAGGGCCGAGTCGGCCTTAGTGAATATCACAGGTTCCTCTGGAGTATATAACGCGCCATCCAGCTCTTTATTGTGCTGGATATAGTTCATTCCGACGGCAAAAATCTTCATTATCGGTAACTTTCTGTTAATCTATGGTGACAAAGTTAGTACAATTAATCGAGATAAAGGGGCTGCGGTACCGACAAAATGGGTTCGCAAGGGTATAAAACAAACTCACAGAGGTATAAAACAGACCCGCAAGGGTACAAAAGAAACTCAGATGGGTATAAAAATAGACTCGCAGGGTTATAAAACAAACTCGCAAAGGCATAAAAAGGGCCGCACCCAATACAGGCACGGCCCCTACTATCCTTATTTAGGCTATTGCTAAATTAGTCAGCTGACAGGCTGAAGCGCTTGTAGTCGACGATGTTGAGGTCGCCCTGCTTCTTCAACCAATCCTTTACAGTAATCTTGCCGTCTTCATCAGCAAACTGGAATTCCTGGTCAACCAGACAGTTCTCCTTGAAGAATTTGGCCATACGGCCCTTGGCTATATTCTGAATCATCTGCTCGTTCAGGTTGGCAGCCTTCTCGGCGCTCACGGTCTTCTTGATTTCGCGAGCCTTGTCGGCCTCCTCCTGTGTAAGCCAGCCCTTGGCCATGTTAGACTCGATGTGGTCATCGCTGTCTACCAGGTTGGGGTTGATGCCAGCCTTCTTGATGGCAGCGTTAACGGCCTTCTCCACCTGCTCTTCCTTGGTCTTCTCGATAGCTACCTTCAGCTCCTCGTCCTTAACGGCCTGGGGAACAGAAGCCTCGTCCAGGGCAACTGGCTTCATAGCGGCTACCTGCATGGCAACCTTGTGTGCAGCCTCCTCGTTGTCCTTGTCAAGCTGAACCATGGTGGCCAGCATGTGGCGACCCATGTGATCGTAAACTGAGATGTTGTCGCCTACGAGGTAGTTGTAACCATCAAGTTCCATCTTCTCACCAGTAACGCCCGAACGCTGCTGAACTGCAGTAGCGGCATCGTCACCATTGGCGAGCTTCAGGGCCTTAACCTCATCCAGGTTGGTACACTTAGCGGCGATAGCGGCATCCAGAATCTCAGCTACAAGAGCGATGAAATCCTTACCGGCAGCCACGAAGTCGGTCTCGCACTTTACAGCTACCATAGCGGCAAAGCCGGGAACCTTCTTAACCAGTACGCAACCATTTGATGTCTCGCGGTCAGAGCGCTTGGCAGCGATAGCCAGACCACGCTCACGGAGAAGCTCCTTAGCCTTGTCGAAGTCGCCCTGAGCCTCGTTCAGCGCGTTCTTAACATCAGCCAGACCTGCGCCAGTCATAGCGCGGAGCTTCTTGATATCTTCTATTGTAACAGCCATAACTATTATTAATATCTATTGTTTGTTATATCGATTGATTACTCGGCAGCTTCAGCTGTAGCCTCTGTTGCAGCCTCAGCAGCGGGAGCTTCCTCTTTGCGGGCCTTGCGTGCGCGGCGGGGCTTAGCCTCTGCCACTTCCTCAGCCTGCTCTGCGGCAGCTTTCTCGTCGGCTTTCTCAGCCTTGCGCTCCTCCAGTCCCTCGGCGATGGCACCACAGCAGGCGTTCAGGATAACCTCGATAGAGTCCTTAGCATCGTCGTTGGCAGGAATCAAGTAGTCTACCGGCTTGGGGTCAGAGTTGGTATCCACGATAGCGAACACGGGGATGCCCAGACGCTGTGCCTCCTTAACGGCGATATGCTCCTTCATTACGTCTACCACAAAGAGGGCAGAGGGAAGGCGTGTCAGGTCGGCTATTGAGCCCAGGTTCTTCTCCAGTTTGGCGCGCTGACGTGTTACCTGCAACAACTCACGCTTTGAAAGGTTAGCGAATGTACCGTCATTCATCAGCTTATCGATGTTTGCCATTTTCTTAACAGCCTTACGGATGGTCGGGAAGTTGGTAAGCATACCACCGGGCCAACGCTCGATAACGTAAGGCATGTTAACTGATGCAGCCTTCTCGGCTACGATATCCTTTGCCTGTTTTTTAGTAGCGACAAACAAGATTTTCTTGCCTGACTTGGCGATACCCTTCAGCGCTTCTGCTGCCTCGTCAATCTTAGCAACAGTCTTGTTGAGGTCTATAATATGAATACCATTGCGCTCCATGAAAATATAAGGAGCCATAGCGGGATTCCACTTGCGACGGAGGTGGCCAAAGTGGCAACCTGCCTGGAGTAACTGGTCAAAATTAGTTCTTGACATTTCTTTTTCTGCTTTAATTGTTTACTTTCTTTTTAATTCTATAATGCTTAGAACCAACCCATGGGTAATTGCCGCAGCAAGTCGCATGAGTTTAGATACTAAACTGCTCAGTACATTAACGCTTACTGAACTGGAAGCGACGGCGAGCCTTGGGCTGACCGGGCTTCTTACGCTCAACAGCACGAGAGTCGCGTGTGAGGAAGCCCTGGTCCTTGAGAGCCTTCTTGTCCTCGGCATTAATCTTCACGAGGGCGCGGGCAATGGCGAGGCGCAGAGCCTGGCTCTGGCCGGTGAAGCCACCACCATCAAGGTTAGCCTTTATATCATACTTCTCAGCAACTTCCAGGAGTGCCAGTGGCTGCTTAACCACATACTGAAGGATAGCTGATGGGAAGAAGTCCTTCAAATCTTTCTTATTGATTGTGATCTTGCCGGTACCCTCAGTAAGGTAAACACGAGCGACAGCGCTCTTACGGCGACCGATAGCATTAATCATTTCCATCTTTGTTCCTATTATTTATACTGGTTAATATCGATTGACTTTGGCTTCTGAGCCTCGTGCTTGTGCTCAGTTCCCTCGTACACGTAGAGGTTATCCATGAGCGAGCGACCAAGGGGGCCCTTAGGGAGCATACCCTTAACAGCGTGGCGAACCATCTTGTCGACACCGTTCTTGCGAGTACGGAGCTCGGCAGGTGTATTAAAGCGCTGGCCACCGGGATAACCAGTATAACGGGTGTAAACCTTGTCAGTCTCCTTCTTACCAGTGAAGCGAACCTTAGCGGCGTTGATGATAATGACGTTGTCACCGCAGTCCACATGAGGAGTGAAGTTGGGCTTGTACTTTCCGCGGAGCAGCTTTGCTACTTTAGAGCAAAGACGACCTACAATCTGGTCGGTAGCGTCTACTACGACCCACTCCTTGGTAGCTGTTTCCTTGTTAACGGAAATAGTCTTGTAACTTAAAGTGTTCATTTTAAAATTTAATTTTACTACTAAAAAACGTTTTTATTTCTCTTGATGTGCCACAGATTCACTAACCATGACGCTCGGCCAAAAGCGCCACTATTAACACGGCGACACGGGGGACTCTAAGTGTGTCCCCGAAATAATCGGCGTGCAAAAGTACACATTATTTTTATACCGGCAATGTGCGCAGGGGTCGCAAGAGCAAATATTTACGTTTTTTTAACTTCCGGAGCCATCGCGGTGACCTGCGTGACCATGGCGGCGACACGCGAAACCGACCTTTGAGATGCAGGAAGCTACCTTTAGCGTGCTGGGAGCTATCTTTAGCGCACTGGGAGCCACCTTTAGAAAGCTAAAGACTGGTCTTTAGGAAACAGGGAGCGGCCTTTGGAATACAGAAGGCCGCCCCTTGAAACAGGATGGCTACACCTGCTTACCCATCTCATAAGCACGGGCCAACGCCTCGTGACCAGCTATCTCGCCGCCGTCCTGCACGCCTCCGGCGAAGACGGTACCAGCCAGACGGGCATGCGCATAGCAGGCTATCCAGCCACCCAGTCCGCTCTCTGCACGCTCGGGCACAGAAGGGCCATCCTCAGCCGCCGTGGTGAGCAGGTAGATGTCGTGGAAATGATAATCAGAGTAGAAGAGCGAGTTACTACGGTCCAGCAGGGTCTTCATCTGGCCACTCATCTCATAATAATAAATAGGTGTAGCGAAGCATATAACATCGGCGTCGTGCATAGCGGCTGCTATAGCAGAGGCATCGTCCTGGATAACGCAGCGTCCCAACTTGCCACAAGCCAGACAGCCACGGCAGAAGGCCATCTGCTTATCCTTCAGGGTTATCTGTTTTACCTCGTGGCAAGCCTCCCTGGCGCCACGGGCAAACTCGTCGGCCAGCACGTCGCTATTGCTATTAGCGCGCAGGCTCGTAGATATTACCAATACTTTACTCATGATGTTTTATTATTGTTTAGACTATGGCCGGGACTACATGCCCCGACAGCTACAAAGTTACGACAAATGGCGACTACAACCAATACCCACCCCAAGTTTTTTCATACCTTTTTTACAGATAATGCCCACATCAGAGCCACCATCGCCCTGCCCATAGCAGTTAAAACAGCGCTCGCTCGCCGTCATTTTTTCAGGAGTTTCCGCGGTGGTTCTTGTTTCTTTTCCGTATCTTTGCAGAAAATAGGCGGCACCTCGGGCAACCCGGGCAACCATCGCCCGACGCCCCGATACCACAGCCTGCCGCCTACGAGCTACTTTAAAGCTGATTGATAACCACTAAACCAAATCATAATGAAACAACAACGCATTGTATTCCTGGACTATATCCGCGTGGTAGCCTGCTTCTTAGTGATGCTGGTACACGCGAGTGAGAATTTCTATGGCGCGGCCGGTTCCACTGACATGGCGGGACCCGAGTCGTTTCTCGCCAACAACACCGACCGCCTCTGGGTGTCGCTCTACGATGGCTTCTCGCGCATATCGGTACCCTTGTTCATCATCGTGTCGGCCTTCCTGTTAGCCCCGATGAAAGAGGGCGTCACCACGTGGCAGTTTTACCGCAAGCGGGCACTCCGCATACTTCCCCCGTTCTTCACCTTCATGATATTGTACTCCACCCTGCCGCTGCTGTGGGGCGGCATAGACAGCGCCACGTCCTTGAGAGACCTGTCGCGTATCTTGCTCAACTTCCCCACCCTGGCGGGCCACTTCTGGTTTATGTACCCGCTCTTCAGCCTGTACCTTTTCATCCCCTTCATATCTCCCTGGCTGGCCCGAGCCACTAAGCGCGAGGAGCAATGGTTCATTGCACTCTTCGCGCTGTCTACCTGCATGCCATATATAAACCGCTGGTTCGGCGAGGTATGGGGCCAGTGTTTCTGGAACGAGTATCACATGCTGTGGTACTTCTCTGGCTATCTGGGGTACCTCGTTATGGCTCACTACATACGCACCCATCTTACCTGGGGCCGCTCCAAGCGACTGGCGATAGGTAGCTTAGGAATGGTGATAGGCGCGGCGCTCACCATACTGAGCTTCTACGTACAGGCCACGCCCGGGGTAAACCACCCCACCCCCGTCTTGGAGATAGGATGGGCCTTCTGTACCATCAACTGCGTCATATTCACCGCCGGAACCTTCATCCTGTTTACCTGCATCACCAAGCCGTGTAAGTTGATAACCGATGTGTCGAAGATGAGTTTCGGCATGTACCTGATGCACATCTTCTGGCTGGGCCTGTGGGTAGGCGTGTATAAGAACACCCTCGCCCTGCCCACCGTGGCAGCCATCCCGGCCATAGCCGTAACCACCTATGTTACCAGCTATGTCACTACCAAGCTCATCTCGTTCATCCCGGGCAGCAAGTGGGTGGTAGGCTGTTAGGCCACCACCATACAGATACCAACGACAAGGGTGGACAGCAGACCGATACCATCGGGACTGCTGTCCACCCTCTGCGTTAGGGGCGATGGCTTACTCGCCCACCTTGCCCAGTATGCGCTCCAAGGCTATCACGGCCTGGTTGTAGTCGTTGATGGCCGCGGCGCGCTTCAGGCAGGTGTTGACATTCTCCTGAAGCACGTTGACATACTCCGTATAAGTCATCTCACCATTGTCGTACTCAGCCTTGCTCAGCGTGCCCATCTCGGCTACGCGCTTCATGGCATCGCCCTCATAGAAACGCATCCGCTCGGCAGCTATCCGCAGCCGGTTCTGGCAGGCGGCATACTCCTGCTGGCCCTGCTGCCGACTCTGGTTCATCTCTAACTCGGCTATCTCGCGGTCCTTCTTGGCCGCCTTGACCCGGGCCTTAGTGGCCCCGTAGAAGAGGGGCACCCCCACGCCTACCTCGAAGCCCATGAAGTTGCCCGCGTCGAACCTTGAGCGGTCAGCGTTGTACGGGTTCCACGAGCCGATGACCAACTGCTGGCGCAGGGCCACCGAGAGTGTAGGCGCGTACCCGTTCTTGGCCACCGCGACGGCCCGCTCGGCCGCCGTAAGCTTGTCCTGAGCATAGCGGCCCTCTGCCGTCTGCGCAAACCCGTACGCCGTGTAAGGCACGCTGAGCGCCTGCAGCCCCGTCTCGGCCGGCATGACAGCCTCGGTGGTGTTGAGCAGGGTGCTGAGCTGCAACTGCAGCGTAGACAGTTCGCCCCGTGCCGTCTGCAGTTCCAACTGGTTCTCCCGATACGCCTTCTCGGCCAGCAGCTGCTCCATGCGGTGGGTGGCACCGGCCTCGTGCAACTTGGCAGTATGGCGGTTGCACTGGTCGAGCAGACTGTCCTGACGCTGGAGCAGGCGCACACACTCAGCCTGATAAGCCAACTGATAGTAGGCAGCCGCTACATCGGCACGGAGCTGTGCCCGCACCACGTCGGCACGGCTCCGCTCGGCCTGGGTCTCGGCCTTGAGCTGGCGATGGCGGGCTGCGTAGACCGTGGGGAACTCTATCGACTGACTAAAGGTAAGCGCGTTGTCCGGACTGCCGCCTGCCGTGGGGTCCTGGCCCAGCGTTACGTCGGTCTTGTCTATGTCCCAGGCCGTGCCCTGCATGGCGCGGGCCCGTTCTATACTCTTGTTAGCCGCCTGGACACCATAGTTGGCCGCCAGGGCCCTATCCATACATTGCTTCAGTGTAAGCCGCCGGGCAGCGTCCTGCCCCTGGGCGGTAGCAGCCGTCGCGGCCAGAGCCAGCACCGCTGCTGCTAATACGTAGTTTCTCTTTCTCATTATATATATATTATCCTATATCATACCAAGTGCCTCCGCCCAGACAGCCACCACGACAGCCTGGGCAGAGACGCGCCCCTACCGGTGGGTAAACATCTTGTAGACGGCCGGCAGCACCAACAGCGTGAGCAGGGTCGACGTGACAAGACCGCCGATAACCACCGTGGCCAGCGGACGCTGCACCTCGGCACCATCGCCCTGCGAGAGCGCCATAGGAAGAAATCCCATAGACGCCACGAGGGCCGTCATCAGCACAGGGCGCAACCGCAGCATACAGCTGTCCACGATGCGGCGGTGAATGTCGGTCACCCCATCGCGCGCCATCTGGTTCATCTGGCCTATGAGCACGATGCCGTTGAGCACGGCGACACCGAAGAGGGCTATGAAGCCCACGCCGGCCGAGATGGAGAACGGCATGCCGCGCAACCACAGCGCCCACACGCCACCGATGGTGGCCAGCGGTATGGCACTGAACACGAAGAGCGACTCGCGTACGCTCTTCACCGTAGCGTAAAGCAGCAGCAGAATGACGATGAGCGCCACGGGTACCACGACCAGCAACCGCGACACGGCACTCTGAAGATTTTGGAACTCGCCGCCGTAGCTGTAATAGTAGCTGTCGGGCAGACGGAGCTGCGAGTCAAGCAGCTGCTGTATATCCTTGACCGTGCTCTGCACATCGCGGCCCTTGACGTTGAAGCCCACGTAGATGCGGCGCGCGCCGTCCTCGTGCGACACCTGGGCAGGGGCCGGCCTGTACGCCACGTCGGCTATCTGCGACAGGGGGACAAACCCGCCATCACTCAAGGGCACCGACAGGTTGCGCAAGGCGGCCACGTTGCGGTCAGCGTCATTGATGCGCAGCACGATGTCAAACTTTTTCTCGCCCTCGTAGACCGCGCCGGACACCGCGCCGGCAAAAGTGGTTTCCAGGACGCGGTTCACATCGTCCACGCTTACCCCGTACTGCGCCATGCGCCTATGGTCGTAAGCCACCTGTATCTGGGGCAGTCCCGACACCTCCTCGACATAAGCCCCGCTTACGCCCCGCACGCCACTGATAAGCCGGCGCACACGGGCAGCCTGCTGGGCCAACACGCCCAGGTCATCGCCGAATATCTTGATGGCCACGTCCTGCTTAATACCTGTGAGCAGCTCGTTGTTGCGCATCTGGATGGGCTGCGACACCTCGGCCTCCAAGCCAGGAATGGCCTGCAGCGTCTGCTCCATCTGCTCCATGAGCTGCTCGGTGGTGGCGGCCGACGTCCACTGGGCCTTAGGCTTGAGGGCCACCATGATGTCGGCCCGCTCTACGGGCATGGGGTCGGTGGGTATCTCGGCGCTGCCTATGCGGCTTACCACCTGCCGTATCTCGGGGTACTTGGCGCGGAGCAACTGCTCTGCCTTGGTACAGGTGGCCACCATCTGCGACAGCGAGGTACCCTGGGCCATGCTCATCTCCACTGCGAAGTCGCCCTCGTCCAGACTGGGGATAAACTCGCCGCCCAGGAAACTGAACGCCACCACACTTACGCTGAACAGGGTCACTGCCAGGGTCACCACGTTCTTATACCGCGCCAGCGTCCAGTCCAGTACGGGTCTGTACCAGGCTTGCAGCCGGGCCATCATACGGTCCGAGAAGGTGGGAGCGGTGTGTACCCTCTTACTGAGGAACACGCAACTGGCCATGGGTACATAGGTGAGCGAGAGGATGAACGCGCCGAGAATGGCGAAGAACACGGTGAGCGCCATGGGGCGGAACATCTTGCCCTCGATACCCGTCAGGGTCATCAGCGGCACATACACTATCATAATCATTATCTCGCCAAAGGCGGCGCTCTGCCTGATACGCGAGGCCGAGTACTTTACCTCGGCATCCATGTCCTGCTGAGTCAGGCGCATGGTGGGAAACTTGGCCCGGCTGCCGTTGATGTGGGTCACCACAGCCTCGACGATGATGACGGCCGAGTCTACTATCATACCAAAGTCTATGGCACCCAGGCTCATCAGGTTGCCGTCGACGCCGAAGGCCCGCATCATGCCAAAGGCGAAGAGCATACTCAGGGGAATGACACTGGCCACCACCAGGCCGGCCCGATAGTTGCCCAAGAAGACGATGAGCACCAGGATGACGATGAGCCCGCCCTCGATGAGGTTGTGGGCGATGGTACTCTCGACCCTGTCTACCAGGTTGGTACGGTCTATGAACGGCTCTATGACCACGCCCTCGGGCAGGCTCTTCTGTATCTGTGCCATGCGGGCCTTGACGTTGCGGATGACCTGCTGGAAGTTCTCGCCCTTGAGCATGATGGCTATGCCGGCCACCACCTCGCCCTCTCCGTTACGCGTCACGGCGCCAAAGCGGGTGGCGTGGCAGGGCTGAACCACTGCCACGTCGCCTATGCGCACGGGGGTGCCGCCCACGGTCTTTACGGGTATGTTGGCGATGTCGTCGACCGACCTCACCACGCCTATTCCGCGTATGTAGTACTGACTGGCGTTTTCCTCGATGTAGCTGCCGCCGGTGTTGGCGTTGTTCTTCTGCAGGGCATCGTACACTTCGGCCACGGTGAGGCCGTTAGCGTTGAGCTGGTCGGTACGCACCGCCACCTCGTACTGCTTGACGTAGCCGCCCCAGCCACTCACCTCGGCCACGCCGGGTGTGCCCGAGAGCTGCTTGCGCACTATCCAGTCCTGGATGGTACGCAGGTCGGCCAGCGAGTAGCGGTTCTCGTAGCCGGGCTTGGCCCGCACGGTGTAGTGGTATATCTCGCCCAGGCCCGTGGCTATGGGCCCCATCTCCGTGGTGGTATTCTGGGGCAGGTCGGCCACTGCCTCGCCGAGCATCTGGCTCACCTGCGAGCGGGCCCAGTATATGTCGGCTCCATCGTCAAACACCAGCGTGATAACAGACAGTCCGCTGCGCGAGATGCTGCGCCGCTCAGTCAGGCGGGGTATGTTGGCCAGCGCCATCTCTATCGGGGTGGTGATATACTGTTCTACCTCCTGTGCGCCCAGGGCCGGGGCCTGGGTGATGACCTGCACCTGGTTGTTGGTAATGTCGGGGGTAGAATCAAAGGGCAGGTTGGCCAGCGACCAGACGCCCCATACCATCAGGGCGAGGGTCAGCACGCCCACCACGAGCTTGTGGTGTATCGAGTAGTCTATGAGTTTCTGAAACATGGCGGTCGCGGTATTAGTGGGCGTGCTCACCATGTTCGCCGGTGAGCGAGGCCAGATAGAATGCGTTATCGGTAACCACCTGCTGACCGGGGCGGAGCGGACGGCTGAAGCGCACCTCAGTATAGCCGCCCTGGCTGACACCGGGGGTGACCTCGTGGCGCGAGAACTCGTAGCGGCCGCCGCGCGGCTTGCCGTTGAGGGCAAAGACGTAGTGGTGACCGTCGGCGCTCACGATGGCCTGGGTGGGCAGGGCATCGCACTCGCGGCTGCCGGTGGCTATCTGGCCCGACACGTACATGCCGTCAAAAAGGCGGGCGCCCTGTGCGGCGTCGAGCCTGACGTGTACGGCCACCGCCTTGGTACCATCGTTGAAGTACTGGTTCATGCCGTACACGCGGCCGGTCACCGTTACGCCGGGCTGGTTGGTCAGGGCGAGCACCACGCGGGCTCCCACCCTGACGCGGGCTATGTCGCGCTCAAATACGTTAAGGTCACACTCCACCGCGCTGTTGTTGCGTATCTTCATCAGGGGCGTCTGCATGTCGGCATAGCTCCCTATGCTGGCCGCAAGCTGACTGACGGTTCCGGCGATGGGCGCGCGCAGGGGGAACACGGTGGTAAACTGGCCGCGGGCCACCCGGGCCACGCTGATGCCCATCTGGCTGAGCTGGCGGGCCATGCCCACCATGTTGGCGTGGGCTATACGGCTGTCGCGCTGGGCTTGCTGCAGGTTCTTGCGTACGCCGGCGCCGGCCGTGGCCAACTGCTCCTGCCGGGCCAGCTCCTGCCGGGCGTCCTCGCTCTCCTTGCAGGCTGCATAGTACTCGCGCTGCAGCGTCACCACATCGGTATTCTCGATGGTGGCCACCACCTGGCCGCGGCTTACGGCCTGGCCATCGCGCACCAGCACACTGCGCACCACACCGCCCATGAGGGGCGTTACATCGCCTATGTTCTGCGCGCGCAGCACCAGCACGCCGTCGGCACGGAGCATGGCGTCGAGCTTGCGGCGGGTCACGGTGCCCAGGCGCAGGTCCGCGGTGTTAACCTGTTGCTGCGTAAGGGGTATATGGGCCATCTCTACAGCGTCGTCGTGTTCCTCGGCCTCGTCATGGGGGTGCCCGGCTTCACCGTGCGACTGCCAGAGGGTAAAGGCAGCCACGGCCACTACCGTAACGGCTACCACTATCAATACTCTTTTAATCATTATACCTTATTATATATATGTTAGCATCCTTGGGGGTGGCTGGCAGCCCCGAGGCGAGGGCCAGCCATCTCTCCGGGTGCAAAGGTAGTGCTTCGGGAGTGCAACCGGGTTGCATTTATGCGGATTAGGGGGATTGGGGGTGCCGCCGGTCTACCTGCAGGAGTCCATGGCCCGGTCTATATCGGCCGTCGAACAGGTAAACACGTGATTGAGCAGACCCACTGACACGGTCTTGGTGGTGTCCTTGAGGGTTATCTGGCCCACGCTGACCACCAGGTAGTTGTGTACCTGTAGCTTGGCATCCAAGAAGGCATTGATAAACGGGCCGGAGAGTACCGACCCTATCAGGCCGAACACGCCCGAGCTGTCCTGGGTACGCTCGGCGACCGAGTTCTCTACGTAGCTGGTAGCCACAGCCTTCAGCGTGTCCTGGTGAGTCTGCCTGTCGGGACAGGTCATCACCAACAGGCCGAAGACGAAGAGCCCCACTATCAGGGCTATCACTTTCTTATTCATACAGCATGTGTTTGGGTGGGTTACACACTACACGCTCCGCCACCGGGGCGGTTCGCGCTATCGTGGTGCAATATTCGGAAAAAAACGAGAGAAAACCAAACAAAAACGCAAATATTTACTAAAAGCGCCCCAATTACTCCCCGCAGGGCGAGGGCGGCTTAGGGCGCAGCAGCCATGAGCGGGCAAGCGGCCACCACCCCCAGGGACGCACCAATGGCCAAGGCGCGAGGCGGAAAGACCGGTCTTTAGCTTTCCAAAGACAGCTCCCAGCGCGCTAAAGGTGGCTCCGGGAAACTAAGAGACCGGTCTCCAGGATTTCCACGACTGCCATTGGCGTACAGGAGACTGTCACCAATGTGCAGGGAGCTCTTTTTACTTTCTTACCCTTTTACTTTCTTACTTTTCCAACATTGCCAGGTAGTCGTAATGGCTACCCTGGAGCACCAGCGAGCAGCGCAGACCGCTCTGGGCGGCCGCTGCGCTGAGGAGCTGATAGTCGGCATAGAGCCAGTCGAACGGTTGGCCCACCACCTGGCCATAGACCATCTGGTAATCGACCTCGCCATAATAGGCACCGTTAAGGTTGATGTCCATACTGCCGTCCTCGTTCTCATAGATGTAGCGCAGGTCCGACGAGTCGATGAGCACCCGTCCGCCCGCGTTCAGCAGTTGGCGCAGACGGGCCATCAGCAGCGGCAACCGAGCCGCCCGTCCGGCTATGCCTGTACCGTTCATCAGCATGAGGATGGTATCGTAGCCCGCGGTGAGGGCCGGGTCAAACAGGTTGACACACGCCACATGGGCCACGCCCCTGAGCCGCATGGCCTCGCAGCTCAGTGGCGATATGTCTATGGCCGTAACCTCAGCCCCCTGCTGCTGGAGTGCCAGCGTGTGGCACCCGGCACCAGCCCCCACGTCGAGTATGCGTCCGCGGGCCATCTGCAGGGCACGGCGCTCTATGGGCGGCATGTCGGCAGCGGCACGGAAGAGGTGGGGCACGGGCATCTCGTCATCGTCAAACATCGACGACTTCACCCAGAGCCTGCCTGCCCGCCCCGTGGTCTGATAGTCCATGATGGCAGCGCCCATGGGGTCGCGGGCGGGGGTGAGTACGTGTGTATCTGTATACATTATTATATATAAGGACAACAATCAGTCCTGTAGCCGGTGCTTACAGGATGCGGCCCACCAACTTGAAAGTCATCATGGGGTACACGGTTACCTTGCTGAGCACTTTGAGCACCTCACCAGCATCGCTGTTGGTCGTAGTCTTGCTCAGCTCGTTGTCGCGAAGCCACACCTTGGGCTCGCCCCATATCTGCACGCCCATATTGAAATTGAACGCGAAGCGGTGCTTGGCTGGCACAGGACGGCCGAAGCCCAGTCCAACGTAAGGACGGAACCCGGCAACTCTGAGGGTGGCATCTACATTGCCCCTGCCATCGGGGGTAAGGAAGAAGTCACCCAGGTCTACTCCCACCATATTCTCGTGGGTGGTAGGGTTGGCTATGCCCTGCTGGATGAGCTGCTGGTTAATCTCGTTGACCACTCGGAGCGAGCCCTCTTCGGCATTGCGCACGGTAATTATCTTCGAATTGCCAAAGAAAGCACCCACGGTAAGGTGGAAGGCACTCTTCTTAAACGGGAACACATCGAACAGCAGATGGCCTGTGGTCATCGAGGGTTTGCCCTCGACCTCTATCTCTGACGGAATACGGCTCAGCATCTCCGAGGGTACCTGCGAACCGTTAACCTCGATGTCCAGGTCTGTCTTGACCTTGATAGTAGGAAAAATGTTAACACCACCGCGCACGGCCACATAAGGAGTTAGCGGGGTGGCCACTTCCAAGGTCACGCCAGGGGTTCCTACACCCACGCCTACGCTCACATGATTAAAAACTCCGAGATCGTCAGCACTTTTGACCTGTGCCGTAACGTGGCCAACACCCAGTAGAGCCATCGCAACAAGCAGCATCGTTTTCTTCATAATCGTTACTATAAAATTGGTTAATAAAATTATTGCAATTGCAAATTTAATTAAAAATATTGACCAACCAAACGATTACGGCAAGTATTTGTAAAAAAAATATATATAACCAACGGCTTTCCGTAGGCCATCGCCCCACTCCAAGCGACCGCCACGCGGGACAAGGGGGCCACCAGTAGCCCTGCGGCCATTACCTCCTATCAGCCTGCAGGCGCCACGCCCTGCCTGCTAACGACAGGGCCCAGCCCAGCAGACGCTCCGTCTGCCTGGGCTGGGCCCTGTGCCGTGGCGCTGTCTGCCGCCTACTTAGCGGCAGCCGTCTCCCTACCCTTGTCCAGCACCTCGTAGTGCGAGTTTTTGCTGATATACTCGGGTACTATCTCCTTCATCTTAGCCACGGTGGCCATGTCGTCGTAGCGGGCGGCCACGTCGCGCAGCTCCTCTATCTGCCGCTCGGCATCGGCGTACTCGTAACTCCGCACCATGGCTATGCGTATCTTCTTGTGGAACGAGGGCAGCGTATTCTCGTTCTCTGAGAGCACCTCCTCGTACAGCTTCTCGCCCTCGCGTAGCCCGGTGTACTTAATCTCCACGTTCTTGGCGCCACTGAGTTGTATCATGCGCTGGGCAAGGTCGGCTATACGCACCGGCTCGCCCATGTCGAACACGAAGATTTCTCCGCCCTTGCCATGGGTACCTGCCTCGAGCACCAGCTTGCACGCCTCGGGTATAAGCATGAAGAACCGGATAATCTTGGGGTGCGTTACGGTCAGGGGGCCGCCTGCGGCGAGCTGCTTGCGGAACAGGGGGATGACAGAGCCGTTAGACCCGAGCACATTGCCAAACCGCGTGGTGATAAACTGGGTCGAGCCCTTCACGTGGCCCTCCACGATGGCCTTATTGAGGCTCTGCACGTATATCTCACAGATGCGCTTGGAGCAGCCCATCACGTTGGTGGGGTTTACGGCCTTGTCTGTCGATATCATGACAAACTTCTTGACGCCATACTTAACCGACAGGTCGGCTATCACCTTGGTGCCCCACACATTGTTCTGCACGCTCTCGCTGGGGTTGTCCTCCATCATCGGCACGTGCTTGTATGCGGCCGCGTGGAATACATAGTCGGGGCTGAAGGTAGAGAATATCTCCTCCATGCGGTCGGCCTTGCAGATACTGGTCACCACGGTGTGGGCCACGATGCCGGGGTACTGGTTCTTCATCATCAGCCTGATGTCGTGCTGGGGCGTTTCGGCCTGGTCAATGAGCATCATCTCCGCCGGGTGGTACACGGCTATCTGGCGGACCATCTCGGAGCCTATGGAGCCGGCCGAGCCGGTGATAAGCACCTTTCGGCCCTTGAGCAGGGCACCCACGCTGTCCATATCTACCTGTATCTCGTCGCGGGGAAGCAGGTCCTCGATGCTCACTTCCCTCATCTGAATTTTCTCCTTGGCATCGCGGTGCAGGTTCCACTCCTCGGCGTTCTGGGCCACGTATATCTTGACACCCGCGTTGATGAGCATGTCCTGGAAAGCCCTGTTGGCAAGAAACATCTCATGCTTCAAGGGGCTCACCATGACTGCCTGGATGTGGTGGGCCTTGATAATGGCCGTCAGGTCTTCCTGGGTAGAGTACACGGGGCGCCCCATAAGTCGCTCGGTATAGTGTGGCTTGCTGTCGCCTATGTATCCACGCACCAAGTAACGCGTGGGCTTAGTGTTGCGTATGTCGTTAGTCATGGCGATGGCTCCGGCGTGGGTACCGTAGATAAGTACGCGCTGGGGCGACTTTCCGACGAGGGCGCTCTCGAACACCATCTTAATAAGTACGCGCGAGCCACACAGCAGGGCGGCCGTGGCACAGAAGATGAATGTGAGTATGCGCCCGGTGAATACATAGAACACGTCCTGGAGGCCCAGGGGCTCGATGGCGAAATTGAACGCCAAGGCCAGGACAAAGGCCAGCAGACTGGCGTAGGCTTCGCGCGCCAGGTCGACAAACTGGGAATAGCGCAGGATGCCCGAGTAGGTGCTGAAGACCCTGAACCCTATCAGATTGGCCACCACCAGCATGACCAAGCTATGCCACAACGTACCCCATGAGCTTACTATCTCGTCAATGGGGTGACGCAGCAACAGGATGAACAGCGCGCCGAGGAAACACACCACGGCGTCGAAAATCACGATAGCCCAATAAGGCAAGGCAGACTTCTTGAAATACCAGTTAAAGACTCTTCTGAAAATTGTCATTATCTTTTATGTGCTAAAGTGGGGCGCGGCCGTACAGGCCACCACAGGCCCACAATGGGTTACAGTTATTGGCTTAGATGCTCGTACCTAAAGCATTGGCAGTGCCCGGTCAGTCCGACAATATCGGCGGTTCGGGCATCTACTACTCTCATCGCTTCGTTTGCAATGCCTGCAAAATTAACATTTTTTTTCGACCTACTCGCACATTTCCATCCTTTTTTTACATTTCCCCACCATTTTCTTATCCGCGCGCAAGGGCCATGGTGGTAACGGGGGTGGCCGCAGGGCATTAGACGCTCAGTCGCCTGTTTTTTATCAGTATCCTGAAATAGGGACATTTGCCGTTAACGCGCAGGTCTTTACCGTCATCGCCTTTTCTAAAGCGTACTATTTCAAACTGCTCAGGATTGTATTTATGTAAGAAAGTTATCGGCACGCCCATTAGACCTCGGTAATCCTTGGGAATATCATGTGTCCGGTTAACGTTAATACCTTCGCAATTATCATAGAGGGGGTATCTGTCCTCATGGTTCTTATAGATTTCCGTGAGGTTGATGTCTTCATGGCGCTGCGAGTTCTCCAGGTTGGTAAGCCACAGACAACCATTCGTGGCGACAATACGCTGGCCCTCTTCGTTGACCCTGGCCTCGGTACCGTAAAGCTCATAGTGCTCAGGGACGATAAAGCCAGAGATGCCCCGACCCAGATTGACACCAAGCCAAGCCTTGTCGCGCTGGATAAGGTAGAATATCTCTTTATAAGTAATGGCATTGACATTACCTATTATCAAGAACTGCTTATCGTATTGTACCAACTGGGCGACAAACTCCCTGAACAAGGAAAACGGAGGATTGGTTACCACCACGTCTGACTGCTTCAGCAAGTCTACCGACTCATCGCTTCTGAAGTCACCGTCACCCCTGAAAGATTTCACGTCGATGTCTGCCATACTACCAGCCCCTGTGAAATCGCAATAAAAGCCGCGCCGCTGTTCTGATGGCTGAAACAGACTCCGCTCTGTAGGCACATAACATGCAGCTATGACCCTTTTGAGCCTCAGTTCATGGAAGTTATTTACAAAATAACGAAAGAAATTGCTCGAATAGGGGTCATCGCAGTTGCAATAGACCGTTTTTCCCTCAAAACAGTCCTTATAATATTGCAGTTCGCGCTCAATATCGCAAAGCTGAGTGTAAAACTCATCACTCTTAGCCTTCCTGGCTTTCCGGAGTTGTTTATTCGTAGCGTTCCTAACCATCTTTATAAACTTTCTATTTGGCAGTAAGCTGCTTAAACAGCTCACTACCCAGCACCTGAAGGGCCGTTGTAGCCACATCCATCATTACAGCAAACATATCTTGTACATTCCACCGACCGCCGTTGCCCTGCGTATAGATAGAAGGAGCCTGCAGCATAATGGTGCGGCCTGCATGCCCGACAAACATATTCTTACAAAGATTGGTGTTAATCGCCATGCCGTAGTTGGCAGCCGTAAGCCTATCCAACCTGTTGAGTAAGCCTGAATTGTACTCCAATGTCACCACCCTTCCATCGGGCCGTGTTACCCTAATAGTCTCTGTCAGGAAATTGGAGCCCTCCAGGAAAAGCACATACGGGAAATAAGACTCTGCCAGCATGAAGTTAGCTATCTCAGAGATATTTTTATACGCCCGCTCAATGGCATTACCAGCCTGCATCAAGTCTTGGTCGCTATTTTTACCGACCATCAGACCGCTTTCGATGTTCTCTATATCCTTGCCTTGATGCTTAGCCTCAGAAACCAGTACTACCCGCCAGTTGCCAGCATCATCCCGCACCTCAACGATACCACCATCGGGAATAACACTTGCGCTCTCGACAAAAAGAGTTTGCCCCAGAGCTGGGTTTACCCGCTGCAACGCTTCATTGATTTCCTTTTTTGTAATACTTGCCCTGTACCGGAATGTCAACTGTGGATAGTACTTTTCCAGCGTTTGTATAACATGGTGCGAAAGTTCCTTTACCGTCAGGTCATGATACTTAGCCTCAGCACCGAAGATGCCAACAACGCCCTGGCTGGCCTTATGCTGCAACATTAGTCTTGAAGACTGATTTTTACTTGCCATATTGATGTCTTTTATAGGATGCCAAAAAAATCGCCCAAGGCGATATAGAATGAACTGGCAGATGCAAAATTAAGCATAAAGTCCGAAGAACTCCCCGATTATCACCGAAAAGTTTCATTTTTCCAGAAGCCGCCTAAAGTTTTGCACTGCCTTCCTCCACAGCAAACAGGACAGAGAGTCCTACCAAGTGAACCTGGGCACTGGTGAAAAGGGACACAGACCATCTTACGCCCACAACGGGGACAGTGGGAGACAGAACCGGGAGGACAGGGACAATATGGGGAAAGGGAGAAAGAAAAAGGAGAAAAGGGGTGGGCAGTAGTAAAAAAATGGTTAATTTTGCAGCGTGGATGGGGGCCACTCCCCCACTTTACAGGCATACAGACACTTAAACAATCGGACAAGATATGAAGAAAATAAGTATCACTCTGGCGCTGGCGGCCCTGATGGTTCTTGGCGCCTGCAGCTCGCACTACCAGCTGACCCAGGTGAGCCGCACGCGGGTTCTGATAGACGGACGCTATGACCGCCCGGGCAGTGAGGCAGAGGCTTTCTTAGCTCCCTATGCCCACAAGGTAGACTCGCTGATGAGCCCCGTAGTGGGAACGGCGGCTCGCTACATGGCATCGCACCGCCCGGAGAGCGAGCTGTCCAACTTGCTGAGCGACATACTCGTCTGGGGCGCAGCGCGCATGGGCGAGCGAGCCGACTTTGCCGTCTACAACATGGGGGGCATACGCGCGGCGCTGGCCAAGGGCCAGGTTACCATAGGCGACGTGCTGGATGTGGCCCCCTTTGAGAACAAGCTGTGTGTGCTCACGCTGACGGGCGACAAGGTGACCGAGCTGTTCACCCAGATAGCCTCGGTGGGCGGCGAGGGGGTAAGCCACGGGGTGGCCCTGGCCATCAGCCGCGACGGCCGACTGCTCTCGGCCACCGTAGGGGGGCAGCCCATAGACCCCAAGCGCAGCTACCGCATAGCCACGCTGGACTATCTGGCCCAGGGCAACGACCGCCTGGTGGCTTTCAAGGCCAAGAGTCAGGTGGTGGCTCCCCAGGGGCAGGATAATAATGTACGTTATATCATCATGGACTATTTCAGGGCCAAGGGCAACGTCGACGCGCACACCGAAGGCCGGATAGTCATCAAATAAGGACCGAGTATGAAGAAGACCATCATCATGGCGGCACTCATGGTGCTGACGCTGACTGCCGCCGCACAGAAGACTAAGACCATAACGATACTGCACACCAACGACACGCACAGCTGCATACTGCCCCTGAACCCCAACCTGGCCGACACGGCGCTGGCGGGACGCGGCGGATACCTGCGCAGGATAGAGATGATACGTCAGGAGCGGCAGCGCGACCCTGACCTGCTGGTTCTGGACAGCGGCGACTTCTCGCAAGGGTCGCCTTTCTACTCGCTGTTCAAGGGCGATGTAGAGATAGGGCTGATGAACCGCATGGGGGTGAGTGCCACCACGATAGGCAACCATGAGTTTGACTTCGGGTTAGCTAACATAGCGCGGCTGTTTGGCATGGCACAGTTTCCCGTGCTGTGTGCCAACTACCGCGTAACGGGCACCCCGCTTGAGGGAGTGGTAAAGCCCTACACCGTGTTCCACGTTAAGGGCGTAAAGGTGGGCGTCTTCGGGCTGGACCCCAAGTTGGACGGACTGGTAGATGCCAAGAACTATGGCCAGGTGGTGTACATGGACCCGGTGGCCACGGCCAACGAGATGGCGGCCACCCTGCGCCATAAGGAACACTGCGACGTGGTTATCTGCCTGTCTCACTTAGGGTGGACTAACAACGGCGTAGGCGACCAAGAGGTGATAAGTCGCTCGCGGGGCATCGACCTGGTATTAGGAGGCCACAGCCACACTTACTTCCAGACGCTACGCTACGTGAAAGACCTGGACGGGCGCGAGGTACCTGTCGACCAGAACGGTAAGCACGGCATCTACGTGGGCAAGATAGAGCTACAGGTAAAACGGCGATAGGCCAACTGGCCGAGGGAAGTCGCTACGGCACCTACTGTCACCCTCAGAAGCGCGCCCCTATACCTTATTATATATATAGCACAATCCCCGGACGGCACACGAACCGTCCGGGGATTGTCTGTTTAGGCTGTCGGGCCGACTGCTTACTTCAGATGCTTCTTGAGCTGCTTACCTAACAGGGTGTAACCCTTCTCGTTAGGATGCAGGCCGTCCTTCTGAAAGCAGGTGGGGTCTATCTTACCAGAGCCATCGGGCAGCACCAGACACTGGGTAAGGTCTACCAGCTCGGTCTTGGCATCGGTCTTGAGTTTCTGTTCCAGCAGCTCGTTGATGCGAGCCACCTTGTCGCGGCCGCGAGCCGGATAAACCTTGAGCACATGCAGCTGGGCCTGGGGCTGGCGCTCACGGATAAGCTGGGCCAGGTCGCAGATGCCCTGGGCTATCTGCTCAGGAGTGTTGACGTAGTAGTTGTTGATACCTATGAGCAGGCAGATGTGCTTGGGCTTACAGCCCTCGAGCTCGCCGTGGTAGATGCGCCAGAACACGTTCTCGATGCGGTCCCAGCCGAAGCCCATGTTAGTAACGCGGCGCTTGCCGAAGGTCTTGCCCCAGGCAGCCCCACCGTTGTTGACACTGCATACAGGGTTGCCGCCCCAGAAGTTGGTTATCGAGTTGCCAATGAGCAGTATCTCGGGGTTAGTGGTATGGTTGAGCTGCACCACCTGGTTGTGGCGCTCGCGCCACTCGTAACAGCCATCGCGGCGCTGGGTTACCGGGTAGAACACGCTGTTAGGCTTGTCCTCAGCGAGCATCTCGCGGATCTTCTTCTCGTAAGCGTCGGCATACACGCGGCAACCGAGGTCGTTAGGATGAGAGCCCTCGACCATGTAGTCCTCGCCGAAACGGATGTCGCTCTTGCTCAGGTAGTACAGGTTGCTGACACCGGCAGCACGAAGCTCGTCGTAGGCACGGCGCAGGGCCACGTTGCCACGGTCGTACTTGGCCTTGACATTGGCACGCATCACGCTGTCGGGCGTGGGGTGGCACTCGCAGAGCATGATGGGGGCCTGGCTCTTGGCACGCAGATTCATCACGCCCTCCTTGGCACGCTTGATGATCTCGGCGTCCTGCAGGTTGAAGCTGTTGGGCATGGCGTCGATGATATAGGCGCGGGCATCTATCTCGCTGAGCATGTCAAACATGGCCGGCTCCATACGGGCCGAGCCCGAGAAGCCTAAGTTGATGACCGGGTACTCCAGCTCGCGCTCCACGATATTGGTGATGGCCATGCCGGGACGCGAGGGCGATGCTCCCTGGATGATAGACGAGCCATAGACCACGATGGGGCGCTCTGGCGACTGGTGCAGGAACTGGAAGTGAGAGCCCTCATCGACACCCACCTCGAGCCACTTGACTCCATTATAGTTGGGCAGATAGAGGGTAAACTCGGCCCCACGGCCCTTATTGGCGTAGGTGAGGTTCTGCCACTCCATACGGGCTGTGTCGGCCTGCATCTTCCAGCTCATGTGCGTGGCAATCCAGTGGATGTCGCCGTCGGGGTTCTTGCCGTAGAGGTCTACGCCCGACTTATCGATGCCAGTCATGTTAAAGCCGTTGTAGTTGTTAGACAGGCAACCGTAGCGCACACGGATGGTCTTAGAGTTGGACACAAAGCGCACGATAACACCAGCAGTATGGGCCTTAAGGCTCCACACGTTCTTGGGGAGGAGCTTCTCAAAACGGTCGGGCAGACGGTCGTAGGTACGACCCATCTCCTTGTTCCATGCGCGACCACTGATGTAAGGCTCGTCGCCGTCCATGGGGTTCATCCATTTGACCTGCTGAGCGGTCGTGGTCATACTGGCCATCAAGGCCAGCGCCATTAAGATAATGTGTTTTGTCTTCATTGGTTTTATGGTTGATTTACTTATTCGTATATACCGCCCCGAGGGGCGCCGCTACTCGAAGTAGAACGTCAGCACTATCATTTTGCTCTGCGTCTGGCTCACAGCACGGGCGTAGGGCTGCAGAGTAGCGTCCTTGAGCTTGTCGGGATGGGTGGTATCCAGGCTGTTTATGAGGCTGAACATAAACTTCAGCTCGGGCCGCAGCTTGAAGTAAGGCAGATAGAAGTCGCAGCCCACGCCCAGCTCGGCATAGGTATCGTAGCGCTTCAGGCGTACGATGGCCTCGTCGCTACCGCTGAGGTTGAGCATGGGGTTGATACCGGCCATGAGATAAGGGCGGTGGTTGTTGAAGCGTGGGGCAGCGCAGATAAGGTCGACGGCCGACGACACGTAGATGCTCTTCAGGTCCTGGTGCTTTACCAGGGCACGGCCGCCATCGTCAGTCTGACTCTGGTTGCGGAACGTAAGCCGGCGGGTACCGAAGTAGAGCGCCGGGGCCACGCGCAGCTGAAACGTGCTGTTAAGCCTGAACTCGCCCAGCACGCCCACGTTGAGCCCCGCGTCCCATCGGTCCTGGTCGGCCGATATAAGTACCTCGCTCTGGGTACCGTCCTCGTTCGTAATGGTCTGCGGGCCCACGTTAACCATCTCCATGTCTTGCAGGTGGGTACCCACCAGTATGCCAAAGTGGAAGGGCCGGAGGTCGGTATAGGGCCGGTTCTCCACCTTTCGCTCCTGGCCCACGGCTGTCTGGGCACACAGCACCAGCAGCAGGGCCAACCACAGGGGGCGTATCGTCTTCAGCATCAGCAGCAGTTTAGTCTATATATATTAAGGTATAGGCCAGCGGGGCACATACCGTCTACAAATTTACGACAAAAAAACTTAATGGTTGCCTTTTTAGTCAAAAAAGTTCAAATAGAGTACTCCAGGGGCACCTTAACGGCTCGGGCGAGGCCCGCCATCACCCCTTATCGCCCCGCCAGGCCCCTTATCAGGGCCACAGCACCCGCCAGAACAGCCGCGACCATCACCTTAATCTATTTCGACAACATATAAATTGCAAAAAATATCCATCATTATTTGTAGGTATATCAGAATTAAATCGTACCTTTGCAGCAAACATTTGTAGGTATTCTACAATGCTGAGATAATAGTATTAACAATAAAATAGATTAAGATTATGGCTTACGTAATTGGTGACGACTGCATCGCATGCGGTACATGTATTGACGAGTGCCCCTCTGGCGCTATTTCTGAAGGCGAAAAGTATTCTATCGACCCCGATGCCTGCACAGAGTGCGGTACATGCGCAAGCGTTTGCCCCAACGAGGCTATCAGCCTGGCTGAGTAATCGCGACGCAGACTAAGACAAACACAGGGCACCACTCTCCACACCATAGGAGGGCGGTGCCCTTGTCGTTATAGGCCCGCCGGGGAGGACGGGGAGATGCCGGGGCGGTAGGGCGACTGACTGAGTGGGCGAGGTGGCGACTGGGACAAGGCTGGCAACCGCCGAGACTGGCGACGCGACCACCGGGGCAAACCTGGCGACCGCTGGGGCGTACATCCGAAGTCTTAGAATGTACATTCGGAACCTTCGGACGGCCATACGCGACCTATAGACGCACATCCCATATTTTCCCCGCCCGCCTGCCATCGGCTACTGGGGGCGGAGTCATCATTTTTAGGGTATGCCGTCTGACACTTCTATCCCATTCTGCACCACATTCCATGCCGGCAAACGATTTTTTCGGCTCCGCCATCCACGCTTATTCGCCGCTTTGTTGTATCTTTGCATAAGATAGGCGGCACCTCTGCAATTCAAGCAAGCTTGACTGCGCTCGGTTGGCACTATCTTTGCATAAGATAGGCGGCACCTCGGGCGACTCATCGGGCTTAGCGGCTCGCGCCCTGTCCTATCGCCACAACATACAGAACCATCAACTAAAAGACATTTACTATGGATTTTCTACAACTCACCCTACTGCGCTCATCGGTTCGCCACTTTAGCAACACACCTGTAGCTCAGGCCGACATAGACTACATCATGGAGTGCGTGCGCATGGCTCCGTCGGCCTGCAACAGGCAGCCCTGGCAGTTTGTCATCGTCGAGAGCCCCGAGGCAAGGGCCACGATACACACCTGTTATGCCCGCGAATGGTTTGCCACGGCTCCGCTCTACGTAGTGTGTCTGAAGAGCACCACAGAGAACTGGATTCGCCCCGACGACCAGCATCCCCATGGCGACATAGACGTGGCCATAGCCACCGAGCACCTCTGTCTGGCTGCCGCCGAACGCGACCTGGGCACCTGTTGGGTTTGCAACTTTGACGTGGCGCGCACCCGCCAGTTGTTTGCCCCCGAGGGTTTCGAGCCGGTGGCCATCGTGCCCATAGGCCACCCTGCCACTGACTACGTGGCACCCGAGAAGAAGCGCAAGTCTATGGCCGACATCGTGACCAGGCGCTAACTCTGAACCACAAATCGACATCTGCATCTATGAATATTATCTACATCATTATAGCCGTACTGGCGGCCGTGGCCGGAGGGGTCATAGGATGGCTGGCGGCACGCAAGGAAGTGGCCGGGCTATCGGCGCGCAACACACTGTTAGAGACAGAGATAGCCACTCGCAAGGCAGAGACCGAACAGGCCACCCGGCTGACTGACGCGCTACGCCAAGAGAGCACCCAGACCACCGCTGACCGCGAGCGATACCGTGCCCAGGCCGAGGCGCTGGCCAATCAGGTCAGGGAGATGCGCGACGACTTTGCCCGTCGGACGTCCGACCTGCGGGCCATGTACGAGCAGCAGCGCGAAGAACTGACACAGCGTCACCGTCAGCAGATAGATGAACTGCGCATGCAACAACAGCAGCAGATGGAGCAACAGGCCCATCTGATACGGGAGCAGATAAACACGGCCTCGGAAGAGATACTTCGCAAGAGGTCGGACGAGCTGTCGACCAAGAATTCTGAACAACTATCGGCCATACTCAACCCACTACACGAGAACCTGCGCCAGATGCGCGAGGCTGTGGAGCGCAACGACAGAGACCAGGCTGACCGCATGGTGAAACTGGATGCCACCATCAAGGAAAACCTGAGACAGGCGCAGGAGGTGGGCGAGCGGGCCGACAAACTGGCCCAGGCGCTGACGAGCGAGAACAAGGTCCAGGGAAACTTCGGGGAACTTCAGTTGCGTACACTCTTAGAGAATATGGGGCTCGAGGAGGGCGTGCAGTTCGAGGAACAGACCACCATGCGCGACGCTGAGGGTCGTGCAGTACTCGAGAGCGACGCGGGGCACCGTCTGATACCCGACGTGATACTCCATTTTCCCGAAAACCGCGATGTTATCATCGATGCCAAGATGTCGCTCAAAGCCTTTGAGGACTACTACAACGCCCAAGACGACGAGCAGCGGACCGACGCTCTGAACCGCCACATCCTGTCGGTTCGCAACCATGTCAAAGAGCTGGCCGGCAAGAAATACTATCAATATACCAAGAAGGGGCAGGCCAAACTGGACTTCGTGGTGATGTACATATTCAGCGAGAGTGCCCTGCAGTTGGCCCTGAGCAACGCGCCCGACCTGTGGAAGAGTGCTTACGACCAGGGGGTCATTATATCGGGCAGCCAGACGCTATACATGATGCTGCGCGTGCTGGAGATGACGTGGCGCCAGGTACGGCAGGCCGAAAATCAAGAGGAGATGATGCGCATCGCCGACGACTTGGTGAACCGTGTGCAGCTGTTCTACGAGCGGTTTGCCACGGCCGACGACCTGCTGGCCCGCACCCGCAAAGCCTTTGACGACGTGAAGACCACCACGGCCCCTGGCGGTAAGAGTATAGCTACGGCTGCCGTCAAACTGGTAAAAATGGGGGCCAAGGAGAACCCCAAGCGCAAGACCCGTCTGCCCCACCCCACTGACGAGGATAATTCTGGGCCAGAGGAGGAAGCCGAGGCATAAGGCGGAGCATCTCCCCGTCTTATGCCTATCGAGCGCCAAAAGGCCCACTATGTATCCTTTCGGCCCAAGTACAAGCAGAATAAATCCTGCTTCCAAGTCTATAACCATGCGAAAAACTACTGATCAACGGGGCACTACAGATAGGCAAATCGCATCTTATAAGATACCACCGAAAGGGGGCCTCTCAGATTTTAATATTACGCTCAAAATCAAAAACGACAAATGGAAAATTCTGACAGACACGAGGACATTCTTATATTCCTTGAGGACAATATTTCAAAGCTCGTAAAACTGAAACTTGCCTCACGGGCTACATACAAGGCATATGACCAAAATTATATGAATTATCTCATCGCCGAAAGCATCGATGACGACATCCGTATGGATATGTATAAAGAGATTGTAAAAGAGTGCTACCTTGTACTGCGCAAGAAACTTATGGATGCCGTAAAAGGAAATGTGAAGTTGAAACAAGACCCTGTAATTACAGAGTACTTGGAGCTAATGAAGTAAACATTCAAGATAGAAGAATATGAGGGATAAGTAAAATTTAATGTAAAATCTACAAATGTAATGCAATGGCTATTTACAACTTAAATGATATTGACACGAAGTTCGATTTTACAAGCGATACCCCCAACTATTGGGATGGCTTTTGGAACAATGATTTAGGACATTCGGCAAAAGACCCAGACTCCAAGAGCCAAACTCTTCGCGATTATCATTGTCTTTTGTGGAGTAGACAACTTCCGTGCGGTGACATAATGGAACTGATGGACGGAAAGAGCAAATACTACCTAAAATGGAAAGACATGTATTTCGGCAGTGACTCTATCCTTGTCAGTTTTCGCCACGCTGATAAAAGCGGCATATTAAGTGAAGTTCGTAACAAGGTGGACAACTATCGTGATTTTGTGGAAAAATATATGCGAGATTTCTATAGCATTGGAGGTATGATTATATTTCCCCAACACAGATTCAGCCTAAATTGTGCACGAGGATGCAATAAACGAATCTGCGACAGATGGGACCTCACGTTAGAATGCATAAGAAGATTTTACCAAGGTATAGAAAGCCCGTTGTCCAAGTCTTTAAACAGAGACAAAGACTTTTTCAATCTATTTGTTGACTTCAAAGGATATGTAGACTTTTTCTTCCTTCAAGATTGTGTTGATGAAGATTATACACACGTAAATCTTTGGTTAGGAAGTGAATACTTTGAGAGAAATCCCTTTCCTCATAACGCCGAAGAATATCTTAGCTGGATAAATAAAGAATATGATTTCCTAAAAAAGAGGAATCTTCGAATTATGAAGTTCTGCCATTCATCATCTGTACACAAAGCATAACAAAAAAAATAGAAGACAATGAGGATTAAGTACAAGAAGCAGGAACAGCAGGAACAGCCAATCAATATTTTGAAAATCCTCGTTTATTTCAATAAATGTTAATACCTTTGCATTAAACCTTAATAGTATAACAATGAATGTTCTAAACCGAATCAAAGTAGTATTGGTAGAGAAACAGGTTACAGGGAAATGGCTTGCCCAAAAACTTAATGTAAGTACGGTGACAACAAATCGTTGGTGTTCTAATACGTCGCAACCTGATTTAGCGACATTAGTAAAAATAGCATCATTGTTGGATGTTGATGTCAAAGACTTAATAGTTTCAACTAAGAAGTAATTATATGGCTAGAAAAATAAAAATCTTAACAGACAACGAAGGACTCGACCGAAGAGAAGTAGGATATTATTCTACTCCAAGATTTGTAGCTGATTATCTGACGCAAGAAATGCTCGCCATAAATCCTCAAGGAGATGGAGTATTAGACCCAGCAACAGGTAAAGAGGAATTGTTGGCATCTTTCCACGAGGCCAACAAGCACATTGATTCTTTTGATATTAT
This sequence comes from uncultured Prevotella sp., assembly GCA_934204655.1. Classification (GTDB taxonomy): domain Bacteria; phylum Bacteroidota; class Bacteroidia; order Bacteroidales; family Bacteroidaceae; genus Prevotella. The sequence goes on along the minus strand of CAKPZJ010000027.1, from coordinate 4,050 downwards.
AGATCATGGAATTCACAAGTATTCGAATTTTCAATGTAAAGATTTTATAGAATTTTACATAGAGCGTATGTCGTGCCTTCCAATGCAATGTCAAGAATATGACTATATGATTGCCAACCCACCATACAATTGCCATGAAGTATCGTACATAAAAGATAACAAAAAACGACTAAGCGCAGCTTTCCCAATAGGAGCGTACAACATGTATTCTATGTTTCTATCCGCAATGATTAGCATTGCAAAAGAAGGTTGTCTAATAGGTGTTATCATATCTGATTCATTCTTAACTGCCACGCTACATGCAAAATTGCGAGATCAAATACTTAAAGAATGCTCAATTCATGAGTTGATATTGTGTCCTAATGACTTGTTTTTGTCTCAGAATGCAGATGTTAGAACATGTATTTTAATATTACAAAAAGGCAAGAGGTTTCAAAAAAATGTCTTGATTTCAAATAGACCCAATAATACAGAAGACTTCCATGCAATTCTGCACAAAAAAGATTTTAAATCCGTTCCTTTACAGTCTATTTTATTAGGAACCAACAAGTCTATTAATCAGTTTATAATAGACATAGATGAGGATGTGGTGACTCTTTTCAAGACATTACCTTCTTTGGGAACATTATACAAATGTGTAACTTGTATATCAACTGGAAATGACAAGAAATACTTATCAAAAGATATAAAACCTGGCTTTACAGTTCCTTTTTACAAGAATCCTGCAAAACGAAAATTTAAGACAGAACCTGATGCTTTTTTAATAGACGAATATATGGAAGAGTCGGAAAGAGTAAAGGATTTCATGGTAAGAAATAAGGCGATTCTCAAAGATGAAGGTATTGCATGTTCTTCAATGGGTTTGCCTTTTAGTGCGGCCTATAAACCTCAAGATGCTGTTACGGGAGTTAATGCAACTATATTTCCCCAAAAGAATGATATTTATTGGCTAATAGCATATTTAAATAGCAGTTTGGTTACTTATTTTATTCGGGGTGTCTTAATAAGATCCAACATGGTCACTTCTGGCTATGTCTCAAAAATTCCAGTATTGAATCTTTCGGAGCAAGTGAAACATGAACTCGATATTATTACCAAAATGGCAATTCATGGAGACTTATCCGAAAAAGAATCGATAAAAATGATAGATAATATTGTATTTGAACTATCGGGGCTTTCTGACGATTGTAAAAAAAATATCTGCAATTTTGTAAACAATTTAGGGAAGGCTGTATAAGCCCCCTGAATTGTTTATTGCTACTGTTTGTTCTTGTTCTTCTTTTTATTTGCAATTTCAATAGCTTTTGACAACTCCACAATGAATTCTGCATTAGTGCGCTTGACTGCCTTGTCCAAATCTTTTGCGTAAGATGATTGAAGATTACCGTTATTGCTAGGATTGACATATATATCAGGAATCCATGCAACAGGCATAACAACAGCCTTTGTTAGTTCAACGCTCATATCTGCGTTGAATCTTATAAGGAAAGTTGCAATCATAAATATATGAGCGGCATCTTCATTGTAAAAATCAGACAATCCTTGAGCCTTAGAAATATCATCCTTTGATTTCTTACCTCCCTCAACAGCGGACTTGATATTTATATATAGAGGCGCATGCCCTGTATATTCACACTGCATATCGTAGACAGAAACCTCGGAATCAGAGGGAGAAACTTTGGCGATTCCAAAGTCTTTATGGTGAAGTTCTAGATTTTGGGTTATAATCTCCTCGATAATTCTCCATACAGTTCTTCCTTTGGCTGATTTTCTCCAGCCAAATGGAAATTGTTCTTTCTTACCTATCTGAACCTTACCAATTTTCTTGATAAGTTTGGTTAGGCTTTCTTCTAGATTTGAGCGCAATTTTTCAATTTCTTCCAATTCTTGTGACATAATACATTGATTTTTGTCAATAGAAAGGCATTAGCCTCTCCAAAAGGAAAGGCGTGAAAGTGGCTATCGGTATCAAGGCTTAGCACAGCCTACTTCAGACAATAACCAATCTGTTCACGCCCCAATTTGGAGCATGAGCACCCAACAGAATGGCTGAACTGAAGTGTATGTGAAGTGCTAATTCTGATACTCAGTCAGTCAAGGATGTTCAACGTATCTAGCTGGTCTTACTTTTTTAGCTTACAAAGCTAATAAAATTACACCTTACCGCAAAATATTTCCCTATGATTAAGACTCTTTAAATATTATTGCTGTCCGCTAAAAATGAATGATAAGCAGATAACAAGTTTACACACAATACGATAAACCTATTTGCTTGCATTGAGGCTTACTTTTTGCAAAAAACTGTAATTGTAACCAAGAGTATTGATTTGGGGAAAAATCAGCCGTAAATATGATATTTATGACACGTTTTTCACGTTTTTCACAAAATTCAGACATCTCTACTTACATTCACTTTTGGCTGAAAGTTTTAGCGGACAGCAATAATTTCGAATAGTCACCCTACAAAAATCCCCCGGCCTATGGAAGCCGAGGGATCTATCGTGAATGGGAATCTTCTAAGATTATTCAGCTGCAGTCTCTGCTGCGGCCTCAGTCTGAGGAGCCTCTGCTGCAGGAGCCTCTTCAACTTTCTTAGTTGAGCGGCGGCTACGGCGAGTTTTCTTCTCAGCCTTGGGAGCCTTAGCCATATTGTCGTCAAAGTCTACCAGCTCTATGAAAGCTATCTGAGCAGCATCGCCCTGACGGGTTCCCAACTTGATAACACGGGTATAACCACCGGGACGGTCAGCTACCTTAGCAGCAACCTCACCAAACAACTCTTTAACGGCGTACTTGTTCTGAAGATAACGGAAAACGACACGACGGCTATTGGTGTCATCCTTCTTAGAACGAGTAATCAGCGGCTCTACATACGACTTGAGGGCCTTGGCCTTAGCGAGGGTCGTAGTGATTCTTTTGTGCAAAATCAAGCTCGAAGCCATGTTAGAAAGCATGCTGGCGCGATGACTTGCAGTACGACCCAGATGGTTGAATTTCTTATTATGTCTCATTTTAAATGTTCTTTTAATAACAAGGGGTTATTCCTTGTCTAATTTATACTTTGAAATATCGGTTCCAAACGAAAGATTCAGACCCTCAAGCAAATCATCAAGCTCTGAGAGCGATTTCTTACCAAAGTTGCGGAACTTGAGAAGGTCAGTCTTGTTATACTGAACCAGGTCGCCAAGGGTCTCTACATCGGCTGCCTTCAAACAATTGAGAGCACGAACGGAAAGGTTCATGTCTACCAGCTTAGTCTTCAGCAACTGACGCATGTGCAGAACTTCCTCATCAAACTCCTGGTTCTCTTCCTTTTCAGGATTCTCGAGTGTAATCTTCTCGTCTGAGAACAGCATGAAGTGATAAATCAGTATCTTGGCAGCCTCCTTCAAGGCATCCTTTGGGTGTATAGAACCATCGGTAGTAACTTCAAGTATCAGCTTGTCATAATCGGTCTTCTGCTCAACACGATAGGGCTCTACTGCATACTTTACGTTACGGATTGGGGTGTAGATTGAATCGATTGGGAGTACATTGACATCTGTGCAGAACTCACGGTTCTCATCAGCCGGAACATAGCCACGACCTTTGTTTATCGTAAGGTCAATCTGCATAGATGCTTTAGTATCTAAATGACAAATCACCAAATCAGGGTTTAACACTTCAAATCCAGTCAGATACTTACTTATATCACCAGCCTTGAACTCTGTCGTGTTCTCAACAATGATACTAACTTTCTCGTTCTCGAATTCTTCTACTACTTGCTTGAATCGAACTTGCTTGAGATTCAAGATAATGTTAGTAACATCCTCTTTTACACCAGGAACTGAGGAGAACTCGTGCTCAACACCAGCTATGCGGATGGTATTGATAGCGAAGCCCTCAAGTGATGAAAGAAGGATGCGGCGAAGAGCGTTACCAATGGTAACTCCAAAGCCAGGCTCCAATGGGCGAAATTCGAACTTGCCGAAGTGCTCATTGGCCTCTAACATTACGACTTTATCAGGTTTTTGAAATGCTAATATCGCCATTAACTTAATGATTTTTATT
>CAKPZJ010000026.1 GCA_934204655.1 uncultured Prevotella sp. | reverse complement strand
ATGAGCATGATGACCACGAGCAGCATACCTGTGCAGTGCCTAAATGACAAGGGACATTTCATAAGATACTATAATTATAAATATAATAAGGGTGGATGGCCGTCTCTATGCTTTCTTACCAGGACGGGTGGCTACTATGAAGTAGGCAATGAGCAGCAGGTAGGCCGCCAAGGACAGCAGCTCGCTCAGGTGGTTGGCCCACCAGGCATCATAGTCGAACTCTATGCCACCAAACTTGAGCAGGGCGCTCACCACACCCATCAGGGCACCGCCGGCGATAAATCCGCTGGCCAGCAGGGTGCCCTTCTCGCCACGGGCGTTGTTCACGGCAGCATCCTTAGACCTTGTGGTGACGTACCAGTTGACCGCGCCACCCACCAAGAGCGGTATGTTGAGCTCCATAGGGATAAACATACCTAAGGCAAAGGCCAGGGCCGAAATCTTGCACCTATCCAGCACCAAGGCGATGACTGCGCCGATGCCATAGAGCAGCCAGGGCGCACCCTGGCCATTCATCAGCGGAGCGATGACGGCTGCCATGGCGTGGGCCTGCGGTGCGGCCAGTTTATCGCTCTGAAATCCGTATGTCTTGTTGAGCACTATCATCACGCCAGCCACGGTGGCTGCCGATACGATGGTTCCTAAGAATTTCCAGGTCTCCTGCTTCTTAGGCGTGGTACCCAGCCAGTAGCCTATCTTGAGGTCTGTGACAAAGCTGCCCGACATGGACAGCGCCGTGCATACCACGGCACCCATGAGCAGGGCGGCCAGCATACCGGCGTTGCCCTTCAGACCCACGGCCACCATGACCACCGAGGCCAGGATGAGGGTCATCAGTGTCATGCCCGATACGGGGTTGCTGCCCACAATGGCTATGGCGTTGGCCGCCACCGTGGTGAAGAGGAATGCTATCACGGCCACTAAGACGATGGCCACCACGGCATGCAGGAGGTTGAAGTCCATTACGCCGGTGTAGAAGAACACGAAGGTGACCAGCAGGGTGAGCACCGAGCCTATGGCTATAATCTTAAAGGATATGTCGCGCTGGGTGCGAACCACATCGGCGGCCGAGCCACCCTTGCCCTTCATCTCGCGGGCAGCCAGTCCTACGGCACTCTTGATGATGCCCCAGCTCTTGATGATGCCTATCACGCCAGCCATGGCTATGCCGCCGATGCCGATAGAGCGGGCGTACGACGAGAATATCTTCTCGGGTGTCATGTCGCCCACGGCGGTGGTAATGGTGGGGTCCCACTGGTTCAGAACCGTGTCGGGGAAGAGCAGGGCCATGCCCGGCACTATAAGCCACCATACAGCCAGCGAGCCGAAGCAGATGATGGCAGCGTAGCGCAGGCCGATGATGTAGCCAAGGCCCAGCACAGCGGCGCCGGTGTTTACCTTGAAGACCAGTTTGGCGTGGTCGGCTATCTGCTGGCCCCATCCCACTACGCGCGAGGTAAAGTTCTCGTTCCACAGACCGAAGGTGGCCACGATAAAGTCGTACAGGCCACCCACCAAACCGGCTACGAGCAGCGGTTTGGCCTGACTGCCGCCCTTGGCACCCGACACTAATACCTGCGTGGTGGCAGTGGCCTCTGGGAAGGGGTACTTGCCGTGCATATCCTTGACAAAGTACTTGCGGAAGGGTATCAGAAACAGTATGCCCAGTATGCCGCCCAGTGCCGAGGCTATGAACACCTTGAGGAAGTCGGCCTGCAGGTCCAGCATGTAGATGGCCGGCAGCACAAAGATGGCTCCCGCCACCACAGCGCCCGAGCAGGCGCCGATACTCTGTATGATGACATTCTCGCCCATGGCGTTGCGGCGCTTGGTGGCCGACGACACACCGATGGCGATGATGGCGATAGGGATGGCAGCCTCGAACACCTGTCCCACCTTGAGGCCCAGGTAAGCGGCGGCCGCCGAGAAGAGCACCACCATGACCAGTCCCCAGCTCACGCTCCATGCGTTAACTTCAGGGTAATTCTTTTCCGGACTCATCACGGGCTTGTACTCCTCGCCAGCCCTCAGCTCGCGAAAGGCGTTGTCGGGCAGCTGCACCGCGTCTTTTTCTTTTTCTTCCATTGTACTGATTTTATTTATTTTAGTTACTTTCTGATTGTTAGAAACCGTCTTTATGTTTCTTTTTGCAAAGGTAATGCAAGCCGAAGACACTGCAAAGAAAAAAACGGAGTTTTTTACTGGCAGTGTTGAGGCACCGCCTACTTTATCTAAAGTAGGTGCAAGCCGAGCGATGGCTACAAAACAATTAATTGTTTTTATTTCCGAGGCGCAGGCTACCTTCATGGCGACAGCCATAAAGGTAGTGCAAGCCGAAGACACTGCAAAGAAAAAAATGGCCCCCTCCATCTCCGTCCGAAAGTTTAGAATGTACATCCGGAAGTTTAGAATGTACGTCCGAGGCTCCAGAATGTACATTCTAAGTCTTCGGACGGAGCTAAGAGCGGTTAGTCATGTATGGGCGAGCCCCCAGGGCAGCGGGCCGATGGCCCCGGGGAGGGTGAATTTGGCCTCGGTGTGAAAAAAAACTATCGCCCGTTGCCCCATTACTCGTATAAAAACGTTAACTTTGTACGCTATACCTCTAATAACGAATAGATATGAAGCGATTTTTACTCTTTTTCCTTTTTCTCGTGGCCGTGCTGATGGTACAGGCCATGCCGGCCCGTCGCGGTGTATGGCGTACGCTGACCCTGGCCGACGGCTCAACAGTCAAGGCCCAGTTGGTGGGCGATGAGTATGCCCACTGCTATGTTGCCGCCGATGGCACTACCTATAGTAAGGCCCAGGGCGGGCGCTATCAGCGTGCCGACCGTCAGGCCGTGGCCCGCCGTGGCGCTCAGCGCCGTCGCCAGGCCAATGCCGTGTTCTCGGGCCGCCGTAAGGCTGACATCTCTGGCAAGCGCGGCAATTACCAGGGTGTCAAGAAGGGCCTTATCATCCTGGTTAACTTCCAGGATACCAGATTTAAGAGCGCCCACAACCAGGCTTTCTACAACCGTGTGGCCAATGAGGATGGCTTGAAGATGGACGACTTCAAGGGCAGTATCAAAGACTACTTCCGTGACCAGAGCGATGGCAAGTTTACCATTGACTTCGACGTTGTGGGCCCTGTAACGGTCTCGCAGAAAGCCAGTTACTATGGCAATAACGACGATGACGACCAGGATGAGCACCCTGAGGAGATGATAGCCGAGGCTTGCCGTCTGGCCGACAGCCAGGTAGACTTCTCGAAGTACGACTGGGGCGGCAATGGCGAGGTAGACCAGATCTACGTCATCTATGCCGGCCAGGGCGAGGCTGCCGGTGGTGCCGACGAGACTATCTGGCCCCACGCCTCTACTCTTGGTTATGCTGGCATGAGCCTCAAACTCGATGGCGTCAAGATAGACTCTTATGCCTGCTCGGCTGAGATGGGCCTGTATGGTGTCGATGGCATCGGCACCATCTGTCACGAGTTCTCTCACTGCCTGGGATACCCCGACCTCTATGATGTCTTCTACGAGGGTCATTTTGGTATGAGCGACTGGGACCTCATGGACTATGGTGGGTATAATGACGATGGCTTTACGCCTGCCGGCTACACCGCCTACGAGAAGTGGATTGCCGGCTGGATAGACTACGTCGAACTGGGTGACCAGGATGTCAAGGTAGACAACCTGAAGCCTACCGCCCAGGGTGGCAGCGCCTATGTGCTGTACAACAAGGGCAACCGCAACGAATACTACCTGCTCGAGAACCGCCAGCGTACCGGCTGGGATGCTGGTCTGCCTGCCTCGGGCCTCAGTGTTATCCACGTAGACTACGATGCTAACTGCTGGATTAACAATGTGGTCAACGCGACGGGTACTTTCCGCAAGGTCAACGGCTGGACGGCTGACTTTACCAACGACCACCAGCGCCTCACCATTGTCCATGCCGACAACGATGACGACAGCAAGTACTGGGATGAAGACAACGGCCAATACACTCGCCAGACACTGACGGGCGACCTCTATCCGTATAAGACTAACAACACGCTGAGCGACTCGAGCAAGCCCGCCTTTGGCTTGTACAACAAGAACGCTGACGGCACGCGTAAGATGGGTGTCAAGGTGACCGACATTGCCAACAATGGCGACGGAACGGTGAGCTTCCAGTACACCGCCACCGTGACCACCGAGCCCACGCCCGAAGGCCAGGTGTTCTATGAGAGCTTTGACAAGTGTGCCGGTAAGGGCGGCAACGACGATGCATGGAGCGGCAATGTGGGAGGTAACAAGCTCAATGCTGATAACGAGGGCTGGACCTATACCAGCGGCGGCGGTGCCGACCAGTGTGCCAAGTTTGGCAACAAGAACGGCAACGGCCAGGTAAGCTCGCCATCGTTCGACCTGACGGGACGGGCCAAGGTGACGTTCAAGGCTGCCCCTTTCGGCACCGATGGCCGCACCCTCACGCTGAAGTACGATGGGGTAGAGGTGGAAACCTACACCCTGGAGCCCAACCAGTGGACCACCATCACCGCCACCATCACCGGCAGCGGTTCGGGCAGCCTTACCTTCGTGCCGGCCAAGCGCTTCTTCCTGGATGAGGTAAGGGTAGTGGCCCTGGGTACCTCTACCGGTATAGAGCAGGCCACCATGACCACCGGGCGTGCTGCCGACCACCGTATCTACACCCTGCAGGGCCAGTATGTGGGCACCGACTTCAGCGCCCTGCCCTCGGGCATCTACATCGTGGGCGGCAAGAAGATTGTCAAGTAACCTTTGGCCCACGGGCCGTAACCTCCAAGACAAAAAAAGCCCTCCCTCCGAGTTCTATCTCGGAGGGAGGGCTTGCTATTGATGGCCTTGCCTGTGGCAGCGATGGCTTACTTGTTGCTGAACACGATGCCGTCGGCGTTAGCGTCTATCGTGATGGGGCGCTCCTTGGTCACCTTCTCGGCCAGGAGCATCTTGCTCAGGTCATTGAGTACATGGTCCTGGATAGCTCTCTTCACGGGGCGAGCGCCAAAGGTCGGGTCGTAGCCCACCGTGGTCAGGTAGTCTATGGCAGCCGGTGTCCAGTTGATGGTGACGCCCTGCTGAGCCGTCATCTTCTGCACGCGGCGCATCTGGAGCTCCACTATCTGGCTAATCTCTTCCTTCTTGAGTGGATGGAAGGTGATTATGTCGTCAATACGGTTCAGGAACTCCGGGCGCATTATCTTGCTGAGCATCTCGCGGGTGGCGTTAGATGTCATGATGATAATGGTGTTCTTGAAGTTGACCACCCTGCCCTTGTTGTCAGTCAGACGGCCGTCGTCGAGTACCTGCAGCAGCGTGTTGAACACATCGGGATGAGCTTTCTCTATCTCGTCGAAGAGAACGACCGAGTACGGTTTGCGCCGCACAGCCTCCGTAAGCTGTCCGCCTTCGTCATAGCCCACGTAACCAGGAGGCGCACCGATGAGGCGGGTAACACTGAACTTCTCCTGGTACTCGCTCATGTCGATACGAGTCATCATATTCTCGTCATTGAACAGGTATTCAGCCAGTGCCTTGGCCAGCTCAGTCTTGCCCACGCCCGTGGTGCCCAAGAAGATGAACGAGGCGATTGGGCGCTTAGGGTCCTGAAGTCCCGCACGCGACCGCCTGACTGCATCGGCCACTGCGGTGATGGCCTCGTCCTGTCCTATGACACGGCGGTGCAACTCCTCTTCCAGGTGGAGCAGCTTGTCGCGCTCACTCTGCATCATCTTAGATACCGGGATGCCCGTCCAGCGGCTCACCACCTCTGCTATATCATCGGCGGTTACCTCCTCGCGTACCATGGCCGTTCCGCCCTGCGTACTGCGTAGCCGCAGCTGTATGGAGTCTATGTCGTCCTGGATAGCCTTTAACTTTCCGTATCTAATCTCGGCCACCCTGCCGTAGTTGCCATCTCGCTCAGCTTTCTCGGCTTCAAACTTGAGGTTCTCTATCTCTTGCTTGTCCTGCTGGATCTTGTTTACAAGTCCTTTCTCAGCCTCCCACTTAGCCCGGAACTGCTGTTCCTGCTCGCGCAGAGAAGCTATCTCCTTGTCGAGCTTGTCGAGCGAGGTGTGCAGGTTGTCGAGCGTAGCGCTGTCGGCACTTCCGTCGCTCTGGCGATGCTTCTCCTCGCTGCGTATGGCCTCGCGCTCTATCTCGAGCTGCTTCAGGTGACGGTCTATCTCGTCGAGCTCCTCGGGCACAGAGTCGCGCTCCATACGGAGCTTAGCGGCAGCCTCGTCCATGAGGTCGATAGCCTTGTCGGGGAGGAAACGGTCCGAGATGTAACGCTCGCTGAGTTTCACGGCAGCGATGCAGGCATCGTCCTGGATACGAACCTTGTGGTGGTTCTCGTATTTCTCCTTCAGGCCACGGAGGATACTGATGGCGTCAATCTCATCAGGCTCATCGACCATGACCGTTTGGAACCTGCGCTCCAGCGCCTTGTCTTTCTCGAAGTACTTCTGATACTCGTTGAGGGTGGTGGCACCTATGGCACGCAGTTCGCCACGGGCCAAGGCAGGCTTCAGGATGTTGGCAGCGTCCATGGCACCCTCGCCACCGCCTGCGCCGACCAGCGTGTGTATCTCATCGATGAAGAGGATGATGTTGCCATCGGCATTGGTTACCTCCTGGATGACGCTCTTCAGTCTTTCCTCAAATTCTCCTTTGTATTTGGCACCTGCTACCAGCGCGCCCATGTCGAGCGAGTACAGCTGCTTGTTTTTAAGGTTCTCCGGTACGTCTCCGCGTACTATTCGCTCGGCCAGACCTTCAACGATAGCTGTCTTACCGGTACCAGGCTCACCGATAAGGATAGGGTTGTTCTTCGTACGACGAGAGAGAATCTGGAGGACACGCCTTATCTCGTCATCGCGGCCGATGACAGGATCCAACTTGCCCTGGCGGGCTTTCTCGACTAGGTTCTGCGCATACTTGGAGAGAGCCTGGTAGTTCTCATCGGCCGACGCGCCGTCTACCTTCTTGCCCTGTCGCAGCTCGCTGATGGCCTGGCGTACACCCTCGACGGTGAGCCCGGCATCCTTGAGTATGCGCGAGGCGGTAGAGTTGGTCTGGAGCATGGCGATGAGCATCGGCTCTATCGACACGTACTCATCGCCCATACGCCGAGCCTCGTCCATGGCCTTGGTGAGTATCTCGTTGGCCTCATTGGTCAGGTAGGGCTCACCGCCCTGTACCTTAGGCAGATGGCTCAGCTCCGACTCAGCTAAGGTGAGTATCTGCTGTGGGTTGGTGCCCATCTTTTGGAATATAAAAGTGGTGACATCCTTACCCTTGTCCATTATTCCTAACAGCAAGTGTACCGGCTCGATGGCCTGGTTGCCTGCTGTCTGCGCCCGAGTGACTGCGCTCTGCACAGCCTCCTGCGCCTTGATAGTGAATTTGTCTAATGTCATATTTGTTGTTCCTTTCTTAATCGTTATTATTATCGGGGTGTTTACCGTTAGCCCTGCCGGCCCTGGGGAAGAACCAGCAGCGCTACTGCCTGTTGTGCAAAGGGTGTTCCGAACCCTCTTTTCTGCCAAAATGTCAGTGACGGGTGACGTACCTGTCAGCCCCGCGGGGAAAGTAAGAAGGTAAAAAAGTAGAAAGGTAAATAGGGTAGGGGTGGGAGTGCTTTGGGTAATGGCGGGAATGGTCGTCCGAATCGTGGAGACCGTCTTTACGATGCTGGGAACCGTCATTAGCACGCTGGAGGCCGTCTTTAGAAACGTAAAGGTTGGTCTTTTCATTTCCAATGACCGCCATGGGTGTACAGCGAACCAGCGCCAGCATGCAGGGAGCGCTTATTACCTTTTTAGCCTTTTACCTTTTTACTTTTCAAAGCCGTCATGGCCCGTGCCTCTGTCCTTGTCCGAGGGGCGGTCATGGTGGAGTTAACAAAAATTATAGGCCATTTCTTTTCGCGCGCGTACATTTATTATTAATTTTGTATCACTAAACAATATAACGTATATGAATCGCAACTTATTAAGATGTTCTCTCTTCGTGGCCGTACTGGCCCTGATGCTCGGAGCTGCCTCCAGCGCATCGGCCAAGGCTAAGCATACCTTTAAGATAGAGGGTGGAAACTTTGTCTATGATGGCCAGCCCATACAGATACACTCCGGTGAGATGCACTACGCCCGCGTGCCCGCTGCTTACTGGCAGCACCGACTGCGGATGATGAAGGCCCTGGGGCTCAATGCCGTGGCCACTTACGTATTTTGGAACTACCACGAGACAGCGCCTGGTCAGTGGGACTGGACTACAGGCAGCCACAACCTGCGCGGCTTCCTCAAGGCCGCCCAGGACGAGGGTATGATGGTCATACTGCGTCCCGGCCCCTATGCCTGTGGCGAGTGGGAGTATGGTGGTTATCCCTGGTGGCTCAGCACGGCCCCCGGCATGAAGATACGTACCGATAACAAGGCTTTTCTGGACTCGTGCCGTACCTATATAGGCCAATTAGCGGCCCAGGTGCGCGATTTCCAGGTAACCAAGGGCGGCCCCATCGTGATGGTGCAGGCCGAGAACGAGTTCGGGTCGTACGTTAGTCAGCGCAAGGACATCCCCCTGGCCACACACAAGAAGTATAGCGCCGCCATACGCGCCGCGCTGATTGAGGCAGGCTTCGATGTACCCATGTTTACATCCGATGGCAGCTGGCTGTTCGAGGGCGGCTCCATCGAAGGTGCCCTGCCCACCTGTAATGGTGAGAACAACATCGCCAATGTCAAGAAGAAGGTAGACCAGTACCATGGTGGCGTGGGCCCTTACATGGTCGCAGAGTTTTATACGGGATGGCTGGACCACTGGAACGAGCCTTTCCAGAAGGTAACGTCGACTGCCTTTACCAACCAGATGAAGAAATACCTTGACGCAGGTATCAGCTTCAACTTCTACATGGTACATGGCGGCACCAACTTCGGCTTTACGTCGGGTGCCAACTACACCAACGCCAAGAATCTGCAGCCCGACCTTACCAGCTACGACTACGACGCTCCCATCAGCGAGGCCGGCTGGGCCACTCCTAAGTACCAGGCCATACGCGACATCCTGAAGCAGTACAATAAGAACCTCCCCGAGGTTCCGGCACGCATCCCCGTGATTGGCATCCGTGATATACAGCTTACTAACAGCCAGAACCTCTTTGACCGTATCGAAGGCATCGCTCCCGTTGAGTGCGACACGCTTCCCACGTTCGAGGCGCTCGGCCAGGGCCATGGCTACGTGCTCTACCGCCGTCACTTCAACCAGCCCATCAGTGGCGTGCTCAAGGCTGACGGCATAGCCGACTACGGCATCGTCTACGTGAACGGTGCCAAGGTGGGCGAGCTCAACCGCGTTACCGGCAAGGACAGCATCGAGGTCGAGATACCCTTTAACAGTACCCTCGACATCCTGGTCGAGAACCTGGGCCGCATCAACTACGGTGCCCGCATCTCTGAGAGCTTCAAGGGCTTTACCCGTCCTATCACTATCAATGACAATACTATCGAGGGCGAGTGGAAAATGTATCGTCTGCCCATGGACAAGGCTCCCCAGCTGTCGGCCTCTGACCACGGCTACGTCCAGGGCTTGCCCGTGATATACCAGGGTACCTTTAATATTAATAATGTGGGCGACACCTTCCTTGACATGGAACAGTGGGGCAAGGGCATCGTCTTCGTCAACGGTATCAACCTGGGCCGCTACTGGCATGTGGGTCCCCAGCAGACCCTCTACCTGCCCGGCTGTTTCCTGAAGAAGGGCCAGAACGAGATAGTTATCTTCGAGCAGCTCAACGACAGTCGGCAGACCACCCTGAGCGGCATCGAGACCCCCAAGTTGGATGTGCTGAAGAAGCAGTAACCCGCTATACATGTACCGAGGGGGCTCCCACCGCGCTGGCGATGGGAGCCCCTTTGCTATATACGGTCCCGAAAGTGCGGGCCGATGCAAAATAGTTGGCCATTTGCTTTGATTTGTAGGCGCCATGTACTAACTTTGTAGCTACAGAGCATCGCGGCGATGCCACACACCGTCGCCCAGGGCGTGGCAAACTCCTGCGCGGATACTGGAAACCGCTCTTTTTTCACAGAATTGTAATGGCCGCTGTGGTGCTATTACTCAGTAGATTTCATAAATTTGCAACAGGTATGATAAGTAATAGCAATATGGACGAAAAGAAGTATCGTGTACTGGTAGTAGACGACGAGACAGACCTGTGTGATATTCTGAAGTTTAATCTGGAAGCCGAGGGCTACTACGTTACCACCGCCAACTCGGCCGAGGAGGCCCTGGAGAAGAACGTGGCCCGCTATGACCTGCTGCTGCTCGACGTGATGATGGGCGGCATGGACGGCTTCACCCTGGCGCGTATGCTGAAGAAGCGCGCAGAGACCTCGCAGATTCCCATCATCTTCCTGACGGCACGCACGACCGAGAGCGACACCGTGAATGGGCTCGACATAGGGGCCGACGACTACATCGCCAAGCCCTTCTCTATCCGCGAGGTCAAGGCCCGCATCAAGGCCGTGCTGCGCCGCACCCACGAGCCGTCCCCTGGCCAGCAGGTGCTCACCTTTAAGAGCCTCCAGCTCAACCTGGACAAGAAGACGGTGAGCATCGATGACGAGGAGATTCCCTTCTCTAAGACCGAGTTTGAGATTCTGGCCCTCCTGCTGCGCGAAAAGGGCCACGTCTTCTCCCGCCAGGAACTCATCAACCGTATCTGGCCTCGCGACGTGATGGTACTTGACCGCACGGTCGACGTGAACATCACCCGTGTGCGCAAGAAGATTAAGGACTACGCCCGCCACATCGTTACCAGGCTGGGCTATGGTTATTTCTTTGAAGAATAGCAACTATGCGACGTATCAGTGTAGGACAGAAGTTGTACGTGGGCGTCATTGCCGTGTTCCTGGTCTTTGCCACCACTTTTATAGTGTACCAGCATGCCCGGGAGAAGCAGTATAAGATAGACGCGCTTACCATCAGGCTCCAGGACTTCAACGACAGGATGGACGATGAACTCCATGACCAGCCCGCGATGACCGAGGCTGCGCTGGCAGCCTACGTGCGCCGCCACCACATGCCCGGCCTGCGCGTAACGCTTATCCGCCCAGATGGGCGGGTGGTGTTCGACAACTGGCATAAGCGCTATACCGACTTTGCCAACCACGCGGGCCGTCCAGAGGTACGCCAGGCACTCACCGCAGGTACCGGCTCTACGGTAGAGCGTAGCAGTAAGACGCTCAAGGGCTACTTCTTCTACTCTGCTTCGTACTACCCACACGACTCCATCGTCATTCGCAGCGCGCTGCCTTATACCCACGACCTGGCAAGGTCTCTCCGGGCCGACCAGCACTTCTTGTGGTTTGCCTTGGGGGCCATCCTGCTGCTGGTGATGGTTCTTTACCATTTTACGCACCGCTTGGGCAAGAATATAGCCAAACTGAGAGCCTTCGCAGCCCGTGCTGACCACAACGAGTCGCTCGATACCGAGGAGCTGATAGACTTTCCGAACGACGAGTTGGGCGAGATAGCCGAAAAGATTATCAAGATATACCGCAGGCTGCAACATACGCGTCGGGAGCAGGACGTTCTGAAGCGGCAGCTTACTCAGAACATAGCCCACGAACTCAAGACACCCGTGGCGAGTATCCAGGGCTACCTGGAGACCATCATCGATAACTCGGACATGGACGGGACCACCCGCCGGCAGTTCATGGAGCGCTGCTATGCCCAGAGCCAGCGCCTCGCCACGCTGTTGCAGGACATATCTACGCTCAACCAGATGGACGACGGGGCTCCGCTGATGGAGTTCAGCCCGGTAGACATAGCCCAGGTGGTGGCCAGCATCGTTAAGGCCACGGCCCTGCAGATGGCCGACAGGCAGATGCACATGGAGGTACACTTGCCCGACAGGCTGATGGCCAGGGGCAATCCCAGCTTGATATACAGCATATTCCGCAACCTTACCGACAACGCCATAGCCTATGCGGGCGTGGGCACTACCATCAGCCTGACCGCCGAGGCCGAGGGCGAGCAGTGGCACTTTACCTTCGCTGACAATGGCGTGGGCGTAGATCCGCAGCACTTGGGTCGCCTCTTCGAGCGCTTCTACCGTGTAGACAAGGGCCGTAGTCGCAAGATGGGTGGCACGGGTCTCGGCCTGGCCATCGTCAAGAACGCCGTGCTGCTCCATGGTGGCGCCATCCGTGTGAGTTGTCCCGGACAGGGCGGCCTGCAGTTTGACTTCACACTTAACAAGATATAGTATTCCTATGGATATAGTTACAGCCCTGCCCGCGCAGGCGCGGGCGATAGCGCGTCTTATTATGACCGCCATGACCACCGACTGCTGTCTGTATTATGCCGGACCGGCGCATACGATAGCCGATTTTGAAGAGCTGATGACGGCCTTGGTGGCCCGGACCGACAGCCAGTACAGCTACCGCAACACCCTGGTGGCCATGGACTGTGGCGACGTGGTGGGCGTATGTGTCTGCTACGACGGAGGCCGGCTCCATGCTCTGCGCCAGGCGTTCGTAGATGGGGTGCGGCAGCGTATGGGCCGCGATTTCTCGGACATGGAAGACGAGACGCAGGCTGGCGAACTCTACATAGACAGCTTATGCGTGGCCGAGGCGTTCAGGGGGCGCGGCATAGCCTCTGCGCTGCTGCGGGCCGCCATCGACAGGGCTCGCCGTGAGGGCTTCCCGGCCGCCGGACTGCTGGTTGACACGGCTAATCTACGTGCCGAACAACTCTACACTCGTCTCGGCTTCGTCTATCAGAACGATGCCACCTGGGGCGGTCATGCCATGCGCCACCTGCAGTATCAGTTTTAGGCAGGTAGCCGTTTAGGGGCCAGCAATGGTGGTATGGGGTGGCAGGATTAGCGTTTGCCGCCTTTTTATCTATGATTTACCGAAGTGTAGCAGTGTGTGTATATGTGGTAAACCGCCATCTTCTTATCGCAGCGTGTGGCCATCCTGTGGCAGGATTGGATGGCCATGATGCTTACAGTATCTCTTACTCACAGCCTGACCCCTGCCACGAAGGTGGGGTCTATGTCTGTAACGTTGCGACGGGCCCGGCTCAGCGCCTGGTCAGACAGGTAGCCCGACGCAGCCGCCACCTCGGCCTGCTTGGCCTCTGGGTGAGCCGCCGCGTAAAGCTCGGCGTGGCGCAAGCGGAACATGTTGATGAGGGTGTAGTACCCTATGCTGGCGATGAACCTGCTGGCGGGTGCCGTGAGTCCTCGGTCCACGTCGGCCAGCACCTCGGTCTTCAGCAAGTGGGGCTCGCGGTACCGGCGCAGTATGATGGCTATCACCTGGTCTCTCACCTCGTCGGTATAGGCTGCCGGCGTGCTGTCAGCGGCGGCTCCGCGGTCCGTCGCCAGGTCATCGGGCGTGCTGGCGGCCTGGTCGGCCTGCTTCTTGGCCTCTTCCTCTATCTCCCGGATGTACTGTTCGGCCCCTGCCTGGCGTGGTATGCGCTGCGGATGCAGTATTATGCAGAGGATGTGTACCATCCAGACTGACAGCAGCAGGTCTACCACCAGCTTGAGTGGGCGGCTGTCTGTCAGAAACACCATCCACATGATGGTAATCCATATCGTGGGCAGCACCAGCATCCTTTGGGCGAACCTATAGGGGAAGTCGGCCTCGGTAGAGTAGTTGGCGTGGTGATAGTTGTCTATGCCCTGCTTCATCCAGGCCGATATACGGATGAGGCGCACCGACAGCAGGATGCTCACGGCCCCTCCGGTGCAGCTCAGTGCCACCATGTGGCGCTCTATCCATGTGCCGTCGGTAACCATTACGGCCACCATCATGGCTGTGAGCATCAGCATGGGCAGGCCGAAGTACAGCCAGTTGGTGCGGCCCGTCAGCTGCTGTCCCCTGAAGTACCGCAGGAAGAGCATGGTAAAGCATACGGGGTAGTAGACCACTCCCCACACCCTGATGTAGGTCATGGTAGCGTCGTCGGTAGGCTGCAGCAGATAGGGAAGTTCCATGAGTACCGCCGCGAAGAAGAATGTAGCCTGCTTGCGGGCTGGGTAGAAGAAACTGGCTTCCTCGGCGTACGGGCGGCACATGTGGGCCCATCGCACGGTGGCACACACCACGCCCACGATGATGAATATCAGGCAGGCGTCTGAATAGAGTATATCTGAAGTGTCCATAAGCTGCATTGCGTTCGTAGTTTATAGTGAACCCATGGACAGCAGCGCTGTCGTAACGGCTCTCAAAATTACGCATATTATTTGTAATAAGCGCCATAGCCGCCCCGATTTTTTCAGAGGAAATGAGTAAAAAGGAAAAAGAGGGCTTTGAAAAGTAAAAAGGTAAAAGGGCGAAAAAGTAAAAAGCGTTCTCTGGGTGCTGGCGCTGGCTTCCTGTACACCCGTGGAGGCCGGGGGGAAAGAAAAGACCGACCTTTGCGTTTCTAAAGGAGGCTCCCAGTGCGCTAAAGACGGCTCCGGGAAACGTAAAGGTCGGTCTCCACGCTTTTATCGGTATGCGATGGGGTGGCGGCGATGGGTGGCGGTGCTACTCCTGCTCCTTGCGGGGCTGCGGCAGAACGAGGTTGAGCACCACGCCCACTACAGCGGCTAAGCCTATGCCCGATATGGCAAAGCTGCCCGATGACAGCACGGCACCGCCCAGGCCCATGGTGAGCATCACCGAGGCTATTACCACGTTGCGGGTATCGTTCATGTCCACGCGGTGCTGCATCAGGTTCTGGACGCCCACACTGGCTATCGTACCGAAGAGCAGCAGCATGATGCCGCCCAGCACGGCCTGCGGGATGGACTGCAGTAGGGCGCTCAGCTTGCCCACTACCGAGAAGCAGATGGCCGTGGCAGCCGATATGCGTATTACCGCCGGACTGGTAACCTTGGTTATAGACATGGCACCCGTTACCTCCGAGTAGGTAGTCTCTGGTGGGCCGCCCAAGAAGGCCGATACCAGGCAGGCCAGTCCGTCGCCGAGCATAGTGCGGTGCAGTCCGGGCTCCTTGACAAAGTCCTTGTCCGCCACGGCGCTTACCACGTACACATCGCCTATATGCTCCAGCACCGGGGCTATGGCCACCGGTATCATGTACAGGAATGGGCTCCAGCTGAAGTGTGTGATGGTGTCAAAGTGTACCGGACAGGCCACCCAGGAGGCCGATGCCACCCCCGAGAAGTCTACCTCGCCCATGAACAGCGCCACGATGTAGCCCACTACCACTCCCGAGATGATGGGCACCAACTTCATCAGTCCACGGCAGAAGGTGAGCACTAAGATGGCCGTGATGAGCGAGCAGAACGCCAGCACCCAGTTGGTCTTGGCCATGTTTACCGCGCTGCCCGACAGCGACAGGCCTATCAGAATGATGGCCGGCCCTATCACGATGGGCGGGAAGAGCCTGTCCAGCAGCCGTCGCCCCTGCCACTTGACCAGGGCGCTTATAACGAAGTACACTAACGACACGCTGGTCAGTCCGGCCAGGGTGCCAGGCAACCCCCACTGCTGTGTGGCAGCCAGGATAGGCGCTATGAAGGCAAACGAGCTGCCTAAGAAGATGGGCACGCGCCCCTTGGTGACAAAGTGGAAGATAAAGGTACCCACGCCGGCCGTGAAGAGGGCCGTGGCCGGATTGATACCGATGAGTAGGGGCACCAGCACCGTAGCACCGAAGGCTACGAAGAGGAACTGGATGCCCACGATGGTCTTCTTAGGGACCGAAAGCTGTTCTGTGTCCATGTAGTTTGACGGTTTGAAATGGTTTAACTGATAAGCAAAAGTAAGAAAAATAGCCGAGAACGCCACCGCTACGGCCTTAAAAATGGCCCTCACCCCCTGTTTTTTTGCCCCGATGGCCCCCGTTCCGTGTTTTTGTGGCCTAAAAACTTGTGTAGTTCGTTTTTTTTTACGAATATTGCACCTGCTATACATTATATATATTATAAAGACAGTCATAAATAACCCTAAACAACATTTATCCCTTATGCGCAAATTGCTAACCATGCTGATGCTGCTCCAGCTCATGCTGCCCATGGCCGCCCTGGCCACCGATGGTAAAATCAAAGTTAAGTCTATGGCTCTGACCCTGCCCGTGCCCACCGCTGGCATGACCATGCAGGAGGCCGAGAAACTCGCCCTTACGGCGGCCGTTACCTCTTATGGCGACCTGGTGGCCCAGGGCGTGGTGAGTGTACAGAGCCTGACGTGGGATGGCGAGTTTGACGACTCTAAGCCCGAATACCCCAAGTTCAAGGCCGGCTACAGATACGCCGTGACCATCGCGCTGGAACTCAAGACCGATGGCAAATATATCTGCAACTACGCCGTGCGCGACGGCGATGAGTGCCTGGACGACCAGACTTTCTCGGCCACCGTTAACGGTAAGCCCGCCGATGTCCAGGTCAGTGCCCCCTACTTTCCCATCATGCAGGCGTTTATCACAGTGCCTGGCGGCGACGGCAAACCACTTGCCCGCGCCTCTGGCTCATACCAGGAAGACCATCATCTGCTGCTCGGCATGCGCCGAACCTATACCACCCAGGAAGCCGATGCCCTCTGGGTGGGCAAGCAAGCCAGGGATGTGGTGATACTCAACGATGCCAACCGTCCTGAAGATGGTCATACCAGTAGCGAACTGAGCCAGATAAACGCTCAGAAAGACACTCAGCGCGCCCTGTTTATCACCAAGGCTATCGTAGATACCAAGGATATAGACGAGAAGAGGCTCGCCTACACCATCAAGGACGTGCTCAGCGCTCCCTACAACCTACGCGAGCTGTGGCTCAGCGACAAGATGGACTGTGTTGAGTTCATCCGCAGTCTGCATCAGGCTATGACCAATCCGCTGTCGCCCACTTGGCGCTCGTCGTGGGAAAAGAGCCAGTCGTATCTTACGGCCCGCGGTGCGGTGTGTATACCCGCCTCGCAGCTGGCCGCCGTAAAGCCCATCCTCGAAACCGATCCTACCGGGCCTGTCTACACCCTGCGTGTATATAGCGGCGATGTCTATGCAGCCCAGAAGGCTGGCGTGAGGGCCACGCGCGACTGGTGTACGCGCCATGTCTACACCAAGCGTATCAAGAGCTCCGACCGTCTGGCCCATTATCCCACCTGTCAGATAGACCAGCAGTTCTACTACTCGTGTCGCTACTGCGGCAAGTGCGAGCGCAACCCCAAGCACACCTTCAGCGAACCTTTCTCTGATAAACATACACCCGTGGGCAAGAGCACCCATGGCTACTGGGCCGACCTGGCCACCGACGAGGCTTACGTGGGCGTCAACGCTGCCGGCGAGCACGTCTACTGGCGGAGTTGCATCTGGTGCCACCGCTCCTCGGTCTACCATCGTAACCACATCAGTGTCGAAGAGTGGAAGAGCACTGGCACCGATGCCAGTTATCAGTTATACACTCAGCAGGAGAAGCGTCAGATTAAGTCAGACGTGCAGATGGCGCTGGCCGCCACCGAGCCCCTGCCCGGAATGTTCACCTTGCCAGCCAGAAGCAAGGCTAAGGTGGCCCTGGCCGACCAGGATGGCGTGCAGCGAGCCGTAAGCGACCATCTCGTTGCCGACGAACAGGCACTGGGTAGCGACTTTACACGCCCTGTAAGTCGTGTACAGATGGTGGGCATGGCTGTGCGGCTGGCCGAGGAGATGACCGGCCGGGCCGTAAAGACCGATGCCGCCAAGCGCTATGCCGACACCACCGACCCCTATGCCGCCAAGGCAGCCGCCATGGGCCTTACAGACGGGTTCGCCACTGGCAACCTGTCGCCTGCGGCCACTGTGTCGCGCCAGGAGATGGCCACCATCCTCTACCGGGCCCTCCGCTACATCGAGAAGCACTCAGACTATACTTATACAGACTACACGCCCAACTTGGGAGCCTACACCGACGCAGCGCAGATTAAGGACTGGGCTCGCGAGGCCATGGGCTTTATGACCACGCTCGAACTGATGGGGGCTACAAGCGGCAAACTGCTCGCCCCGGGCCAGGCCGCCACCATAGGCCAGGCTCTCAGCCTGACAGAGAGTTGTCTCTACGCCCACCGCATAGGCTGGTATCAGGCCATAGCTACGGGCGAGAAGACTGAGGGCGGCTGGGATGTGTTTATCAACGTCATCCCTGGCCCCGACTGCTTCTGCACAGAGCCCAATGAAGACTTTACCGTGCCTACAACACTGGTTAACAGCGACCGTATATGGGTCATGCCACCGCTGATGAGTACCACCAAGTGGCTGGTGGTCCGCAATCCTGATACCCACCAGGTGCAGTACCTCGATGCCGAGTGGTTCCGGCCCGTGCGGTGGCGGTCGGTATATATAGACTATGAGTATCCGGAGGGCACCAAGAAGGCCAAGGCTGTGGCCAAGGTGAGCAGCAAGGTGAAAAAGGCCGGCTCGGAAAAGGCTAAGAAGCTGCTCAAGAAAGGCCTGGGAGGGCTCGGCAAGTTACTGAAGTAATACATATTATAATAATAAGAGCAAGAGTAAATGAAAACATCAGTCATCGGGCGGAGAACCGCCACATTATTAGCCGCCTGGATGGTATGCCTGGCGGCCAGTGCACAGCAGTATCAACCTACGGAGGACAACCTGCAGGCCCGCCGCGAGTTTCGCGACCAGGGCTTTGGCGTCTTCCTCCACTGGGGCATCTACAGCATGCTTGCCACAGGCGAGTGGACGCTCAACACCAAGAACCTCAACTACCTGGAGTATGCCAAGTTGGCCAAGGGTTTCTACCCGGCCGAGTTTGATGCTGCCAAGTGGGTTAGTGCTATCAAGGCCGCCGGGGCCAAGTACATCTGTTTTACCACGCGCCATCACGACGGTTTCTCTATGTGGAATACGCAGTACAGCGACTACAATATAGTGAAGGGAACCCCCTTCAAGCGCGACATCGTAAAGGAACTGGCTGACGAGTGCCATCGCCAGGGCATCGGGCTGCATCTCTACTACTCGCACCTGGACTGGGGGCGCCTGGACTATCCGCTCGGCCGTACAGGCAGGGGTACTGGCCGTCCTACGGACAAGCAGGACTGGAAGAGCTACTACACCTTTATGAACAATCAGCTCACCGAGCTGCTTACCAAGTATGGTAAGGTAGATGCCATTTGGTTTGACGGCATGTGGGACCAGAAGGAGAATCCTAACTTTGACTGGCAGCTGCCTGGCCAGTATGCCCTCATCCACCGTCTGCAGCCCGGCTGTCTGATAGGCAACAACCACCATTCTACTCCTAACCCCGGTGAGGACTTCCAAATCTTCGAGCAGGATCTTCCTGGTGAAAACACCGGCGGATTGTCAGGGCAGGACATCAGCCAGCTGCCTCTGGAAAGCTGTGTGACCATGAACGGCATGTGGGGGTACAAGATAACAGACCAGAACTATAAGAGCGGACGCCAGCTGATACAGCTGCTGGTGCGCGCGGCTGGCAAAAACGCCAACCTGCTGCTTAATATGGGGCCGGAGCCCAGTGGCAATCTGCCTGCAATGGCTCTGAGCCGGTTGGCCGAGATGGGCGCGTGGCTCAAGACCTATGGCGCTACCATATATGGCTGCCGGGGCGGACTGGTGGCTCCCCACGACTGGGGCGTAACAACCCAGAAGGGCAACAAGCTCTACGTTCACATCCTCAATCTCAAGGATAAGGGCCTGTTTATCCCCACTGGCAACAAGACGGTGGTGAGCGCTGTCGACTTTATAACCCGCCGGCCCGTAAAGACGGCCAAGACGGCCAGTGGAGTCACCTTACTGCTCAGCGAGGTGCCCACTGATATAGACAAGGTGATAGAACTGGAGATTAAGTAAGGCAGATAATGGGAAGAAACAAGTTCTCGCAAGCCGAAATCGCCCAGATAGGAAAATTACTAAGGCTTAAAAATGCCGGCAATCGTGCCCGGCAGAAGCAGATAAGGCACGAACTGAGAGTTAACTACGAGTTCAATATCTCTGATTTCAATGAGCCCGGGTGTGCTTTTGGTGAAGAGGAACTTCAGGAGGCGCTGCGGCGGGGCGCTATTCAGATTCTGGACGATGCCACCATCAGCTCTATGAAGGCCAAACGCGACCGCGACCGTGCCCGCGATGAGGCCGAGCGGCAGCGCCAGGCCGTGGCCAGCGGCCAGCAGACCGACTGGCAGCAGGCCATGCGCGAGTGGCAGGACTGGGAGCAGTCAGAGGCTGAGCGCTGACGGCCGTTGGCTCCGTCCGAAGTTTTTGGATGTGCATCCGCAACCTCGGACCCCACATTCTGAACCGCCGGATGTACATCCCAAGTCTCCGGACGAAGCCTGGGGTGGCCTTGGCGGTGGCGTGAGCGGCTGCCAGGCCGCTCCTGACCATCGGCAGCGGAATAAGAAAAACGCCTTGAAACGGCAGCGTACCCATGACAGGTGCGCGTGCCGTTTCAAGGCGTCGGTATATGGTGGCGTGGGGCCTACAGGGCCGCTACCGTCTCGTGGTAACGGTCCAAGAGCCACTGCTTCTGCTCGGCTATGGTCATGTGGCTGTTGTCTAACAGCAGGGCATCGTCAGCCTGGCGCAGGGGCGACACTTCGCGATGCGAGTCGATGTAGTCGCGCTCCTGCACGTTGTGCAGTATCTCGTCGTAGTCGGCCTCCATGCCCTTAGCTTTCAACTCGTCGTAGCGGCGCTGGGCCCGCACCTCCGGGCTGGCCGTTACGAATATCTTCAGTTCGGCCTGTGGGAACACGGTGGTACCTATGTCGCGCCCATCCATCACGATGCCCTTGTCCTGGCCCATGGCCTGCTGCTGGCGAACCATCGCGGTGCGCACAAAGGGCAGGGCGGCTACGGGGCTTACGTGCGAACTCACTTCGAGCGACCGTATAAGGTGCTCCACTAACTCGCCGTTGAGATACGTGTCAGGGCGGCCCGTGCCGGGGTTGAACTTGAAACTGATGTGGAGCTGGTCCATAAGCCGCTCCAGCTGGTCGGCCTGTATGCTCCCGTCATCGCTGAACAGCTGGTGACGCAGCGCAAAGAGCGTCACGGCACGGTACATGGCACCCGTGTCTACATATACATATCCTATCTCACGTGCCAGGTCCTTGGCCATGGTACTCTTGCCACACGAGGAGTGTCCATCGATGGCTATCACAATCTTTTTCATATCTGTAGTTATCATAAGGAGTATGCAGCGTTAACTATAAGCGAGCTGCTGGACACGTGGTACTTGCCGTAGGCCACGCCCAGCTTGAAACGGTCAAGGGTAAGCCCCGCGCCGAGTGAGAGGCCGGCACCGTGACTGCTCTCGTCGTCGGCGTTCACTATTTTCATCTCGTTGGCGCGGCGCAGGTTGTAGCCGGCACCCACCCAGACGTTGTCGGAGAGCAGCACGTCGAGCCCGAGCACCCAGTGGTAGATGAACTTGTAGTTCCAGTGGTTCAGGTCGACCGCTGTAGCCGACAGGCGGAACGGAGTATGCTTCACGCGCTTGCTGCCGCCTATCTGCAGGTCTATGGGCATGCGGTCGTAGACCTCGTTGTAAGCCTTGAGCTGGCCGCCTAAGTTCTTGGCCACCACAGAGAGCGACCACTCACGGTCGGGGTCGTAGTAGTTGAGGCCCAGGTCGAAGCCGGCACCGATAGAGTTGTAGTCGCCGAGGTAAGAGGTGATGAGGCGGGCGGTGATGCCACCGGCCAGGCGGTCGGTGAGCAGATAGGAGAACGTTCCGGCGAAGGCTATGTCCTTGGCGGCGAAGGTGCCGGTCTGCACGTTGTCGGCATCCATCTGCTTCATGTCGCCATAGTTGATGTACTGAGCCGATACGGCCCACGATGCCCGCTCGCGAACCACCCGGCTGAACGAGGCGCTCATCATGTTGACGCCCGCCATGTAGTTTAGGTAGTTCAGGGTTATGGTCTTGTCGCTGGCCGATGTAAGCAGGGCCGGATTGTGAAACAGCAGCGTGGCATCGTCATCTATCAGCGTGATGTTGTCACCGCCCAGTGCTGCCGCGTGGGCACTCACCGGCACCCTGAGGAAGTTGTATGTTGTCTGGCTCTCCTGGGCGACGCTCAGAGTAGCTATGAGCGTCAGGAAGAGAGTGAAAAAACATTTTTTCATCTATTTTGTCCTATTATTTGGCAAAGTTACACCTTTTTTCAAAAATCTACGTTAATTTTGCAGACGATTTCATTCGGGCAACCGATTATTTATAAGGAGTGTAAAGATGAACGCGAGCCATATATATAGTACCGATACCGGCAGCAAGACCATCCCGGGATTTCTGCTGGGTGTGATAGTGGGCCTGTCGGTACTCTTCGTGGCGCTCGAGTTTACCTCGGTCACCACGCCCGATGTTCCCGATGACTCATTCGACGACATGGTGCAGGACATGGACCTGCAGAGCTATGCCGACCAGCGCGATATGATTTCGGCCGACCGTCCCGCCGTGGCCGCGTCGGCCAATATCAAGGCCGTAGAGGCTCCGCAGACCGTCACGCCCGACAAGCTGGCCGCCCAGGCCACTCCCGTTACGCCCGGCAACGAGGTGGCGGTTACCGATGATGCCCACGTGTCGCAGGCGCTTCCCCAGACACCCGTAGACGATAAGCCCATACACTTCAGGGTGGTCGAGCAGATACCACAGTTTGAGGGGGGCATGGAGGCGTTTACCAAGTGGCTCACGCAGAACCTCTGCTATCCGCCCCTGGCCCGTCAGCAGCATATAGAGGGCCGTGTGGTGGTGTCGTTCATCATCAATCGCGACGGCTCCATATCCTCGCCGAAGATTGAGCACTCCGTTCATCCGCTGCTGGACCGCGAGGCGCTGCGCGTCATCAAGCAGATGCCGCCATGGAAGCCCGGCATGGAGAACGACAAGCCTTGCCGCACGCTGTTTGCCATCCCCATAGTGTTCCAGTTATAATCCGTAAAAACCAAGATACTTATGATGAAAGCTGAAGACATTCTTGCCAAGATTAATGATTACCTGGGCCATCTGCCTTACGACCGGCAGCCCCGCTCCCTGTACGAACCCGTCAGGTATGTGCTGTCGCTGGGCGGCAAGCGCATACGTCCAACGCTGATGTTGCTGGCCTATAATCTGTACAAGGACGACCCAGAGTCGATACTGATGCCTGCCTGTGGTCTGGAGACGTACCACAACTACACCCTGCTGCACGATGACTTGATGGACAATGCCGACCTGCGTCGGGGGCAGCCCACGGTACACCGCAAGTGGGACGCCAACACCGCCATACTGAGCGGCGACTCCATGCTGGTACTGGCCTATCAGCGCATGGCCCAGTGTAGGCGCGACAAGTTGGCCGATGTGCTGCAGCTGTTTACCGAGACGGCTCTGGAGATAGGCGAGGGCCAGCAGTATGACATGGATTTCGAGCGGCGAAACGACGTGAGCGAAGCCGAGTATATCGAGATGATCAGGCTGAAGACCAGTGTGCTGCTGGCCTGCGCACTCAAGATAGGCGCCATACTGGCCGACGCGCCCGCAGCCGACTGTGACAATCTGTATAGGTTCGGCGAGCAGATAGGACTGGCCTTCCAACTTCAGGACGACTTCCTGGATGTGTACGGCGACCCCAAGGTGTTTG
The DNA here is from genome assembly GCA_934204655.1 of uncultured Prevotella sp. Taxonomy (GTDB): domain Bacteria; phylum Bacteroidota; class Bacteroidia; order Bacteroidales; family Bacteroidaceae; genus Prevotella. The sequence goes on along the minus strand of CAKPZJ010000026.1, from coordinate 16,780 downwards.
GCAAGGCCATCGGGGGCGACATACTCTGTAACAAGAAGACATTCATGCTTATCAATGCCTATAACCGGGCCAACGCTGAGCAGCGGGCCGAACTGGAGCAGTGGCTGGCCACCGACGACCGGCCTCAGGAGAAGATCGCCGCCGTGACGCGGCTGTACAACGAGATAGGTATCGACCTGTTGGCCACCGAGAAGATAGCTTACTACTTCGCCGAGAGCCGTAAGCACCTCAGCGCCGTGGGCGTTAGCGAGGACCGCAAGGCCGAACTGGCCCGCTATGCAGAGAAGATGATGAAACGCCAGTACTGATTATGCCCATACCCATTATAGATACACATACCCATCTGGACGGTAGTGAGTTCGCAGCCGACTTGGATGAGGTGATGGTCCGCGCCCGTCAGGCCGGAGTGGCCCGGGTGTTTCTGCCAGCTATCAACCTGGCCTCTGTGACCTCGGTGCTCGATGTATGTACTCGCTATGCGGGCTACGCGTACCCTATGATAGGGCTACATCCCGAAGAGGTAAACGCCGGGTGGGCCGATGAACTCGCCCGGATGAAGGCGGTGTTGGCCGAAGACCGCGCCACGGCCCGCCGGTTTATCGCCGTGGGCGAGGTGGGGCTCGACTACTACTGGTCGCGCGACTTTGAGCACGAGCAGCTGGCTGCCTTTGAGCAGCAGGTCGAGTGGGCGGTCGAGTATCAGCTCCCCCTGATGATACATTGCCGTAAGGGGCAGAACGAGATGGTTCGTCTGTTGCGCCACTATGAGCGCCAGTTGGTGGGCGGTGTGTTCCACTGCTTTACGGGCAATCCCCGCGAGGCTGCCGAGTTGCTCAGCTTCGACCGCTTCTGTCTCGGTGTGGGTGGCGTGCTCACTTTCAAGAGCAGTCACCTGCGCGAGGACCTTCCGGCAGCTGTTCCGCTCAGCCGTATTGTCTTAGAGACCGACAGCCCATACATGGCACCCGTTCCTCACCGTGGCCAGCGCAACGAGAGCGCTTTTGTGGTCGAGGTTCAGCACTGCCTGGCCCAGAGTTACCATGTCTCTGATGATGAGGTGGCGCGGATAACCAATGAAAACGTGGCTCGCATATTTGCCGTGTAAACACTTAAAGAATTTTAAATAACCGCGGCGATGCTAAAGATTTGCAAAAAAATGCGTACATTTGCATCCGCATTTATGGAGAGATGCTCGAGTGGCTGAAGAGGCACGCCTGGAAAGCGTGTAACCGTCCAAAGCGGTTCCGGGGTTCGAATCCCCGTCTCTCCGCAGCAGCCATGGCATGGCTGGCAAGGACTAACGGTCGGTTCATCTAACGGTTAGGATACAAGATTCTCAATCTTGGCATAAGGGTTCGATTCCCTTACCGACTACACGATAGTCGTTACAATCACCGCGATACTCATTTCACAGTTTCTTATAAAGGCTATAGGGCAGGAGCTTGCTGATAATGGCAAGGACATGCCATCTCTTGGTGATATAGGCTTTAGAGCGTTTTTGTCGGATGGCTTTTAGAATTTGGCTGACGACCTTTTCAACTGGCATTACCCAAAATAATTTTTCCCCCTTTGCCATTCGGGTATTTACAAGACCTGGACGAATGTCTGTAATGCAGACACGGCTCCCCTCCTGATAGGTCTTTTTGCGTATAGCCTCCATGTAGTTGATTTGATAAGCCTTCGAGGCGCTATAGGCAGGTGCCTGTGGCTCGCCCCGCAGTCCTCCGATAGATGTAATGGCTATGAGATGGCCAAATCCTTGTTGATGTAGGATATTATAAAGGTGGTCAATGGCATAAGTCCAACCAATGATATTGGTCTGTAGAGTCTGATTTTCTATGGAGAAGTCAAGCTGTGGGTTCAAGTCGCCTGTTCCCGCGCACACGATAGCCATGTCTATAGTCGCCATCTGAGTTTTGAAATATTTGATAGCCGACATTGTTTCGTCTGGATGTGCAATATCTGCGGCAAATGTGATGACGGTTGGCGAATAGAGTTCTTCTATTTCTGCCAAGATGGTCTTTCTGCGCCCTATGATGGCTATCTTGTTTCCTGTGACAGCATATTTTTTCAACAAGCCGTTACCTATGCCAGAGGTGGCACCAATAATAATGATATTCATGTTCTTTTTTCGGCAAAGGTACGAAATATCAACGTGTATTCACTATGATGGGTAGTGGGGATAGGGCTTCTGGAGGCATAGTTTCAACTTAGGTTGAGAAAATTACGGTTGCTGTCCTTCAAATGTTATATCATGGCGAATTTTGCTAATGGTGTTTGGATGTAGTTTGAGATACGAGGCGATGTCTTTTAGGCTCAGCTGTTGTACTATTTGCGGACACCGTTTCAGCAGATGCCTGTAACGTTCGCGCGCATCGTGGCTGTACAGGTCGATATAGTTAGCGTAAATCTGCTGGAAGAGACCTTCCATGATTTTGAGTCCATAGAGCAAGTTAGTGGCATTAGCCATGAGCACCTTGTACACATCCTCGCCATTTACGATGTAAACCTTTGCTTCTGTATTAGCCTCAATCTGCACTTTGGAAGGTAGGCCATAAAGGCAGTTGGGATAGTCGGCAACAAACTCGCCTTCGAAAGCAAATCCTGTAATGTAGTCCCTGCCATCAGCATGGTTGTGCACGGTATATTTGAAGCATCCCTTTTCTATATAGGCGATATGTCGGGAGGGCGTGCCCGATGGTTGGAAGACGGCTCCTCGCGGCATTGTCAGTTTTTTTCCATTGCTGAGGCAATACCGTTGTAGTGGATAGAGGTCTATCTCTTTCCTATAAGAGTTGAGGGGTTTGTCCATTTGGCGCTCGCTCATATTTCCTTAGTTGTATAGATAAGCAGAGTGCGACGCTTGATGGTGAATGACGTCGCAGAATGTGTGACAAAATTAGGTAAATATTGTCGCCCATGCAAATAAAAGCGTGATTATTATGTGGCGAGAGGCTTGGCGGATGGACACGGAGTGCTCCGCGCGACTATACAGTAAACGGGCGGAAACCGCGATGGCTCCGCCCGTTGTGATGGTAGTGATATGATTATTATTTATAGTGGATATTCGTCGAAAGCATAGAGGACTGTCGACAGGTAGCGCTCGCCGGTATCGGGCAGCAGCACTACGACGCGCTTACCCTGGTTCTCTGGACGCTTGGCTATCTGCGTGGCGGCATAGGCGGCGGCTCCCGACGAGATGCCCACTAACAGGCCCTCGGTGCTGGCCAGCTCGCGACCCGTGCGGATGGCATCGTCATTGTCTACGTCGAACACCTCGTCTACTATCGAGGCATTGTAAGTCTTGGGCACAAATCCGGCTCCGATGCCCTGTATCTTGTGAGGGCCACTGGGTTGCCCGTTGAGTACAGCCGATGACTTGGGCTCTACAGCTACTATCTTTACATTGGGATTGTTTTCCTTGAGACGCTTGCCGATGCCCGACACCGTACCGCCGGTGCCCACGCCAGCTACGAAGATGTCTACCTGACCGTCAGTCTGCTCCCATATCTCGCACCCCGTGGTTTCGTAGTGTGTCTGGGGGTTGGCGGGGTTCTCAAACTGCTGCAGTATCACACTGCCAGGTATGGCAGCGTGCAGTTCCTCGGCCTTCTTGATGGCCCCGGGCATGCCGTCCTTGCCACTGGTAAGCTCTATGCGAGCCCCGTAAGCCTTAACCAGGTTGCGACGTTCCACGCTCATGGTCTCGGGCATGGTCAGGATGAGCTTGTAGCCCTTGACGGCCGACACCAGTGCCAGTCCTACGCCCGTGTTGCCACTGGTGGGCTCTATGATGGTGGCCCCAGGTGTAAGTATGCCCCGGGCCTCGGCGTTGTTTATCATGGCCAGTGCTATGCGGTCCTTGACGCTGCCACCGGGGTTGAAGTACTCTATCTTGGCTATGATGGGAGTGGCTACGCCCTTGGCGGCCGAAAACTTGTTGAGCTCCAGCAGCGGTGTGTTACCGATGAGCTCGGTTAATTGCTTTGCGATTTTTACCATAACTGTTATTAATAAGGTTTGTGTTTGGGATGCGACTCCCATTCCCCGTCCGCACGGTGGCGGTCGGGGCAACGGGATGTCTTATGGTGTTATCCTGATTATTTTACGTAGCTCAGGGCCTCGTCCAGGGCGTCTATCAAGTCGTCTACGTGCTCGGTACCGATGCTCAGACGGATGGTAGAGGGATAGATGTGCTGTTCCTCGAGCTCCTGAGGAGTCATCTGGGAGTGGGTGGTGGTGGCGGGATGTATCACCAGGCTCTTCACATCGGCCACGTTGGCCAGCAGCGAGAAGATACGCAGGTGGTCGATAAAGGCCCAAGCCTCTTCCTGTCCGCCCTTGACTTCGAAGGTGAAGATACTGCCACCACCGTTGGGGAAGAGCTTCTCGTAGAGTGCGTGGTCAGGGTGAGAGGGCAGCGAGGGATGGTTAACCTTGGCCACCTTGGGGTGATGGGCCAGGAAGTCGACGATGCGCTTGGTGTTGTAGGCGTGGCGCTCTACGCGCAGACTGAGCGTCTCCAGGCCCTGGAGCAGTATCCAGGCGTTGAAGGGGCTGATGGTGGCACCCGTGTCGCGCAGTATCACGGCGCGGATGCGGGTTACGAAGGCTGCGGCCCCGGCCACGTCGGCAAAGACGGCTCCGTGATACGAGGGGTCGGGCTTGGCCAGCGTGGGGTACTTGTCGGCATTGGCCTTCCAGTCAAACTTGCCGCCATCTACGATGACGCCACCCAGCGAGCTACCGTGTCCGCCGATAAACTTAGTGGCCGAGTGTACCACCACGTCGGCACCGTGCTCCAGGGGCCTTATCAGATAAGGCGTGCCAAAGGTGTTGTCCACAATGACGATGGTGTTATGGCGGTGGGCTATCTCGCTGATGCGGTCTATATCGGTTACGCTGGCGTTGGGGTTGCCGAAGGTCTCTATGATGATGGCCTTGGTGTTGGGGCGGAAGGCGGCGTCTACCTCGTCAAAGTTGGCGGGGTCTACGATGGTCGTTGTCACGCCCTGGGTGCTCAGCGTGTGCTCCAGCAGGTTGAATGTGCCGCCATAGAGGTTGTTGGCAGCTATAATGTGGTCACCGTTCTGGGCTACGTTCTGCAGTGCGTAGGTCACGGCGGCTGCACCCGAAGCCACGGCCAGTCCGGCTACACCACCCTCAAGCGCGGCTACGCGGTCTTCGAACACGGCCTGTGTAGAGTTGGTCAGTCGGCCGTAGATGTTACCTGCGTCGCGCAGGCCGAAGCGGTCTGCAGCATGCTGAGAGTTGCGGAACACATACGATGTGGTCTGATAGATAGGCACAGCACGTGAATCGGTTACTGGGTCGGGCTGTTCCTGTCCTACGTGTAGCTGGAGGGTCTCAAAACGGTACTTCTTGTTACTCATAACTTGTTTCCTTTCTTTTTGGTGCGGCCGTGGACCTTAATGAGAGGGCAGCCACACACGGTTAATACATTTATTGATATTGTCAAGTGCAAAGGTACGGCGTTTTTGGCTATCGTGCAATAGCACGAGTATGTTATTTGTACTACCACGATTGTGGTATTTTGCCTAATAAAGGTGACAGGAGGACGGTTTATACCTATTTATATATAGCAAACCGTCAGAAAAATGGGTGAAAGACTGACGCGTCATGCCGCCGCTGTGTGGGGTGTGGCAGCCGTGGTTCCTACGGGTGCCGGGAGCAAGGGGGCAATGGCCGCCGCCGTCAGCCTGACGGTTGGTGATAGCACCTGGAAGCACCTCGGCCTACGCTGTCGGCGCCCAGGATAATCGGCCTGGTGTATGAGAACCGGCCTGGCAGACGATGGCCGATGGCCATTGCGCGGGGGAGGCTGATGGCTCCTCATGCGCCATCCTTAGGCTCCGTCCGAAGACAGCGGATGTATATACGAAAGTTAGGGATGTACATTCCAAACCTTAGAATGTACATCCCTAATCTTAGAACAGAGCCCGGAGGGGCCGTAGGAGTATGGGTAGCCATGGCTCCGCGCCTATAGGCTGGCGGGTGGGGTGGCGTAGCCCGATGTAGGCCCCGTGGGGCGCTGTGGGCTAAGCCTTGGAGGCCGCCTCCTTGTCGGCATCGCGGCGCGACTTGGACTTGATGACCAGCCACACACCCGAGAAGACCAGTATGATGGCCACGCCCTGGCTTACGGTAAACACGGCCATGCCCGTGAGCACCGATACGGTGACGGCCACGATGGGCTGAACGTAGTTGTACACGCTCACCACCGTGGGGCGCAGCACCTTTTGGGCGTTCATCATCAGCAAGTAACTCATGAAAGTGCCAAAGAACACCACGAAGAACGAGTCGGCCCATGTGCGCAGGCTCAGCTGGGCCCAGGGCAGCGTGGCCAGGTGGGGCGAGGCCGCGGGGATGATGAGCAGTGTGCCCCAGGTAAACATCCACTTATTGACGGTGATGACCGAGTAGCGGCGAACCAGGTTGCTGAACAGGGCGAGGAACAGGGCAAACGACAACTGGGCCATCATGCAGAGCAGGTCGCCCCGTATGTCGCCCACCTTGGCATTGGCCGCTGCCGCGCTGCTCAGTATCAGTATCACGGCACCACAGCAGCCTATCAGCACGCCGCCCACCTTCTTGGCCGACAGCGGCTCGCGCAGGATGAAGAACGACAGCACCATGGCGAAGATGGGCAGCGAGGTAGTGACGATGCTGGCGTTGACGGGCGAGGTGATGCTCAGTCCTATGGTAAACATGCACTGGTTGAACACCAGTCCTAACAGCGCCGCGCCGCACAGCTTGAATATATCGCGGGCCGGTATGTGCTCGCGGCGGGTAAATAGCGATGCCGTCCAGAACAGCAGGGCGGTACCGGCCACACGCAGCGACACCAGGCCTATCCCGTCTATGCCATGGCTCATCGCGTCCTTGCCGGCCGGCGACAGCAGTCCCCAGCATATCTCTGCCATGAGTATGCTGGCATGTGCCTTGAGTGGTTTGTTGTTATCCATCATATTATAAGTTACTTATAGCCGTATGGCCATGGCCACGGCCATACGGGCGGTAGTCGGGTTACCTGGTATAATGTTAAAAACTGCTGCAAAGGTAAATAAAAGCCATGTAAAAGCGTCGGTGGCCACTGCTTTTTTTGTAAATTTGCGCGTAAACTTAACCTATATCATTATGCAGAAATATGCTGACTACATAGAGCAGATAGAGATAGAGTCATTGTGGAGCGGCCAGCGCCACGTGATATGGAACCTGGACCGCAAGGTCAACGTGCTGAGCGGCATCAACGGCGTGGGCAAGAGCACCATACTCAATAAGGTGGTAAAGGGTCTCGCCGCGGGTGGCGAGTTTCCCAGCCACATGCTCAAGGGCGTCCACCTGAAGGTAAGTCCGGCCGATGCGCGCTGGATACGTTACGATATAATCCGCTCGTTTGACCGCCCGCTGCTCCAGGCCGACGTGCTTACCCGGGTAGACATCAGCCTGGTAACCGAGCTCGACTGGCAACTCTTCCAACTGCAGCGCCGCTACCTGGATTACCAGGTCAACGTGGGCAACCGCGTCATCGGTGTGCTCCAGTCGGGGCGACCGGATGCCGCCGAGGAAGCGCAGCGCATCAGCGAGCCCAAACTGAAGTTCCAGGACACGATAGACCGTCTCTTCGCCGATACCGGCAAGAAGATAGTGCGCACGGCCAACGAGATAAGGTTTACCCAGATAGGCGAGACGCTGCTGCCCTATCAGTTGTCGAGCGGCGAGAAACAGATACTGGCCATCTTGCTGACCGTGCTGGTTCAGGACAACAAGCCCTACGTACTCTTCATGGACGAGCCAGAGGTGAGCCTGCACGTAGACTGGCAACAGCAGCTCATAGACCTTATCCTGGGGCTCAACCCCAATGTCCAGATAATACTGACCACCCACAGCCCGGCCGTCATAATGAACGGCTGGATGGACAAGGTGACCGAGGTGTCAGACATCATCGTGAAAAATGGGTAGGAGACTGAGCGAGAGCCTGTCGTCTGATTACTTTGCGGCGGCCAACAGGCTCAATTCGCGCACGGCGCGCCGCCGCATAGTGGCCTATGTGGAGAGCTACGATGACGTGTTCTTCTGGAGGACCGTACTGACCCACTTTGAGACACCGCAGTACTTCTTCCAGGTAATGCTGCCGTCCAGGGGCCATCTGCTGAAGCGTGGCAAGAAGGCCGTGCTGATGAACCTGCTGCGCGACCGCGTGGGCACCGACATGATAGCCTGCGTGGATGCCGACTATGACTACTTGGTACAGGGGGCCACACCCACCTCGCACGAGGTGGTGGCCAACCCATACGTATTTCATACCTATGCGTATGCCATAGAGAACTTGCAGTGCTACGCGCCCTCGCTCCACGACGTGTGTGTGGCCATTACACTCAACGACCATGACATCTTTGACATAGAGGGCTTCATGAGCTCGTATTCTGAAATCATTTACCCGCTGTTTGTATGGAGTATATGGTACTACCGTACTCCGCGCTATACTGAGTTTACCCTTACAGACTTCCTGGCCGCTATCGAGATGGGGCGTTTTGACCTGGCCCATGCCGCCGACCTCTTGCAGCGGCTGCGGGGCCGTGTGGCGCGCCGGGTAGCGGCTCTGAGACGGCGCAACCCATCGGCCCGCGATGGGCTGGCTGCCGTGGAGGCCGACCTGCACCGTCTGGGCGTCACCCCAGCCACCACCTATTTATATATACAGGGCCACCATCTGTTTGACAGGGTCGTGGTGCCCATGCTGACCATGGTTTGTACCCGGCTGATACGCGAGCGCGAGCAGGAGATAACCCGCGAGAGCATGCACGCCACCCAGCGGCGCAACGAGCTGAGCTGTTACGCTAACAGTGTGGCCGATGTGGCGGTCATGTTGAAGAAAAACTTAGGATATGTGCTCTCGGAGCCTTTCAGGCGTATCCAGGCCGACGTGGAGCACTTCATGGCGGCCCGTAACGCTAATCCGGAACCGTAAGCCTGCATCGCGGCAGGTCTGCGGTTCCGGATTGGCGGTGCCGGGGGCGTGGCCCCGCGGCTATCAGTGATGAGTGGTCGGCGTTATACGTACGTCTCCAGGAACTTGAGGGTTCCCTCTACCTTGAGGGTCTGCGTGGTGGCCGGTACGATAATCGACTGGCCCGCGCTCAGGGTCACCGTGTTGCCCTCGTTGTCGGTGATGGTGGCCTCGCCCTTCATTCCGATGAGAATGACAAAGCTGTCGAGCTCACTGTAGTCCAGTGTCATCGGCTCGGTCAGGTCGTAGACCGCCGTGGTAAAGTATGGGCAGCTCACGAGCGTCACGCCCTGGTTCTTGGTAGCCACGTACTCCGTGCGGTAGTTCTTCTCGACGTGGTAGTTAATACACTCGGCCGCCTCCTTGGTATGTAGCTGTCTATAGTGGCCTTCCTTATCCTTGCGCTTGTAGTCGTATATTCTATAGGTAACGTCGCTGGTCTGCTGTATCTCTGCCAGGAAACAGCCGGTACCTATGGCGTGTATGCGGCCTGCCGGCAGGAAGAAGCAGTCGCCCTCCTTGACCTCGTACTGGGCCAGGGCATCGGTAATGGTATCGTCCTCGACCATGGCCTTGTACTGCTCGGGCGTAATCTGTTTCTTCAGTCCGCTATAGAGCTTGGCCCCCTTGTCAGAGTCCATGATGTACCACATCTCGGTCTTTCCCCGCTCCTTGCCCTGCTTCTTGGCTATCTCGTCGGTGGGATGTACCTGGATAGAGAGGTCTTGGCGGGCATCAATGAACTTGATGAGCAGTGGAAACTCGTCTCCGAAGCGCTCATAGTTGGCTTTGCCTACCAGTTTGTCCTTTAGCTGTGCCACCAGGACGTTCAGCTTTTCGCCGGCAAACTCTCCGTCGGCTACCACGGTCTCATTGCCGGGCACGCCAGATATCTCCCAGCTTTCGCCCACGTTGTCGAGCTTTTCATTAAGATGCTTAAAGGGGATAATCTTGTCTCCTCCCCAGATGGTCTGCTTCAGCAGCGCCTCAAATTTTAATGGTTTCATAAGCCAGTGTTATTATTAATGTATAAGTTGTAGTTACTATATTGTGCGCCGTGGTCGCCGTGCTTACCGGCATGGCGGGCGCTTAGTTCTCTTTCCAGAATGACGGGGTAAAGATAACCATCACGGTGAAAATCTCAAGTCGGCCTACCAGCATCATAAACGAGCAGGTCCACTTGGCTGCTGCGGGTAGCATACTCCATGACATGGTGGGGCCTATCTCCAGTCCGAGCGATGGCCCCACGTTGCCTAAGCTGCTTAGGCAGATGGTTATGGCGTTAGTGTGGTCTATGCCGCAGGCTATCATAATGAAGGCCACCACCACTAACATGATGAGGTAAGTGGCCAGGAAGGCCAGTAGTGTAACCCGTTTCTGCATGGGCACGTTGACCCCGTCTACCTTCAGGGGGAGTACGGCGTTGGGATGCAGTATCTGTCGCAGCTCGTTGCGGATAACCTTCAGCACCATCATGCTTCTTATGCACTTGAAGGCACCGCTCGTGGAGCCCGAGCAGGCTCCCACGAACATGCACACGGCCAGCACCACCCATGTAACGTGGGGCCACAGGGCCGCATTGTCATTGAACAGGCCCGTGGTGGTAATAAACGTGACCACCTGGAACACACCGCTGCGGAAAGCGTGTTCTGCGTTGTAGCCACAGTGGGCCATCAGCTGGTACATGATAAACGCCGTACATGCTAGGGTCATCAGCAGGTAGAACTTGAACTCATCGCTCTTGAACAACATGCCTATCCGGCGGCGGGCTACCGTGAAGTAGAGTAGGGTGAAGTTAACTCCGGACAGGAAGCAGAACACTGCACACGTATATTCGAGCGCGGGCGACCTGAAGGTCTCTATGCTCTCGTTGTAGATGGAGAACCCACCTGTAGCAGTAGATGTCATGGCATAGTTGATACTCTCCCAGAAATTCATGCCGAACAGCATGAAACAGCCCAGACACGACAGCGTCAGGGCGATGTACACCATCCATATATACTTGGCTCCCATGGACAGGCGGGGGTGTAGTTTGGTGTGTATGGGCCCCGTAATCTCGGCCGAGAACACCTTGACGTAGCCACCGTCGAGCGAGGGCAGCAGAGCCACCGTGAAGAACACGATGCCCAAGCCTCCTATCCACTGGGTGAAGGTTCGCCAGAACAACAAGCCGTGCGGCAGCGCCTCCACGTTGTCTATGACCGACGCCCCCGTGGTGGTGAAGCCCGACATGTTCTCAAAAAAAGCATCCGTGAAGTTGGTTACGTAACCACTGATCATAAAGGGAAGTGAGCCAAACAGGCTGAAGACCACCCAGGACAGCGTTACCACCAGGTAGGCGTCCTTTCGCGACAGGCGGTTGCCTGCCCGTCGGCCAAGGTACCTGAATATAAATCCGGCCATGACAATCAGGCTGACCGAGGTGATGAAGGCCGGCACATCGTTCTCGCCGTAGCCTACGGCGATACCCAGGCATATAGACATGAGGGCTGCCTCGATAAAGAGCAGTGCCCCCATAATCTTACTGACCATGTTCCAGTTAATCATATCAAGCTGCGGTTATTCAGATAAAGAACTTTTCTATCTTCTTCATATTGATATTGTGGCAGAACACCATCACCGAGTCGGCAGCCTGTATCTGCGTGTTGCCCGATACCAGCATGCCCTCGCCATCGCGTACCAGTCCGCCTATGGTCATACCCTGTGGCAGTCCCAGGTCGCGCACGGGCTTCTGGGTAATCTTCGAGCCCTCCTTGGGGATAAACTCGGCTACGTCGGCGTTGGCCGACATCAGGAAGGTGACGTTCATCACGTCGGCATCGAGCATCATCTGGTAGATGCGGCTGGCTGCTATGGCCTTCTTATTAATAATGGTACCTATATCCAGGCTCTCGGCCATGCTCACGTAGTCCAGGTTCTCTACCATGGCCACCGTCTTGCGTACTCCCATGCGCTTGGCCGTCAGACAGGCCAGTATGTTGGTTTCCGTGTTGCCCGTGAGCGCCACAAAAGCCTGCGTGTTATTAATACTCTCCTCGGTGAGCAGCGTCAAGTCGCGTCCGTCGCCATTGATGACCAGCACCTCGTGGTTGTTGAGCAGGTCGTTGAGCTCCTCGCACCGCTCGGCGTTGCTCTCGATGACCTTTACATCCATATAGGCAGGCATGCCCTTGATGGCGTTAATCGCGGTGTTTCCACCGCCCATAATCATAACGTTCTTGACGTCTGCGTACTGCTCCTTGCCTACTATCTTACGTATATAGGGTATGTACTGACGCGTGGTCATAAAGTATGCCAGGTCAAAGAGCTTCAGCTCATCGTTGCCGCCTGGTATGATGGTGTCGGAGCCCCTCTTTACGGCCACAACGTGGTACGGGTCTTGTGCCCCGCACAGCTCCCTGAGTGGGCGGTTCAGTATTTCGCAGCCCTCGCGTAACTTTATGCCCAACATGACCAACGCCCCATTATGAACGTCCCACCGCTGACGCACCCAGGACATCTTGAGCCCGTTATTGATATCTCTGGCTGCCAGCGCCTCTGGATATATCAGCTCATCGACACCCAGCCGGCAGAAGAAGTCTTCCGTCTCTTCCTCAATGTACTCCGACTTGTCTATCTTGGCCACCGTCTTGCGCGCGCCGAGGGCCTTGGCCAGCATACAGCAGTTCAGGTTGAGGCTCTGGTCGGGCGTTACGGCTATGAAGAGGTCTGCGTGTCCCACGCCAGCCTCTCGCAGCGCCTTAACGCTGTCCGGGTCGGCCTCCATGGTCAACAGGTCGTAGTCACTGCCTATGCAGGCCAGTCTGTCTGGGTCTGGGTCTATCAGTGTGATGTCCTCGTGATTGCGCGAGAGCAGCCGCGCCAGGTGGGTGCCTATGGCGTAGGCACCGGTTATAATGATTTTCATCCTATTATCTGTTCTTTTATGGCGTCCTTGTCTATACCCACGATGTGGCGGAGCTCAGCTACCGAGCCGTGTTCGACAAAATGGTCGGGCAAGCCAAGGCGGGTAACGCGCGGACTGTAACCGTGGTCGGCCATCCACTCTATAACGGCCGAGCCCAGTCCGCCACAGCGCACGCCGTCCTCGACCGTGATGACGCGGTCAAAGCGGTCGGCCACCTCATGGAGGATATTTTCGTCAAGGGGCTTCAGAAAACGCATGTCATAATGGGCCACGGTGAGCGCCGTCTCTGCCTCGACCTCGCTGATGGCCCGCTCTGCCTCATTGCCTATCGGGCCTATGGTCAGCACAGCCACGTCGTGTCCCTTGTGTATCTTGCGACCCGTGCCCACCGTTACCGGTTCCAGCGCGCACCGCCAGTCACGGTGTTCGGAGCGGCCACGCGGATAGCGCAGCACCACTGTGCCCATGTCGGGCAGCTGAGCCGTGTACATCAGACGGCGAAGCTCGCGCTCGTCCATGGGCGAGGCTATCGTCAGGTTAGGTATGGGCCTCAGGGCAGCCATGTCGAAAGCGCCATGGTGTGTAGGCCCGTCCTCGCCCACCAGTCCGCCACGGTCCAGGCACATCACCACGGGTAGGTTGAGTATGGCCAGGTCATGAATGATGTTGTCGTAAGCTCTCTGGGCAAACGAGCTGTATATATTGCAGAACGGTATGAGTCCATCTTTGGCCATGCCCCCCGAGAAGGTTACCGCGTGGCCCTCGGCAATACCCACGTCGAAAGCCCTGTCGGGCATGGCCTTCATCAGGATATTCATAGAGCAGCCCGTGGGCATGGCGGGTGTTACGCCCACTATCCGTGGGTTCTGGCGAGCCAGCTCCAGCAGCGTCTCGCCGAACACGTCCTGATATTTGGGCGGCTCGTTGGAGCTATCGGCCACTATGCGCTCGCCCGTCTCGGCATCAAACTTGCCCGGAGCATGCCAGATGGTAGCCGCCTCCTCTGCGGGCTTGTAGCCCTTACCCTTTACGGTGTGCAGATGCAGCAACTTAGGTCCCTTCATGTCCTTCAGCTGTCGTAGCACACGGACTATCTCCGTCACGTTGTGGCCATCAAAAGGACCGAAGTAACGGATATTCATCCCCTCGAATATGTTTTGCTGGTGGCTGAGTACAGACTTGATGGCGTTGTTAAGGCGGATGATGCCCTTACGGCGGTTCTCGCTCAGGTAGCCGTTGGCATGCAGCCAGCGGGCCGCCTTGAAACGTAGCCGGTTGTAAGTCTCGTTGGTATCCAGGTTGAGCAGGTATTTCTCCATACCTCCCACAGCCCGGTCTATACTCATGTCGTTGTCATTGAGTATGATGAGCAGGTCATTAGGGGTCGACGATACATTGTTGAGGCCCTCGAAGGCCAGGCCGCCGCTCATGGCGCCATCGCCTATCACGGCCACCACATGGCGGTCGGCATGTCCCGTCTTGCGGGCTGCCACGGCCATACCCAGAGCCGCCGATATAGAGTTGGAGGCGTGTCCGCAGGTAAAGGTGTCGTACTCGCTCTCCACCGGAGTAGGGAATGGACGTATGCCGTGTAGATGCCGGTTGGTGCAGAACGTGTCCCGCCGCCCCGTGAGTATCTTGTGACCGTAAGCCTGGTGCCCCACGTCCCAAACCACCCTGTCGTAGGGCGTGTTGAATACGTAGTGCAGCGCCACGGTTATCTCGACCACGCCCAAGCTCGACGCGAAGTGGCCCGGGTTGGCCGATACCTCGTCAATGATGTCCTGTCGAAGCTCGCTGCACACCTCTGGCAGTTTGCTGACATCCAGTCGGCGCAGGTCTGACGGATATTTTATCTGGCTTAGCAGTCCGAATTTGTTCTTGTCCACAACTAATTAGCTCATTAACCTTGCAAAAGTATTAATTTTTTTTGAAAACAGGCTGAATATTGACCGAAATTTGCATGCAGGTACCTGCGGACAGGGTGGCGGGTGTCGCGGTGAGTGTTGCGATGGCTCCCACGGCCCCTGTTGCCCTCGCGGTGAAAGCCCTGCCGGTACTAAAAAAGAGGGCCGTGATGGCATTTTCTCCCGTTTTTGTCTTCACAACTCGCGATAAAGTAGTAATTTTGCAGTTACACATATTTATATATATAGTAACAATGAATACAAAGACCCTTCTACTCTCCGTTGCCCTGGCCTGTACCCTCAGCGTATCGGCGCAGACCCGCGACGGCGGGCTCAGCTCCGACATGCTGACCGCTATCCGCAAGGCGCAGCCCACGGCAGCCTCTGACAAGGCCCTGGCCAATGCCATCGCCACCAACTCTATCGACGACCTGGCCAAGACCTACGCATCTACCCGTCAGGTAGACACCTACTTCAGTAACGAGACTCCCCGCCAGAGCATCCATAACCAGAAGAGCTCTGGCCGCTGCTGGATGTTCTCGGGCCTCAATGTCCTGCGCGCCAACTTTGCCCAGCGCCATGCCGATACACTGCGGGTAGAGTACTCGCAGGCGTACCTGTTCTTCTACGATCAGCTGGAAAAAGCCAATCTGATGCTCCAGGGTGTGATAGACTGTGCCCGCAAGCCCATGGACGATACCCGTGTGCGCTTTTTCTTCCAGCACCCCATCAGCGATGGTGGCACTTTCTGTGGTGTGGCAGACTTGGCAGAGAAGTACGGACTGGTTCCCATGTCGGTAATGCCCGAGACCTACTCGTCAGACAATACCAGCCGTATGGCCAGGGTGGTCTCCTCTAAACTGCGCGAGTACGGCCTGGAACTACGGGCCATGGTGGCTGCCGGCAAGAAGCCCCAGGCTATCCGCGCCCGTAAGGTAGAGATGTTGGGCACCATCTACCACATCTTGGCGCTTACCATCGGCGAGCCCGTGCAGGAGTTTACCTACGCCTTTACCGACAAGAACGGCAAGGCCGTGGCTCCGGCTAAGAAGTACACCCCCAAGTCGTTCTACGAGGCTACCGTGGGCGGCAAGCTCAACGGCACCTTTATCATGGTGATGAACGACCCGCGTCGCCCTTACCATAAGACCTACGAGGTAGAGTACGACCGCCACACCTACGATGGTCACAACTGGAAATACCTTAATCTGCCCATGGACGAGATAGCCCGCCTGGCCATTGCCAGCATCAAGGGCGGCCACAAGATGTACTCCAGTTACGATGTAGGTAAGCAGCTGGACCGCAAGCGCGGCTATCTGGACACCGAAAACTTTGACTATGGCACGCTCTTCGGTACCACCTTTGGCATGAACAAGGCTCAGCGCATCGAAACGTTCGACAGTGGCTCCACACATGCCATGACCCTTACGGCCGTAGACCTCGATGCCCAGGGCAACCCCATCAAGTGGAAGGTAGAGAACAGCTGGGGCCCCGACAATGGGTTCGCGGGCTGCTTCATAATGACCAACCGCTGGTTCAATGAGTTCATGTTCCGCCTGGTGGTCAACAAGGAGTACGTGCCCGAGGCCCTTGTTCGCGAGGCCGATCAGAAGCCCGTCATGGTGATGCCCGAAGACCCCCTCTTTGCCGAGGACGAGTAGCACCGCTGTCCTCTCGGACCCCATCGCAGCCCCGCCGTGCCTGTCAGTAGGTATGGCGGGGCTGTCTGTGTTATTATTTAGGTAGCTGTGGGTAACATTCTGCTCGGTTTCTTTGGTCATTTCTATGATTAATGTTAATTTTGCAAGCATATTTGATGCAAGATAACATTTCTAACACAAACATTTAAATAATTAATTATCATTAGTGTCCCGTTAAAATCGGGACCAGTTAAATATTAATCAAATAACCCCGGAAAGAGGGAACAATCGAGTT
>CAKPZJ010000025.1 GCA_934204655.1 uncultured Prevotella sp. | reverse complement strand
GGCGGGATAGCTCAGCTGGTTAGAGCGTCGGATTCATAATCCGGAGGTCGTGGGTTCGGGTCCCACCCCCGCTACTGTCAGAAGGAGTCACGGAGAGTTTTCCGCGACTCCTTCTGCCGTTATTGCCCTCTGCCCCGAATGGGCCGAGGCGGGCCACGGGGCATGCACGGCCAGCATTGTTGCGACACTGGCGACCGGCCATGCCCGCAAACCACAACCCGTGGCGGTGGCCTTGACCTGTACCGCACGCGGTGGGTTAGCGAAAGGGGCCGCCATGACATCCCTAACGTTTTACATTCTTCGGCCCTAACTCGCAGCTGTTCCCATGATTTCTTATTGATTAGTATTCATCTATCCAGATAATGTTGTATATTTGCAGATACTAAGATATAGGCTGCCCATAGCAAGGGGGCAGTACCTAATCCATACGACAGAGATGAAGATAGATACCCGGCAGTTTGCCAACGATGTGTACGAGATAGTGGCGGCCATCCCCTCGGGGCGTGTGCTCACCTATGGACGCGTGGCCACCCTGGCCGGCTACCCCAACCACGCCCGCCTGGTGGGCCATGTAATGCGGGGAGCCACTGCCAGCCTTGGGCTACCCTGTCACCGCGTGGTGGGCAGCGATGGCCACACGGCCCCATGCTGCCCCCGGCAACGCTATCTGCTTGAGCAAGAAGGCGTACAGTTCAAGGCCAATGGCAACGTAGACCTCAAGGCTGCCCTATGGGATGTCATGACATCCGCCAACTGGTAAAGGGACGTTGTAACCAAGGCCACGGACGAGACAACTGCCACCATAGACAAAAAAAAGAAAGACTGCTCATGTAGGCATTACCCTACTTAGCAGTCTTTCTTGATAAGTGTCGGGATTACTGGACTCGAACCAGCGACCTCGCGCCCCCCAGACGTGTGCGCTACCAACTGCGCCAAATCCCGAACTTGTGGGTGCAAAGGTAGCTACTTCTGACGAAACCGCCAAATTTTCCGCCAGATTTTTTTCTAAAAAAATTTAGCCACACCCCAATTTTCACCCTGCCTATAGTCATCATGCCGGTTTCAGCCGCTTTTACTCCCCATTCAGCCTGAGCCATCTTTTACAGCCTGTTAGCCTGCCCTTTTGGGCTGAATACGAGCGCGAAGGAGTTAAAGAAAATTAAAAAGGGTTTCCATAGTACCCCCCCATTTTTATTCACTATCTTTGTAGTAGATTGGCGATGCCTCGGGCATCTGAGCAAGCTCATGCCGCTCGGTTTGCACTCTCTTTGAAAAGACAGGCGGTGCCTCAGCAATTCAAGCGAGCTTGATTGCGTTCGACTTGCGCTATCTTTGCACTCATATAGCACTCGTTTCTTCCCATGTGGAGGACTTCCCTCACAGAAAGAGGGCGTTATTACAAACCAAAAGTACATTCACTGATTTATTAACCCTATTAATTAAGAACGATGAGAAAGTTATTGTTACTCTGGGGATGTTGTTTAGGCCTGGCCAACCCCAGTTTTAGCCAACCCGGCGCAAGGTCTGTCAGTCTTTACGAGTATGGGCAGAAAGTGGTATGCGACAGCGACAACTTTGCTAACCTACGAACCAACATCGCATTGTACGTAGACAAGGAGGGGAGCGTACAGATAAAAGACATTGCATGGAAGTATATCGGCGAGGTGACATCTTCCAAACAGGTACAGCAACTCATTACGAAAAACTACGAGGCCCCGCCAGTAGGAGGCATGGTCAGCAATTCACCAGGGATAACCAATGGCAAATGGGTGCTGGACGGCCGTTCTTCCTACCGTTTCCTCCCGTACAGCAAAGAGACCGACAAACTGAAAAAAGAATGTAAAGCCGTATTCCGTTCAGCAGCGCGAAACATAGGAAAAGGCGACCGGATTTACGAGCTGACCATGACGGCCGATGGCAGACCATGCACCACTTACATGTTTGTCAACCGCAAAAATCATAAAGTAATCACCGCCGACGGCTGCAACCCTTTAGGCTATACCATCAAGTTAAGTCTGATAGCGGACAAGAACAAGAAGCGCAACCAGGAACGGCGGGCACTATACAAAAGACTGGTTCCCGGATGGGTAAAGCAAATCCTGACAGAAAGCGAGATAGCCACTATCCTGGACGCCCACGCTCAGGCCGACTCCTTAGACTGGTCATCCCTGAAACAGATAGCGTTTGACAGGGCACAGATAGACACCATCCTAAAAGAGGCGAGAACTGCCCAGGAGTATAATGCCAGCCATCCTCAAAAAGAAGACGACAGTAACACCATATACTCATGGAGGATAGCATCGCTTCCATGGCGCGCAACGCCCATACAGCCTATGACTTATTGCAAGGGAGACACCTCTACGGCCACCTACTTAGTCTACTCGCAGCTGGACAATTACGATGCGCATGTACTGATGGACATTGCCTACCGGAGAGTAGGCGAATCGCTTGAGATAGTTCGCTTAGCCTATCGCCCGTACAGCCTCGGAGGACGGCCGGTAGCGTTCACGCCATTCGACCGAAACTATGTCGAAATTCCCAGGGAGGACGGCCAAATCTGCCTGAAGCTGAAGTCTGAGCTTGGCCAGACCGCCCAGCCCATTCACCCTGACCCCGCCAGCCGCGACATCAAGGGCTATGACTATCTGAAGGAGCACATTGCCGACGATGGTCAGCGCACCATACGCGGCGACATCAAGGGCACGCTTACTTACTGGAACGCAGAGTTTAAGAAGCAGCAAGAGCGGGTAAGCTGCCCCATAGAGCTGGCACTGCCATAACCGACAGAAGTCAGCCCGCTAAGGCCAGTACCCCACTGACCAACACGCCACCGGCCCTGACTACAAGTAGCATGGTGCCAACCATCACGGTTGTGCCAATGGCCACTTCTTGTCAGGGCCGATGCTGTTTTACCCATCCACCCATACAGCGCGCCATGCGCGGATGGGCTCACGGTTGCCCCAATGACGGCTGCCCCAACCAGGGATATAACCTCACTCGCGCGCGCAATATATATTAAGGTGTAAATGGGCGCGAGTGAGGTTTCCGTAAAAATGGTTTTTAATTCTGTAATCGGTGTAAAGCCCATTTATAAATAATGTAATAACTTTGCACCACAATCATAAAAATTATCAGAACCATGTACTTAGAGAAAATCAATAGTCCGCAGGACGTAAAGCGGCTCACCACCGACGAGCTGACAGCACTGGCCGGCGAAATACGCGACGGCATCCTTAACCGCGACAGCCATATAGGCGGCCATGTGGGCCCCAACCTCGGCATTGTAGAGACCACCATCGCCATGCACTACGTGTTCAACTGTCCCGAGGACAAGTTTGTCTTTGACGTGTCTCACCAGAGTTATCCTCACAAGATGCTTACCGGCCGTGCGTTCGGTTTCTGCGACACTGACCGCCTGAGCGAGATTTCGGGCTACAGCAGTCCCTCTGAGTCGCCTACCTACGACCAGTTCGAGCTGGGCCACACTTCTACCTCTATATCTCTGGCCACAGGATTGCAGAAGGCGCGCGACGTCAAAGGTACCCACGAGAATATTGTAGTGGTGATAGGCGACGGCTCGCTGAGTGGTGGCGAAGCCTTAGAGGGCCTGGACGAGGCCGGCGAACTGGGCACGGGCATCATCATCATCGTTAA
The DNA here is from genome assembly GCA_934204655.1 of uncultured Prevotella sp. GTDB lineage: Bacteria > Bacteroidota > Bacteroidia > Bacteroidales > Bacteroidaceae > Prevotella. The sequence continues at coordinate 39,506 of CAKPZJ010000025.1, read as the reverse complement.
CGACAACGAGATGTCTATCGCCGAGAACCACGGTGGCCTGTACCAGAACCTAAAGCTGCTGCGCGACACCCAGGGCCAGGCCGAGTGCAACCTCTTCCGTGCCATGGGACTTGACTACCGCTATGTGGCCGACGGCAACGACATATCGGCCCTTATCAGCACCCTCAGCGAGGTCAAGGACACCGACCACCCCGTGGTAGTACACGTACACACACTCAAGGGCAAGGGCTACGCTCCTGCCGAACACGACAAGGAGCGCTGGCACTGGAGTATGCCGTTCGACATAGCCACCGGCGAACTGCTCAGCACGTCGACCGCCGAGGACTATGGCACCATGACAGGCGAATACCTGCTGGCCGAGATGAAGAAAGACCCCCTGTTGGTGGCCGTAACATCGGGCACGCCCACCGTGGCCGGCTTTACACGTGAGCTGCGCGAAGAGGCTGGCCGGCAGTTTGTCGATGTGGGCATAGCCGAGGAGCAGGCCGTAGCCATGATATCGGGTATGGCCAAGGCGGGCCTCCGCCCGGTGTACAATGTGTACAGCACGTTCATACAGCGTACCTACGACCAGATTGCACAGGACTTGTGTATCAACGGAAACCCTGCCCTCATCAACGTGTTCCTCGGCTCGGTCTTCGGGCTCAACGATATTACGCATATAGGCTTCTATGACATTCCCATGCTGAGTAATATACCTAACCTGGTGTACTTGGCGCCCACCTGTTGGGAAGAGTACCGGGCCATGATGGCCTGGGGCATCAGGCAGACAGCTCACCCAGTGGCCATCCGTGTTCCGGGCGGTGCTGTAACCCACAGCGATGCTCACTTTGACACCGACTACGATGAGCTCAACCGCTATCAGGTTACCCATCAGGGCAGCCAGGTTGCCATCTTGGCCTTGGGTGCCTTCTACGGTCTGGGCCAGCAGGTGGCCGACCTGCTCCGGCAGGAGCGTGGCATCGACGCCACCCTCATCAACCCACGTTACATCACGGGCGTAGACGAGCAGCTGCTCAGCGACCTCAAGACCAACCACCACACGGTCATCACGCTCGAAGACGGTGCCCTCGAGGGTGGTTTTGGCGAGAAGATAGCCCGCTACTACGGCAACTCGGATGTGCGCACCCTCTGTTTCGGCATCAAGAAGGGGCTCTACGACCGTTACGACTACCAGCAGATGGTACTCGACAACGAACTGACACCCCAACAGATAATCAGACATCTTTAATGTGTGTAACGACTGGGGCCATGGCGATGGCCCGTACAGTCTCTTATTAGTACAGTCGTCCCCTGCTTATGGTTGTCCATGGGCAGGGGATTTTTCTTTATCTGCCCATCAGTCACCCTGATGGGCGCGCCGCCGTTTAGCCGGCCTGGCACGTTCCCTACATAGCTCACGACCCGCCCGCCTTCCACCGAGGCTGTCTCCTGGAGCAAACTGACTACCGCTGTGGTAAAATAAAGACCGCCTCCGTTATGAAAGGCAAAAAGTAAAAAGGTAAAAGGGCAAAAGGGGCAACCTGGAAATCGTCCCTGTCAAACCAGTGGGTGTCGAGGAAAACGAAAAGACCAACCTTTAGCTTTCTAAAGACGGCTCCCAGCGTGCTAAAGACGGCTCCCAGCATCGTAAAGGTCGGTCCCTACGGAAGAAAAGTAAAAGGGTAAAAAGGCGAACGAGTAAGAAGAGCAGCCGGGGAACCATCGCGAGAGATAAGGGGACACTCTCAGTTCCCACACTCACCATCTTACATCACCATTTAGTGGCTTGGGGACTAAAAAAGGCGGTGAAAAATACGGGCGGAGCAAAAAAAACGGGCACGGGAGGTACGGGTATGGGTTTTTATGCCTACTTTTGTACATTACTCATCAACACGTCAACAATACTAACAGATGAAAACCACCCTCTTACCCCTGCTGCTTACGGCGGTGCTCACACTAACGGTCTGTTCGTGCGAGAAAGCCAACTTAGGGCCATCAGGAACCGACCCGGAGACGGGCGTCACCGATGGCTATACGGTGAGTCTGAACGTGGCGCAGATAGAGCGGCAGCCCATAGGCGCGGGCACGGGTGCCACGGCCGTGGCGCTGGGCGACGTGTGTACACGTGTGTCGTATATAGTGCTGAACAGCAGCGGACAGGTGTACACAACCAAGCACCAGGCAGCAGGCAGCCAACCCATAGGGTCGCTGACACTGACGCTGCCCGCGGGCAGCTACCGGGTGGTAACCGTGGCCCACAGCGGAGCGGGCAACCTGTCGGTAGAGGGCAACGACAAAATCAAGTTCAAGGACAACAAGGTAACCGATACTTACTGGGGCACGGCCGATATGACCGTGAGCGGCCCCACCGACTGCGCCCTGCACCTGCAGCGGGTTACGGCGCGACTATGCGTAGACATAGCCGAGGCCATGCCGGCCCAGGTAAGCAGGATGGAGTTCTTCTACACGGGCGGAAGCTCCACCTTAGGAGCCACGACGGGCTACGGGGTGGTAAACTCGCGCCAGACCGAGGTGCGCACGGTAAGCGCCGACATGGCGGGCTGCGCCACGCAGTTTGAGCTGTACACCCTGCCCCACAACGATACCGGCCAACTGAAGTTGACCATCAAGGCGCTCGACGCGCAGGGCGGCACGGTGGCCCAGGCCGAATATGCCGACCTGCCCATCAGCCGCAACGCCACCACGACCAAGTCTGTATCGCTCTTCGGCACCACCCCTCCCGAGGGTGGCGACGAGGCCGACCTGAGCCTCAGCCTGAGCGCCAAACCCAGTGACGGCCCCATCAACCAGTGTTATTAATAAGTTCAGTAAGATAAGGATGCACGAAACCGGCCACGGCTCCCCTACCCCTGTCGGCTACGGCTGCGCCGCTCCTTACGCAGACGGTTCAGCTCGAAACGCATGCGCTTGACCTCCTTGGCCACCTTAGGCGACAGCCAGAACAGCGCCAGCACATTGGGGATAACGATGAAGAAGTTAAAGGTATCGGCCAGCTCCCATATCAGCGGCACCTGGACCACCGAGGCCAGCACCACCAGCACCACGACCAGCAGGCGATACGCCTTGATGGGCCCCTCGCCGAAAAGGTAACGCACATTCTGCGCCGCGAAGAAGTACCAGCCCACAATGGTACTCATGGCGAAGAAGAAGAGCGACACGGCGATAAGCCAGTTGCCCACCATGCCAAAGGAGGAGCAAAAGGCGCTCTGCATGAGCTGTATGCCCACCATGCCAGAGCCATCGGCGAGCACGCCCGACACCAGCAGCACCAGGCCGGTAAACGTACACACCAAGAGGTCTACACTGATGCCCACGATGGCCATCATGCCCTGCTCATAGCAGTTGTGTACCTTGGCTATGGCATGCGCGTGTGGCGTGGTGCCCAGTCCGGCCTCGTTGCTGAACAGCCCGCGGCTCACCCCGTAACGCGCGGCGGTCATCACGCTTATGCCGGCGGCTCCGCCCACCCCTGCCATGGGGGTAAAGGCATAGCGGAAGATGTCGACCACGGCACCGGGCAGCGCCGAGAGGTGAAAGGCTATAAACACCACGCATCCGCCCATGAAGAGTACGGCCATGACCGGCACCACGCTTTCAGAGAAATGGGCGATGCGCCTGATGCCGCCCGAGAGAACCAGTCCCACGAAGGCGGCCAGCACACAACCGGTCCACAGGGGGGTTACCTCTTCGGGGAAGAGCGAGACCAAGGCCGTGCTGATAGAGTTGGCCTGGACCATGATGCCTATCATGCCCAGGGCGAGGATAAAGGATACGGAGAAGAAACCGGCCAGCCACCGGCTGTGCAGCCCGCGGCGGATATAGTAGGCCGGGCCACCCACGATGTGCCCCTCAGCGGTTCGGCTCTTATACAACTGGCCCAGGATGGCTTCTGCAAAATTGGTAGACATGCCCAACAGGGCACTGAGCCACAGCCAGAAAATGGCCCCGGGGCCACCCATCAGCAGCGCCATGGCCACCCCTACGATGTTGCCCGTGCCCACCTGCGAGGCGATGGCGGTAGACAGGGCCTGTACGGAGGTCATGCCACCCGTGCGCGAGGCATGTATGCCGCCCCCGGTACCGCTGAACAGCCGGCGGAGGGCATGCAGATAATAACGGGGAACAAAGCGCAGGCGGATGGTAAAGTATATGCCGGTACCAAGCAGCACGAAGACCAGCGCCGGGCCTATCAGCTCGGTATTAAGCCGTTGTACCATCGTATAGACTACATCCTGATTCATAGGCATAATGATGTGAGTTACAGCGAATGTACAAAAGTATGAAAAAATGGTTACATTAGGTACCGTTATCCTCATTTTTTCTACTAAAATGCTCTGTTTTTCCACAGAAAGGGTGGTTTCGTGGCAGTTTTTCGCATATTTAACCATCGTAATGACGGTCAGACACGCAGAATTGGCTACTTTTGTAGTCGCAACATATATTATATAAGGTATGAGGACACGAATATTGACAACTATGCTGGCCCTGGTGGCCCTGCTGACCACGGCATCGGCCCAGGACCTGGATGCCAAGTACGCCACCCGCTTGCTGCCCGCAGGCACCGAGGCCCCCGACATGGTGGTGGGCACGGGCACCGACGGGCAGCCCGTCAGGCTCAGCGCGCTGCGCGGCAAGTATGTACTGATACACTTCTGGGCTTCGTGGTGCCCCGACTGCCGGCGCGAGACGCCTGCGCTGAAGGCCATCTACCAGCGCTATGCTGGCAAAGGGCTGCAGATGGCGGGCATATCGTACGACACCAACCGCCAGGCTTGGCAGCAGTATCTGGCTGACAACGGCATGACGTGGCTCCAGTACAGCGAGCTGCGCAAGTGGAAGAAGGAGACCACCAGCGACCGGCTGTACCACATAGACTGGATACCTACGCTCTACCTGATAGGGCCCGACGGACGGGTGGCCGTGTCGACGGTGATGATAGAGAAGATAGAGCGCGCACTGGCCGATGCCTACGGGGACAAGTAAGCCATCGGCGCATCAGAGTGAGGGGCAAACCGCAGGCCATACGGCCGCAGTTTGCCCCTCATCATTATAAACAAGTGTAACTATAGTGTTCAGAGCAGCGAGGCGATGGTGGCAGCATCGGCATCCTCGTACACGGCGAGGCGGCTGAGCGGTGTGGCCTCGAAGTTGGAGTACCTGAAAAGCTGCAGGGCGGCAAACCGGCGGTCGACCGACACGCAGGCTTCCAGGCGGAGGTTGCCCAGCGTGTCGCTCTTCAGCGTCTTGAGGTCAGTAGCGGCATTGGCGAGCGCATCGCCCGTCAGCCCAATCAGGGCCTCTATCTTGGCCTCGCGCTCGGCGGGATATTCAAAGGTGTAGGTTGCTATCTTGCTGCCAGTGGGTACATAGACCGAGGTATGTATCAGTCCGAAGAAAGTGCTTGTTGTAGATATACGTGGGTCGGTGGCGAGTGTACGCCCCATCTCCAGTTTGTTAATGTTAGCCATAATTGTAATGTATGTGTAAATTAATAAATAGGTATGTAACCATGGCCCGCACCACGGGGTACACGGCCACGGGGGCGCCGCCAGCCATGAGCAGGACGGTGCCGGTATGGGGTGCCGGAATAAGGGTTACACGGAGGCTAACGGAGAATGTGCCGCAGGGCGTACACATAGTAACGGCCCTGGGCATGGGGATGGCTCGCCGTGAGTTGGCGGCGGAGCCAACCATGGGAAATAAGGTTATAGGGGTTAAACTTAGCGTAGTCGGGCACGCGACCATCAGCAGAGGTGGGGCGTGGGCCCGTAGTGGGCAGATAGTCGTGCAGGCGCGGCAGACTCAGGCGGCAGTTCTGCTGCTCGCTGAGGACAGCCTGGCCCGACTTCTGTTGCTGGGGTGCATAGAGGCCGTCGCTGCGCTCGCCTACGGGTACGGGTTCGACCACGAGGGCTTTCTCCTTGGCCGGGGCCGCCTGGGCCGTGCTGCCAGACACGGGGCCTGTCAGTATCAGTACCAGGGTGAGCAGTAGGGATTGCAGCAGTCGACTCATAGGCATGGCGGTGGGGTTAATAGAGGAGCATCAGACCGGCAAAGGCGGCCAGACATATCATCTTGATGGCGCCCACCTTGACATAGCGGGTTCCGACAAAGGTAGCCACAAAGAGGGCTATGCTAATCCAGAACTGCCAGGGCGAGGCGGTCATCTCGCCAAAGTTGTCCTTGTTACACAGCATCAGGGTGGCGGCGGCCAGCATGCCTACCACCACAGGGCGCAGTCCGGCAAAGACACTCTGAACCAGCGCCGTGTGCATGTACTTCATAAACATACGGCTTATGAGTATCATCAGTATCAGCGAGGGCAAAACCAGGGCAAAGGTGGCCACCACAGAACCCAATACGCACATACTGTTACCATATCCGGCGTTGAGCAGGGCGTTGTAACCGCAGTAGGTGGCCGAGTTGATGCCGATGGGTCCTGGGGTCATCTGCGAGATAGCCACCACGTTAGTAAACTCGGCCGAGGAGAGCCAGGTGTGGTGTACCACGGTCTCGGCCTGTATCAGCGACAGCATGCCATAGCCTCCCCCAAATCCGAAGAGACCTATCTTGAAAAACGTGATAAACAGTTGCAGATATATCATGGCTCTGTGGGCTTGACAAATTTACCATAGAGATAGCCGCCGAGGCCGGCAGCTAACAGTACATAGATGGGGTTAACCCCCACGGCCCATATCAGCAGGGCGCTGGCTATGGGTATCCAGCAGTTGACAAGGCTTATGCCCGTGCTCTTGGCCATATTGAAAGTGGGAACGGCTATCAGCGCCACTACGGCGGGCCGTATGCCCATAAACATGGCGGCCACCCATGGCACGTCCATGAAGTGGCGAAAGCACATGGCTATGGCCAGTATAATGATAAACGATGGCAGCGCGGTGCCCAGTGCGGTACACAGGGCGCCGCGCACCTTGCGCAACTTGTACCCGATGAAGACGCTCATGTTGATGGCGAACACGCCAGGGCAGCTCTGGGCGATAGCCAGGAGGTCTACAAACTCCTCCTTGGCTATCCACTGCCGGCGGGTAACCACCTCCTCCTCGATAAGGGGTATCATGGCGTAGCCCCCACCGATGGTGAAGGCGCCAATCTTGAAGAACGTCTTAAACGAGTCCCAGTAGAAATTTGCCATTAGCGGTTCTCAATCCATTTGCGGGCGTTAACAAAAGCCTCAATCCAAGGAGTAACCTCGTCCTGACGACGGCTGGCAGGATAGTAAGCCTGTTGCCACGGGAAGATGGCGCGTTCAAGATGTGGCATCATAGCGAGGTGACGGCCGTCAGCAGAACAAATTCCGGCAACGTTGTAGTCAGACCCGTTGGGGTTACCAGGGTACTCGGCGTAGCTGTACTTGGCCACCACGTTGTAAGCGTTCTCAGGCTCGGGCAACTCGAAGCGGCCCTCGCCGTGGGCTACCCAGATGCCGAGCTTGTCGCCACTCAGGCTGCCGAACATCACGCTGTTGTTCTGAGGGATGTCCAGACCTAAGAAGGTGCTCTCAAACTTCTGCGACACGTTGTGGAGCAGGTGGGCACGGTGCTGGTGCTCGGGGTTGATAAGATTGAGCTCGACCATGAGCTGACAGCCGTTGCAGATGCCAAGGGAGAGGGTGTCCTCACGGGCGTAGAAGCGGTCGAGGGCCTCTTTGGCCTTGGGGTTGTACAGGAAAGCTCCAGCCCAGCCCTTAGCCGAACCGAGCACGTCAGAGTTAGAGAAGCCGCCACAGAACACTATCATGTTAACGTCCTCCAGGGTCTCGCGGCCCGTGATGAGGTCGGTCATCATGACATCCTTTACGTCAAAGCCGGCCAGGTATAGCGAGTAGGCCATTTCGCGCTCGCCGTTGGTGCCTTTCTCGCGGATGATGGCAGCCCTCACGCCCGATGCCGTGCGGCGGTCGGCGCTGATGCCGTACTGAGCCAGCGTTCCCGTGAAGTCGTTGTTGAACTTCATCTGTATCGGCTGGTGCTTGTAGTTCTGATAACGGGCCTTGGCCATGCCGTTGCGGCTCTGCTTGCGGTCCAGCAGGTAACTGGTCTTGTACCAGGTATCGCGCAGGGAGTCTATGTCAAAGGTGTGCTCATAGTCGCCCTTCTTCACAACGAGCTTGCGCTCCTTGGCGGGATAGCCTATCTTGGCATAACCCACACCGGCATCCTCTAAGAAGGCCTTCAGGTCGTGCTTGTGCTCATCGCTAACCTGGATAACGACACCGGGGTTCTCGGCGAAGAGCAGTTTGACAAGGTCGTCGTCCTCTATATCGTGCAGGTTGATGTGCATACCACCCTCGGGGTTAGCAAAGGTCATCTCGAGCAGTGTTGTAATAAGACCGCCGGCCGAGATGTCGTGACCAGACATAACCCAGCCCTTGCGGATGAGTTCCTGGACAGCGTTGAAGCAGTCGACAAAGTACTCGGGGTTAGCTACCGTGGGCACGTCGTCGCCTACCTTGCCGAGACTCTGTGCAAAGGCAGAGCCGCCGAGGCGCTGGGCGTCGAAACTGAAGTCTATATGATAGAGCGAAGAGTTCTTGTCGTTGACGAGGACAGGAGAAACTACCTGGCGGACGTCAGAGACCTCGCCGCCAGCAGAGACAATGACCGTACCGGGAGAGATAATCTTCTCACCGTTAGGATACTGCTGGCTGAGAGAAAGGCTGTCCTTACCGGTGGGCACATTAACATGAATGTCACAGCAGAAGTCGGACAGGGCCTTGACAGCAGCGTACAGGCGGGCGTCTTCGCCCTTCTGCGAACGGCAAGGCCACATCCAGTTGGCGCTGAGCGACAGGCTCTCCATACCATCAGCCAGCGGGGCCCATACTATATTGGTGAGGGCCTCAGCGACAGAGAGCACGCTGCCAGCAGCAGGATTGGCCAAGCCTGCCTGGGGAGCGTGGCCCAGTGCGGTGGCTATGCCCTTGCGGCCACGGTAGTCGAGGGCCACCACGCCACAGTCAGAGAGGGGCAACTGGATGGCACCCTGGCACTGCTGGCGGGCTATCTTGCCCGTTACAGAGCGGTCTACCTTGTTAGTAAGCCAGTCCTTACAAGCCACAGCCTCGAGCTGCAGTACGCGGGTAAGGTATTCGTCTATCTTGTCCAGCGAGTAGGTAACATCCTCATAATGGTGGGTCACCGTCTCGTCGCGCATCACCGTCTTGGGCGAATGTCCGAACATCTGCGCCACGTCCAGGTCAAACGGTTTCTTACCGTCGGCCTGTACAAAGGAGAAGTGGGCGTCGCCAGTGGTCTCACCGACCACGTAGAGCGGGGCGCGCTCGCGCTCAGCTATCTTCTGGACGTGCTCCAGGTGCTTCTCGTCGATAAGCAGGCCCATGCGCTCTTGGCTCTCGTTGGCGATAATCTCCTTGGCGCTGAGCGTCTTGTCACCGATGGGCAGCTTGGACATGTCGATACGGCCGCCGCAGTCCTCGACCAACTCAGAGAGACAGTTAAGGTGACCGGCCGAGCCGTGGTCATGAATACTAACGACTGGGTTATTGTCCTCCTCGACCAGTGCACGCACCAGGTTGTATGCGCGCTTCTGCATTTCAGGGTTAGCACGCTGCACGGCATTGAGCTCGATACCGTTGGAGTAACGGCCCGTGTCGACAGAAGAGACTGAACCGCCACCGAGACCGATGCGGTAGTTGTCGCCGCCGACCACCACGACCTTGTTGCCCTTCTGGGGCTCTTTCTTCAGGCAGTCGCGTTTCTTGCCATAACCTACACCACCGGCCAGCATGATTACCTTGTCGTAACCCAGCTTCTGGCCGTCCTCGGCATGCTCGAAGGTGAGCACTGAGCCTGTGATAAGGGGCTGGCCGAACTTGTTACCGAAGTCGGAGGCACCGTTTGAAGCCTTGATAAGTATCTGCTCGGGGGTCTGGTAGAGCCACTGGCGCACGGGCATCAGGTCTTCCCAGTCGCGCAGAGTATCGGTCTTACCCTCATCGTCCTTCAGGCGGGGATAAGAGGTCATGTACACGGCCGTGCCGGCAATGGGCCACGAGCCGGTACCACCACCCATACGGTCGCGAATCTCTCCGCCAGTACCCGTAGCGGCTCCGTTGAACGGCTCCACGGTGGTGGGGAAGTTGTGAGTCTCTGCCTTGAGCGAGATGACGCTCTCTATGTCCTCTACGCTGAAGTAGTCGGCCGTAGACTGGTCCTTGGGGGCAAACTGCTCTATCACAGGGCCCTGGGCAAAGGCCACGTTGTCCTTGTAGGCCGACAGTATCTTGCCGGGGTTCTCCTTGGTGGTCTTCTTAATCATGGCAAAGAGGCTCGACTCCATCTCCTTGCCGTCAATGATGAACGTTCCGCCGAAAATCTTGTGCCGGCAGTGCTCAGAGTTAATCTGGGCGAAGCCAAAGATTTCCGAATCGGTCAGTGGGCGCCCGTTCTGCGCCTCTATCTTATGCAGATACTCTATCTCTTCGGGCGACAGGGCCAGTCCTTCTTGCTCATTGTACTCCTCGAGGTTGTCAATGTACTTGATGGGCTCTGGTTGGTGGTTCACGGTGAACACTTCCTGGTCCAGGCCATGGTACATACGCTGGAGCATGGGGTCATGGTCGGCGTTCTCAGAACTAACAGGAAAATATTCCTCAATACGCGAAATGCCGCTGAGGCTCATATTCTGTGTAATCTCAACGGCATTGGTGCTCCAAGGGGTAATCATTTCACGGCGCGGGCCCACATAGAAGCCTGGCAGTGCCTGCTCCGCAAGACAGGTTGCGTCGCCATAAAGCCAACTGAGTTCATTGATTTCCTGCTGACTGGGCTGATGGTCGATTTCAGTCGCAATCACATGCTCATTCAGAGTCTTGAAGAAGAGTATCATAAATGTTTTTTTATGTTATTATAATGAATGTATCTGCAAAGGTAGTGCAAGTTGACAAGAATACAAAACAAATCTTTATATTTATTTCCACGGTGGGTGCCGCGGCCATGGCGCCCGGTGGGGCCACGGCTTACTCGGCAGCCGGAGCCAAGGCGCGACGGTAGATGCCGCTGAGCACCAGTCCGCCGATGGTAAAGCCGAAGATGGCGGTAATGTGGGCCAGCGTGCCGTTAATCTGTGCCTTGGACGAGCACCACTCGTGGTTAACTAATGAGGGGTCGCCGGGGCCCACCTTGGCCTTAGGGCACATGCAGGCGCTGGTGCCACAACTGTGATTGACACCGCGGTTGGGCAGCACCTCGTCGCTGTACACACACTGGAACTTATGGGCGGGGCGGACACGCATGTGCTTGAACTTCTTACGCAGGGCAGCACCGAGGGGACAGCCGCGCACCTTCCAGAACTCGGCCACATGTATCTTAGTGGGGTCCAGCTTGAGAGCCGCGCCCATCGAGGAGAAGAAGACGGCCCGCGACTGGCAGGCCCGCAGTATCAGCAGAGCCTTGTCCTTGAGGCTGTCGATGGCATCGATGACGTAGTCGTACTCGTCCAGGTTGAAGTCATCGGCCGAATCCTCGTTGTATATCTTCTGCAGGGCCACGATGTCGGCCTTGGGGTTTATCTCTAACAGCCTGTCGCGCAGCGCCTCTACCTTGACCTTGCCCACGGTGTGGGTGGTGGCCATGAGCTGGCGGTTAATGTTGGTTACACACACACGGTCAGAGTCTACGATGGTCAGGTGAGCCACCCCCGACCGCACCAGGCACTCGGCACACCAACTGCCCACGCCGCCCACGCCAAAGATGATGACGCGCTGGGCGGTGATGGCATCCATTACATCGGCACCTACCAGCAGTTCGGTGCGGTTAAACAGTCCCCTCTCTATCCCCATACCTTATTATATATATGTAGTTACTTACTATGTGTCTGTCGGCAGGCCCGGAGTTACGCCCGGCTGTCGGCACGGGTCACCATGTAGGCACTGAGCAGCACTAAGACCAGGGCCACGGGCTTGTCCCACGTGAGCACGTCCTGGCCGATGGCTATAGCCACAAACGAGGCCACGATGGGCTGCAGATTGGTGTACACGCTCACGGTAGTGGCCTTGATGTAGCGCATGGCAAAGGGTATGGCGAAGTAGCCGGCCACCGTGGCAAAGACCACGATAAAGGCCATCTCGGCTGCACCCGTCCACGTACACGCCGAGGAGTACAGGGGCTGCGAGCCCAGTTCGCCCCAGGCCATGGGCAGCACGGCCACGGCCGAAATGAGAAACGTCCATTTCATCTGGGTCACAGCGGTATAGCGCTGGCTCACCCGACGGGTGATAATGAGGTACAGGGCCCATGTAAGCAGACTGAGCACGGCCAGGCCGATGCCCAACAGGTCATTGAGGCCTGCCCCGCCACTCCAGTTCATCAGCACCATGAGCACCGCGCCCACGATACCCACAACCACGCCCAACAGTCTGACGGTGGTGATGCGCTCACCGATAAACAGGGCCGCCATGAGCATGGTGGCCACAGGTGTCAGGGTGGCTATGAGCGAGAAGTACACCGGGGTGGTGTACACCAGTGCCCAGGCGGTAAGCGTCTGCGACACCACGATGCCCAGCAGTCCGCCACCCATGATGACCAGCAGGTCGCGGCGCGTCACCCGCTCAGCAGGCATGAAGAGCGATATTATCCAGAATATGGCAGCAGCGCCCACGCACCTCGTGAGCATGTAGACCATGGGCGACACCCACTGGCTGAGCAGCAAGGCCGTCACGGGGACACCCAGTCCGAATATGACGTTGGCCGACAGCACAGCCGCGTGTCCTTGTACCTTATTTCTTTCCATGGGTGCAAAGGTAGTGCAAGCCGAAGACAATGCAAAGGAAAAGACGAAGTTTTTTTCGTATGGCCTATACCTTATTATATATACGCGCGCGAAGGGCAGCCATTGCGCGGGCCTACACCAAGCAAGCAACGCGCGCTGAAAGCGCAGCAGTTTAGAGCCTGGGGCAACGCCCCTGGTACACATCCCCCAGTCTATTGTCGCGCTGTAGGCGCAAAAACAATGCAAGCCGAGCGCCACGAGTTTGCTCGGATGGTCGAGGCGCAGCCTGTTTTCTATAAAAGTAGCCGTAGGCGTTATCGCTGCAAATACACCAATGACAGAAGTCGTGTTTGTTTGAGCAATAGGAACCATGGATATTGTTCCTGCTGATTTAACGCTTCGCTACTTTTGCGCCTACAGCGCGCATTGCTCATGTGGGGGCCATACCAGGGGCGTTGCCCCAGGCTCTAAACTGCTGCGCTTTCAGCGCGGGTTGGTTGCGGGGGCATCACCACAGCGGTTAGAATAACCACGTTTTATACCGTGGCCATCATCAGAAACGAAAAGACCGATCTTTACGTTTCTGATGATGGCTCCCAGCGCACTAATGATAACTTCCAGCATCGTAAAAGCCGGTTTTCGCGAATTAGGCGATACTTCCGTTCTCCCAGAGGAGTTCTCTGCCCCAGCGCTTTTTACTCTTTTGCTTTTTTACTCTTTTACCTTTCCCCCTACTTGCCCTTGCGGAACAGCTGGCCGATGTTGATACCTATGCCGACAGACGAGGTGTAAGCCTTCTTGCCATCCGTAGTCTTGAAAAGAGGCAACAGGCCCACGCGGCCAGTAATGGTAAGTGGGCCGAAGTTGACACCCATCTCGGCATTGAGGCCTACAGTATTTACACGGAAGTTGCGCTCCACGGGGTCGCCCGTCTTCTCGGGCGTAAAGCGGTACTTGCCACCCACCCTAATATCGGCCGACAGGCCCAGGAATATCTGCGAGGCCATGGTGCCCTCGGTTTCGAGCGGGTTCCATACCAGCATCAGCGGCACGCGTATTCCGGTGTAGGTAATGCGGTTGGTGGCAGCCTTGGATGCCGACTGGGCGAAACTGACGTGGTTGCCCTGGCCCTCTAACAGCACTCCGGCCTGAAAATTGTTCCACGACATGTACACCTGGGTACCCATAGACAGGCCCAGGGTGCCCTTCTGACCGGTGGGAGCTAACGGGCAGATACCCTCGAAGACGGTTACGCCCACCTCGCCGCTGCCCGAACCGCGGGTGTGCAGTCCGGCGCTGCTGTTGGCCGTAGACCCTATCTTATTGTCGGTAGAGGTAAAGGCATACCACACCGTGGGCAATGTGGGGAATACGCCCGTGCCGGTAGTGTAAGACGAGGGCAGGAAGGGCGACGTGACGTACACACGCTCTACCTCCTGGTCGTCTACATAGGTGGTCTCGCTCGACTTGCGCAGTTGCGTGCCCTGCCCGTTGTACACCGCTACATGGGTATCGGCCGCGCTGCCGCTCACTACGATACGCTGCCCGTTAAACACGATGGTGGTGTCTTTCTTAGTCTGCGCCCCGGCCATGAGCACCGTCATGGTGGCCATCAACAGGGCGGCTGTCCGCTTCATCTTCATAATTATAAGCTGTTTATCTGTCAATGTATTTATTCCTTCTGATAACGGCCGCCCTGCGAGCGGTGCCTGCAGACACTCCGCGGCTCCCTTCGGGCTGGCCAGCTATACTAATAACGTACAGGGCGATGGTTTGTGACATGTAAATAGTTGTTTTTTACGCGCCGTTATGGTTAAATAACATTAAAGAAAAATACAAATAGGGGTTTGCGAACGTCATATATATAAGTTTTGATAACTTTGCAGACTATAGCCGCCATCGGATCAGCCCCAGAGAGGCTCCGCCGCATGACCCAGGCTACTGTCCAAACATTACTAACACCATTAATATTACGAAAGATTATGAAGAAAACAAAATCTATGGTACTGACCCTCGCCCTGGGAGCCCTGGTGCTGTCGGGCTGTGTCAGCAAGAAGAACTTAGAGGCTTGCCAAAGCGAGCTGAAGAACTGCCAGACTGAAAACAGGGAACTGACAGGCAACTATCAGAACACCAAGGAGCAGCTGGCCGCTGCCCAGGCCCGCGTGGCCTCTCTGACCGACCAGCTGGCCACTCAGAAGAAAGCTTACGCTGCCCTCCAGCAGAGCCTCGACAAGAGTCTGGCCAATACCAGCACCAACAACATCAATATCTCTAAACTGGTAGACCAGATTAACGAGAGCAACCAGTACATTCGCCATCTCGTAGAAGTGAAGAGCAAGTCGGACTCGCTCAACATGGTACTCACCAACAACCTGACGCGTTCTCTGAGCAAGGAGGAGCTCAAGGAGGTAGACGTGCAGGTACTCAAGGGCGTGGTGTACATATCTCTGGCTGACAACATGCTGTACAAGAGCGGCTCATACGAAATTAATGACCGCGCCGAGGAGACTCTGAGCAAGATAGCCAAAATCATCATGGACTACAAGGACTACGATGTACTCATCGAGGGTAACACCGACAACGTGCCCATCAACACCAGCGCCGCCTCGATGAAGAACATACGCAACAACTGGGACCTCTCAGCGCTGCGAGCCTCTTCGGTGGTTCAGTATCTGCAGACCCGCTTCGGCGTAGCCCCCAAGAGACTCACCGCAGGGGGCAGGGGCGAGTACAATCCCGTGGCCAGCAACGACACAGAGGTGGGCAAGCAGCGCAACCGCCGCACCCAGATCATCATCACGCCCAAGCTCGACCAGTTCATGGACCTTATAGACAAGGCGCCCGACAGCGACAAGTAAGCTGACGGCTCCCGCCACCATACAAGAACTCGCCCTGATAAACCAGACCTGTGTTTGTCAGGGCGAGTGCCTTTTTAGGTACTTATCTTTATCCCCTACTCTATCAAAAGCGGCAACGGCCGTTCAAGGCATCCATCTATAATTGCTATGCGATACCCTTCAAAGCTTTCAAGCACAGAAAATAGTCCCGAAAGGCTCAACTTTCAATATAATTAAGATAGCACTACTTTTTTGACATACACATAAAAAGACTGGAGTTTTTTGCTTTACCCGAAAAAAAACACTAACTTTGCAACAAAACTCACCGACATAATGATACCCAATGAAAAATGTATTTATCTTTATCATTTCACTAACAATCCTGATTATTTCATGCTCTGAAGATACAGGAATTATGGTATGTAAAAATACTGAATTGGAGCAGCCCATCGAAGGTATACGTATAGCTAAAAAAATTCGTTCCTATTTCAAGAGCAATGCTTCGAATCTTGAATTTATGCATAGTCGCCGCCTTAACTTCCTCGACCTTAAGTATGGGTTGGCACGCAAATTCCACAATGATAAAAGCATAGTTCTTGAAATCCCCGTAATACGTGGCCGGCTAAGGTCTAACAAATGTGAAGATTGGATAAGGGGAAAGATGACACGCGCTACCATTTTAGTACAATTGGATGTTAGAGAGGAAATTGCTAAAATCAATTACGTTGAGCAAATACCCACTCAGGAATATTATCGCCAACACAGCAAAAGTCTATACTATGACTGGCTTATTGGCACCGAAAAAGTCTATAATATAGACAATCATTATATTGGCAATTTCAATAAGCCAGCAGCACTTTCTCGTACCACATGGGAGCCTGATAGTAATGGCATATACCCCGGAGATTCCATTCCTGAGATTGTTATACCCGGACATCAAGGTGGAGGAAGCTCCATTTTGCCGGACAATCCTGGGACTGAAGACGCAAGTAACGATACTATTGCAAGTTCTGCTCCTATATGCAGCGACTGCGGTGCTGTCAAAATTTATGACGCACTTACTAATGATTATTATTGCCCTATATGTAATGACGTGTCCAATGTTGGAGGCGGAGGCAGTAAAGGAGGAGGAGGTAATGGCAACTCTGGTTCACAGCCAAAGCCTACCATCAATCCAAATACAAAAGCAGGCTTTCACCCCCAGGGATATTTGCCTAATTATACCAAATTTAATGAGAACAGCCAATTACCTATCAATTCTAAAGTACGTCTGTACAATCCTGATTGGGCTTTTGACAAACAAATTTCATTTGTTAAACGAACCCCTGCCATGATTATCGGTCAGTCAGATGCTGGGTGCATTCCAGCTTGCATCAACCACCTACTATTGGCGTTTGGGGCAATCATTACAGATGAGCATCCAATATGGAATACTTATTATGAGGAGATTTTCAAAAAAGATAATATTTGGGGATATCCAATTGAAACGATTAAAGAAAATGGTATTAATGATTGTTATGCAGAAAGGCTGCTGTCAGAATACTTTGAGATTGCCGCTATACACAGTTCCTCCGAGATAACAGAGATTCTTGACAAAGGTAATCCTATTTTCATTATATATTTGAAAGATGAAGATGCAAATATTCCACAGAGTCATGCAGAAGTATTATATGGTTATAGAGGTGATATCTGGGCCCTATTTGATTCAAGCTGCCAAAATTACGTACTATGGAATGCAGAAGAACTAAGTCGTAAAATAGCATATATATATGAAATAAAAGGTAGAAAATAACATCTATAGTTTTAACAAGCATGAAAACAAAAAAAATATTACCCTTTCTGTTCTGTATGTTTCTCACTATTCACGTGCAGGCACAAACCACAAAAGAAACGACAATGGAGTTGCTTACTCATGCCACATGGGAACATGGCAAACCTATCTATGGCGATTATCGCCGCAAAGTTTTTAATGACAGTGTTATGACCGATTGGTATAAAGACCAATATGGGCATTTGGTAAGAACTGAGTATCCCATGAAATACTACCTTACAGACAAAGAGGAAAAGGCATTTGACAAGACGAAGATTGGTAAAATAAAAAACGGCAAGTACATTATGGCTATTAATCCTCATGGAGGGTTCGTCTGTTACCGTATCCTTGAACTAAGCAAAGGGCAATTAAAGATTGTATCCATTAGATTGCAAGGAACCATGAGTACTCCAAACATACCATGGGATTACACGCCACTCAAGGAATAGGTGGCGCGCCCTGTCATATTCTATCATTAACCCCAAATCGGTCATTAGGATGCTTACGATTGTATGATACGGAAACATCCTAATAACCGATTTGAGTTTATACCACAGTCTATCGCCAAATTTCGCTGGTGGCCATTCATGGCAAGTTACTTCAGGTAGTACAGGAAGTCGTCGCCGTCCCACTCCCAGCCGGCCACACCATAACGTATGAGGCGCGCCAGAACCTTGATGACCAGGAACCGCTTGACGTGAGCCATCTTAGAGATAACCTGGAGCGGCTGATGAGGGTTTAGGCGCATCATTTCCATCAGGTGCGACTCGGTGTCTGTGTACGGCATGACGTTCTCCTCGCGCTGTTCTTGCTTCCACATCTCCACGTGAACGGGCGATGCTACCACATTCTCGTCCTTGATGCGCAGGTAGGCCGTGGCGTGACCGGCCGCGTCCATGGCACACACGGGGCGAGCCGTGGCGGGCGGTATGGTGGCCACCACCACATTGTGGCCGTCTACATGGAAAGTCCTAAAGCTGATGTCTGACTCGGGGGAGCAGAACGTATAGGCCGCGCGGTTCATCATGAATATCTCCTCATCGGACGTTACACCGGCAACGGCCCCATCGTCGCGCACGCCGATGAGCAGCCGTCCGCCCGCAGTGTTGGCAAAGGCAGAAACTGACTTGGCCAGCTTGGCCGCGTCGGTCACCTGATACTTAAAGTCCTGCTGGCGGTGTTCGCCCTGGGCTATCAGCTCGTGTATGTATGCGTTGTCGTCCATCAATAAGGGTGGCTAATCATGTGCTAATGGTGGCGGTGCTACTCCTGATAACGCTTGGTGCGCACCTTGAACTTGTCAAATCCCTCACCGTACACACCGATAACGGCACTCTGTGAGACAAAGGCGTGGGGGTCTATCTCGTTGATGAGCTGGAATATCTTGTGCGACTCGCTCTTCTTCGCAAGAACGAAGAGCATGCGAACCTCGCGGCCGGAGTAGAAGCCCTCGCCGTTGATGACCGTTACACCGCGGTGGGGGTCATTGATGATACGTATGCCTATCTCCTCGTACTTGTCAGAGATGATGAAGAACTGTACCGAGCGGCGCATGGAGTTGACCACGTAGTCTATGCAGAGCGAGGAGACGATGAGCGTAACGTAGCCGTAGATGATTTGCTCCCAGTCGTGCAGCACTACGTAGCTCGAGGATATGATGGTAAGGTCGACCACCAAGAACACCTTGCCCAGCGATATGTTGCGATACTTGTTGATGATGGCGGCCACTATATCGGTACCTCCGGTAGAACCATTGAAGGCCAGGCCCAGTCCGATGCCGCTTCCCATGAACACACCACCGATGATGGATGCCATAAAGGGGTCGTTCTGCAACAGGTGCATGCTGGACAGGTGGTCCTGGAACACGCGCGAGATTACAGTGAGCAGCGTTACGGCATAGATGGTCTTCATGCAGAACTTCCAGCCCAGTATGCGCAGGGCGATGAGCAGCAGCGTGGCGTTAATGGCAAAGTACGACAACTGGATGGGGGTGCCGGTACCCCAGTAAAGTACCGAGGAGATACCGGGGACGCCTCCCGATGGTATCATGTTGGGCAACAGGAACGTAGTCCAGCCTATACCATACGAAATCATGGCTACGCTAATCATAACGTAGTCGCGTATCTCCTTGCGGAGCGCCTTATGCTTGTCTAATGTCATGTTCATATTCCTAATCCTCCGTTAAAAGTAATGTCAATGGCCTTGCCCTGCAGCAGTTTGGAGCCCGGGGCTATGTTATGGGTAATCCAGATATTGCCGCCGATAACCGTGTCGTGGCCGATGGTAACGCGGCCCAGCACGGTAGTGTTAGAGTAGATGGTGACGCGGTCGCCGATGATGGGGTGGCGTGCTTGGCCCTTGGGCTGGCCGCTGTGGGTGAGCTTATAATTGCGCGCACCCAGCGTAACGCCCTGGTAGAGGGTCACGTGGCTGCCTATGACGCAGGTCTCGCCTATCACCACGCCCGTGCCATGGTCTATCGAGAAGTAGGGGCCTATCTCGGCACCCGGATGTATGTCTATGCCGGTCAGGGCGTGGGCCATCTCGGTAATGATGCGCGGCAGCACGGGTATGCGGGCGACATACAGCTGATGGGCGGTACGGTAGTGTAGCATGGCGGTCACCACGGGATAGCAGAAGATAATCTCGCTACGGCTCTTGGCGGCCGCGTCGTCGTCAAAGATGGCCTCGACATCCGTGCGCAGCGTCTTCTTGATGGCTGGCAGACGGTCTATGAAGTCGGCGGCCAGCCTTTCGGCCTCGCCGTCGGCACTGTCCTCGCAGCGGTCAGAGTCGAAGAGCAGCGCCAGGGCTATCTGGCGGCGCAGCAGGTCGTAGAGCTGCTCCAGGTAGACCCCTATGTGATAGGAGTGTATCTCATCGCAGACCTGCCTACGGTCGAAGAACCCCGGGAACACGATGTTACGCACCAACTGCACGATGTCGCGCAGCGCGTCGACCGATGGCAGCGGTGCATCGTTGCACGGCATGACGCTGCGGTCTTCGTCGGAGATACGGGAAAGTAGTGCTACGTTTTTCTGGAATAGCTCGGTGTGCATCTTTCTTGTTGCTGTCGAAATCGTTGCAAAGATAGTGAAAGTAGCAGACAGCACAAAGCAAAAAGTGATATTTTTGCTGTGATTTATGAGTAATCTTGCTAACATCGTGGGTTACAGGGCGCGGGCACCGATGGCTGCGCCGCGCGCCCTGTAGCCCACGGCTCTAAACGAGGCCGAAGTGGCGCAGGGCGCGGGCCACCCCGTCGTCGTCAATGTGGGTAGTTACATAGTTGGCCGCGGCCTGTACCTCGGCGGTGCTGTTACCCATGGCCACGCCGATGCCCGCCTGGCGCAGGATGGGTATGTCGTTGCCGCCATCGCCAAAGGCCATGGTCTGGCTGATGTCTATGCCTAAGTGGGCGGCCATCTCGCGCAGTCCGCGGGCCTTGTCTATGTGGTCGCGGGTGATGTCTACGAACTCGGGGTGCCACCGCCCGAAGGTGCAGTGGCTCACGTGGCGGGCCAACAGCGCTTCCTGCTCGGCGGTGATAAAGGGGGTCATCTGGAGGATGGGCTCGTCCTTCAGGTCGGCCAGCGTCAGACTGAAGTCGAGGGCATCTACGCCCAGATCGTGTACGAATATGCGGTCCACGATGTCCTTGCGGTTGTACACCACCACCCGGCGCTGCCCCACCACGATGAGCGAGTAGTCGGCGCGGTCGGCGTCGGCTATAATGGCCTGCACGTCGGTCGCATCCATGGCATGGCAAGCCACCACGTCGGCTCCCACAAAACTATAGGCGCCATTGGTGGTGACATAGCCGTCTATGAGCGGCGCTATCTGGCCCAGGTTGGTTATAATGGCTATGGGCCGCCCGGTAGAGATAAAGATGCGTATGCCCCGGCGGTGTGCCTCGGTCAGCGCGTCGACTGCCGACTGCGGTATGGCGTGGGTCTTAAAGCTCACCAGCGTCCCGTCGATGTCAAAGAAGAGTGCCTTGATGTCTGTCATTACTGCTATATATATTATGGTTATCTTTAGTCGTCGTCAAACATGCCCTTGAACCACCTGAGCTCCTGATAGGTCTCGCGGATGTCGTCCATACCTATGTCGAAACTGCGGTCTACCACCCGCGGAGTGTCGTGCAGCGAGTGCGAGAAGAGCCAGTCGTAAGTTTTCTGTAGATAGAAGAGGCGCGCGGGCGCCCCGTGCGAGGCCCCGGGCAGCCAGTCGTAGCGCAGTAACTGGTCGTGTCCGGTCTGCTGCAGGTAACTTACCACGCGCTTGGACTGGCTGATAGACACGGCACGGTCGGCCGTGCCGTGCATAATCCAGAGGGGCACCTGGCCCAGTCCGTCGGGCTGCTTGACACTGCATCCGCCACACAGGGCCATGGCCGCGGCCACTTTCTCGGGATACGCGGCCACAAAGTCCATCGTCCCGTAGCCGCCTAAGCTCATGCCCAGCACGTAGATACGGGTGGTGTCGATGGCATAGTGGGCCTCGGTCCACTCCAGGAGCTCGTTTATCTTGCTCGGGCTCCATGCCCCGCCGCTGTTTTGCGGTGCCAGCACCACGGCGGGCACCACCTTGCCCTTCTTGATGGCGTCGAGGGGACCGTAGCGGCGCACGCGGTCCAGGTTGTTGCCACAGAGGCTGGCCCCATGCAGGAAGATGACCAGCGGCAGACCGCGTCCCTGGGGCTCGTAGCCCTCGGGGGTAAATATCCAGAAGTTGTAGTTACCGGGAACCACGCCCCGCATGGCCTCGGTGTTGCCCTGCTCGAGGGTACGGGCATGGAGCAGCGTGCCCGCGAGGAGCATCGCTATCAGCAAGAGGGTCTTTATCTTCATAGGCTTCAGTATCTATCAGGGTGCCCACGGTTCCCATCGCGGTGGCGACGGGAGGCGGGCTGCACCATGATTGCAAAATTAACCATAAAAACCCTATTTAGGCCAAAGATAGCGTTAATCTTTCTATAAATCGTGGAACGCGGCGGGGGCGGAGAGGGACTCTGTGACAGCGGCAGCAGTCTCCAGAATCCTGAAGACCGACCTTTACGATGCTGGGAGCCGTCTTTAGCGAGCTGGGAGCCGTCTTTAGAAAGCTAAAGACCGGTCTTTTCGTTTCTCGCGATGGCTACGGGGTTGCAGCGACTGCCATCGCCGCCAGGAGGGACAGGCACTGCCAGCATTATGGCCGTCATCAGGGAGCCCGCAATCTGCCCGGGGGCGCTTTTTAAGTTTTTTTTTACGACAAAAAGGCCCTTTAACAGCACAATAATTGTTACCTTTGTACAAACTATTAGCTCTAACAATGAAATTATTAGGAAAATTTGCAACAGTCATTGCCGTGGCGATGGGAATGGTATCTATCCATACGCTCCCTGCCAGCGCGCAGACACTTACTCAGTATGTTAATCCCTACATCGGTACCGGCGGCCACGGCCATGTGTTCCTCGGTGCCAACGTACCATTCGGTTTCGTGCAGTTAGGCCCCACCGAGCCGGCCCGTGGATGGGACTGGTGCTCGGGTTACCACTACAGCGACAACGTGGTACGTGGCTTCGGGCACCTCCACCTCAGCGGTACGGGTATCGGTGACCTGGGCGACATAGCCCTGCTCCCCGTGGCCGATGCTAAGCAGAGTACCGTAACCCTGAAGCACAGTAACGAGACAGCCCGCCCCGGCTACTACGCTCTGAAGCTGGACAAGCCCGAGGTTAACGTCGAGCTTACCGCCACCAAGCGTGCCGGTTTCCACCGCTATACCTTCGGCAAGGGGCAGAAGGCTCTCTTCCGCCTGGATTTGCAGCAGGGCATAGGCTGGGACAAGCTCAACCGCTGCCAGCTGCGGCAGATAACACCGACAATGATTACCGGCTACCGCACATCGATAGGCTGGGCTAAGAACCAGCAGGTGTATTTTGCCGCCGTGTTCTCTGCACCAGTCAAGATAACCAACTCTAACGACACCATAGCCCTGTTAGAGGTGGCCAATGCCGACAAGCCGGTGCTCGTCAAGGTGGGCCTGTCGGCCGTCAATGAGGGCAACGCCGCGCTGAACCTGATGACCGAGATGCCGGGCTGGGATTTTGATGCCGTAGCCACGGCGGCCAGCAAGGAGTGGGACAAGGAGTTGGGGCGTGTACGCATAGAGACCACCGATGCCACCGACCGCACCATTTTCTATACCGCCATGTATCACTCGATGATTGCCCCATCTGTATTCTCGGACGTGAACGGCGAGTACAGGGGCTCTGACTACAAGGTGCACCGCGGTGACTTCACCAACTACACCACCTTCTCGCTGTGGGATACCTATAGAGCCGCCATGCCCCTCATGTCGCTCATACATGCCGACAAGGCGTCTGACATAGCCGCCACCTTTATCCATATATACAACGAGCAGGGCAAGCTGCCCGTCTGGCACCTCATGGGGAACGAAACTGACTGCATGGTAGGTAACCCCGGCGTAGCCGTGTTGGCCGACTATGTACTCAAGGGGCTCGTTAAGGACCGCGAGGGTGCTTACCAGGCGCTCAAGGCTTCAGCCATGAAGGACGACCGCGGTCTGAACCTGCTCAAGCAGTACGGCTACATCCCCTGCGACCTCGACAAGACCCACGAGACCGTTGCCAAGGCACTGGAGTACGCTCTGGCCGACGCCGGAGTGGCCAAGGTGGCCAAGCTGTTAGGCCACGAGGACGACTATCAGTACTTCTACAAGCGCAGCCAGAGCTACCGCAAGCTCTTTGACCCCGCCACCGGATTTATGCGCGGCCTGGACTCTAAGGGCAAGTTCCGCGAGCCCTTCAACCCATTCCACGCTGTACACCGTCAGGACGACTACACCGAGGGCAACGCCTGGCAGTATGTCTGGCTGGTTCCCCACGACGTACACGGCCTGGTCGGCCTCTTTGGCAGCGAGAAGCGCTTCACCTCCAAGCTCGACAGCCTCTTCATCGTAAGCGGCGACATGGGTGCCGAGGCTTCGCCCGACATCTCGGGCCTCATCGGCCAGTATGCCCACGGCAACGAGCCAAGCCACCACATTATATATATGTATAACTACGTAGGCCAGCCCTGGAAGACGGCCCGCCTGATACGCCAGACGCTGAGCACCATGTACAGCAGCAACTTCGATGGTCTGAGTGGCAACGAGGACGTGGGCCAGATGTCTGCCTGGTACATTCTGTCAAGCCTGGGCCTGTACCAAGTGGAGCCCGAGGGCGGCAAGTTTATCTTCGGCTCGCCCATCTTTGACCGCGCCACCCTTACCGTGGGCCAGGGCAACACCCTGGACATCGTGGCCCGCAACAACAGCAAGCAGAACATGTATATCCAGAGCGTCAAGTGGAACGGCCGCCCCTACACCAAGTCGTACATCTACTACACCGACCTTATCAAGGGCGGCAAGCTCGAGTTTGTCATGGGCCCCAAGCCCTCTAAGTTCGGTACCAAGGTTAAAGACCGTCCCTAAAAAATATATAGCACATGAGCATGATACAGATAAGAAAGGTGGCCATCGCAGGATGGCTCACCTTTACCGCAGCCACTGCCTGGGCACAGACCCCGGCCGTGCAGAAAGAGTTCGGCAAGGAGTATATAGACGCCATAGCCGTAAGCACGCCCTACGTGTCCAAGCGCCCGAAGGTAGAGGAGCGCCTCTTCCGCTCCAAGGCGGTAGAGAAGACCATCCGGGATATTAAGAAGAAACTCAAAGACACTCCCTATCTGGCCTGGATGTTCGAGAACTGTTTCCCCAACACCCTCGACACCACCGTCCACTATGAGGAAGATGCCGACGGCACCCCCGACACCTTTGTCTATACCGGCGACATTCACGCCATGTGGGGCCGCGACTCTGGCGCACAGGTCTGGCCTTACCTCCAGTTCGCCAAGGAGGACAAAGATATCCGCAAGATGATTAAAGGTGTCATCCTGCGTCAGTTTAAGAACATCCAGTACGACCCTTACGCCAACGCCTTCAACCGCTACACCACTACCAAGAGCGAATGGATGAAGGACGACTGTGGCATGAAGCCCGGGCTGCACGAACGCAAGTACGAGATAGACAGCCTGTGCTACCCGCTGCGCCTGGCTTATGAGTACTGGCGCGTCACGGGCGATGCCTCTATCTTCGAGGGCTCGCTCTGGCAGGATGTGGTGCGCAACATCCTGCGCACATTCCACGAGCAGCAGCGCAAGGACGGCCGCGGCCCCTACAAGTTCCTCCGCGTTACCGACCGCCAGCTGGACACCGTGTGCAACGGCGGATGGGGTGCTCCCGTACGGCCAGTAGGACTGATAGCATCGGTCTTCCGCCCGTCGGACGACGCTACCACCTTCCTGTTCCTGGTTCCGTCTAACTTCATGGCCGTGTCTACGCTCAACAAGATGGCCGACGTGCTCACCCAGGTTAACCACGACAGCGCCCTGGCCACCCAGTGCAGCTCGCTGGCCGCCGAGGTGAAAGCCGCGCTGCAGAAATACGCCGTATATGACCACCCCAAGTATGGCAAGATATACGCCTTTGAGGTAGACGGTATGGGCAACCACCTGCTGATGGACGATGCCAACGTGCCCAGCCTGCTGGCCATGCCCTACTTAGGCGATGTAGACTACAACGACCCCATCTACCAGAACACCCGCCGTTTCGTGTGGAGCGAGGACAACCCCTACTTCTTCCGCGGCAAGGCCGGCGAGGGTATCGGTGGTCCCCACATAGGCTACGACATGGCCTGGCCGATGAGCCTCATCATGCGCGCCATGACAAGCCGTGACGACGCTGAGATTAAGCAGTGTGTGCAGATGCTAATGGATACCGACGGCAATACGGGCGTTATCCATGAGTCGTTCAACGTGAACAATGCCAACAAGTACACCCGTCCCTGGTTTGCCTGGCAGAACACCCTGTTCGGCGAACTTATCCTCAAGCTGGTTCACGACGGCAAGACCGACCTGCTTAACACCTGCAAGAAGTAAGAAGACCGTACAAGATGAAAGAAACTATGACTACGAATAAGAAGGTGAGCCCCATAGCCTGGGTGCCCACCCTCTATTTTGCCATGGGCATGCCCTTTGTGGTGCTCAACATGGTCGCCTCACTCATGTACAAGGGCATGGGCATCCCAGATAAGCTGATTACGTTCTGGACGTCGCTCATTATGATGCCCTGGACACTCAAGTTTCTCTGGAGTCCCATCATGGAGCTGTACAAGACCAAGAAGTTTTTCGTGGTGCTCACTCAGCTAACCACCGGGATATGCTTTGGACTGGTGGCGCTGTCGCTCAGCCTGCCCAGTTTCTTCGCCATAAGTATAGCGCTGCTCGCCGTGATAGCCCTGAGCGGTGCCACGCACGACATAGCCGCTGATGGCACTTATATGGGCGTCCTCTCCAAGGACGAACAGGCACGGTGGATAGGCTGGCAAGGGGCTTTCTACAACATCGCGAAGATATTTGCCACCGGGCTGCTGGTCTACCTGGCCGGGCTGTTCATCCCCAAGGTGGGCGTAACTATGGCCTGGACCATCGTGATGGCCATCTTAGGCGTCATCATGACCGTAATAGGCATATACCACTACGTTATACTGCCCGTGGACAAGACTGAGAAGACAGAGGGTAAGACCCTGGCCGAAACCATGCACGAGCTGATGGCTGTGATAGCCGACTTCTTCACCAAGAAGCACATCTGGTACTACATAGCCTTCATTATACTCTACCGGTTTGCCGAGGGGTTTGTCATGAAGATAGTGCCACTCTTCCTCAAGGCCTCGCGCGCTGAGCAGGGCCTGGGCCTCGACGAGAAGGCCATCGGCCTGCTCTACGGAACCTTTGGGGCAGCCGCCTTTGTCCTCGGCTCCATCCTCGCAGGCTACTATATAGCCCACAAGGGCCTCCAGAAGAGCCTGTTCACCCTGGCGCTGGTGTTCAACCTGCCCTTTGTGGCCTATACGCTGCTGGCCATCTATCAGCCAGAGAGCCTGGCCATCATAGGGAGTGCCATCGTGATAGAATACTTCGGTTACGGCTTCGGCTTCGTGGGCCTTACACTCTTTATGATGCAGCAGATAGCCCCGGGCAAGCACCAGATGTCGCACTACGCATTTGCCTCGGGCATTATGAACTTAGGCGTTATGATGCCGGGAATGATGAGCGGACAGCTGGCCCAGACCCTAGGCTACCGCGGGTTCTTCATCATGGTGCTCCTCTGCGTCATACCGGCGCTGCTGATAACCTGGTTTGTGCCCTTTACCTATCCTGACAAGAAATAGGCGGACACGGCCATAACAGTGATTACTATTAAACAACTTAAAAAACATAACAACTATGAGTAAACTTATCATCGAGGGACAGGCGTTGCCCAATATGCCATGGGAAGACCGTCCCCAGGACTGTAAAAACGTGATGTGGCGCTGCAGCCAGAACCCCATCATACCGCGCGACCTGCTGCCCACAAGCAACAGCATCTTCAACAGTGCCGTAGTGCCCTTCGGCAAGGGCTATGCGGGCGTTTTCCGCTGCGATGACACCAACCGCCGCATGGTTCTCCATGTGGGCTTCTCTGACGATGGTGTCAAGTGGAACATCAACGAGGAGCCGCTGCGCTTCGAGTGCGACAACGAGGAGATAGGCCACTGGGTGTACGGCTACGACCCCCGCGTGTGCAAGATAGAGGACAAGTACTACGTTACCTGGTGCAACGGCTACTACGGCCCTACCATCGGCGTGGCCTGGACTACCGACTTCGTGACCTTCCACCAGCTCGAGAACGCTTTCTTGCCTTACAACCGCAACGGCGTACTCTTCCCCAAGAAGATTAACGGCAACTACGCCATGCTCTCACGTCCCTCTGACACTGGCCATACTCCCTTTGGCGACATCTTCTACAGCGAGTCGCCCGACATGTGCTTCTGGGGCAAGCATCGCCATGTTATGGCTCCTGCTGCTTTCGAGGTGAGCGCTTGGCAGTGCATGAAGATTGGTGCCGGCCCCATCCCCATCGAGACCAGTGAGGGCTGGCTGCTCTTCTACCATGGCGTGCTCCACTCTTGCAATGGCTACGTGTACAGCTTTGGCTCCGCGCTGCTCGACCTTGACCAGCCGTGGAAACCCATCTATCGCAGCGGTCCCTACCTTATCTCCCCGCAGAAGCAATACGAACTCACGGGCGACGTTCCTAACGTCTGCTTCCCCTGCGCTGAGCTCCACGACCCGGAGACGGGCCGCGTGGCCGTTTACTATGGCTGCGCCGACACGGTTACGGGTCTCGCCTTTGGCTACATCCCTGAAATTATCGACTGGACACGCCAGAACAGCATTATCTAAGGCCGGGGCAGGTACCGGGACCATGGCCCCCACGGCCGTGTGCCCCACCCTGCCCGCAGAGACACCTATATATAATAAGGAGAAGCCCCGCATGCTCACCAAGACATGCGGGGCTTCTCTTTTAGTTTATGTACAGGACTGGCGGGGCGACCGCCAGCCCATGGCTACTCGATGACAGCACACCAGCCACCATTGGGGGCCAGACGCAGGTTGAAGACAGACGACTGGTCGACCTGGGCCTCAACACGGCGATAGTCGGCCGCCATACGGTCAGCGTTAACACCGTCCTCGAAGTAAGTGATGCGATGCTTGCCACCGCCTATGAAGTTCAGCGAGAGTTTCAGCTGCTGCGGGTTCTCGCCCGTTATGGCTCCCACGAACCACTTGGCGCCCTTGCGCTTGGCCACTATCACGTACTGGCCCATCCGGGCGTCTATCACGCGGGTCTCGTCCCACGTAGTGGGTACCGATGTGACAAATTCTGTACACTGCGGCTCGGCGTAATAGCGTGTCGGGCTGTCGCACAGCATCTGCACGCCACTCTCGAACACCACAAAGAGGGCCATGTGATAAGCGCGGGTACCGTTGCCCATAGGCATAGGGTCGGTACTGCGGTTGTAGCGCGGCTGCGAACAACTCATGGCACCGGGGGTGAAGTCCATAGCGCCCACGGCATTGCGTATAAAGGGCAGGTAGATAGAGTTCTGAGGCGTGGTGCCCTGATTTTGCTCCATGCCACGTACGCCCTCGTACGAGAGCACGTTGGGGTAACGGCGCTCCAGGCCCGAGGGCTTGTAGGCACCATGATAGTCTACGATGAGATGGTGCTTGGCAGCCTCCTTGGCCACGCGCTCATAGTAGTTGACCATCCACTGGTCCTGGCGGTCCATGAAGTCTATCTTGACACCGGCCACGCCCCACGCCGCGTACTTGGCGAAGAGTTCCATGTGGTTCTCTACCGTCAGCCAGGGCAGCCACAGGATGATGCCCACGCCCCTGGCCCGTCCATAGCTTACCAGCTCGGCTATGTCGATGTCCTTGATGGTGGTATAGGGGTCTCGGGTAGACTTAGCCCAGCCTTCGTCCAGGATAATGTAGGGCACCTTGTAGCGCGCAGCAAAGTCTATGTAGTACTTGTACGTCGCGTTGTTTATGCCTGCCTTGAAGTCTACGCCCCAGACCATCTTGTGGTTCCACCAGTCCCAACTTACCTGTCCCGGGCGTATCCAGCTGACATCCCTGACCTCGCAGGGCGATGCCATGACGTACGTGAGCTGGTTAAGGAGCAGGTCGGCATCGCGGCGCACGATGGCTACATATCGCCAGGGAAACGTGCGCGTGCCCTGGGTACGTGCTATGTAGGGGGCGGTCTTCACCAGCTTCACGCTGCGGTCTCCGTCGGGGCCAAACTCCGTCGGGCAGGGCGGGAAGGTGGCTCGCATGCCGTTATCGGCCGTTCCGCGCAGAAACATGCCTGGATAGTCGCGCAGGTCGGTCTCAGATACGAGCATGCGGTACTGCTTGTCGGTACTGATGGCTATGGGCAGATAGGTCATGTCGTCTGTGGGCTTAAAGTCGGCCGTGCGGATGTGTCGGTAGGTGGTCTCGCACGATGTCTTGAAGCCTCCCACGTGCGACACATCGGCTGTGTAGTCGCCCGGGAAGTGCATTTCCATCAGCTCGTCGTCTACCGCCACGGTACCCTTCATCCGGGTAACAAAGCGGTAAGCCACGCCGTTGTCGTAGGCCCTGAACTCTACCGAGTAGGCACCCAGGGCGAGTGTCATAACGTTGCAGCGGTTCTGCACGGTGGCACTCTTGAGCGGCACCACGGGCCGCAGCGTCTCGCTGACCGCAGTATAGGTGGTGCGGGCCAGCTTGGGGTTCTGGCCCAACTGCTTGCCATCGATGGTCATACCGATGCGGCAGCCTGTCAACACCTCGTGGTTATCAATACTTACCGAGTAACTCAGGTCTCGGCTCACGGTAGCCTTGAGGACTATCGTTCCATCGGGCGAGCGAAGCGTCTTGACGCTGGCCGCCCCGGCCGTCAGAGCCAGCAGTGGCGCCATGGCCACCAAGAGGGTCTTGAATAGTTTCATCTGTTTTAGTTATAGGATTTAGTGTGCCTTCTGCATGTCGGCCCACCTATTATATATATACGCGCGTACGCGCGAGAGGGGCCGTGGTAGTTACAGGCCGCTTATGCGCACCGGGCTGTCCAGCTGGCGCTGCCATTGGCGCAGGTAGGCAAACCACTCGCGGGCCGAGTGATAGCCCCGGGTCTCGTTGGCCGAAGCGAAGTTGAGCCAGTAGTGCAGACGGCTGCCGCCGGCGGTGCTCACCACAAAGGGATAGTTGTCGCGGTCGGCCGGCAGCTCGCGCACCACGTAGCGGCGGGGTATGCTGATGGCCAGGCCCACCGTCTCGCGCTTATGGCCGACCGAGTCGCGCTCGGCCACAGGCCAGTCGGTACCCCAGCAGGCACGCAGGCCGTGGTGGTCGGAGTACTCTTCAGAGCCCTTGACGTTGACCAGGCCGGTAGCAAACTCGTAGCCAGCGGCGGGGCGGTCAAAACTGACGTTCACCTCGACATCGCGCCTGCCGGCATAGACCGCATAGCGTGTGGTCATGTTCACCGGCGGCTGTCCGGCGGCTGCCGTCTGCCATCCCGTGTTGACCACCTCGACCACCGCCCTTACGGGGCCACTTGCCAGCACGCGCATGGTGCGCCGCGCCAGACTGTCTATCATGGTGGGATGCCGTCCGTCCCATCCGCGCAGTGCCCCCAGGCCAAACGAGTCGCCCACCCAGAGCACATCGTCGCCGCAGCCGGCACGGAGCTGCTGAGCCGAGGGGTAGAAATGGGTCTGGCGGAGCTCCAGCTGGCGGTTTACCTTGCCATAGAGGTCCACCGTCTGCCTGTGGTCGAAGTAGATGCGGTAGGCGCCATACTCGTTCTCGAAGGCGGGGCCATGGGGCACCACGGCATTAAAGGCGCTGGCCGAACCACGGTCTACGGTCAGCTCGCTGATGTATATCTTCCGGTCGCCCTTGTGGGGCAACATCATCTCTGCATAAGTTCGGGGCGTGTAGGAGCGGGGCTGTCCGCTGTCGGCTATGGCCACGGCATAGCTACGGGCCGTGCGCGGGCCCACCTGAGCCATGAAGCACAGCTCATCGGGCCGTCCGTCGCGGTCCATGTCGTCTATCTGGCACGGCACCTCGTTGCCCCCACACTTCACCAGGGCCGTGTGTACGTCCACGCCATACTTCTGGAGAGCTATCACTACGGGTACAGCCTCGTGGGCCACGGCTCCATCATTGGCCACCTGTACCGTAAAGGCAGCCGTATGCCGCGTCTGAGCGGCGGCAGTGCCGGCCAGAGCCAAGGCCAGCAATAAGGTAAGCGGTTTTATCATCTGTATCAAGTGTTGTTGTTCTGTAGATTTCTGCGTAAGTAGATATTACTGCACACAAAGTTACACATTCCGTGCGAGAAAGCACCACACATCTGCCAGTTTTTTTTGCACGGTCAGAGACTACGCTCCCCTGTTCCCCAAGAGGGTGTTAGGACAGAGGCGGAACCGATGAGCGGCACTATAACTATGGGGGCGGCGACCCTAATGGCCATGGGCAAGCCCGTGTGGCCAACGCGCTGTTTGCGAGGCCATCCTCATCAGCCCCTTAATAGCTGCGAATATTCCAGCGGCCATCGCGGTAAAAGAAAAGACCGGTCTTTAGCTTTCTAAAGACGGCTCCCAGCTCGCTAATGACGGCTCCCAGCATCGTAAAGGTCGGTCTTCACGATTTCTGCGACTGCCATTGGCGTACAGAAAATAATCGCCAGCGTGCAGGGAGTTCTTTTTGCTTTTTTATCTTTTTACTTTTTTACCTTTCTGATGGCTCCCAGCCCCCTGATTTTGCCAAATGGAGAAATCAAAACAAGCTCCAGGGTGAAAACTTTTATCAACACACTGAGTTTTTTCGATAAAAAAGTTTCGAACGCACGTTTTTATTTTGTAATTTTGCACTCAGTTTTATTGAATTGGAATACAAATGAATAAGAGCCACATCCTCTGTGGGTGCATAGGTATCCTCTCGCTCACCTCTTGCTTCAAGGACGAAGCCCCTAACGCCGAGTGCGACATCACGCAGGCTTGGCTACACGCCGATGACCCTTCCGACATGTTCTATCAGGCCAGCGACAGTTTAGTCAACGTGCTCACAGACAAGACTGACATCCGTTTCAGCGTCAAACGCAAGGCCGACATCACCGCGCTGGCTCCCAGATTTGCCACAACGCCCGGCGCTATCGTAGAGCCGGCCAATGGCAGCGTACACGACTTCTCTCAGGGCCCCGTCAGCTACCGGGTAACCTCGGCAGACCACGCCTGGCACCGCGACTACACCGTATCGGTAGTGCCTGTTACCAAGACGGTCAAGGACACCATCGAGTACGACTTCGAGACCTATCACCTGGACAGCTACGGCGAGTACTACATCTGGAGCGAGAACGAGGACGGTGTCCAGACCGACGTCTGGGCCACGGGCAACGGTGGCTTCGAGATTTCCAACTCATCAGCTAAGCCCGATGAGTACCCCACCATACCCTTAGACAACAGCTTGGACGGCAAGGGAGTACGCTTGGTGACCCGCGCCACAGGCCCTTTGGCTGTAATGTTAAACAAGCGCATCGCCGCAGGCAACTTGTTCTTAGGCGAGTTCTCCATTGGCGACGCCTTGCAGGAGCCCCTCCAGGCTACTCACTTCGGCCGCCCGTTCGATAAGCGTCCCAAGCAGTTTACGGGCTACTACCGCTACACCCCTGGCCCCAAGTTCCAGAACCAGGACGGCTCCTATGTCGACGGCAAGCAGGACACGCCCTCTATCTACGCCATCCTGTACCGCAACCACGATGCCCAGGGCAATGCCGTCACCCTCAACGGCGAGAATGTGCAGACCAGCCCGCTCATCGTGGCCCGCGCCATAGCCACCGACCTGCCCGCCACCACTGAGTGGCGTCAGTTCCAGGTAGACTTTACCTTCGACAGCGACCTTGACCTCGACCTGCTCGAGAACCGCGGCTACAGCTTGGCCGTCGTCTTCTCGTCGAGTGCCGACGGTGCCTATTTCCAGGGAGCTGTCAACAGTACGCTCGACATAGACAAGGTTCGCATCGTCTGCGAGACCCAGGAGTAACCCATCCACCGACAACCAAACACGACACAGCAATGAAAAAGACCATCATACTGCTCGCCCTTATGGCGCTGACACTCCAGGCACATGCCATCAGCCTGCCTGACAGCCTCAACTATACCGTGCGCTTAGGATACAATATCGGTGGAACAGCCCCGATAGGCATGCCGGCCACCATTAGGCGTATGAACAAATTTACACTGAAGCCCAACTTCTCATTGGGTATCGATGTACAAAAGGATATATGGGGCAGATGGGGAATGATGAGCGGCCTGCACCTGGAGAACAAGGCCATGAAGATAGATGCCACCGTGAAGAACTACCACATGGAGATGACGAAGGAGGGAGACCGCATTGAGGGTATGTACACGGGCAACCTGGTCACCGAGTGCGAGGAGTGGATGCTCACCATACCCGTTATGGCCACCCTGCGTACCGGCCGCGTGCTCATCAAGGCTGGCCCGTACCTGTCGTACGTGTCTACGCGCGTGTTCAAGGGCTACGTGTACGACGGCTACCTGCGCAAGGGCGATCCCACAGGTCCCAAGGTAGATATAGGTAACACCGAGACCACCCGCGGTACCTACGACTTCGGCGACAAGATGCGCAAGATACAGGTAGGCTTCGACGCTGGTGCCGACTGGCAGATATACCGTCGCTGGGGTGCTTACGCCGACATTGCCTGGGGCATTACGGGCATCCATCACAGCTCCTTCAAGACCATCGAGCAGACCCTCTACCCCATCTTCGGCACCGTGGGCATTATCTATAAGCTCAAGTAACACAACGATTATTCAGGATATAACAAAACACTCAATTAAAAAGCAAGTAATTATGAAGAAAATTTTCACCCTTATCATGGCAGCCATCAGTTCGCTTAGCGCACTGGCCGATGACTACACGGGCCAGCTGGCCGTAGCCATCAATGGTGGCCCCGTTGCCTCGCAGCAGTCCACTATCACCGCCAACAAGCAGGCAAACGGAAAATACGAGTTCCAGCTCAACAACTTCACGCTCAACATGGGCGGTGCAATCACCTATGTAGGCAATATCGTGCTGAAAGACGTAGAGGCTACCACCGCAGCCGATGGCACCATCACCATGCAGACCGAGCAGAGTATCACAATAACCAAGGGCAGCGGCGCTCATTTCTGGTTGGGCCCCACGCTCAGCAATCCTCCCATCCCCGTGGCTCTCAAGGCCGCCATTAAGAACGGGGCACTCAAGGCAGACATCACCATCCCATTTACCAAAATGAGTATGGACATCAAGGTGCTCTTCAACTCAGCCACAATGCAGATTCCAAACTCTAACTTCGAGGCTTTCCACAAAGAAGAGTATCACAACAGCGAGAACCCGGCCCTCGACAAAGTAGCTGATGAGCCCAATCACTGGCACTCTTTCCTCTCTGCTACTGGCGACTTCGCCGAGGCACAAAATGCGTTCAGCAATGGTGTACATACAGCATCAAGCAACGACGTGCGACCGGGCACCAGTGGCAAATCGAGTATCCTCGTCAAAGCCACAACCGTATTTGGCATCATAGCCAACGGCACCATCACCACCGGGCGCATGAACGCAGGTGCCATGTTTGCCACTGATCCCAATAACCATGCTTTCCTGGACATTACCAACAAGGACAAGGATGCCAATGGTGACCCTTTCTACACCCTGTTAGGCGGTCAGCCAGACTCGTTGGCAGTCTGGGTTAAGTTCAAGCAGGCCACTGCCACTCCCGAGCATCCCTATGCCACCGTCAATGCCGTCATTACCGATGGCACACGTTACCAGGACCCCGAGGACAAGGCTTATACCAACGTGGTAGCCAAGGCCACCGACACCAAGATAGCCAGCGAGGACAAGTGGGTACGCCTGTCTATCCCCTTTGACTACGATAAGTATGCCGCCAACAAGGCTGCCACCAAGGCCATCCTCGTTACCATCTCTACCAATGCCGACCCAGGCCAGGGAAGCGACGGCGACGAGTTGTATGTAGACGATATGGAGCTGGTGTACACTCCCAAGCTGCAGGGCATTAAGGTATTCGGCAACGCGGTAGACAACTTCGACCCCGCCACCAAGGAGTACACCATCAAGGTACCTCAGCAGCCCACCGCCAGCGATGTTACACCCGTAGCTGTAAACGGCTTCACCACCCTGGCCTATGTTGCAGGCAAGAACAAGCCCATCAAGGTGGTAGTGTACAGCGAGGACCTTACCAAGAGCGCCAGCTACACCGTCAACTACACCATTGACGAGAGTGTTACCAACGGCATAGACAACGCCACCACCACTGCCGCCAAGAAGGTAGTAGGCATATACAACCTGAACGGTCAGCAGGTTAGCCAGAAGCAGCCCGGCCAGGTGTACGTTATCAAGTACGCTGACGGCACTGCTGTCAAGGAGCTCAGCAAGTAACAGCCCACGGGCACTGACCCCTTCTACAGCGGAGGAAGACCGTCTGTGCGCAGCCCGCGCGGATGTCTTTCTCCGCTTTGTCGTTTCACCCACCACAGCTAATCATCATTGCAGCCATGGATATTATCTTTTACATCGAGTATTACACCGCCACGGGCGAGCAGATGGCCCTGCACATAGCCGAGGCCCATCGCCCCGACAGCCCTCAGCACATCCTGATGACCACCGACGACAACGCCCACTGGCAGGGCGTGTGGCACGTACCCGCCCAGGCTCCCGACACCATAGACTACTACTTCAGCGTAGAGGGAGCCCATGGCACGCAGCGCCGCGAGTGGACTACCGTGTGCCACCGGCTTGACCTGCCCACACGGCCACAGCCCGCCGTGCGCGTGTACGGGCGATGGATAGACGTGCCACATGATACGTACCGCTATAGTTCGGCATTTACAGAGTGCTTGCACCCACACGCCCTGCAACCGCTACGATCGCCAGGCGACCGGTGTGCCCGACTGGTATGCCGGGCCCCACAGCTGCGGTCGGGACAGCGGCTGGTACTCACGGGAGCCGACCGGGCCCTGGGCGAGTGGCACCCAGAGCAGGGATTGCCCATGGCCGAACACAACTACTGCGAGTGGGTGGCCGAGATACCCATCGACCTGCTCACGCAGACCACCATCGAGTTCAAGTTCGTCATTATCCACGATGGGGCCGACCCCTCGCCCATCTGGGAAGACGGTATGAACCGCACCCTGACCCTTGCCGAGGAGCCCGGACTACAGGTGTACGAGCTGGACCAGTCCTTCTATCCACTGTGCGACGAGCGCGTGGCCGGCACGCTCGTCCCGGTGTTCTCCCTGCGTACCGATGGCAGTTTCGGAGTGGGCGACTTCGGCGACCTCATGGCCATGACCGACCTGGTGGCCTCTACGGGCCAGCGCATGCTCCAGGTACTGCCCATCAACGACACCACCGTGACCCACACCTGGACCGACAGCTATCCCTATAGCTGCATCAGCGTCTTTGCCCTGCATCCGCAGTATGCCGACCTGCGCCAGCTGCCGCCCCTGAACGGCTCCGACCGTCGCCAGCACTACGCCCGGCTGCAGCGCGAGCTCAACGCCCTGCCCCAGATAGACTACGAGCGCATGATGCAAGCCAAGGAGAGTTACCTACACGAGCTATACCAGCAGGAGGGCCGCCAGGCGATGGCCACCGACGACTTTGCCCGCTTCTTCGATGACAACGGCCTGTGGTTAGTGCCCTACGCCCAGTACTGCTACCTGCGCGACACGTACCGCACTACCGACTTTGCCCAGTGGCAGGGCCACGCCACCTGGAACGAGGCCGACCGCCCCGCACTGAGCGATGCCCGAAGTCCGCAGTATCACCAGGTGGCCTATTACTATTATGTCCAGTACGTCCTGCACAGCCAGATGACGGCTGCCCACGACCATGCCCGCCACCGCGGCGTAGTGCTCAAGGGCGACATACCCATCGGCGTTCACCGCCAGGGCTGCGATGTGTGGATGGAGCCGCGCTACTTCTGCCTGGACGGCCAGGCCGGAGCCCCGCCCGACGATTTTGCCGTAGATGGCCAGAACTGGGGATTTCCCACATACAACTGGGACGCTATGCTGGCCGACGGCTGCCAGTGGTGGAACCGCCGCTTCACCCACATGGCCCTCTACTTCGACGCTTACCGCATAGACCACATCCTCGGTTTCTTCCGCATCTGGGAGATACCCATCCAGGCTGTCCGCGGCCTGCTGGGCCAGTTTGCCCCGGCCCTCGCGCTCAGCCCCGACGACATGGCCGTCTACGGTCTGCACTTCGACCGTGCCATGACGCGCCCCTACATCACCGACAGCGTGGTCTGCGCCGTGGCAGGCCCCGAGGCGGCCTATCTGCGCCAGCACTGCCTGTCGGCCCAGGCCGACGGCACCTACGCCCTGTGCCCCGAGGTAGACAGTGAGCGCAAGGTGCAGGCCCTCGTCGATGCCCACCGGCTCAGCGAGGCTCAGGGGCGGGCGCTCTGCAACCTCCTGACCGAGGTGCTCTTCCTCGAAGACCACCGCCATGCCGGCCTCTACCACCCACGCATCTCGGCCCAGCGCACCCACGCCTACCGCCATCTGAGCGAGGATGGGCAGCGCGCCTTTGACCGTCTCTACGACGACTTCTACTACCACCGCAACAACGGCTACTGGTATGGCGAGGCGATGAAGAAGCTACCACCGCTGATAGAGGCCACCCGCATGCTGGCCTGTGCCGAGGACTTGGGCATGGTGCCGGCCTGCGTGGCGCCCGTGATGGAACAGCTGCGCGTGCTGAGCCTGGAGATACAGACCATGCCCAAGACGGCGTGCCGATTTGCCGACCTACAGCACAACCCTTACCGCTCGGTGTGTACCATCTCGTCGCACGACATGGCTCCGCTCCGTCAGTGGTGGGACGAGGACAAGGGCCGTGCCCAGGACTACTACTCGTCCATGCTGCACCACGACGACCCGGCGCCCCACCCTATGCCCGGCTGGCTGGCTGAGGACATTGTAGAGCGTCATCTCATGTCGCCGTCGATGCTGTGCATACTGAGCCTGCAAGACTGGCTGTCGATAGACGAGCTGCTACGGCTGCCCAATGCCATGGGCGAGCGCATTAACATACCGGCCGACCCTCACCACTACTGGCGTTACCGCATGCACGTCAGCATAGAGCAGATAGCAACCCACCGCGACTATCGCCAGCGCATAGCCGACATGATAGAGCAGGCGGGGCGGCGCTAAAGGAAGCTATAAAACAGTGAAAAAACAAGAAACTACGGCTGCGGGCCATACGGCAGAAACCATGCCGATGCCCGCTGCCGTAGCCGTCTACGTTCGAAGACTTGGGATATACATTCGGAACCTCCGGACGTACATCCCAAACTTTAGAATGTACATCCCAAACCCTCGGACGAAGCCTACTATGGTTCCCCGCGGGGGCACGGCCCTCACCCGCCCCTCCGCAGCGGTTCCGCCTAACCCTGGCGGTATAGATAACAGGCAAAAGAATGTGGCCAAACATTTGGCAGATATGGGCGCAATGGCTACCTTTGTAGAAGATAGGCGGCGCCTCGGCAATTCAAACAAGTTTGATTGCTCTCGGCTTGCACTA
>CAKPZJ010000024.1 GCA_934204655.1 uncultured Prevotella sp. | reverse complement strand
CTTTCAGATTTCACCTCACGATGAACACCCTTGCCTTTGGCTATGTAATTCCCGCTATTAGGGCTTACTCGGGACTTACACCCGTTAGATAATACTCATGCCGAGCATACACGATTTTCAAAATCGGTAAGCCTAATTACCGGTTTTGAAAAACCGCATTTGTTTGCCACTCTAAAAGGAGTTCCTTCAGTGAGCAAGCTCTGGCAGATTTTTCACTTTGATTTGACACATTCATCATATACCATTAGCCCTTTCTTGGTCAGAAGATATTTCTGGCGAGGGTGATGGGGGAGTTTGGAAATTTCATTTTTACCAAGCCTTTAGTAATGGCTGGTGTAAGAGAATATTCAAGGAAGTTGGGACGATTCTTCAAACCGACCGTCTCCATAATTTCCTTTACGCTCTTTTCATCTGTACCATCGCAACAACTAACCGCTTTATATTTTCCGATAACTTTAATATCGTTTTATCAAAACTTGTATGGGTGCTTGTATGGGCATCATCCACATCTGCATATCCTATCAACATATAGCGGTTCTTCAACTCATTATGCTCTCCTAATCCTTGCAAAAATCATCGATGACACAGAAAATTCTGTAATTTTGTTCTTGGTAATCTCCATAACTATAGTCTCCTTTAGTTTTATAATTAATTGACTTACAACTATAAAAGTACTAAAAATTATC
Source organism: uncultured Prevotella sp. (assembly GCA_934204655.1). Classification (GTDB taxonomy): domain Bacteria; phylum Bacteroidota; class Bacteroidia; order Bacteroidales; family Bacteroidaceae; genus Prevotella. The sequence goes on along the minus strand of CAKPZJ010000024.1, from coordinate 44,916 downwards.
GAGATTGCCAACTTTTAAACCAACTTCCTTATCCCGAACTTAGGTTACTCGGGACTTGAACCTGTTAGAGCCACAATACCATGTATGGCATTCCAAAAAGGGGGCACCGATGGCGGTGCCCCCAATGGGTTTATCTGTTTTGTAGGAATATCCTTTAGATGTCCCATCCTACTGCCGAAGCACCTAAAACGGCTGCCGACGAACCGTCGAGACCGCTGACAAGGAACTTGGCCTTACCTTTGTAGATGTTGAGGATGTGAGCATTGTAACTGTCGACGATGGGCTTCATCAGCAAGTCGCCAGCCTTGGTCAAGCCACCGAAGAATATAAATGCCTCGGGCGACGAGAAAGTGGCAAAGTTGGCACATGCCTCACCCAGGATTTCTCCGGTATAGTCAAAGATTTCCTTGGCTAACTTATCGCCCTTTCCGGCAGCGATAGCCACGTCGAGCGAAGTTATATCGTCGGGGTTGAGCTCGCGCAAGAGCGAGTCATCGTCACGGTTAGACAGGAACTCGCGGGCCGTGCGGGCAACACCAGTAGCCGAGCAGTAAGTTTCCAGACAGCCCTTGCGGCCACAGCCACAGGGACGACCGTCGACACGTGCGATGGAGTGGCCTAACTCGCCGGCGAAGCCATCGCAGCCATATACCAACTGGCCGTTGACCACGATACCAGAACCTACGCCGGTACCCAAGGTTATCATAATAAAGTTCTTCATACCACGGGCCACACCGTAAGTCATCTCACCAATGGCAGCAGCGTTAGCGTCGTTGGTCAGAGCCACTGGTATGCCTAAGGCCTCAGAGAACATCTTAGCCAAAGGTACCACGCCATCGTGGCCCCACTTCAGGTTGGGCGCAAACTCTATCGTTCCGTTATAATAGTTACCATTGGGCGCACCAATTCCCATTGCCTTGATTTTCTCGATGCCGCCTACCTGGTCTATGATGATGTGCAGCGCCTCCACGGCAGCCTTTACATAGTCATCAACGTTGTCGTAAGCCTGAGTCTTAATGGCGGTGGTCACCTTGATGTCACCGCGGCTGTCCACGATACCGAATACTGAGTTAGTTCCACCCAGGTCCAATCCGATAACATAGGGCTTCATTTCATTCTGTGTTTCCATTTTTCTATTCTTTAGTTATTGATTTATATTCGAGTGTGTAGAGTGGCAGGGTAACGCCTCCGGCACGGGCCGCAATGGCAGTACCGAACCTACCATTTACAAAGGTAAAGAAAAAAGCCACTACGGGCAAGAAAACGACAAGTTTTTTACCTCTGTAAGACATTTTTTCTACTTCCCGCATCGTCTTTCAAGTTAATTTGTTAACTTTGCATCTGTTATGCCGTTTCCATTTCAGATAGATATATTAGGGATGATACTCAAAGGAGTACTGATAGGTATCATCGCATCGGCACCAATGGGTCCCGTGGGGGTTCTTTGTATTCAGCGAACCCTGAATAAGGGCAGATGGTACGGCTTTGTCACTGGTATAGGCGCTGCGGTGAGCGACATCATATACGCCCTGCTGTCGGGAGCCGGCATGAGTTTTATCATGGACTTGATAACCAATCCGGTCAATAAGTTCTGGCTGCAGATAAGCGGCAGTGTGCTGCTGCTGATATTCGGCCTGTACTGTTTCAGGGCCAACCCCAAGCGCAACATACACCCGGGCGGCAAAAAGAAAGGCTCGCTGCTGCACAATGCCATCACGGCTTTCTTCGTGACATTCTCCAATCCCCTCATCATATTCCTCTTCATGGGAACCTTTGCCCAGTTTGCTTTCGTGGTACCCGACCATCCCTTGGAGATGACCCTGGGCTACATCAGCATCATCATCGGAGCCCTGCTGTGGTGGTTTGGGCTCACCTGGCTGGTCAACAAGATAAGGGGAAAGTTTGATGACAACGGTATTCTTATTATTAATAAGGTAATAGGTAGTCTGGTGATAGCCTTCTCCCTGTTGGTGCTCATCGGCACTATCTTCAATCTATATACATTTAGCTACTGACAAAATGTTTGTTGCAAAAGAACTTAGGAAGAAATCGATAGCCGAGTATCTTCTCTATATGTGGCAGATAGAAGACATCATCCGTGTGTACGGGTGCTCTCTCCCTGTCATTAGGCGTGAGTATATCAGCAAGTTTGCCTACTCCGAGGAGCAGCGGAGCGAAGAGACCGACTGGTTTGCTAATCTTATCAGAATGATGAACGAAGAGGGCAAACGCGAATACGGTCACCTGCAGATTAATGAGGTGTTGCTAAAGGATGTAATAGACCTGCACAACAGGCTGTTGCAGTCAACAAAGTTCCCCTTCTACAACGCAGCTTACTACAAGGCGCTGCCCTTTATCGTGGAACTGCGCAATAAGGGCGACAAGGAGGTCAATGAGATAGAAACATGTCTCGATGCCCTCTACGGGATTATGATGCTGCGGCTACAGAAAAAGGAGATAACTCCCGAAACGGCCAATGCCATCAAGGAGATAACCACCCTAGTTGGGCTGCTGTCTGACTACTATATCAAGGACCGCACGGAGGGACTCAAGTTTGAAGATGACTAAATAGAGGACATACATACCGATGAATATACTGATAACAGGGTGTAACGGACAGCTGGGCAACGAGATGCAGCTGTTAGAGAGCATCAACGGAGCGCACACCTATTATAATACAGACGTGGCGGACCTGGACATTACCGATGCCGCAGCCATAGACAAGTTCGTTACCGAGAAGCAGATAGACGGCATCGTAAACTGTGCCGCCTTTACCGCGGTAGACAAGGCCGAGAGTAATGTGGAGCTATGCACGCTGCTCAACGCCAAGGCCCCGGCCTATCTGGCCGAAGCCATAGAGAAACGGGGAGGGTTCCTAATACAGATTTCTACCGACTATGTGTTCGATGGAACCCACCACACACCTTACGTAGAGACAGATACACCCTGCCCGGACAGCGTGTACGGCCGAACCAAGCTGGCTGGCGAAACCGCAGCCATGACCAAGTGCAGCCGAACCATGATTATACGTACGGCATGGCTGTACTCTACCTTCGGCAACAACTTTGTGAAAACCATGATACGCCTGGGACAGACCAAGGACTGCTTAGGGGTCATATTTGACCAGATAGGCACGCCCACCTATGCCCACGACTTGGCCATGGCCATCATGGCGGCCATAAACCAAGGCGTTAAGCCAGGTATATATCACTTTAGCAATGAGGGAGTTATCAGCTGGTACGATTTTACCAAGGCCATACACCGCATAGCTGGCATTACGACTTGCAAGGTCAGTCCCCTGCACACGGCCGAATACCCCACCCCAGCCCATCGCCCTCATTACAGCGTGCTGGACAAGACTAAAATCAAGCAAGCATACGGCCTCGACATTCCTTACTGGGAAGAGAGCCTGGAAGCATGTATTCAGAAACTGCAAACAACATAACGACAATGAACGAGATAGAACGCAGAAGAACCTTTGCCATCATATCGCACCCAGATGCTGGTAAGACTACGCTCACCGAGAAGTTTCTGCTCTTCGGAGGCCAGATTCAGGTGGCCGGAGCCGTCAAGAACAATAAAATAAAGAAGACCGCCACGTCCGACTGGATGGATATAGAGAAGCAGAGGGGCATCTCTGTGTCCACGTCGGTCATGGAGTTCGACTACAAGGACTATAAGGTAAATATACTGGACACCCCAGGTCACCAGGACTTCGCGGAGGACACATACCGTACTCTGACGGCCGTAGACTCGGCCATTATCGTGGTAGACTCGGCCAAGGGTGTCGAGGCGCAGACCCGCAAGCTGATGGAGGTGTGCCGCATGCGCAATACGCCGGTCATTATATTCATCAACAAGATGGACCGTGAAGGACGAGACCCCTTTGACCTGCTCGATGAGCTGGAGCAGGAGCTGAAGATACACGTCAGACCGCTGTCGTGGCCTATAGGACAGGGCATGAGGTTCAAGGGCGTGTACAACATATACGAGCAGCAGCTCAACCTGTTCACGCCCAACAAGCAGCGTGTCACGGAGAAGGTAGAGGTAGACGTGGCCAGCAGCGCGCTGGACACCCATGTTGGCGAGCGCGAGGCCAGCCAGCTGCGCGATGACCTGGAACTGGTAGACGGTGTGTACCCCACTTTCGATGTGGCTTCCTACCGCAGTGGCGAGGTGGCCCCCGTGTTTTTCGGTAGTGCCCTCAACAACTTCGGTGTCCAGGAACTGCTCGACTGTTTCGTCGAGATAGCCCCGAGCCCTCGCCCCACCAAGGCAGAGGAGCGTATCGTCGAGCCTACCGAGCCCAAGTTTACTGGCTTTATCTTCAAGATTACGGCCAATATCGACCCCAACCACCGCTCATGTATCGCGTTCTGCAAAGTATGCTCGGGCAAGTTCCAGCGCAATGTCCCCTATACCCATGTGCGGTTAGGCAAGACGGTGAGGTTCTCTTCGCCTACGCAGTTTATGGCCCAGCGTAAGTCAACGATAGAAGAGGCTTATCCCGGTGACATCGTGGGTCTGCCCGACAACGGCATTTTCAAGATAGGAGATACCCTGACCGAAGGGGAGATAATCCACTTCCGTGGGCTGCCCAGCTTCTCGCCCGAGCTGTTCAAGTATATAGAGAACGATGACCCCATGAAGTCCAAGCAGTTTACCAAGGGACTGGAGCAGCTTATGGATGAGGGCGTGGCCCAGCTGTTTGTCAATCAGTTTAACAATCGCCGCATTGTGGGAACTGTGGGCCAGCTGCAGTTTGAGGTCATCCAGTACCGCCTGGAGAACGAGTACAACGCCAAGTGTCGCTGGGAGCCCGTACACCTGTACAAGGCGTGCTGGATAGAGAGCGACGACGAGCAGGAATACGAGAACTTCAAGAAGCGCAAGTACCAGTATATGGCCAAAGACTCTGAGGGCCGCGATGTCTTCCTTGCCGACAGCGGTTATGTACTCTCCATGGCTCAGCAAGACTTCGAGCACATCAAGTTCCACTTCACCTCCGAGTTCTAAGACCATCGGCTTATTATCAGGGGCCAACCCGTGGCAAGCCCCGACTGCTATAACGCTTTATCCGGCCATCTCCCCACATCAGGGAGTGGCCGGATAAAGCTTTTATATGCTCCCCAGCGTGGAAAGGTAAAGGGGTAAGAAGGTGGAAAACGTTTTGAAAGGTGAAAAGGTAAAAGAGTGCAAACGTGAAAAACACTCCTTGCAGGCTGGCAATGGCCTCCAGTCCGCTAATGACCGATGCAGGAAATGTAAAGAGTGGTCTCCACGTTTCTAAAGACGGCTCCCAGCACGCTAATGATGGCCCCGAGAAACGCAAAGGTCGGTCTCCACAATTTCGGCAACTGTCATTGGTATGCAAGAAGTCTGCCCCAACGCACAGGGAGCGCTTTTTACCTTTTTACGTTTTTATCTTTTTACTTTTCAGAATTACCTTTTTACCCTTACTGAAGCGGGCGGCAGCACCAGCGGCTAACCTTAATCATCACCGCCATGCCCGGCACCTCTTTAAGTAGGTAGTATTTTTTGCTGGCGCGTACCAGCCTACCCGTAAGGCCCCTCAGCGGACCATGGGTAACCGTTACGGGCTGGCCCGACTTGACCCGCGCCTCATTGGCAGCTACATAGCGCTTCATCTCGATGGCCGGGTTGCACATAGTCTGGAACTCCCACATCTGAGCGTGGGGTATCTCGTAATAGGCAGCGTCCTCGGGCCCCTTACGCAGTACACTGAGTTTGAAGGGAGCCGTGGCTATGAGTGCCTTGACCTCGGTCTCGGGCCTGTCCTTGGCTATAAAGATGAGATTGCGTACCACGGGCGACAGCACGCGGCCCACTCCCCCATCGGCGCATACCACCTCGCGATACTCCATCGGCACAAAATATGCCATGCCGGCCTGGGCGAACCAGTCGGCCACCTCGCGAAGCCTCAGGGTGAACAGCCTGACGGCATACCATGGCTGTACGGTCTCGGTGACCCTGCCGCCCCAGTTGGCAGCGTTCTCGGACGTGGGCAAAGCCTGCTTGTCGGTCATCATCATGCTGACGGCTCCTGTGTATTCAGCCCCGCTAACAGCCCCGGCATGGGTGCCGAGAGTATGGTGCCCACCTGGAAACCCTCTGCCTGGGCAGCCTGGCGCAGCTGAGGCTCAAAGGCATGGGCTATGCCGCCGACAAACCCCACGGGCAGGTCGGGGCGCTGATAGCGACGGATGTTGTCGGCAAAGAAACGGCGAAACTCGGTGACAACCATGTCGGCCACACACTGCTGGCCGACGTGGCGATGTACGAAGGGGGCGATGGTGGCCAGATAGCGGTTGGCCTGTGGCTGCTGGTATATCTGCTGAATGAGCTGACCGTAAGAGGTGTGGTAAGCATCGTAAAAAGCGTCACGCAATTGTGTGGGAAACAGCCCCTTGAGTACTCCGTGCAGGAAATGCTTGCCCAGGTCGGCCCCGCTGCCCTCGTCGCCTAAGATGTAGCCCAGCGGGGGCGTGTTGTCGACGATGCGCATGCCGTCGTAGAGGCACGAGTTGGAGCCCGTGCCCAGTATGCAGGCTATACCCTCGGCTCCGCCACACAGCGCGCGGGCCGCCCCGAGCAAATCGGAGGCTACGTGCAGGTGCAGGGTGGCTCTGTAGCCCGACAGAGCCTCGGCGAGCAGGCGCTCCATGACCTCGCTCCCCACGGCGTTGCACCCGGCACCATAGAAATAGACTTCCAGGACATCGGCCACCGAGAACAGGTCACAGCACGACGAGCAGAGCACCTCCAGTTGGTGCCGTATGTCGGCCGGCTGCTGATGAAAGGGGTTGATGCCGCCCGTCCTGACGCGGCGCAGGCACACGCCACCGTCGGCAATGGCCCAGTCGCCCTTGGTGCCGCCACAATCGGCTATTATAATCATTGCTATCCGCTTTTTTTAGTTTACACATACAAAATTACTAATTTTCTTCGTAGTGTTTTAAATTCTTTTGAGTAAATTTGCATTAATATATAAGAATGAAATGAGGACAAAGCTATTCACCATACTGCTGATGCTGATGATGGCCATGCCATCTATGGCTGTACTGAAGGAGAAAGACCTATCGCACACCCTCTCCATCCTGCGCGAGGAGCTCACGGGCTACCGCATAGAGCTGGAGCGGCAGACCGGGTACATGAAGGAGCAGCAGGACCGCATGACTACCAACATGTATGCCATCGTTAACCAGTGTAGTCAGAACTCCCTGATGCTCTACTCACAGAAGAGCGGTTATATCTTCGACCTTACCTACGCCTGTCACGAAGCCACGGAGATGTATCACGAGTTCAGAAAGTCTATCGTTCCCTTCGAGAGTTACCTGGCACGCTCCACCAGCGAGATAGCACGCTTCGACTCGCTTGTCAACGTGCTCAGCCAGATGAGCGACCGCACCCTGAGCGACCGCGCAGCCATAGACCGCAACGTGTGCCTCACCCTGTCTATCAACATACTCCGCACACTCAAGAGCAACAATGAGCAGATGAGTATGTACATCAAGTACTACCAGAATACCGAGAAGCAGCTGCGCAGCCTAAACGACTACGCCCTGAAACGCTATGCCGACATACAGGCCAGCATCTTCAGCAATGCGGGCGACAGCTATTTTACCATCTTAAAGCATATCGGAACCAACGTGAGTGAAACCACTACGACGCTATCCGAGAAGTATAAGCCACAGACGAGAAGCAAGTCGCAATGGGACAGCCGCTTTATGTTCGGACTGCTTATCATTATCCTGTTCGGAGGCGTAGTGTCCATCTCGCTCAATGTCTTGCTGTTCCGCTTTGCCATAACGTGGATGTTCAAGTCCAAGCGGGCCACACGGTTTATAGCCAAGCTGTTCGGAACGGATAACCTGTTCTCCGTGCGCGACTCGTTTATGGGCAAGCGCACCTGTATTACGCTCACCGCCACGGTCATTACGTTCGCCATCGTGCTCGCGGCCATCCGGATAGCGGCCGACCAGAACTTCCTGACCATGGCCTGCGACCTGCTGGTAGAGTATGCGTGGCTGTTAGGAGTCATCCTCATCTCGCTGCTTATACGCCTGGATGCCGCGCAGATTAAGAGTGGGTTCCGCATCTACTCGCCGCTGATATTCATAGACTTTATCATCATCAGCTTCCGCATTGTGCTCATCCCCAATGTGTTTACCAACCTGATATTTCCCCCGGTGTTGCTCGTGTGTACCCTGTGGCAGTGGAATGTCATTACGCGACATAACAGCAACATCCCCAAGACCGACGTGTACTACACTTACCTGTCGCTGTTGGTGTTCGTGGCCTCGACCATCTGCTCATGGGTGGGCTATACGCTGCTCAGCGTGGAGCTGTTGATATGGTGGATTATGCAGCTCACGTGTATCCTTACCATAACCTGTATCAAGGGCATCGTAAAGGCTTACGCCATACGCAACGAACTGAACCAGAAACCCATCACAAAGACATGGATTTATGGGCTGATATACACCGTGCTGCTGCCCATACTGGGTGTAGTGTCGGTGGTGTTCTCCATCTACTGGGCCGCCAACATCTTCAACCTGAGCGACACCACGATGCGTATCTATACCAGCAACTTTATCGACTCGAGCAACATCAGGATAAGCATCATGGCCATCTTCATGGCCGCCATCCTCTATATCGTATTCAGCTACATCAACAGAGCGGCCAAGGAGTTTCTGAAACTGCACTTCGAGAAGGCTGACAAGTCTACGGCTGCCAGTAAGAACGTGATGGCCAAGAATGTGATACAGGTGCTGGTATGGGGTGTATGGCTCATGCTGGTGCTCAACATATTCAGGGTCAACAACACCTGGCTGGTAGTCATCTCGGGTGGCCTGTCTACCGGTATCGGTTTCGCCATGAAAGACATCATCGAGAATATATACTATGGTATATCGCTGATGATGGGCCGTATCAAGGTGGGCGACCTGATAGAGTGCGATGGCGTCCGCGGAACGGTAAGCTCCATCTCGTACACCTCTACGCTGATGGATACCGTCGACGGAAGCGTCATCGCGTTCCAGAACTCGCAGCTTTTTACCAAGAACTACAAGAACCTGACCCGTAACCATGGTTACGAGTTGGCCATGATACCCGTCGGGGTGGCTTATGGCTCTAACGCCAAGGAGGTTAAGCAGATTATCAGCGACACGGTAAACCATCTCAAGTGCCGCGACACCAAGCGCCCGGTCAAAGTGGTGTTCACCAACTTTGGCGACAACAGCATCGACTTCAAGATAGTTGTCTGGGTGCCCGTCCTCACTCATTTCTACGCCAAGGGCGAGATAATGGAGGCTGTCTACAACGCCCTCAACGAGCATCACATCGAGATACCGTTCCCTCAGCGCGATATACATATTATACACGACGGGGAGCAAACAGAATAATACTTACGGCGTGGCGGCCACTATCCGCGGCTGGCCACCCACAACAAGATATAAATTAATAGACTGAACTATGAAACCTATCATCATAGCAGGCCCCTGCGTCATAGAGAGTGCCGAACTGCTGGCCACCGTGGCCGACCGCATCGTGGAAATCAATGCCCAGCTGGATACCGACATCATTTTCAAGGCTTCGTTCGACAAGGCCAACCGTACCTCTATCCACTCATTCAGAGGCCCGGGACTGGAGAAGGGACTGGCCATGCTCAGCGAGGTAAAGGAGAAATACGGGCTGCGTATCTTGACCGACATACACGAAAGCTGGCAGGCTGCCCCCGTGGGCGAGGTGGCCGATGTGATACAGATTCCGGCTTTTCTGTGCCGTCAGACCGATCTGTTAGTGGCTGCCGCCAAGACGGGGAAGACCATTAATATTAAGAAAGCCCAGTTTCTGAGTGGGCGCGACATGCGCTATCCCGTAGAGAAGGCCCTGGATTCCGGGGCGAGCGAGGTTTGGCTCACCGAACGTGGCAATACCTTCGGCTACAACAACCTGGTGGTCGACTTCAGGAATATTCCAGACATGCGCGAAATCACCGAGCATGTCATCATGGACTGCACCCACAGCGTGCAGCGTCCGGGGGCAGGCAACGGTACCACCGGTGGCGACCGGCGATTTGTCCCTGCCATGGCTCTGGCCGCCAAGGCTTTCGGAGCTAACGGATATTTCTTTGAGGTACACCCCGACCCCGACCGCGGACTGAGCGATGGCCCCAATATGCTGCGGCTGGATGACTTGGAAGACTTAATTAAACAACTACTATGACAAAAGAAAATACGGCCGGCGTACGTGGCTACGCCGCGCAGTGCCTGAAGGATGAGGCACAGGCTCTGATAGACCTAATCCCGCAGTTGGATGAAAATTTTGACAAGGCTGTCGACATGATTTACCACTGCAAGGGCAAAATCATCGTTACGGGCGTGGGCAAGAGTGGCAACGTGGGGGCCAAGATAGCCGCCACGCTGTCATCGACGGGCACCCCGGCCTTCTTCATCAATCCGCTCGATGTATATCATGGCGATCTGGGTGTCATGACGGCCGATGATATTGTATTGGCCCTCAGCAACTCTGGGCAGACCGACGAGTTGTTGCGCTTCATACCCATGGTACTGCACATGCACGTGCCCATCATTGCCATGACGGGCAATGAGCACTCGTTGCTGGCCAAGTACAGCAACGCGCATATCAAGGTGTGGGTCAAGAAGGAAGCCTGTCCGCTCAACCTGGCTCCCACCAGTAGTACTACGGCTGCCCTGGCCATGGGCGATGCCTTGGCCGTGGCCCTCATGGAGGTACGCCACTTCAAGCCACGCGATTTTGCGCAGTTCCATCCTGGTGGCGAACTGGGAAAACGCTTGCTGACCACCGCAGAGGACGTTATGCGGAGCAACGACCTCCCCATCGTGGACCAGGACATGCACCTGGGCGACGCCATCATCCTGGTGAGTAAGGGCAAGTTGGGCTTGGGCGTATCGTTAGTAGATGGCCAGGTGGCCGGTCTGATTACGGACGGCGACATCCGTCGCGCAATGGAGAAATGGCGCGAGAAGTTCTTTGACAAGCAGGTCAAGGACATTATGACGAGCCACCCCAAAAGCGTACTGCCTACCACCAAGATTACAGAGATACAGCGCGTGATGCACCAGCACAAGATACACACCATTCTGGTGGTCGACAAGGACAACCACTTACTCGGCGTGGTGGACCATTACAGCTGCATGATATAGAAACGTTGAAGATAGAAAAATTTTGAGACGAATTATAGTTTTACTCGTTACCCTGGCGCTCTGCACAATAGCGAATGGGCAGACGGCAGACTCTCTTATAGTACACCAGTTAAGGGCCAAGGGTGTCAAGTTCTCGCACGACAACTCGGTGGCCCTCTTTATGACCGGGCAAGCCAAGTTTGACGATATGTTCGAGGCCATACGGTGTGCCAAGCACTCCATACACTTGGAGTACTTCAACTTTCGCAACGACTCGATAGCCAACCTGCTCTTCCAACTGCTGGAGGCTAAGGCCAAGGAGGGCGTAGAGGTTAGGGCGCTGTTCGATGCGTTTGGCAACTCGTCTAATAACCGTCCCCTGAAGGCTCGCCACCTGGACTCGATACGTGCCAATGGTGTGGAGATTTACAAGTTCGACCCCATCGTGTTTCCGTGGATTAACCATGTCTTCTCGCGCGACCACCGCAAGATAGTCGTCATCGACGGGCGCGTCGCCTACACCGGTGGAATGAACGTGGCCGACTACTACATCAAGGGTACCAAGCAGGTAGGCTCCTGGCACGACCTGCATTGCCGTCTGGAGGGTAGCGAGGTAAACACGCTGCAACGTATCTTCCTCAGTATGTGGAACAAAGTTACCAGACAGAATATACACGGCAGCCAGTACTACCACGGCGACTATACAGACATGAGCTATTTTGAGCATCTGAAGCCAGATACCACGGTCAGCCGTGGACGCAAGATGGTGGGCATCATCAACCGGGAACCCCGCATAAGCAGCGACATCATCCGCACGTTCTACCTCGATGCCATCAACGATGCCAAGGACAGTATCAAGATTATAAATCCCTACTTTACACTGAGCCGGGCACTCAAAAAGGCGCTGGCAGCGGCTGCCCGACGTGGGGTGAAAGTCGAGATTATGCTGTCTACCCATAGCGACATTCCCCTGACCCCAGACTGCGGGTTCTACAATGCTCACAAACTGATGAAGAAGGGCTGCCGGATATGGATGTACACGCCTGGCTTTCACCACACTAAGATTATCATGGTTGATGGCAGGTTCTGTACCGTGGGCAGTGCCAATCTCAACTCACGTAGCCTGCGCTGGGACTACGAGGAGAACGCCGTCATCGTAGACCAGTACACCACCAAGGAACTGGATAACCACTTTGAACAGAATAAGAAAGACAGTTTTCTCTTAGACCAAGAGAAATGGAACCAGTGGCGTACGCCCTGGCAGAAATTCAAAGGATGGGTGGGCCATCTGTTGGCTCCCTTCCTGTAGGAGTATCAGATAGAGGCTATATCTACGTATCCGTGGGTCACCGCATAGATGGTGAGCGTCGATACGCTCTTGGCCTCTAACTTCTCCATGATGTTTTTGCGGTGCGAAATAACGGTGGTGAGTCCAATGTTGAGCTTGTCGGCTATCTCCTTATTGATAAATCCTTTCACGATGAGCACCAGCACCTCTATTTCCCTGTTGCTCAGCAGACTGGTGGCTGCGGGCCGCTGAATGGCCGGCAGGTTGCGTCCATGGGCATGCGCGTGCTGCTCCATCATAAGGATGGCTTTGACCAACTGCTTCTCTGACACATTCACGTTGATAGAATGAAATCCCGGAATTAACTCGCCACCGTCAGTGGCCACCGTCAGCACGATAGTCTTACGCACGTGCTCTAAAAAGAAAGCCCTGTGTGTAAGAAGGATATGCACGGAGACAAAAAAGTGGAAATAGCGCTCGGGCGCGCTGGCCTCGAACTCGCCGAAAGTACCAAACACGTCAATAGCCATAATAGGCATAACACGCTGTAGCAACGACTTCAGTCCTATTGCTGCCAGCGTGTTAGCCTCTACGATAGCTATCTTAGGTGGGGCTCCCCTCAGCGGGCCCCTTGCCATCTCTTCCATATCATCTACTCCAGAAACGGTAGGTAATGTCCTGAAAAACACCCCCGGCATCCAGTTTGTACAGACGCTGGTTAGTGGTCTTGCACTTGAGAGAACCCAGGTGAGCGATATAAGGGCCTACCTTGATATAATCGAACTCGCGCCGGTTGGCCTGAGCTGCTATCCGGAGCCGGCCACTATACCAGCCCACACGGTAATGGGGATAGTGGGCGTGGATGTAAGTAGCCAACTGACAGAGATACTCAGGGTCGGCATCGCCACCCATGAAACAGATGCAGGTGATGTCGGCACCAAATTTCTTGATAAACTCATCGAGGGCCTTGGTAGTGAGGGGCACGCCGATATCGTCCCAAAGATACTTGCTGTGGCACCCTGGACAGTGGCATGGGCAATTACTGATGTTAATTGCCAGTGTCACCTCGTCGGGGATTTCCTGAAATACCACCCCGGTATTAACGTACTTTAGCATAGTATCTTCTGCTTGCCTCGGCCTGTCTGGGCTGTGAGAAATTGCTGACGCGCTTGAGATAACCGATGATACGGGTAAGGTAGTCCACATTCTTGCTCTTGCAGACGGGGCACTCCTTGAGGTAGCGCTTGTCTATGTGACCACAGTCGTTACAAACCGTATTGGGGATGTTGAAGGTAAAGTAGTTGCAGCCTTCCTTGGCAGCCACCTTGAACAGCTGCAGATACTGGGCCTTACTCAGGTGCTCCTCCAGGTTCATGTGCAGCGCCGAACCGCCTGTAAGGTGCTCGATATAGGGGGCTCCGTGCATCTTAAACTTATCTATCACGCTCAGCGAGTCGTCCTCTACGGCGTAGAAGTACGAGTTATAGCAGTCGCGCGGCACAAAGTAACCATCCTCGCGATCCCACTTGGCATGCTTAACACCCACATTTTCGGCCGGAATCATCTCGCAGTTGAACATGACGTCCTTAGTGCGGTACTGCTTGTTGTATTTCTCCACGATACCGAGGACAGTCTGCACGAACTGGAGGTAATCAGGATTGTCGTTAATCTTCAGCCCCATAAACTCGGCCGCTTCAACCAGTCCGTTTACACCGATGGTAAGGTACTGACGGCTCATGTTGATGTAGCCTGCGTCAAAGAGGGGCAGCATACCATGGCGCTGCAGCTCCTTGAGGTTCTCGTTGTAGGCCAACTGCACTTTGTGGCAGAGGTCGATAACTTGAGACAGATATTCCTTATAGTCTATCTTGTGGTTGACAGCATACTGGATACAACGGTTAAGGTTGACGGTGAGCACACTCTTAGAGCCAGTCGAAACGCCGCCGGCCCCCAATGTGTAGCTGAAACCGTTGTCCTGTATCTCGTTACGCAGACGACAGCAAGAACTCAGACTATCAGCATTGTCACTCAGATAGGTAAAGAAACTATGGCCCTCGGCATACATCTCGGCAGCAAACTCGCCCCACTCCTTATCCTTGCACTCGCCGTTCTCCGTGAGCATGGCCATGGTTTCTACAGGGAATGTCAGGACGGTCTTGGTGCGTTCCTTGTTAAACCATTTCATAAACCGCTTCTGCAACCAGGAGAGTCCTTCCCAGTCGGGCTGACTGCCGTCGGGGAAATAGAAATTGCCAAACAGGCTCTCGAAGTAATAGCGGTCATAATAAGAGATGTTCCAGAACACAGCCTGATAGTTGCGGGCACCGGTAGGCTGGTTGAGCGAGTAGACTATCTGCTCGAAGCTGTCGGTAATGACCTTGTCGATGGTGCGCTGACGCAGCGAGAGGTCTACCATCTCTTCGGCTCGCTTATAGTAGTCCTTGCCATACTCCATACCGATGAAATAGTTCATGTACATCAGAAACTCTGGGGTGGCGCAGGCACCCGAGAGCATAGAACTTACCATAAAGACCATATTGATGAAACCGCCGCAGAACGACTTGAGGTTGGTGGGCTTGGTAGAGTTGCCACCGATAGACGTGGTGCCGCCCACGAGCCATGGGTACATGGTGATAGAGGCACAGTAATTGGCCAGCGATGTCTCGTCGTTCTTATAGATAAAGTGGTGTGTGAGCTTGTCGATGTACTCATCGGCCAGGTCCTTACCATACATCTTCTTAATACGGTCGGTAAGCAACTTGCGGTTAAGGCGGATAAAGCCCGACTTGGGCAACTCGCCTATCAGAGTGGCTATATTCTTGTGCTCTACGTTGGCGTTGGCGTCGTACTTAGACCCCGTGGCGGCATTGGAAGCTTCCATGTAGTCGGTGAGAAACTTCAGGCGCTCCAGGGTTTCCCTGTCTTCGGTATGTTGCTGCCTGTAGAGCATAAAGGACTTGGCTACCTTAAAATAGCCCTCTGCCATGAGTGCCTCCTCTACCTGGTTCTGTATATCCTCTACCTTTATATTATTATATATATTCAGCCTACTGATAATTTTGGACACGTTACCGAGGTCGATAACCTCGTTAACTGACTCGAACGCCTTGATGATGGCGTTCATTATCTTGTCTAATGAAAAGCGGTCCTTGGTGCCGTCGCGCTTGGTAATGGTAAAGTTCTTAATCTCCATTTTATCTATTTTTTGTTCATGATAATTCTCTCGTTGAAGTTTGCAGTTTTGGAAAACTTTCTTCTCCATTTTTTCTAAAAAGTTTTCCATTTCGGATAACTTTCTCTAAAAATCCAGAGGTTAAATATGCTTTCCTGGTCAACTCCTTTACACGATGCAAAGATAATAAAAAAAGTTTCTCCTATATGATGAGAGGGCTAAAAATTATCAGCACTTTACATATATTAACATTCGCAATTGGGGAGAACATTAGGGCTATCATCACGACTATCTTAATCTGAAAATTTACAGAAACTAATACAATAGTTTGTATTACAACTACTTACAAACTCGTCTCCACAAAGTCCCTGCTCGTTCTTTTTCCTTTCTGCCACGCTCGCGGTGTCTATAATGAGCCTCCGGAGCCCTGGTCAACGCCCTCTGCGGCTCCTGCGGAGCCAGCAAGGCTTTACAGACAGGCACAAGCCCGACTTGCAGAGTAAAACGGCAGAAAAATGTCATCAAAGTTTGACAGCCGAGATGTCTATCAGACCTTTCGCGATTGCATAAACGGTGAGACCGGCAGGCGAGTGTATCTGCAACTTTCGGGCAATATTTTTGCGGTGGGTTATCACGGTATTCACAGAGATACACAGGTGGTCGGCCATCTCCTTATTGGTCATTCCCTGAACCAGGCATACGATTACCTCGCGTTCTCGGTCGCTCAGCGCCTCGCTGTCCGGGTTCTTGTTTATCATGTGCGAGAGTTTTATGCTCACGTCGTTTTGCTTCACGCGTTTCTCCAGCTGACGAATGGTCGGTATAAAGATGTTTTCCTCTACCTCCGAGTGCTGTGTGAGCCACGACTCACAGTTATATATGTCGTAGAGGGTGGCACAGAGCTGGTTGTTGCGCTGCCCGTCAGTAGGAAGGTACTGGATAATGATGTTTTTCAGCTCGCGCAACTTCACATCCGTCTGGCCGTGGTGCTTGGAGAATGTGTCAATGTCGTAGTTGTCGCGCGCCTTGCCCTGCAGGAGCGAGTCGACGTATGGGAAGACTGTCTTCTCTTCGTACTTCATGTGGTGGCGTATGCTATGGGCGTACTCGTCGTACAGCTTCATAATGAGGGGGGCCATGTTGTCAGACGGGTTGAGCGTTCCGGCCAGCTCCTTGCGGATAAAGGGCAGCTCAAAGCCCAAGTAATACTCGTGCGAAGCCCGCAGATAGTGCATCAGCGTGGGCACCGACAGGCGTGCCATGTCGTCTACACCTAAATATCCATTGATGGTATAGTTGACGATGCACAGGAAGGTAAAGCAATCGACACCCTGGCTATCGCAGAGTTCCTTTACCGTCTTATTGCCAAAACCCAGGTTGATACCAAAGGCTCCCAGGCAGCGGAGCACGTCATAGTTGTCCTGTAAGATGGAAATCATCTTATCGTCAGCCTCATACACTTTCTGCTTCTTCATTGCGCGTACATTTTTAAGTGGCTATCCGAGCCACGCCCTATATTCTGTCGCTGCCACGCGCACTGTCGCTGCGAGGACTGTAGCCCTCATCGGGGGACAAGCGCATAGTTACTGGTACAAAATTAGCAAAAAAAATGCGCACTGCATCCATTTCTCATGGTTTTATTTTCCTGCCCTGCCAAAGTTATGGCACCCTGTATTATGCCCGCAGCCCAACCGGAGCAGCCCCCACCCCGCTCGCATCATCCCATCGTCCAATAGAAATGGCACCCCTGCCCTCGCGTATCTCCTCATAACCCTCCCCCGCTCCATCCGAAGACACAGAATGTACATTCCAAAGTTTAGGACGCACATTCTGGAGCTGAGAATGTACATCCCAAGTTTTCGGACGAAGCCACCAAAGGTCGCGAGGGGACAGGCAGATACTCCCATGGGGCGGGCGCCGACCTATATTATAATAGGTGTAAATCGCCCTGGTGCCATAACCACTATAGGGTATGTACAGGGCAAAAAAAATCTCGCAGCCCGATAGCTCTATAGCGCTATCAGACTGCGAGACTATTCTCTTTACCAGTATGCCGCTTACTCTGCGGTATCAGCAGGCTTCTCCTCAGTATCGGCCGACGGCTTGCTGGCATCTTCAAACTTGTCTTCGACCTTAAAAGTCAGCTCGTCCTTGTCGGTAGCCTTGTCAACGAGAATGGTGCTACCGGGGGAGAGGCTCTCATTGAGCAGCAGTTCGGAGAGGCCATCCTCGATGTAGTTCTGAATGGCCCGT
The DNA here is from genome assembly GCA_934204655.1 of uncultured Prevotella sp. Lineage (GTDB taxonomy): Bacteria > Bacteroidota > Bacteroidia > Bacteroidales > Bacteroidaceae > Prevotella. Next base: position 27,014 of record CAKPZJ010000024.1, on the reverse strand, counting down.
TTGAGTGGGCGGGCACCAAACTGGACATCGTAGCCCTTAGTAGCGACAAACTCCTTGGCCGTGTCGGTTAGCTGTAGCCCGTAGCCCATGGCCTGTACCCGGTCTATGAGACCTCGCAACTCGATATTGATAATCTGCTTCAACGCGTTCAGGTCCAACTGGTCAAAGGTGATAATCTCATCCAGTCGGTTCAGGAATTCCGGGGCAAACTGCTGGCTCAAACTCTTCTGGATAATGCCACGGGCATACTCCTTGTCGCCCTCATCGAGGGTGGCACCCAATGCTCCGCTGGCCGCGAAGCCTATGCCACGTCCAAATTCCTTGAGCTGCCGGGTACCTGCGTTGGACGTCATAATGATAACGGTATTGCGAAAATCTACCAAGCGACCGTTTCCATCTGTCAGACGGCCCTCGTCAAACACCTGCAACAGCATATTAAACACATTGGAGTGTGCTTTCTCAATCTCATCGAGCAAGACTATCGAATAAGGATGGCGGCGAACACGCTCGGTGAGCTGTCCGCCCTCCTCGTAACCTACATAGCCCGGAGGGGCACCTACCAGCCGCGAAGTGTTGAAACTCTCTGAATACTCGCTCATGTCTACGCGTATCAGGGCATCGGCCGAGCCAAACATGTGCTGGGCCAACTTCTTAGCCAGGTGGGTCTTTCCTACGCCCGTGGGACCAAGGAACATAAAAACTCCGATGGGGTGATTAGGGTCTTTAAGTCCCACGCGATTGCGCATGATAGCCTTGGCCACTTTGTCTATCGCCCTGTCCTGGGCGACGACCGACTGTTTCAGAACGGAGCCCAACAGGCGTAGCCTTACGTTCTCGCCCTCGGCGATGCGCTGTACGGGAATACCCGTCATGGTGGCTACCACATTAGCAACATCGTGCTCGGTTACCTTTTCACGCTGCTCGCCCTCGCCGCTGGTCCACTGCTTCTGCATGGCCTCTAACTCGGCCTCCAGAGAGGTCTGCCTATCGCGAAAACTGGCTGCCAGCTCAAAATTCTGGTTGCGCACGGCGCTCTGCTTCTTCTCCTTGATGTCCGCTATTTCCTTTTCCTTTTCGGCTATCTCCGGGGGCACCGTAGCGTGGGCCAAGTGTACCCGCGAGCCCACCTCGTCTAAGGCATCGACGGCCTTGTCTGGGAAGGAGCGGTCGTTGACATATCTATCTGTAAGTTTGACGCACGCCTCTAAGGCTTCCTCGGTGTAAATAACGTGATGGTGCTCCTCATAGCGCTGCTTTATATTCTTGAGTATCTGCAGGGTTTCGGCCGGGGTGGTCGGCTCGACCAGAACTTTTTGGAATCGGCGCTCCAAGGCACCATCTTTCTCGATAGAGTTGCGATACTCGTCGAGTGTGGTGGCTCCGATACACTGGATAACACCCCGGGCCAGGGCCGGTTTCATCATATTGGCCGCATCCATGCTGCCCGGCGTACTGCCTGCCCCTATCAGCGTGTGGATTTCATCGATGAAGACGATAATGTCCTCATTCTGCTCCAGTTCCTTAAGCAGGGCGCGCACGCGTTCCTCAAACTGGCCACGATACTTGGTTCCGGCTACCATGGCAGCCATATCCAGGTTGACCAATCGCTTATTGAACAGCACGGGCGATGTCTTATGCTGCACAATCATCTGCGCCAGTCCCTCGACGATGGCACTTTTTCCCACACCGGGGTCACCTATTAATATAGGGTTGTTCTTCTTACGGCGACATAGTATCTCGGTAACGCGCATGATTTCCTTCTCGCGCCCTACCACCGGGTCCAGTTTGCCTTCGGCAGCCGCCTTGGTCAAGTCAGTGGCAAAGTTGTCGAGCACAGGCGTACCTCCCTTCTTCTGGGTGGTCTGCGTGGCCGACTGGCGCTGGCCGTTGTCGGCACCCTCATACTCGGGAGTCTCCGTGTCGTCGTCCGAGGCAAAAATCCCGTTGGTGGGCACATCGCTGGTCTTCTGCTGCATGTAGCTCTTCATATCCTCGTAGTGAATGTCGTTGCGCAGCAGAATTTCCTTAGCCTTAGTATCGGCCTGGTCGTGTAGCATGGCGAGCACAATGTGGGGCACGTCGACAGTCTGGGTATGCTGCAAGCGCGCCTCCAGCACCGCCAATTTTAGGATGTTGCTGGCTTTTTCATCAAGGGCCAACTCAGATAGAGCCATCGCCCCCTCTGTACCGTCGCTGCTGGCCACAGCCTCAAGCTCGGTCTTCATGTCATTGGTATCTACATGCTTAAGATGCAGAAAATCGGTCGTTACACCGTCCGTCTCTCTCAATATACCTAATAATATATGTTCTGGGCCCACAGTTTTACTCGCCAGCCGACTGGCCTCTTCGCGCGAGAAAGCAAGGACTTCAGAAACTTTTCGGGAAAACTGACTTATCATTATAATTGCTATTGTTATCGTTACACTTACTCTTCTGATGCAAATTTACATATTCATTATAATATATGCAAACGTCGTGCCAAAAATAAATAAAAGGGAGGCGAAACAAGCAATTATCTTGTTTCGCCTCCCCATCAATCTATTATTTGCTATCTACCGTCCCCGGTATTGCACAAGTCATTAATGTCCCATTCTTGAAGTATCAATAGCCTTTACTTTCTTTTCCTTGTAACCACCAAACTTATAGATAACTGCGAAAGTGACAGTAGCCCAGTCATTGTTTATCTTCATACGATAGTCTTGATTGCCTTGTACGGAGCGTGTGTCAGCCTTACTATTGAAAATATTACTACCGTTGATACGTAAGCCCCATTTGCCATCATGTGAAGACCATTGCAATTTGGCGTTCATTCTAAAGATTGGGCTTACGTCATAAACCCCTTGTATAACCTTTGACTGAAAGAAAGGATTGAGTATAAGGCGCACATCTTGTGTATTGCAAAGTTTTATAGAGGCAGTTCCTCCTAATACCACAGATAGTTTTTGGCGGTCGAATGGTAAATCGAAGAAATGGTTACTCTTATCGTGTTTGTAAATTCCAGCTGCAAACACATTACCATTGAGCCATTTTCCTGCTCTGAATATGGCAGAGGCTTGCAGGCCAAAGCTATTTACATAGTTAAAGTTGGTTTCTTTCAATATTACAGCCATGCGGTCTGTTGTCTGATAAGGCAGCTGCACCGAATAATCAGGCTTTAGACTTGCAAAAGCCATCAGCGTATAACGCCTCTTTATCTGCCACATCAAGTTGACATTGTAATAAGAATACGGTTTCAAATCAGGATTTCCGTGTATCTCTGTGTATGCCGAAGAATAATACACACTGCTCATTATAGACCAGTAACTCGGAAACTCAGAGTTAGAACTAAAAGACAAATTGAGCAAATGGCTGTCGTTAATGTTCCACAAAGCGTTGAGTGAAGGATATATGCGCCATTTGTCCCATATCGGAGAGTGGTATTGTTCGGCTGCAACAGACGCCTCAAGACTAATAGACTTGTTAATCTGCTTACTGAAACCAGCATATACATTCCATATCCGCTCATTGATGTCCACACTGCTTGTCGCATTATCCAGCAGGTTCCCCTCTTTGTCACGTGTGGTCTGATAACTCTTGTTACTTGCGAACTGACCCTTAATGCCATACGACAGTCCCCATCCATGTGCAAAAGAGTGGGCTTGGTCTGCCGTGAACATCCATTTACTGATAGTCTGCTCACTACCACTTGTCAGTTTCCTCTCAGTTTCTGTAGCGTATTCATTCGCAGAAATCGTACCGTCAAGTCTTTGTTGCTGAGGAGTGCGGTAGTTAGTGTACGAGCCACTAACATTGAGGCCAAAAGGAAGTGAGTAATTTACATCGACATTGTGCAAGTACGCATGACTGCCCCGATACATTCCGCTTTTACTTGAGCCTGTCGTGTAGCTGTTATCGCATGATTTGTCCCATTTTCCTGTATAGGCAACGTCAAGTCGATGGCTCTTGCTGAAAGTATAATTCATACCAAGTCGGTAGTCATGGGTAATCCCAAATGACTTTTGGCTGGTCTCATCTTGATAGTTTACACGTTTATTACCCAATGGATGGTTAGCCATTCGTGACGATTCATCGTACGAATTGCCATCTCTATATTGATACTGTGCATCCAATCCGAATTTGCCCCTTTGCATAGAAAGGTATAGATTGCCAAAGCCTTCTGCATATTTGCTTTGCTGCAATCCTCCAATTATCTGTCCCGATAACCGATTTGTACCTACATAATCTTTCGTAACGATATTTATAGCCATACCACGAACATGATAACGTGCGGGAGCGGCAAGCATTACCTCTGCTTTTGCCAGCTGTGCGGCAGGCATAGTTTTTAGCCTATCTGCCAACTGCTCCTGAGTCAGAGTGGTAGCCTGGCCATTAATAATAAGCGTTACATCATTGCCCGAAAACCTAATACCCCCCCCCAGCATCGCTAACACCGGGAATACGTGTAAGAGCCTCGTAAGCATTATCAGCAGTCAACTGCTTTATAAGTAACGGCATATTGTATGACAACATACCTTGCTCTACTTTAACAATAGGCCGTGACCCCTTAACCATTACCTCCGGAAGATTGTGCAGTATATTTTCCATCGTAAGCGAGTCCTTCTGCATCTGGTTTTGGGCTTTTATGTTTACAATCGAAAGCAAAAACAACCCTAAAATAAATAATTTTCTGTTCATAGTTTCCCTTTCTAACTTTAAACTTTATAAAACGCCCCGTCGCAGAAGTCTGCGACGAGGCAATGTTCGATATCAGTTTGCTTGTATTAGCCAAAATTGTCGTACATGATACTATCCTGGTCTACACCCAGGCTATCCAGGTAGTCGGTAACCGTCTTGATAAGCATAGGTGGGCCGCAGAGATAATACTCACAATCTTCAGGAGCATCGTGATCCTTCAGGTAAGTATCACGGATGCAGTTAACTGCAAAACCGGTATAATACTTTACGCCAGCAGCATCGGCCTTGGGATCCTGACGGTCGAGCGAGAGATGGAAGTGGAAATTAGGAAATTCCTTTTCGAGCTCCCAGAAATCCTCCAGGAAGAAGGCTTCGCCCAGAGCACGTGCGCCATAGAAGAAGTGCATCTCGCGGTCTATAGTGTGCAGCGTCTTGGTCATGTGCATTATCTGGGCGCGCAGGGGAGCCATTCCGGCGCCACCGCCAATCCATATCATCTCTTTGCCCGAGGTGAAATTAGGATGGAAATCGCCGTAAGGGCCACTCATCATCACCTTATCGCCAGGCTTGAGACTGAAGATATAGGAAGAGCCGATGCCCGTGGGAACATCCTGAAATCCTACCTGCGGACGGGGAAGGAACGGCGTAGTGGCGATACGTACCGTAAGCGTGATGATGTCGCCCTCGGCCGGATAGTTGGCCATAGAGTAGGCACGCACCGTTGGCGTCGGGTTGTGTGCTTTGAGTGAGAAGATGTTGAATTTCTCCCAGGCACCGATGTACTCCTTACCGATGTCGTTCTTGTCAAAGTCTACGTTGTAGTCAATGCAGTCGTAAGCCGGTATTTTAATCTGAGCATACGAGCCAGGGATAAAGTCCATGTGCTCGCCAGGGGGCAGGGCCACCTTGAACTCCTTGATAAAACTCGAAACGTTCTTATTAGAAATGACGGTACACTCCCACTCCTTGACACCCATAACACTATCGGGCACCTTGATGGTCAAGTCACCCTTTACCTTGCACTGGCATCCTAACCGCCAATGTTCCTTAATCTGCTTGCGGGTAAAGTGAGGACGCTCGGAGTCAAGAATCTCGCCACCGCCCTCAAGAACCTGCACCTTGCACTGGCCACAGCTGGCCTTACCGCCGCAGGCAGAGGGGAGGAAGATGCCATTCTCATTCAGGGTAGTCATCAGACTACTTCCCTGACCGACCGACAGTTTCTTGTCACCATTAATAGTAATGGTAACATTGCCACTGGGGCTGAGATAGCGCTTGGCTACCAGCAAAATAATTACAAGAAGGAGTATTATCAGCAGAAAGACTCCTATACTAATCAATATAAACTGTCCCATGTATATCTACTCCTTATTATATTTTAAGTCCACTAAAACACATCATGGCCATGGCCATCAGGCCCACGATGATAAAGGTGATACCTAAGCCCTGCAGCGGCTTGGGCACATCACTGTACTGCAGTTTTTCGCGAATGGCACCCATGGCAACAATGGCCAGCGTCCAGCCGATACCCGACCCGAGTGCATAGACCAAGGCATCCCATACGCTACCGATGTACTGCGAGTTAGAGGGATCCATATTAATACGCTGCTGCATGAACAGCGATGCACCCATGATGGCACAGTTAACAGCTATCAGCGGCAGAAAAATTCCCAAAGCCGCATAGAGCGACGGGCTGTACTTCTCGACCACCATCTCTACCAACTGTACGATACCGGCGATAACTGCTATGAACAAGATAAAGCTGAGGTAAGAGAGGTCTACACCCTCGGCCAGGCAGTCGGGCCCCAGCACCTTGGTCTGCAGAAGATAATCTACCGGAACGGTAACTAACAGCACAAAGGTGACAGCTGCGCCAAGTCCAAAAGAAGTCTTCACATTCTTAGAAACGGCAAGGAACGAGCACATGCCGAGAAAGAAAGCGAATATCATGTTGTCGACGAAAATCGACCTGAAAAACAAACTTATTGCGTGTTCCATATTCGTTATTTATCCTTGTAAAAAAATGCACGGTGAACCCATATAACACAGCCCAAGAGTATCAAGGCCATAGCTGGCATGGTCATCATGCCGTTGTTGACATACCCAAAGTCGTAAACGCCCTTGGGGATAATCGTGAAGCCCAACAGGGTGCCACGGCCGAAGAGTTCGCGGAACGCTCCCACGACAACCAGTATCAGAGCGTAGCCCAGTCCGTTGCCCAGTCCGTCAAGAAATGATGGCCAGGGCTTATTGGTCATAGCGTAAGCCTCCAGGCGGCCCATCAAGATACAGTTGGTAATAATCAAGCCCACATAGACCGACAGCTGGACACTCACATCATAGGCAAAAGCCTTGAGCACCTGGCTGACAATGGTTACCAGCGTGGCCACCACCACCAGCTGCACGATAATGCGTATGCGGGTAGGTATAGTCTTTCGTATCAGAGAAATTATCACATTGGAAAACGCTGTAATGACCGTCACGGCCAGTCCCATGACGATGGCGGGCTTCAGCTGAGAGGTCACGGCCAGAGCCGAGCATATACCCAGCACCTGAACGAGTATCGGGTTGTCCAGGTTCAGGGGATTGATAAGCGCCTCCTTATTCTGTTTACTAAATAATGCCATATTTACGTAGTTTAAAAATAATCAGAAACTTATTTATCATTTAGAAACTTAATGTATTTGCCCAGACCCTCGTGCAGCATGTCGGTCACACCGTTAGAGGTAAGCGTTGCGCCTGTCACGGCATCTACCTGTGTAGTCTGGTCTTCTACCTTCTTCACGACCGACAGGGCGACCTGCGAATTATTGGCCGAAGAAAAAAGTTTCTTTCCGCGGAACTGCTCCTGCCACTGACGGTTGTCCTTAATCTCGGCACCCAGTCCAGCGGTCTCGCCTTCGTGATTAAAGTAGACTCCATAAATAGTTTCCTTGTCTTCGTTGATGGCAATGTAGCCACTGATGCCACCCCACAGGCCCATGCCGTAAACGGGGATTACATACTTCGTGCTGCCATCAACGTTACATACGAACAGTGCCAGGCGGCCAGCCTTGTAGTCAGAGCCGTCCAGTTTGAAACCAGCATCCTCGCCTCCGGCTGTACCAGGATTTAGTACCTTGCCACTCTCATCCATGATTTCATCGGCTGTAACCATCTCCTTATATTTCTTCTCAGCCTCCTCATTATCAATGTCTCGGATGTTCAGCGAACAGAGTATCTGCTTCTTCTTATCAAGGGCCACATTGGTATCCTGAGCCGGTTTCAGACTCTGATAGACAGCTGCCAGCAAGAAAGCCACAATAACAACAAGTACAGACGAATATACTAAGATGTATGTATTCGAGTTTGTATTCAATTTCATAATCAAGCCTCCTTCTTATTATTCTTCGCACGGTTAATGCGGTGTGCGACATTGCGCTCAACCACACAATAGTCAATCAGCGGAGCAAAAACATTCATCAACAAGATGGCCAGCATCATGCCCTCGGGGTATCCCGGATTGAGCACGCGTATCACCACAGCCATAAATCCTATCAGGAAACCGTAAATCCACTTACCAGTCTCGGTGCGGGCCGAGGTTACAGGGTCGGTGGCCATAAACACGGCACCAAAGGCAAAACCGCCGAGCACCAGGTGCTCATACCAGGTAATGGGAGAGGTTCCACAGGCGTGGAAGAGCGCAGCCGTCAAACCACCACCAACAAATACACTCAGCATGGTTTTCCAACTGGCCACCCCGCTCCACAGCAGGATGACGGCGCCTATGGCTATGGCCACTACAGAGGTCTCGCCGATAGAACCCGGTATGAAACCGAGTATCATATCGGTTAGACTGGCAGTAGGAACAGTCCCCTGACCTATCTGGCCTAACGGGGTAGCCATGGTGAAGCCATCGGGCAACTGATTGCCCAGTCCGAAGATGGTATCGGTGGCAAGCCATACGCTGTCGCCGCTCATCTTGGCCGGATAAGAGAAGAAGAGGAACGCACGGGCCACCAGGGCCACATTGAGGAAGTTCATACCCGTTCCACCGAAAATCTCCTTTGCGAATATCACGGCAAAAGCTATGGCTATGACTAACATCCACAGCGGCGTAGTAACCGGTATTATCAGGGGGATGATGATGCCCGATACCAGGTAGCCCTCCTGTATCTCCTCGTGTTTCCACTGAGCCCAGGCAAACTCTATGCCGAGTCCCACGATGTAACTTACAAGTATCTTAGGCAACACGGCCAAAAAGCCGTATGCAAATACAGCCCAGAAACTGGCCGTGGCCAGTGTACCAGCGGCCAGATAGTTCTGATAGCCTACATTGTACATACCAAAGAGCATGGCTGGCATCAGAGCGATGACTACCATACTCATGATACGCTTCGAATCTATCGCATCATGAATACTTGAACCACTCTTTGAAGTAGCATTGGAAACGAGCAAGAAACTCTCGAAGCCATCATACAGGCTCCAGAAAGCATGCAGGTTGCCGCCTTTTTCAAAATGAGGCCTTGCCTTATCAAATAAACCTTTTATATTCATAGTCTAAGCGTTCTCTTTACGTAAAATATCCAATCCTTCTCTCACTATTCGCTGCAATTCCAGTTTAGAAGAGTCTACAAACTCGGCCAAGGCGAAGTCTTCAGGACTTACTTCGTATATACCCAACTGCTCCTGACGGTCTATGTCGCCCGTAATAATCGCTTTAATGAGATATTCAGCATAAATATCCATGGGAAGCACCTTATCGTACTCGCCACTCATAATCATGTGGCGTTCGCCGCCCTTGACACGGGCATCCAGACTGTAACTACGATGAGGCAAGAGCCATGAGAAATAGCTCTTGGAAACAGAGAACTGCTTGAAGCGAGGCAATATCCAACCTAAGATTTCATTGACATCATCGCCCTCGGGAATTACGGTCACCTCAGAGGTATGCGCACCTAAGAAGTCAGTCAGCGCAGCTTTCCGACCCGTCAGAGGATTGCCATTCAGGATACGGGTATGCTCCGTCTGGGCCAGTCTTCCGTCAAGTATCGTGGCCAGAGGGGTACCTACCGCCGTACGCACATACATAGGAGCCGATACCAGGCTACCCGCTACGGCCACGGTCCGGGTGAGGTCTACCCTACCCGTCAAGAACAACCGACCGAAGAAGATAACAGCAGTAGGGTCTACCGTCCATACCACCTCACCCTTGTTTACCGGGTCTATATGATTAACCTGTACACCCACATTACCCGCAGGACAGGGGCCGTCAAAAACGGTTACTTCCACCTTTTGCGCCTTAGTCAAGGCTGCAGCCGTCTGCTTGCTTCCGATGTCCAAATGGGTCGGGGCTATCTTGGACAGGGCCGTGAGTCCAGCCTGAAAAGCCTCCTCATTGCCCTTCAATTCTACCTCAAAATCACCAGCCAACGGCATGTCGCGCAAGGCTGATACGAAAATGGATTTAGGGGTTGTAGCCGGATTGGTAGACACTGCGTAAGGCAGCTGATTCATGTAGCCGAAAAGCCCAGCCGTAAGCAGGGCGTTCTTAACGTCCTCCCCACTCATCTGGCCTAACTCAAAAGTTCCGAAATCTACAAACTGTTGTTTTTCATCAGCCTTTACCCTTACAGACATAACCTTGCGACGTTCGCCCCGTTCTACGGCCACCACCGTGCCACTGACAGGCGAGGCGAACTTTACTTCTGGGTAATGCTTGTTAATGAATAGTGCGTCGCCAGCCTTCACGCTGTCACCCTCTTTGACAGCCACCTTCGGAGTAACGCCTGTAAAGTCGTCCGGAACCAAGGCATATTCGCCCGCAACCTCCAGCTCAACAATGTTCTCCTGTGCTCGTCCTTTCAAGTTAATGGTAAGGCCTTTGCGCAATTTAATAACATTTGCCATACAAGTAAATATATTTATTGTAATTATTTCCGCGCCAAATATAGTAATCGCTATATGTATAAGCACTGCAAAAATACGTAAAAAAAAGCACTTGCAGAAAAAAAACAGCAGTTATTTCCATCGGGATGGAGAAAAACTTGTAATTTTGTAGTCCATTTATAATTAAGGTGAAACAAGCAACACAAGTTTTTAATACCGCGATATGGTTCGTATGTGGGCTTATTGTATCGCTGATGATATTGACGCATATGCCGCCAATACAGCGCTTCATTGGTACGCAGGTCGGCAATGTGCTCGGCAGTAAATTAGGTACGCAGGTAACCATTGGGCGGGTAGACTTGGGCTTGTTTAACCGATTTATAATAGACGACATATCCATATTAGACCAGCATGGATGCCCGATGATTAGCGCCGGACGTGTATCGGCTAAGTTTGATTATCTCCCCTTAACCGAAGGCAAAATATCCATTTCATCGGCCCAGTTATTTGGTCTGCAAGCCCACTTCTATAAGGCTTCGGCCTCGGCCAAAGCCAACTACCAGTTTGTATTAGACTCCCTGGCCTCGAAGGACACCACTTCTCATAAGCCCCTCGACCTCTCCATCCGCTCACTCATCATCAGGAATGGGCATATCAGGTACGACCAGAAAGATATTGCCAAGACGGGCTCTTTCTCGACCAAGCATCTGAACGTCAGCAACCTCAGTACACACATCATGCTGAACGCCGTCAAAGACGACTCGGTCAATATATTTGTCAAGAAGTTCTCTGGCAAAGAGCAGAGTGGCTTGGAGCTAAGGGCGCTTACCTTTAACCTGATAGCTGGAACCACGGGCGCCCAGCTGAGCCAGTTTGAGGCCCAGCTACCCCACTCTACCCTGAAGATACCTGCCATTGCCGTTTCATACCGCCGCGTGGGCACCAGGATAGAACCTGCCACCATCCTGTTTGATGGCAGCATCGACCATACGGACATCGCCCCGGCAGACCTGGCCTGCTTTGTACCTACCCTGCGCCCGCTAACCCATCCGGTAGGTATCAGGACCACCTTCAGGGGAACCAGCACCTCACTCCGGATAAGCGACCTGAAAATAGCTTATAAAGCGAAGACTATCATAGCAGCTAATGGTTCTATAACCGACTGGAACGCCACGCCCCGATGGGCTGCCGACATCCAGCGAATAACCTTTAGCGCAGCGGACGTAGAAGATATAGCCCAGGCCATTAAGAACCGATTTCAACTTCCGACTGTGGTACACCGACTGGGCGACATCCGCTACCAGGGGCATATCGGTGGAAAGGGCAAGGACATCGCCCTCAAAGGCGTGTTGGAAACCAGCGCTGGAAAGATTAACCTGTTCGCTGGGAAAAGTGGCTCGGCATTTAACGGAGAAATCACCACACGGGGCCTTAACCTCGGACTGATAGCAGACAATGCCTTATTAGGCAACATTGCCACCTCGCTCTATCTTAAAGGTACCCAGTCCAAGGGCAAGATAACCACCCTGTTGGCCCAGGGAACCATCTCGGGGATAGACTATAACCACTATACTTATAAGAATATTACGATAGACGGCAAGTATGCCCGCAGTACTTTTAAGGGTACAGCGAGCCTGAACGACCCTAATGGCCTGGTAGAGATAGACGGTTCGGTAGACTTGGCCCGCACTCCGGCTACCAATATTACTGCCAAGGTACGCAGGTTCAGCCCTGCGGGGCTCCATCTGTCCAACAAGTGGGGCACCGCCACGTTCGATGGCGACATACAGGCCAACATTCAGGGACGGTCCATCAACGATGCGCTGGGACACCTGGCCATTTCTAACCTACTAATGACCACCAAGGACTCAGAGTACCGCCTTGCCTCGCTTACGCTCAATGCGGCTAACACTGGCAGCCACCGTGTCATGGTTATGGATAGCGACTTTGGGCACATGAGCGTCAGCGGGCGCTACGACTACGCCACCTTTATTCAGAGTCTTACCAATATCGTGGGCAGCAAGCTCCCCACGCTTCCCGGACTGCCCCATACCACCAAGGCTGTCCACAATGACTTTGCCATCAATGCCGTTATCAACAAGTCCGACTGGCTAAACCACCTCTTCGGCATACCGCTGGAACTGAAGCGCCCGTTTGCCCTCAAAGGAAATGTGAACGACCATCTCCGGCAGATAGAGATGACACTCAACATGCCGATGTTTGAGTACAATGGAAGCCAGTACGAGCGTGGCTATATACGTCTCACCTCACCCAATGACACGCTGAAAGCCTATGCGCACCTCAAGCAGGTGGCCCAGGGCAACCAGGGTACTTACTGGAATGTCAAGGCCCAGGCTGCCCACAACAAGCTGCGCACGCTGTTGTCCTTTGAAAACAACGGCAAGAATGGTTTCGCGGGTATGTTAGACTCCGAGGCTCAGTTCTATAAGAACCAGCATGGCCTCGCTACTGCCCAAGTCAACGTCTTACCCTCCAACATCACCATTGGTGACAGCGTGTGGAATGTAAGACCGGCCACCATCAGCTATTACAAAGACCATGTAGCCATCAACCAGCTCGCCATCGAGCACAACAAGCAGCACATTATTATATCGGGCCACGCCACACCCAGTCCTAACGACACCGTCAAGGTAGACTTACAGGATGTCGATGTCAGCTACATCCTCAATCTTGTTAACTTCCACTCGGTCGAGTTTAGCGGCAAAGCCACTGGCTATGCGTACATCTCTGCTCCCTTTGCCAAGCCCGAGGCACGGGCTGACCTGTGGGTACGCGACTTCCGATTTGAAAATGGACGCATGGGCATCCTCTCGGCTAATGTCAACCTGAACAGGCAGAAGGATCAGATAGACATTGACGCCACCGCCTATGACGATAACAATGCCCGAACCGACATTAACGGGTACGTGTCGCCTGCCCGCAACTACATAGACTTGCGCATACGGGCCAACAATACACGGGGCGAGTTCTTGGAAAGTTTCTGCAGCAGTTTTATGAAAGATGTAAACCTGCAGACCAATGGCAACGTCCGGGTTTATGGCGATTTGAAAGAGATAAACCTGGAGGGCGATGCTGTTGTCAATGGCACCATAACCATTAAGCCTCTCAATGCCACTTACACTTTAGAGAACTGTCCTATCAAGATGGTTCCCAACGAGATAAAGCTGCAGAGCGATGCCATACGCGACCGCAACGGAAACTATGGTACCGTTAATGGCAGCCTGTATCACAGGCATCTTACCAAACTTTCTTACGACATCGGAGTTAAGGCCAACAACCTGCTGGCTTATGACTTCAAGGATTATGGCGATAACACTTTCTACGGTACGGTCTTCGCCACGGGCGACTGCCGTATCCAGGGCAAGAGCGGCGAGGTGCGCATCGATGCCAACCTTACCCCCGAGAGGGGCTCGTTTATCGAGTACAATGCAGCAAGCCCCGATGCCATCAGCAACCAGTCGTTTATCCACTGGACAGACAGGGACAGCACGGCGTTGGCATCCACTTCCACCAAAATCCCTGCCGACAGCATAGACAACACGCTGATAGATATACCGAGCGACATACACATGAATCTGCTTATCAACTGCACCCCAGATGCCACGCTTAGAGTATTGATGGACAAGCGTTCGGGCGACTACATAGCACTCAACGGCAATGGAACCATCAGGGCTACTTATTTTAATAAGGGCGACTTCGACATGTTTGGCACTTACGAGGTAGACCATGGTATCTACAAGCTCACCATCCAGAACATCATCCGGCGCGACTTCCAGTTCCTCCCTGGCAGTACCATCGGTTTTGGAGGCAATCCTATGGATGCCGTGCTCAATCTGAAGGCCCAATATGCGGTTAACGGTGTCAGCCTGTCCGACCTTAGTATTGGCCGTTCGTTTACCAGTAACAATATCCGGGTTAACTGTCTGATGAACATCTCCGGAACACCCAACTCGCCGAAAGTGGACTTCGGTCTGGACTTACCAACGGTAAGCGCCGATGCCAAGCAGATGATTACCAGCTTGATAAACAGCGAGGAGGGCATGAACCAGCAAGTCCTATACCTGCTGGCCGTGGGCCGTTTCTACTCTCAGAACAACAATAGCGCAGCCCAGAGTTCCAGCCAGCAGCCCAGCCAGACATCCCTGGCCATGCAGAGCATACTGAGCGGAACCCTCAGCCAGCAACTCAACTCCCTGATAGGTTCGGTTACCAAGAACGACCACTGGAATTTTGGCGCCAACATATCTACAGGCGACGAGGGATGGAACAACGCTGAGTACGAGGGGCTGCTGAGTGGCCGCATGCTCAACAACCGCCTGCTTTTCAATGGTCAGTTTGGCTACCGCGACAAGGCCAATGCCACTACCAGTTTCATCGGTGATTTTGACTTGCAGTATCTGATATACCCCAATGGCAACTTTGCCGTACGAGTGTACAACCAGACCAATGACCGCTACTTCACCAAGAACAGCCTTAACACACAGGGTATCGGACTTATCCTAAAGAAAGATTTCAACGGTCTCTGCGACCTGTTCAACTTCAATAAGAACAAGAAAAAGAAAGCTCGGAAACCGCGCAAGGTAAAGACTGACAAGAGCAAATAAATACTATTAATACCTATACAATTATGCAAATCGTAAGAACTTTGTTCGCCAGCCTATGCCTGGCGACACTCAGCCTCACGGCCTGCCGGGCAACAGCGGCCTCTGCCCCTGTCGCCTCCTTGGGGTCGCCCTTTAGGGTCACGCCCCTCCCTAACCACATTGTAACCACCAAGGGCCACTTCACCCTGCCCGCCAAGGGGGGCACCTTTTGTATTAAAGGTATAACTACAGCTGGCCTGTGCACCTACCTGCAGCACAGTCCGCTACAGTTGGCTCCTACCACCCGCCTGGCTACAGCCCATATCGCTATAACCATCAGCGGAAGTAGCAAGAAGACCCAGGGAACTACAGCCGACGAAAGCTATCGGCTAACGGTAACCCCTAAGCAGATACGCATACAAGCAGCCACCGAGGCAGGTGCCTTCTATGCCATACAGACACTCTTGCAGATGACAGACGAGCAGACGGGTACCATCCAGTGCTGCACCATCCAGGACCAGCCAGCCTTTCGCTATCGCGGACTGCTCTTTGACGTGTCGCGCCACTTCCGCCCCAAACAGTTTCTCCTCAAACAGATGGATGCCATGGCTCTGCTTAAACTCAACCGTATGCACCTCCACCTCACCGATGGTGCCGGCTGGCGCATAGAGATTGACCGTTACCCCCGACTGACCGAACTGGCCGCCTGGCGCCCTGCCCGTACCTGGACCGAATGGACTGAGAAGGGTAAACGCTACTGCGGTAAGAACAGCGCCAATGCCTATGGTGGCTATTACACCAAGCAGGACATACGCGACATATTGGCTTATGCCCGGGAACGCCATATCACCGTTATCCCCGAGATAGAGATGCCTGGACATAGCGAGGAGGTACTGACAGCTTATCCCGAGTTGTCCTGCAGCGGTCAGCCATACAAGAATGATGACTTCTGTGCAGGCAAAGAGGCCACTTTCACCTTCTTGGAGAATGTGTTAGACGAGGTGATACAGCTTTTCCCCTCTGAGTACATACATATCGGAGGCGACGAGGCTGCCAAGAATGGCTGGCGCACCTGTCCCGACTGCCAGAAACGGATGCGGAGCGAGCACCTGAAGGATGTAGACCAGCTGCAAAGCTACTTCATACACCGTATAGAAAAGTATATCAACCGCAAAGGGCGTAAGCTCATAGGCTACGATGAGATACTGGAAGGTGGCTTGGCCCCCAATGCCACGGTTATGTCCTGGCGCGGAACTGAAGGCGGCTTGAAGGCGCTGCGCGCACGTCACGATGTCATTATGACACCTGGCGAGTACTGTTATTTAGACTATACGCAAGATGCTCCCTACAAGGAGCCACCCTCGATAGGTGGCTATACGCCCCTGAAGACCGTATATAGTTACAACCCTGTCCAGGGGCTTACCCCTGAAGAGGCCGGACACCTCTTAGGCATACAGGGCAACCTGTGGAGTGAGTACATACCCGAGGATGACCATGCCGAGTACATGTACTACCCTCGTGCCTTTGCCATAGCTGAAACTGGCTGGACTCAAGCAGCTAATAAGAATTACGACAGTTTCCGCCCAAGGGCAGTCGAGTTGTGCCAGCTGCTTACTAACAAGGGCTACCATCCCTTTGACCTGTCCCATGAATATGGCGAGCGCCGGGAGAGCCTTACCCCTGCCAACCACTTGGCTAAAGGATGCAAGGTTACCTACAATGTGCCTCTCTACGGTAAGTGGAAGGCTCATGGTGACACCACCCTTACTGACGGCGTATTAGGCGGATGGAGTTATACCGACCGGAAGTGGCAAGGAACCATGAAGGACTTTGATGTAACGATAGATTTAGGGGCTGTGAAGGATATACACTATATCGGGGCCACCTTTATGCACTCGGCTGGTGCGTGGGTGTACGTTCCCCAGAAAGTAGACTTTTATGTATCTACCAACGGCAGTGACTTTCAGCTGGTAGGCACGGCCTGGAACGACCTTCCTGACAGCTACGAGCGCCTGCTCTTCAAGCAGTTCTCTACCCTCTACACGGGCCAGGCACGCTATGTGCGCCTGCACGCCAAAAAGAATAACCGCGACGGGGCCTGGCTGTTCACCGACGAGGTGATAGTAAACTGACACGCTGATGGCCGGCATCCTCAGCCATCAGCACACACTCCATGGCCATACAGCCAATAAGCATAAAAAAATCTCAGCCCTCGACAGGCTGAGATTTTTTATCTCTATACATTAATATAATGTCTTTATCTGATACGGTCGGCTGAGCGAACTAACCGCTCGTCATCCATGATGCCCTTACGGGCCAACAGATACAGGATGATGTTGATGAGCGGTAAGCCAGCGGCAAACTTTACATGGAAAGTGCCTATCTGCTGAAAAGCCGTAAATATGCCGAACAGGAAGTAAGCATACCACAGCACATTACATACTACTGCCCATACACACAGGCGGGCCTGTGCCTTACGCTTCTTGTACAGGGCAATGGCTATAATGGTCACGGGATACGTAAGGACTAACAGGACGAACAGGGGCCACAAGTTGAACGACACCTCCGGCCCTGTTACGAAGAGCGAGTAAATCGCCGTCCAGGTGCCCATACCCTGAGGCTCTATCGCCCCAATGGGCTGACACAGGCAGACAGCCGTGACGATGATAGCCGCTAACAGGAATAAGGTCTGCTTACGCTGTAGCATTAGCGTCTTCGTTATCCTGTGACGGGTCGCGCCAATAGACGTTGCCCTCGATGAACTCCTGAGTGGCCAAAAGGGTTGGCTTGGGCAGTTTCTCGTAATAACGTGAGATTTCTATCTGCTCGCGGTTCTCAAAGACCTCCTCCAATGTGTCCGTGTACGACGCGAACTCCTGAAGTTTCTTATTCAGATCCTGCTTTATCTCGGCGGCAATCTGATTAGAACGCTTTGAGATAATCGCTACACTTTCATAAATATTGCCGGTCTTCTCGCAAAGATCCATGATGTTACGGGTAACCGTATTGACTGGTGCCTTTGACTTCTTGTAATCCATTTCTTATTAAATAATGTATGTTTTAACTTCGTTAATCTCTTCCAAATGTGGGGATGGCCGACTCGTTGCTGTGGGCGCTGATGTAGTCCTTGCACTTGTTGATATAGCGCTCGGCGGTAGCCCGTTCCTTAGAATCGGGGAACTCATTGATAAAGCCGTAGCACTCATCCTCGGCATCCTGGAAACGTTCCATCTTCTTGTTGTCCACACTCTGCTGGGCCAACTCGTACTTACTCTTCATAAGCAGGATGGAAAATTCCTCGCGCAACTTGCTGTAGGGATATTCCTTGAGAGCGTTCTGCGCAGTGATGATGCAGGCTTCATAGTTGTTCTCGCCATTATTGCAGTTGCCGAAATAGGGACCTAAGTCATAATACAACTGGGCATTGAGCAGTTCCTTACGTACCAGCTTGTCCTGAAGGGCAAACAGGCGCTGCTGGGCAACAGGCTTTAACTTGGCATCGGGGTACAAATCCAAAAACTCCTGAAAGGCAGAGATGGCCGACATCGTGGCCGACTGATCCAGTCGGGGTTCCGGAGTACTCTCGTAGAGGCTCTGGCCCGCATAGAACTCTGCCATCTCGGCATAGTAGCCTGTGGGATAGGCCTTGAAATAACTCTTGAAAGTCTTGGCGGCTCCCTCGTAGTCCTTATTATTATACTGAGCCATCGCGAGCATGTACAAGCTCTCCTGTCCGTTGTCAGTGCCTTTCAATACCGTTATCATATCGGTAAGCAATGTCGTAGCACGTGTCCATTTCCCGTTGGCAAAACACTCTTTTGCGTATTCGTATTTATATGGAACATTGCTGGTCATATAGACTTTGTTAAACTCATTGGCGCAGCTTGAAAAGAGCAGCAGCACCGCTAAAGCAGCAAACAGAATTTTATTCATAATCACAGATTTGTCTTGCAAAATTACATATAATTCCGCTATGGCCAAAGTAAAAAACACATTTTTTAGTAAAAAAACAGCTATTATAAGCTATCAGGGCTCCATTTTTTATTAATTTTGCAATTATGAATTTCAATTTGGTTTCCGAGTATGCTCCCACGGGCGACCAGCCTGCTGCCATAAGCCAGCTCACCGCTGGCGTAGAGCAGGGAGACAAGGCCCAGGTGCTGTTAGGCGTCACGGGCTCTGGCAAGACTTTCACGGTGGCCAACGTGATAAACAATGTGAACCGCCCCACCCTCATTCTGAGTCACAACAAGACCTTGGCGGCCCAGTTGTACCAAGAGATGAAGGGGTTCTTCCCCAATAACGCCGTAGAGTACTACGTTTCGTACTACGATTACTACCAGCCGGAAGCCTATTTACCCTCCTCAGATACATATATAGAAAAGGACCTCGCCATCAATGAGGATATTGACAAGCTGAGGCTCAGCGCCGTAAGCGCTCTGCTCTCTGGACGTCGCGATGTCATTGTGGTGTCGTCCGTGTCCTGCATATACGGTATGGGAGGGCCCACCACCATGAGCAACAGCATCATCTCTATTAAGCAGGGTGAACAGAAAGACCGCAATGCCTTTCTGCGACAGCTGGTAGACGCTCTATACATACGCAACGACATCGAGCTGGCGCGCGGAACGTTCAGGGTGAAGGGCGACACGGTAGACATAGCCATGGCGTACAGCGACAATATCCTGCGGGTAAGCTGGTGGGACGACGAGATAGACAGTATAGAGGAACTGGACAGCATGACGTTCCGGCGGGTAGCCTCCTTCAGCGAATATCAAATCTACCCGGCCAACCTGTTTGTCACCTCCAAGGAGCAGACCGAGGTGGCCATCCGCAAGATACAGGATGACCTGGTCAAGCAGGTAGACTACTTCACCGAGATAGGCGACACCATCAAGGCGCAGCGCATTAAGGAGCGCGTGGAGTACGATATGGAGATGATAAAGGAGTTGGGACACTGCAGTGGTATCGAGAACTACTCCAGGTACTTCGATGGACGCGAGCCAGGGGAAAAGCCGTACTGCCTGTTAGACTTCTTCCCCACAGACTACCTCATGGTGATAGACGAGAGCCACGTTACCGTGCCACAGATAAACGCCATGTATGGGGGAGACCGCGCCCGCAAGCAGAACCTGGTCGAATATGGGTTCAGGTTGCCTGCCGCGTTTGACAACAGGCCCCTCCGCTTCGAGGAGTTTCAGGCTATGACCAACCAGGTTATCTATGTGTCGGCCACGCCGGCCGACTACGAGCTGCAGGAGGCCGAGGGCGTGGTAGTAGAACAGATTATACGTCCCACGGGGCTCTTGGACCCAGAGATAGAGGTTCGCCCAAGCGAGAACCAGATAGACGACTTGCTGGACGAGATACTGACGCGTACCAACCGCCACGAGCGAGTACTCATCACCACCCTTACCAAGCGCATGGCCGAGGAACTGACCGAGTTTCTACTCAACCACTCGGTGCGGGCCAACTACATACACAGCGACGTGGCTACACTGGACCGCGTGAAGATAATGACCGACCTGCGAGCCGGTGTGTACGACGTGCTGGTGGGCGTAAACCTGCTGCGCGAGGGCCTGGACCTGCCAGAGGTGTCCCTGGTGGCCATACTCGATGCCGATAAGGAGGGATTTCTGCGCAGTCACCGCTCGCTGACCCAGACGGCAGGTCGCGCAGCCCGCAATGTCAACGGCAAGGTTATCATGTATGCCGACACGATAACCGACAGCATGCGCCGCACCATAGAAGAGACAGCCCGAAGGCGCACCATACAGCTAAAGTATAATGAGGAACACCACATTACGCCCCAACAGATAAAGAAAGAGATTAAGTCGGCTCTGCCCACGGCCAAGCCGCAGCCCGCAGAGGCTGGCCCCATGGTAGCGTACAAGCCCTACACCGAGCCGGAGCCCGCGGCCTTTGCCGCTGACCCCATCGTGCTGAAGATGACCAAGGGCCAGTTGCAGAAGAGTATCGAGCGCACCACGGCACTGATGAAACAGGCCGCCAAGGACCTCGACTTCATCCAGGCGGCCCAGTATCGCGACGAAATCATCAGACTGCAGGGCGAGTTGGACAACAAGAAGTAATCTGCCCTTGCTCATCGCGTCCCTGTCTGCCCTACTGCCCTGTGCCACGGGGTGCCCGGGCACATCCCGGAAATCCCCGAATTTCACGGAGGTCGGTCTCTACGTTTCTAATGACGGCTCCCAGTGTGCTAATGACGGTCTCCAGCACGCTGGGAGCCGCCTTTAGAATTGTCGCGACCATCTTTAGGCTCTGCCCGATGGTTACTACCATCATCGCCGCCACTCCCCCACTTCTCGTTTTTAGGTTCGCTGCTCTCTCTACACCTTAAATATATAGAGTGACTGCGCCCCCATTTCGGTGAGCCATTGTCTTGACCATCACAGCCGTCAGGGGCGCTGCAAACAAATAATTTACGTTAAATATGGTAGATTGTTTCTTTCGTACAGCAGTTTTTAGTAATTTTGTGAAACTTAATACAAAAAATACAGATTATGAAGAAAATACTGATAGCTATCATTGCGCTTGCCCCCGTGTTCTGCCACGCTCAAAACGTCAAGCCCCTCACCCCTGAACAGAAGTTGGAACAGGCTCAAAAGCAGTTGGAAGAGGCTCAGAAAGCGGTAGAGGCTGCCAAGGCCAATGCCGCCAAGGCACAGAAGGCCGCCGCTGAAGCTAAGGCCAAGGCCGATGCTGAGGCCAAAGCCAAGGAGGACTCGGCCAAGCAGGCCAAGGCTAAAGAGCTGGCAGCCAAGCAGGCCGCCATACAGGAGCAGATAAAGAAGGCGCAGGCCGAGGCCGCGCGGCTGAACGCCGAGGCTGAGAAACTGAACGCTGAGGCTAAGGAGGCAGGTACCACCATACCCGCTACGCCCCTGGTACCAGCCGAGAAGAAGGCTCCGGCTGAGCAGAAGGCCCAGACGGGTGCCAACGGAGAGATAGAATATACCAACACCAATGGCTGGTCTACCGTGGCAGCCCCTGCCGTGAGCCCCAAGACCGCTGCCAAAAAGGTAACCGATATAGAGGACCTCACCCCCTATCTCGCCGGAGCCGTACCCATGGTCAATGGCAAGGTAGTGTTTGGCCTGGACATCGACGTGCCTGGCAAGAGCGCCGGGGAGATATACAATAAGGTCTTCGGGTATATCAACAGCCTGACCGTAGACGACAACCAAAACACCAAGGGCGAGGCCCGCAGCAAGATAGTCATCGTGAACAAGGGCACGCACTCCATGGCTGCCAAAATGTACGAGTGGCTGGTGTTCACGAACAACTTTGTGATGATAGACCAGACCGAATTTAACTACACGCTTATCGCCACATGTACCGAGGGCCACTTGCACGTGTCCCTGGAGCGCATCTCGTACACCTACGAGGCCAACCGCAGCACCGGGTTTACCCTGCCGGCTCAGGAGGTCATCACGGACAAGGCCAGTCTGAACAAGAAGATGACCAAGCTCGTCGCGCCTTATGGCAAGTTCCGTCGCAAGACCATAGACCGTAAGAATGAGATATTCGCAGGTATCACCAATCTGTTCAAGTAATCCTCCACATGATTATAAACGAAAATATAGACCACGGCCGACATAGAAAGGGCGGCCCTGATAGTCGTTTCTTCAAGATTCGCAATCTCCTGAACGCCCTCTTTATGCTCCTCGCCATTATCGGCGTCGCCGTGTACGCTCTATCAAGCCATACGACCGGTACTGTTATCGTACTGGTCGCTATGGTGTTCAAGTTTATTGAATGTTGCCTCAGAATTATTCGTTAATGATAATGAAGAAAACCCTCGCACTTATCTCCCTTCTCAGCACCGTGGCCACCCTGGCCGTGGCGCAGGTTAACAACCTCAACGACTTAAACACTTTCAATGACGATGGTACCATTACCAACACGCTGAGGAAGAAGGTTAACCCAGACAGCTTAGGCACCAGCAAGGAGATACCCAAGGGAATCAAGGTGTGGACCATAGACAGCCGATTTGGCGACATTACGCATGCGACACCCGACACGGTGTCGCACCTGTTTATGAACTCTATCTTCACCACCGGCAAGCGGGGTGAGTTCAATACCACGGGCAACCTGGGAGCCCCCCGCCAGAACCGTATCTTCGTAGACCGGCCTGCCGAGGGGCAGTTTATCTTCACCGCGCCTTACGATTTTTTTCTCACGCCGGTAGATAAGTTCCACTTTACCAACACCCTGTCGCCGTTTACTAATCTTACGTTCAACACCTCGGGCGACCGCACCAACGGTGAAGACCATTTCACGGCTAAGTTTGGTGTCAACGCGGGCAAAAGGCTTGGCGTGGGTTTCCACTTTGACTATATCTACGGCCGGGGCTACTACTCCAACCAGAGCACGTCTCATTTCAACTACACCATGTACGGCTCGTATCTGGGCGACAAGTACCAGGCTCATATTCTCTTCTCGACCAACCACCAGAAGGTCACTGAGAACGGCGGTATCACCAACGATGACTATATCGTACATCCCGAGCTGTTCTCAGAGAGCTTCGCCACGGCCGACATACCCACCGTGCTCAACCGCAACTGGAACCGCAACGATAATCAGCACCTCTTCCTCACCCATCGCTACAGCCTCGGTTTCCATCGTTCTGTCCGCATGACTGACGATGAGATTGCCGCTAAGAAGTTTGCCCTCGAGGCCAAGAAAGACCAAGAGAAGCGCGAAGCTCGTGAGAAGGCGGAGCGTAAAGCAGAACGCGACGGCGAGGACTTTGATGAGGAGAGTTTTAATAAGACTCACAAGGACACACCGAAGTTTGCCGGGCGTCCCAAGAACGCGACTATCGCGGGCATAGAGCCTACCGACACGCTGAAGAACAAGGCTGCCGGGCGCATACAGGTACCCAACCAGGCCGTGGCCGACAGCCTGGCCACTGCCACAGCCAAGGCCAGCGAGGACAGCATGTGGATGAAGCGCGAGTATGTACCGGTTACCAGTTTCATACACACCTTAGAATTCAATAACTACAGCCGCGTCTACCAGGCTTACGAAACCCCGAACTCGTACTACGCTCACACCTACGATATGGACGAAGAGCTGCCAGGCGACTCTATCTACGACAAGACTACTCACTTCTCCCTGCGCAATACTTTCGCCCTCTCGCTCCTTGAAGGGTTCAACAAGTGGGCCAAAGCGGGCATCAAGGCTTTTGTAGCCCATGAGATGCGCCACTTCGTGCTGCCAGCAGCACAGGGCACAGCCTCGTGGAACGAGCAGAACCTGTATGTAGGCGGCCAGCTGAGTAAGTTCCAGGGCAAAGCACTGCACTATAACGCGCTGGCCGAGTTCGGCGTAACGGGCAAGGACATGGGCAACATCAAGGTGGACGCTTCGGCCGACCTCAACTTCAAGCTATTCGGCGACACCGTAACCCTCCAGGCCGGTGGTTTCTTCCACCGCACTACCCCCTCGTTCTATTTCCGTCACTATCACAGCCGCCACTATCTGTGGGACAACGATGACCTGGACAAGATAACCCATACGCGCATCCAGGGCATGCTCAGCTGGGCCAAGACACACACTAAGCTGCGTGTAGCGTTCGATGAGATTTCCAACTATATTTACTTCGGGCTCAGTTACAATATCACGGACACCTACGGCCGTCAGAACAACGAGGTCAACGTCCGCCAGCATGGCGATGCCATCACCCTGTTTACCGTTCAGCTGTTCCAGGACTTCCGCTTAGGGCCGCTCAACTGGGAGAATGTGGTCACCTATCAGAAATCGACGGCCGAGGATGTGCTGCCAGTACCTCAGCTCAACGTATATACCAATCTTTTCCTGCGCTTCAAGATTGCCCGGGTGCTCAAGTGCGACTTCGGTGCCGACATACGATACTTCACCAAGTACCACGCACCCGACTACGCCCCTGGCCTGGGCCAGTACGCTGTCCAGGAAAACGACAGCAAGGTAGATATTGGCAACTATCCTCTGGTTAACGTCTACGCCAACTTCCACCTCAAGCATACGCGCTTTTTTGTTATGATGAGCCACGTTAATGCAGGCAGCGGCAACCGCCAGTACTTCCTGGCGCCTCACTACCCACTCAACGAGCGCATCCTGAGGTTCGGCCTCAGCTGGAACTTCTTCAACTAAAAATGATGGAACAACAAACAGACTACGAACAGGTAAAGACTAACTCGGCGAGGGCATGGCTGCTCGCCGCGCGACCTAAGACGCTCACAGGGGCGGCCGTCCCGGTAATGATAGGAGCCGCCCTGGCTTATGCCGACAGCAACGGGGGCGAGTTCTTTCAGGTCATCCCAACTATACTGTGCCTGTTATTTGCCTTTGTGATGCAGATTGACGCCAACCTGGTCAACGACTACTTTGACTATAGGGACAAGACGGACAGCCGAACCACTCGCCTGGGGCCCAAGCGGGCCTGCACCGAGGGATGGATTACTCCCAAGGCCATGGTGAGCGGCATCCTCACCACCACGATACTGGCCTGCTTCATCGGGTTACCTCTTATTATATACGGAGGCTTTATGATGGTCTTCGTGGGTATCGCGTGCGTCATATTCTGCTTCCTGTACACGACCAAGTTCTCCCATATCGGGCTGGGCGATGTCCTGGTGCTCATGTTCTTCGGCTTTGTGCCCGTATGTCTTACTTACTACCTGGCCCTGCCCATCGCCCTGAGCACCATCACCCTCAAAACCTTTATAGCCTCCATCGGCTGCGGGCTGGCCATTGACGCCCTGCTGATAGTGAACAACTATCGCGACCGCGACACCGACAGGGCGGTTGGCAAGATTACCCTGGCCGTACGCTTAGGGGCCCGGCGCACCGAGTGGCTTTACTTGGCTACTGGCATCATGGCCGTGGCGCTGATGGCGGTCACCCTCTGGATAAACAGCCACGGCACCGGCATGCTGACCGCCGCCCTCCTGCTCGTCTACCTGCTCCTCCACCTCGTTACTTACCGACAGATGGTACAGATAAAGCAGGGCAAGGCGCTCAACGGAGTGCTGGGCAAGACGGCCCGAAACATCTTGGTGTACGGCATCATGTCGGCCACAGCCATACTTATATCTTAAAAATCTACAGCGATGCAACAGCTCAACTTAGACATCATGGACTTTGTCGAGAAGCAAATCTTGCCACGCTACGTGGCCTTTGGCAAGAGTCACGGGCTTACCCATGTACAGCGGGTCATCAAGAATAGCCTGGAGCTGGCTAAGTTTACCGGGGCCGACATCAACATGGCATACGTCATAGCGGCTTACCATGACTTGGGCATGAGCGGCCCGCGGGCCATTCACCATGTTACGGGGGGCAAAATACTTGCAAGCGACGCGCGGTTGAAGAAGTGGTTCTCGCCGGAACGCATACAGATTATGAAGGAAGCGGTAGAAGACCATCGGGCATCGGCCAGCCGACAGCCCCGGTCCATCTATGGCAAGATAGTGGCCGAGGCCGACCGCGACCTGGACACCGAGACCATCTTCCGGAGGGCCATCCAGTACGGCCTTGAGAAGTACCCCGAACTGGATGACGACAAGCAGTGGGAGCGTTTCGCCTCGCACATGGACGAGAAGTACTCACGAAACGGCTATATACGGCTGTGGATACCCAACTCGCCCAACCAGGAAAAGCTCCGACAACTGCAGGCCATCATAGAGAACCGCCCGCTGCTACGCCAGTGGTTCGAGCGGTTGTATCGGGAAGAGAAAGTATAACCAACAGGAGCAAGAAGACAGCCAACAGTATTAAGAGCCAACCACCTGACTTCGTCACTCAAAAATCATGTATTTTATAACTGGTTGATAAACAATATTTTGTATCTTTGCGTCACCTGAT
>CAKPZJ010000023.1 GCA_934204655.1 uncultured Prevotella sp. | reverse complement strand
GAATGTCACGTCCTTGGATTACCTTGCCGACAGATCCTTTGAAAGTGTACTTTGATATGTGCATCATCAAGTACTTTCTTGACATCATATCTCCAAATAACGATATGCTTGATAAGATGAACAGACTTTTTGCTACGTTTCCAGAAGTAGATATGGCTGCCCTTGGTTTTCCTTCTGGTTGGGAAAACGAACCACTGTGGCAATAAAAGGCATATGGAGCGACTACTAACCATCCTGCATCGCCTACATTTTTGCAATTTCGGTGTAACAGAAGGTTAATAACGTTAAATCTTCACCTTTTCGTATCTAAACAGAATCCACATTGCCACTTTTCTACCGTTTAGAGCGTATAATACTGATAATCAACTAATAATAGATACTCTGGTTGCAGTAGCTTGTATTCCGTCAACATCCAGTCGCCCAAGATAACACTTGGTTCTGAATGTTTTGCCTCGACTATGATAACAGACTTTACCATCATGGCAACCACCCCTCCTGCCATTTCCGAGGACTGCTTTAAGAGCTGTAGTATAGACAAGGCAAAGCTGATGGTTCCTAAAGCCTCGGTTAATAGCTATAGGAGCGCTGCGGTGTGGAAAACATTTGGTACCATTACGGATACAGATGGTGGAGAGGTAGCCGGAGAGTGCGACAAGCCAAGTATCGGCTATACGGGTGGCAAGCTGAAATTCGGCTGTCAGACACCGGGGGCCGAGTACCACTACACCATAAAGGCAGCAGATGCCTGTACGGATGTGCTGGCCACGGGAGAGGTGTCGCTCGCAGCCCGCTACGACATAAGCTGCTATGCCACGGCCGAGGGATATACCCGCTCCAAGACGGCCACAGCCAAGCTGTACTGGATAAACGCCAATATGGAGACCGACGGTATAGCCCCCGCCACACAGATGCGCGGTGTGGTAGTGTCGACAGAGGGCGGCATCGTAACCCTCTCGGGCCTGCAGGAAAACGAGCGGGTAACGTTCTACAACGTCAGCGGCATGAAGCTCGGCGAGACAAGGGCCCTGAACGGCCAGGCCTCCATCTCAGCCCCCGATGACGTGATAATAGCCCGTATAGGCTCCCAGTCCATTAAAGTGAAACGATAAACGGCTTTAGACCATCTGTCTATATGCAACAAAAATCCTTCATGAAAGGCTGCGAGAATAGTCAATGGTGCCATTCTCGCAGCCTTTTGCGTTATCTTTGCATTTATATCGGGAAAGATAAACTTTAGTCTAATCTTTCAGACAGCCAATGGGAACTACATAGACACCATCCTTGCGACGATAGGCATAGTTGCCAGTACCTGTGAGTACCATTAGGAAAGAGGGGACGTTCATCTTATCTGTATTAATTTTGCCAGCAAGGGTGAGCAAGCTGTCAGCCCCCTGGTTAATAAGATTATCACCTCCTAATTTTACTTCTACAAGCCCATATTTTCCATTACGCAGATGCACAACAGCATCACATTCCAGTCCGTTCTTGTCGCGATAATGATACACATTGCCATCCAAGGCATCGGCAAAGACACGCAGGTCACGAACACAAAGAGTTTCAAAGAAAAGTCCCATGGTATTAAGGTCACTGATAAGGTCCTTTGGGCCAAGACCCAATACCGCCGTGCCGATAGAGGGGTCTATGAAGTAGCGTGTGTTGGCCGTGCGTACTGCCGTCTTGGAACGAAGATTGGGGTTCCATGCCTCAGAATCCTCTATGACGAATATCTTACGCAGAGCCTCCAGATAGTTTCCTGCTGTTTTCTGGCTTATTTCGTTCTCACCATTGGTCGTCATATCAGCAACAATGGTTCCTATGGTGGCTTGTGCTCCCTGGTTGCGGGCATACGAACGCAGCAGGAGCCTGGCTGTAGTGGCATTGCGACTCACACCATCTATACGCGATATGTCTTTCTTTATAATGGCATCGACGTAGTCGAAAGCCTGCGTTAGGGCTGCCTCCCCCTGCAGTCCACAAGCAAAGGGCCAGCCGCCACGGCATATCAGAAAGGCAAGGTCATCTATTGTCAAGTGATTGGCAGCCACTATCTTCTCGGGAGTCTCGAATAAATGCGCCAAACTCACGGCTCCACTTGATTCGCCTGACTCGTACAAACTCATTGGCCGCATCGTGAGCCAGCTAAAACGACCGGTACCAGAGTGGTGCATGTCTCTCTCATCGGCAGGAACAGCCGAACCAGTCAGTACAAACTGCCCCACACGGTGGCGATGGTCGACCTCGAATCTTATAGCATCCCATAGTTTTGGGGCCAGTTGCCACTCGTCGATTAGTCGTGGAGTATTACCCTGAAGTAGTACCGACGGGTCTATCTCTGCCATCTGCAGATTGGTTTCGAGCGATGCCGGATTATCCACATACAATATGCTACCAGCCTGCTGTTCAGCGGTAGTGGTCTTACCACACCACTTGGGCCCCTCTATGAGCACGGCTCCTTTGCTGGCCAACTTTTTAGCCAGCATATTGTCTGCTATCCTATGTTTATATTCCATGTCAGCAATACTATTGATAATCATCGGCAAAGATACAAAAGATTATTCGTATTTCCTCAGTTGGCCGGATTTTATTTCCTCAGTTGGCCGTGTTTTACTTCCGCAGTTGGCCGAAATTCGTTTCCGCAGTTGGCAGCGTTCTGCTTGCCTGTTGGAGCATATATATGATAATGTATAGCACAATTATTGGGTACCAACTTTTGTATTACATCCCCTACACGATGACTTTTCTTATTTGTTAGTCTTCCAATAGCCCGTTTTATTGCTTCCTATACGAGTCAATAGTCCATGGGCTTTGAGTAGTGAGATATATTTCTTCACCATTCGCTCGCTTATACCGATACGCTCAGCCAAATGAACACTTGTTTGTCTTCCGTCATCTTTTAGCATGCCATATATATCCCATACTGCATCTGGTAACAGAGGAAAAGCTTCTCGTAATTTATTGGGAACCTTATTGGGAACTTTATTGGGAACTTTCTGTAAAGGTTCTCCCCTGTGCGTTTCGAGTGTTTTTTGTATTTCCCCAAGCATAAAATCGATGAATGGACCCGATTGTCCCATATTAGTGCTTGACGATATGGCATCATAATACTGCTGCTGGTTAGCATACACCATGTTTTCTACAGGCAGATGTCCGAATAAGGGGTTTAGCTTACTCAATATAAGCGATTGCCACAATCTGCCCATACGTCCGTTACCGTCCAAAAAAGGATGGATAAATTCAAACTCGTAATGAAAAACGCATGAGCGGATAAGAAGATGGTCTTGACTATGGTTAAGCCACTCAAATAAGTCGGACATTAAGAATGGTACTCTGTCAGCTGGCGGAGCCATGTGTACACAACCATTCTCAGAAAACACGCCCACACCGCTGCCACGGTAACGCCCTGCATTGTCCACAAGTGCCTGCATCATCATGCCATGAGCCCTCAGCAAGTCTTTTTCGCTAAAAGCATCAAGTTTGGGAAACAACTCGTATGTAGCAATGGCATTTTTCACCTCCTGAATTTGTCTGGGTGGGGCCACTACAGGTTTTCCATTCATGATGTCGCACACCTGTCCCTCTTCGAGGGTGTTGCCTTCGATAGCAAGCGAACTATGTATGGTTTTTATCTTGTTGGCTTTACGCAACAAGAGGGCATCTTCCTGCTCCATACGTATGGCATAACGCTCTATCAGTCGTGATATATCTGCAATTCTATTAATTGCTTCTGATGACACAATGAATGGCGGTGTGTACATTAGCTTGTTGTTTTGAAATATTCCTTATCCGCAATATGATTGATTATCATCGGCAAAGATACAAAAGATTATTCGTATTTCCTCAGTTGGCCGTGTTTTATTTCCTCAGTTGGCCGGATTTAGTTTCCGCAGTTGGCCGAAATTTACTTCCGTAGTTAGTGGTGTTCTGCTTACCTGTTGGAGCACATATATGATAATGTATAGCACAATTATTGGGTACCAGTGGCAGCTATACATTATTTATTTTAAATATCTTTGTTGTTTATCGCTATTTCTGTGTAACTTTGCAAACATTAATTTTAGCTAAAATGGAACAGACTTTGTTGATTTATAACACGCTGACACGCAAGAAGGAGGCGTTCAAGCCCCTCCATGCCCCCAACGTGGGTATGTACGTGTGCGGCCCTACCGTATATGGCGACCCGCATCTGGGCCATGCGCGTCCCGCTATCACCTTCGACATCTTATTCAGATACCTCAAGCACTTAGGCTATAAAGTGCGCTATGTGCGAAACATCACTGATGTGGGTCACCTGGAGCACGATGCCGACGAGGGCGACGACAAGATAGAGAAAAAGGCGCGCCTGGAGCAGCTGGAACCCATGGAGATAGCCCAGTATTATACCAACCGCTATCACAAGGCCATGGAGATGCTCAACGTGCTGCCCCCCTCGATAGAGCCGCATGCCACGGGCCACATCATAGAGCAGGAGCAGCTGGTACAGCAGATACTGGACAATGGCTATGCCTATGTGAGCAACGGGTCGGTCTACTTTGACGTAGAGAAATACAATCGCGACCACAAGTATGGCATCCTCTCGGGTCGTAACTTAGAAGATGTGATAAACCACTCACGTACACTGGCCGGTACCGAGGAAAAACATAACCAGGTAGACTTTGCCCTGTGGAAGAAAGCCCAGCCTGAGCACATCATGCGTTGGCCCAGCCCGTGGAGCGACGGTTTCCCCGGCTGGCACTGCGAGTGTACGGCCATGGGCCGCAAGTACTTAGGCAACCACTTTGATATACACGGCGGCGGTATGGACCTGATATTCCCCCACCACGAGTGCGAGATAGCCCAGGCCGTGGCCAGCCAGGGCGACCAGATGGTACACTACTGGATGCACAACAACATGATAACCATCAACGGGCAGAAGATGGGCAAGTCCCTTGGCAACTTTATTACCCTGGAGCAGTTCTTCACCGGACAGCATGAGTCGCTCGCCCAGGCCTATTCGCCCATGACGATACGTTTCTTCATCCTCAGCGCCCACTACCGCGGCACCGTCGACTTCTCTAACGAGGCCCTGCAAGCCTCTGAAAAGGGCTTGGAGCGCCTGATGAACGGCATAGCCGACCTGGAGCGCATACAGCCGGCCAAGGAGAGCGATGCCGAGACCCACCAGTGGGTGGCTGCGCTGCGCCAGAAGTGCTACGATGCCATGAACGACGACCTGATGACCCCGCTGGTTATCAGCTACCTGTTTGAGTCGTGCCATGTCATTAACAATCTGGTAGACCACAAGGCCCAGATATCAGCCACCGACCTGGCCGAGCTCACCGACACGATGCGTCTCTTCACTTTCGACCTCTTAGGCATCAAGGACGAGAAGGGCATCAACAACGCCGCCCGCGAGGAAGCATACGGCAAAGTGGTAGACATGGTGCTGCAGCTACGTGCCAAGGCCAAGGCCGACAAGGACTGGGCCACCAGCGACAAGATACGCGACGAGCTGGCCGCCGATGGCTTCGAGATCAAGGACACCAAGGACGGGGTTACCTGGAAACTGAACAAATAACCACAACGAGGATAACATAAGACGAAATGGAATACAACTTCAGAGATATAGAGAAAAAGTGGCAGCAAAACTGGGTTGAGCAGCACACCTATAAGGTTACCGAGGACAAGAACCACAAGAAGTTCTACGTGCTCAACATGTTCCCCTATCCGTCGGGAGCAGGTCTGCATGTGGGCCATCCGCTGGGTTATATAGCCTCAGACATCTTTGCCCGCTACAAGCGGCTGCAGGGCTACAACGTGCTTAACCCCATGGGATACGATGCCTACGGCCTGCCCGCCGAGCAGTATGCCATCCAGACGGGCCAGCACCCTGCCATCACCACGGTCAACAACATCAACCGCTACCGCCAGCAGCTCGATAAGATAGGCTTCTGCTTTGACTGGGACCGCGAGGTGCGCACCTGCGACCCCAGCTACTATCACTGGACCCAGTGGGCTTTCGAGAAGATGTTCAACTCGTACTACGACAATACCCTCAAGAAGGCACGGCCCATTGAGGAGCTTATAGCTCACTTCGAGGACAACGGTACCTTGGGCATGGATGTGGCCTGCACCGAGGAGAAGGTGTTCTCGGCCCGCGACTGGAAGAGCATGAACGAGAAGGAGCAGCAGCAGACGCTGATGAACTACCGTATAGCCTATCTGGGCGAGACGATGGTCAACTGGTGCGCCGGCTTAGGCACCGTGCTGGCCAACGACGAGGTAGTAGAGGGCGTGAGCGTGCGCGGAGGCTATCCCGTGGTGCAGAAGAAGATGCGCCAGTGGTGTCTGCGCGTGTCGGCCTATGCCCAGCGACTGCTTGACGGCCTGGACACCATCGACTGGACCGACTCGCTCAAGGAGACGCAGCGCAACTGGATAGGCCGCTCTGAAGGAACCGAGGTAGAGTTTGCCGTCAAGGACAGCAACGTGCGGTTCACCATCTTCACCACCCGTGCCGATACCATGTTTGGTGTAACCTTCATGGTATTAGCTCCCGAGAGCGAGTATGTGGCCCAGGTGACCACTCCCGAGCAGCAGGCTGCCGTAGACGAGTACTTAGCTTATGTCAAGAAGCGCACCGAGCTGGAGCGCATGGCCGACCGCAAGGTCACGGGTGTCTTCTCGGGTTCGTATGCCATCAACCCCTTCACCGGCGACGCTATCCCCATCTGGATTTCAGAGTACGTGCTGGCCGGATATGGTACCGGAGCCATCATGGCCGTGCCAGCCCACGACTCGCGCGACTACGCCTTTGCCAAGCACTTCGGGCTGCCCATCATACCCCTCATCGAGGGTGCCGACGTGAGCGAGGAGAGCTACGATGCTAAGGAGGGCATCGTGTGCAACTCGCCTGTAGCGGGCAAGGAGACTCCCTTCACGCTCAACGGACTGACCGTCAAGGAGGCCATAGCCGCCACCAAGCGCTATGTCACCGAAAATCACCTGGGCCGCGTCAAAGTCAACTACCGCCTGCGCGATGCCATCTTCTCGCGTCAGCGCTACTGGGGCGAGCCGTTCCCTGTGTACTACAAGGACGATATGCCCTACATGATACCCGAGGAGTATCTGCCCATCGAGCTGCCCGAGATAGACAAGTACGAACCCACCGAGACAGGCGAGCCGCCACTGGGGCGCGCCAAGAAGTGGGCCTGGGACACCGTTAATCATCAGGTGGTAGACAAGTCGCTGATAGACGATAAGACCATATTCCCCATCGAGCTATATACCATGCCGGGCTTTGCCGGTTCGAGCGCCTACTACCTGCGCTATATGGACCCCCACAACGACCAGGCACTGGTGGGCCGCGAGGCCGACGAGTACTGGCAGAACGTAGACCTCTACGTAGGCGGCACCGAGCACGCCACGGGTCACCTCATCTACTCGCGCTTCTGGAACAAGTTCCTGCACGACTATGGCTATAGCTGTAAGGAAGAGCCGTTCCAGAAACTCATCAACCAGGGTATGATACAGGGCCGCTCCAACTTTGTGTACCGCATTAACAACGACGACCACAACGCCGCACCGCGCTTTGTGTCGCTCAGTCTCAAGAATCAGTACGACACTACGCCTATCCATGTCGACGTGAACATTGTACACGGCGACGTGCTCAACCTCGACGCCTTCCGCGCCTGGCGGCCAGAGTTTGCCAATGCCGAGTTTGTACTCGAGGACGGCAAGTACGTGTGCGGCTGGGCCATCGAGAAGATGTCTAAGTCTATGTTCAACGTGGTCAACCCCGATATGATAGTCGACCAGTACGGTGCCGACACCCTACGTCTCTACGAGATGTTCCTCGGCCCTGTCGAGCAGAGCAAGCCTTGGGACACCAACGGCATAGACGGCTGCCACCGCTTCCTCAAGAAGTTGTGGAACCTCTACTTCGACCCGCGCAGTGGCGAGTTCAGGGTGAGCGACGGCGAGCCTACCAAGGAGAGCCTCAAGAGCGTTCACAAACTCATCAAGAAAGTTACTGGCGACATCGAGCACTTCTCGTACAACACCGCCATATCGGCCTTTATGATATGTGTAAACGAACTGGGACAGCAGAAGTGCTACAACCGCGAGCTGCTTACCATACTGGCCGTACTCATTGCTCCCTTTGCGCCCCACATAGCCGAGGAGCTGTGGAGCCGCCTCTGCATGAAAGGCAGCGTATGCGACGCCCAGTGGCCCACCTGGAACGAGGCTTACCTGGTAGAGAGCGAGATGCAGCTCACCGTGTCGTTCAACGGCAAGGCCCGCTTCCAGAAGGTATTTGCCGCCGACACCTCGGTACAGGATATCCAGGAGGCCACCCTGGCCGATGAGCGTACGCACAAGTACACCGACGGCAAGACCGTGGTCAAGGTCATCGTGGTACCCAAGAAGATAGTAAACATAGTGATTAAGTAATGACTATCAACCACCAAGTAATATGGAACGAGGTCAAGGATTATATTTTTATAACCCTTGGCCTTTTATTATACACTTTCGGCTGGACGGTGTTCCTGCTGCCCTACGAGATAGTTACCGGCGGAGTCACCGGTATGTCGGCCGTCATATACTATGCCACCGGCATCCGCATAGAGAATACCTACCTGGTTATCAACGTGGCCCTGCTCCTCGTGGCACTCAAGATACTGGGCCTGCGTTTCCTCATCAAGACCATCTACGCCATCGTGGCGCTCTACTTCATGCTCAAGTTTGCGCAGATGCTGATGATGGGCAGCGACGGCCACTTTATCCGCATACTGGGCGACGACCAGAACTTCATGTCGCTCATCATCGGCTGTATGCTCACGGGCACGTCGCTGGCCATCGTGTTCCTGCACAACGGCTCTACGGGCGGCACCGACATCATAGCGGCCTGTATCAACAAGTATCACAACTTCTCGCTGGGCCAGGTGCTCATCGGCGTCGACCTGCTCATCATTGGCAGCTGTCTCTTCATCCCTGAGTTTGGCGACGGCCTGCAGCGCGTCTACAAGGTGGTCTTCGGACTCTGTACCATGGTGGTCGAGAACTTTATGCTCGACTATGTGATGAACGCAAGGCGCGAGTCGGTCCAGTTTATGATATTCTCTAAGAAGTGGCAGGAGATAGCCGACGCCATAGGTACCAAGATGGAGCACGGAGTAACCATCCTGGACGGCCACGGCTGGTACACCGGCAAGGATGTCAAGGTGCTGTGTATACTGGCCAAGAAGACCGAGAGCGTCACCATGTTCCGACTTATCAAGATGATAGACCCCAATGCCTTTGTATCGCAGAGCTCGGTTATAGGTGTCTACGGCGAAGGCTTCGATGAGATGAAAGTCAAAATACCCAAGCATGAGAAAAATAGTATTCGCAACCAACAACCCCAATAAGCTGCGCGAGATACGCGAGATATTAGGTAGCCGCTTCGAGGTGGTGTCACTGTCCGAGATAGGCTGTCATGACGACATACCCGAGACGGGCTCTACCCTGGAGGACAATGCCCTGCAGAAGGCCCAGTACATACACGACCACTACGGGCTGGACTGTTTTGCCGACGATACCGGCCTTGAGGTCGATGCCTTAGGCGGTGCACCGGGCGTACACTCGGCCCGCTATGCCGAGGGCACCGACCACGACAGCGAGGCCAACATGCAGCGCCTACTGCGCGAGCTGGCTGGCCGCGACGACCGCCAGGCCCACTTCCGTACCGTCATAGCTCTCATCATGGACGGCCAGACCCGCCTATTCGAGGGACGTGTCGACGGGCGCATAGACACCGAGCGCCACGGCCACGGCGGATTTGGCTACGACCCCCTCTTCATACCCGATGGCTACAACGACAGTTTTGCCGTGCTGGGCGAAGAGACTAAGAACCGCATATCGCACCGCGCACGGGCCGTACAG
Source organism: uncultured Prevotella sp. (assembly GCA_934204655.1). Classification (GTDB taxonomy): domain Bacteria; phylum Bacteroidota; class Bacteroidia; order Bacteroidales; family Bacteroidaceae; genus Prevotella. The sequence continues at coordinate 35,898 of CAKPZJ010000023.1, read as the reverse complement.
CAGTTGGCGGCTTATCTGCGCTGATATTTTCGGCCCTCGCTACCAGTCTGTCGGCCTACATTATTAATAAGAGTAACTGTACTCAACTATATAGATTAGTCACACTGTGAACACCAAGTTTATCTCTACGTTGCTACTGACGGTCATTACGCTGCTAATGACGGCTCCCACGACGCTGCGAGCCGTAGATAGCGGCCGGTGGAAAGCCTATATGGCTTACCACGATGTCACTGAGGTAGAGCAGGGTACCAACATGCTCTACGTGCTGGCCTCGGGCAACCTGTACACCTACAACACCCACGACCAGGAGCTACGCACCTACGACAAGACCTGCGGACTGAGCGACTGTGGCATAGCCCACATAGCCTGGAACCAGCGGGCGGGTCGCCTGCTCATCGTGTACGACAACCAGAACATGGACCTCCTATCAGGCCGTGGCTCTGACGATATAGTAAACCTGCCCGACTACTACACCAAGACTATGACGGAGGACAAGACGGTGTACAGCCTGTACAGCTATGACAGGTATGTGTACCTGTGTACCGGTTTCGGCATGGTCAAGGTCAATATGCAGACGGCTGATATAAGTGAGAGCTACAACTTAGGTTTCAGGGTCGACTATTGCTACATACAGCAGAACTATATCTATGCGGCAGCCCCCGAGCACGGCCTCTTCAGGGCCTCGCTACAGGCCAACCTGATAGACAAGACCAACTGGACGCGCGTAGGCGACTTCGCATACCGGTACCCCAGTATAGACCCGGAGCTACTGGCCACGGTTAAGACACTCAACCCCGGTGGGCCTAAGTACAACAACTTCGCGTGTCTGCGCTTTTACAACGGCCGGCTGTACTCGGTGGGTGGCGGCTATACCGTGGTACAGGACTTGCAACGCCCCGGCTGTGTACAGGTACTAAAGGATGGCGAGTGGCAGACGTACGAGGATGACCTGAGCGACAAGATAGGGGGCAACTACTTCATAGATGTCAACTCGGTAGACATAGACCCACTCAATGAGAACCACGTGTTCGCCTCGGGCCGCACAGGCATCTTCGAGTTTCTCAGTGGCCAGTTTGTACGCCACTACAGCTACGATAACAGCGCCTTAGTATCTACCTACGGTACCGATAAGAAGTACGTAGTGGTACACAGCATCAAGTTTGACAGCAGTGGCAATCTGTGGTGTGCCAACAGCATCAATCAGGAGAAAAACCTGCTCAAGCTGTCGCCCGACGGCCAGTGGACATCGCTCTTCAAGTCGCCCCTAAAGGGACTCACCAACCTGTCGGGACTCATGTTCGACAGCCGTGGCCTGCTCTGGATGGTCAACAACAGTTGGAAGGTGCCCTCGCTCTACTGCTATCAGCCCAGCACCGATGCCATGAACAGCTATACCTCGTTTGTCAACGAAGACGGTACCAGCGTCAATGTCGACTATGTACGCTGTGTGGCCGAAGACCTGAGCGGCAATATATGGATAGGTACCGTGGCAGGACCACTGATGTTCGAGCCGAGCGAGTTCAACCAGTCGCAACCGGTGTTCCAGCAGGTCAAGGTGCCTCGCAACGACGGCACTAACTATGCCGACTATCTGCTGGCTGGCGTAGACATCTCGGCCATAGCCATAGACGGAGCCGGACGCAAGTGGTTTGGTACCAATGGCGCCGGCGTATATCTGATAAGCGAGGACAACATGACCCAGTTGGCCCACTTTACGGCCAGCAACAGCGCCCTGCTGGCAGACGATATAGAGTCGATAGCCATAGACGACCGCACGGGCGAGGTGTACATAGGCACCTCTAAGGGTCTTTGCTCCTACCGTGGCGGAGCCACCGCGCCTGTCGACGCGATGAACAAGGACGTAACCTACGCCTATCCCAACCCCGTTCGGCCCGACTATACAGGCCCCATCACCATCGTTGGGCTTACCTACAATGCCGATGTCAAGATAGTAACCGCCAACGGCACCTTAGTGGCCCAGGGACGCAGCAACGGCGGCACCTTCGAGTGGGACGGATGCGACACCCGCGGACGCAGGGTGGCCAGTGGCGTGTACATGGTACAGACGGCCACCGCTGATGGCAGCAAGGGCACAGTATGCAAGATAGCGGTAGTAAACTGATGGCTACTCCACACCTAACACCCACGGACAGCCACAGGCGGCTGGACTGGCTGAGCGTGCTGCGTGGGCTCAATATAGTGCTGGTAGTAATGTTTCATGTACAGCTCATAGACATGGCTACCGGGCAGAACCACGCGCTGTGCGAGCAGCTCCCTGCGGTATTTACCCCCATAAGGATGCCCTTCTTCATCTTTACCTCGGGCGGACTGCTGTACCTGAGCCGCATCAACAAGCAGTGGAGTGTGGGCCAGCTGTACTGGGATAAGTTTCAGCGCATCGTCATCCCGTTCATCTTCTTCGTCACCTTTTACTACGCGTTCAAGTTGGCTTTCAGCGCAGTGGCCAAGACACCGCCACCCCTGTCTGCCCATTACTTCTTAGAAAGTTTCTACCGCTTCCCGGGCCATCCCTCGGCCCACCTGTGGTTCTTGGCTGTGCTCACGGTTATGATGGCGCTATACCCACTGTTCAGATGGCTGTGCGGGCATACCTATATGATGACGGCGTTCCTCCTGCTGAGCGCTGCCATATATCCCATGGACTTGAGCGGCTATCTGCCCGATGCGTTCTACATAGCCTATCTCAACAAGTACCTCATTTATTTCTTTGCCGGCATCTATTTCTTCAGATACCGGCTCTACCAGTACATCAGTAGCTACGTAGCGTTCGCTCTGAGCGCCTGCCTGTACGTCTGTCTGCTCCTGACGGGAGGCGGCCTGCTTACCTCGCTCACAGGCATCGTTATGGCTGTATCGGCCGGCATACTCATGGCCCGGCACAGGCCCCGTCTTTTCAGCAGCTTTCGCGACTATATCTATCAGATATACCTGCTCTCGCTGGTCTTCCAGGCGTTTGTCGAACTGGTATTGTGGAAACGGCTGTTCTATAATGAGCACCTGTTCCTGCTCTTCTATATACTCAATATCCTGGCCGGCATCTATGGGCCCACGCTCATAGCCCGGATGGTACAGAAGTGCCCCTACAAGGTGGTAAGGCTGTGTATGGGCCTAAAATAAGTGCGCCCAGAGCAGTTCCGAAACCCACTCTGAGCGCACTTCTATCATCTATATCCTTAACGCCGTGCCTTAGCTCAGGCTCAGCATCTTCTCTATCGGCTTGACAGCCTCGCGGGCTATGGCCGGGTCTATCTCCACGCTCGGCCAGCCATACTTCAGTGTGTTATATATCTTAGCTAAGGTATTTTTCTTCATGTATTCGCACTCGTTGCAGCTGCAACCCACACCCTCGGTCACCTCGGGCGGAACGGGATAGAAGTGCTTATCGGGACAGGTGCGCTCCAGCTCGTGCAAGATGCCGGCCTCTGTGGCCACGATAAACTCCTTGCTGTCGCTCTGCTGGGCATAGTGCAGCATGGTGGCCGTACTGCCCTTGACATCGGCCATGGCCAGCACAGGAGCCTTGCACTCCAAGTGCGCCATCACCACGGCCTCAGGATGCTCTTCCTTGAGCTGTACGATGCCAACCACCGAGAACTTCTCATGGACATGGCACCCACCGTTCCAGAGCAACATGTGCCGGCCTGTAACGCTGTTTATATAGTTTCCCAAGTTATAGTCGGGGCCAAAGATTATCTTCTCGTCCTGGGGGAACGAGTCTATCACCTTCTTGGCGTTTCCGCTGGTCACCACACAATCTGTTAGCGCCTTGACGGCAGCTGTGGTGTTGACATACGATACCACCTTATAGCCCGGGTGCTCCTCCTTGTATCGCTTCAGGTCGTCGGCCTTACAGCTGTCGGCCAGCGAACAGCCCGCGGTGAGGTCTGGACACAACACCACCTTGTCGGGCGAGAGCAACTTGCACGTCTCGGCCATAAAGTGTACGCCACACATCACCATCATACGCGCGTCGGTCTCGGCCGCCTTGCGAGCCAGGGCCAGGGAGTCGCCCACAAAGTCGGCTATCTCCTGTATCTCGCCCACGGTATAGTAATGGGCCAGGATGATGGCATCCTTCTCCTTACACATACGCCGTATCTCTTCCTTCAGGTTCAGGCTGCTGTCTATGGGTTCATCTACATAGCCCTTAGCTATCCACTCGTTTTTCACCATCACAATATTATTATTTATTATATTCTTTATTTTAGAAAAAGAGAAATGATGAAGATGATATGATGTGGAAAAGTTTATAACTTACCATCATTTTATTTGCAGGTTTGGCTTATTCACACCTATCTACCATCTATTCACATCCCGTAGTAATATCATCTGGCTGATTTACAACTGCCACGATAGTTATTAACATTTACACAATGTGGTGCAAAGTTAATAAGTTTATATCTTTTTCTTATAAAAATCTATGGAAAACTTGCGTAAAACCGTTTTATTTCTCTGTGGATATCCCCATTATCTCGGTCGTTGGCGTGGTGGTGTTAATAACTGTCGAGTTATCCATAGCGTTATACAGAGGTTATCCACCGGGTTATACACAGGTAGTCTGTCTTATTTTGGAATAACTCTAATGATGGGGATTATTCAGAAGAAACCTTTAGGACTATGTATACTAAAAATAAGGTGCTCATATATATAAAAAGAGCAATATAAGATGTTAAATTGGCTTATCTTCTTTAAATTATATACATCTTCTGCTAATATGTAGTAACTTTGCACAGATGAGAATAGAGACACGGCATAAGATATCAGCATTATTTTTGTTGGCAGTGATGCTGTCAATGCTATTCTGCGTATCCCTACATCGTCATGCGTATCGAGCTTCGGTAGAGGAAACTTGTGCGGATTGTCTGCATCATGTTCACCATGCAGGACATGTCACGGCACAGACTATTAACTTTCATGAGTGCATACTGTGCCAGTTGCATAGTCTTCCTTACTTGATGCCGTCCATCTTACATCTGGCAGTTGCCATTTGTGTTACTCATGCCGTTTATATGTTTTTAGCTGAGAAATGCAGAAATCATGTAGACGGTATTCATTCTCCTCGTGCTCCTCCTTGTTTGTATTATAATTATTAATCTGTTGTCAGATTTTTGGAATGGCTTGATAATTATAAACCATCCGTTTTTATAAAACGGATAACATGATGTATTGTGTCTATACGATTCATTCTGGATATGTAGTAAAACTATAATATAATAAGGAGAAATAAAATTGAAAACAATATTGAATAATATATTGCTGATAAGCCTTTGCTTGTCGGCAACAGTTCCTGTCGTGGCTGAAGACAAAACGGGAAAAATAAATATTTATGATGATACTGTCAAGTTCGTAAACTCTAAAAAGCATCAACCTATGACGGAAACGAGTGTGAAACTTGATGAGGTGGTGGTAACGAGTTTTGTGGGAAATCAACGGGTCAAACAATCGCCAGCCCCTGTCTCCATCATTTCAGCTCGCCAACTGGAGGCTCAGCCATCTTCCAATCTGATAGATGCCATAGCTCATATACCTGGTGTTAGTCAGGTGACTACAGGTAGTGGAATCTCTAAACCTGTTATCCGAGGCTTAGGTTTCAACCGTGTGTTGGTAGTAAACGATGGAGTTCGGCAAGAAGGTCAGCAATGGGGTGACGAGCATGGTGTGGAGATAGACCAACATACCGTTCACTCTGTCGAAATAGTCAAGGGACCTACGAGCCTTCGATACGGTTCGGATGCCATGGCTGGTGCCATCGTCTTCCACCATGCGCCTGTGCCTTTGGAGGGAGAGATGAAGGCGAACGTCTTTTCGGGCTTTCAAACCAACAATGGACTTTGGGATTACTCGCTCAATATGCAGGGCAATCAAAGAGGCTTTGTGTGGAACACGCTCTATAGTGGCAAACTTGCACACGATTACAAGAACCGTTATGATGGTTATGTGCATGGTTCTCGATACAAAGAGCAGAGCGTGTCGCAGATGTTGGGAATCAACAAGCATTATGGATATTCGCATCTCACATTGAGCTATTATCATCTCACTCCTGGAATCGTGGAGGGCGAGGAAGAGGGGAACAAGTCGTATGGCAAGACTCTTCCTTTTCAACAGATACATCATTATAAGGCGGTGTTAAATAATTCTTTCCGTCTTGGCGATGGTACGTTGAAGGCAATTTTGGGCTATCAACTTAACCATCGACAGGAGTTTGAGGAATCGCAGAACGAATGTGGACTCGATTTTGCCTTACATACAATGACCTACGATGTGCATTACGATTGGGCGCAGATGATGGGATGGCAATTCTCCGTGGGCATGAATGGCATGTATCAGAAATCGGAGAACCGAGGTGTAGAGTTCTTAATACCTAACTATCATCTTTTCGACTATGGATTGTTTGCCATGGCGAGCAAACAAGTTGGGAAAATGAATTTCAGTGGGGGTATTCGCTATGATTTGAGACGTTTGCATAGTGATGCTTTGATTGAGGATAAGGAACAGCGTTTTGATGCTTTCTGCCGTAGTTTCCAAGGATTATCGGGTAGTCTTGGCATGACATACGAGATAGCCAAGGGATTGAGTGCAAAACTGAACCTTTCTCGTGGATTCCGTGCGCCAAACATCAGCGAACTTGGGTCGAATGGTGTGCATGAGGGGGCGCAATTATATCAAAAGGGCAATGAATTCTTGAAGCCTGAGAATAGTTGGCAGCTGGACTTGGGTATTGATTATTCTTCTTCCTTCGTCTATGCACAAGTGGCACTCTTTGCCAATCGCATCGGAAATTATATTTTCAGCGAGCGTATGGCAGGGGATAATGGCAAGCCTGTGTTCTTTGATAATGTGCCTGTGTATCAATATACGTCGGGCAATGCTCGCATCATGGGCGGTGAGCTGAGTGTGGATATTCATCCGATATCACACCTTCATATCGGCAATAGTTTTGCATATGTCAACTCTGTCCAGTCGCATCGACCAAGTGAGGCTAAATATCTTCCTTTCACGCCAGCACCTCGTTGGAATACTGATGTGAAATACGAGTTTATTTGCGGAGGTAGCACGTTCGACAATCTGTTTGTCAAGTTGGCGATGGAGTGCAATCTGCGCCAAAGCCATTTCTATGCCGTTAACCAAACCGAGACAGCCACGCCTTCCTATACCTTATTCCATCTTTATGCAGGAACAGATGTTTGTCATCATGGCAAGCGTTTGTTCTCGCTATATTTTTCGGGCGAGAACCTCTTCGACCGTGCGTATCAGAATCATCTGAGTCGCTTGAAGAATCTCGGACTCAATCCGATGACAGGGCGACAGGGAGTGTATAATATGGGAAGAAACTTCTCTGTGCGTTTCGTTATACCGATAGAATTAACAAAATAGCTTTACACATCAAGTAGAAGAAAATTTAAGAAGTAAAGGCTATCGATCCGCACATTATACTTGACTAATTGATGGTGGACTTCGACAACCAACGCGACTTCTATCTGTTTCCGTTATAAGATATTTCATGTTATTGCTGTCCGGTAAAACTTCAATGGACATAAAAAACTTGCCCGAAGCCTTGTAAAATAGGGCTTCGGGCTTTCTTTTCTCCAAAAGTCTTACCAGACTCAATAATTAGTAATATACGCGGCATTTCCGGGTATATTAAAACGAAACTATCCGCAATGCCCGGAGGTATTGCGGATAGTTTCGTTTTAATTAATAGAGATATATCTATCTGCTTTTACAGTATTGTTACGGTGGCCTTGGTGGCTACGCTCTTCTGTGGCAGTGTAACCTTGACGATGCCGTCTTTGCCGTAGGTGAAAGCCTGAGAGGCCACACCGTTAACCAGTACGCGCGACGGCTTACGATGGCTATAAACCTCGAGGTTGTAGGTGCGGTGGGTGTACATGCCCTTATACTGGCCCTTAACAGGCTGCACGGTGAAGTCGATGCGGTTGCCGACCTGTGCGCAGTCGAAGGTGGTGCGGGCCACGGCTCCTTTTTCATAGTCGTACGACTCGCCGTCGTCCTCGAGCATGGTGTACGAAGACTTGCCCTTGGGAAATACCTTGATGGTGAGCGTATCAATGGGGTACTCGCCTACGAAGTTCATGTCGCGCTGCATGGGGATGATAGATCCCTGGCGCACGAAGAGCAGTCCGGCGCGACCCTCGGGTATGGCACGCTTCACGGTGCGACCACCCTGGATGCGCTCGCCGTTCCAGAAGTCGGTCCACTCGCCCTGGGGCAGATACACCTCATTACTGAAAATACCCACGAGGAAGTTCTTGCCAAACATATACTGGTAGCAGGCATCGTCTACGTTGCGGTCAGCCGGAAATTCGAGGGGCATAGACCGCACAATGGGCATACCTGTCTCAGCACCCTCAATGGCGGCACTATATATATAAGGTAAGAGGCGGTAGCGCAGCTGCACATAGTACTTGTAGATTTCCTTGTCCTTGGTCGAGAAGTAGAAGGGCTGCAGCAGCGAGTACCAGCTGTTAATCTGTACCCATGGCAGGAACAGTCCGAAGTGCAAGCTCTGCATCTCCTGCTCCTTGGGCACCGACATAACGTCGCACGAGGTGTTGAGGAAACCACTCATACCTAAGTTTATCTGGTCGAAGAGAGCCGTCTTGCCACCACCGTTGTCGCCGCTGGTCGATGCGCCCCAGTGCTGGGTACCGGCCCATCCGGCGGTATAGTGGTGCCAGTTGCGCTTGTCGGTATGCTCGCGCATCATCACCTCCATCTGCTTAGGCAGCAGTATCTGGTTCAGGTTGTGCATATAGCGGTCAGAGTAGCCATTGTAGTACTTGCGGGTGGGGTGCTCGTCAATGGTACGGGCGGGGTCCATCTTGAAGCCACGGACACCGTTGTCGACAAAGTTCTTGAGGTGATCCATCCAGTGCTCTAAGCCACTCTCAGGGCGGCCGGCAGCTTTGGCCAGCGCGTCTTCCTCAGCAATACTCAGGTCGTACTCTTCGCAGAGCCACAGACCCAACTTGAAGCCCATATTCTTGAGCCGGCCCACCAGCAGGCGGTGGTTCTCTTTCTTGGGATACTTACAAGAGTCCCAGTAAGCCTCGGCCGAGAAGAGCTTGTAGTTCCATTTCTTTTTAGTCGAGAAGTCGTAGCGCTTCTCCATCCACTGCGGCTCCAGCCAGAACAGGTCGCAGGGCACGCCCATGCGGCGAAACTCCACGGCGTCGCGCAGGATGTCAAACTGGTTCTCGAGCATATTGGGGCCAAAGCACAGCCCGTAAGCCCACTTGGGCTGCAGGTAGGGACGGCCCGTGATGAGTGTGTAAGCGTTGATAACATCGGGCATGCTGGTGCCCATCATCAGGTAGAAGTCGGCCTCGTCCGAAGTATTGTAGACCGACATGATGTCCTTCTGATGACGGCCTATGTCGAAGAAATGCTTCAGCGTGGTGTTGTTGAACACACCCCACCCGTTGCTGCTTACCAACATGGGCTGCGGTATCTCGGTGTGCTGGTAGGTAGTCCACATGCGCAGTATCTCGCCACGGTGCTGTATGTGCTCGCGGCTGGTGCTGCCACCACCGTAGAAACGCTCGCCCGGCTTCAGACTGAAGTTGATGATACTGCACTTGGCATACTCGCCCGTCTCGGCGGTGTCCTTGGCAGCGGCCGTAGTCTTCACGTCGCCTATGATACCGCTGTTTTTCTCTACCTTCATGTCGGCATACTTGGCATTGATTTCCTTGCCCAGCGAGGCGAGCAGCGGGTCAGAGCCCTTGAGGTAGCTGATGCGGTCCACGATGGTTCGGCCAGCCTTGTCGGCCACACTGATGGAACCATCTTTCTTGTTTACGCTCAGCAGATACTTAGCCGTGGCGATAGTCATCACCCCGTCCTTGTCCGTGGTCTGGCAGGCTACTTTACTCCAGTCCTTCTTCTGCACATTGTAGCGCAGCATGAGGTTCTCGGCATACTTGGCGCGAGGCGAGATACGCACACGGAATATGCCGTCGGTACATACCTGGATATTCATGTGCAGCTTGTTTTTCAGCTTCACGTCGTACTCGGTCGCCGTCTGAGCCATGCTCGGTATAGCCACCATGAGTAGTAAGAAGATAAATAGTTTTTTCATGATTGTTACTTTAGTGATGTTATTTGTCACAAAGTTAGTGATTATAATTTACAACTACTGGCTTTACCTTAATAAAAAAATGTATGTGTACCAATTTTTATGGTTTTTTCGTCAACCTTGCGAGTGGCCCAGTGGGCTGATGGTAGAAAAATGAAAAAAATGGCCCCGCCGATGTCCCATTTTGCCATTTTATACGTTATCTATATGTAAGACATGACAACAGAAGACTTCTATCATATCGTCCTACCCCTGCGCGACGACCTGCTGCGCTACGCGCTGAAGCTCACCTCGGGCAGCCCCGATGCCGATGACCTGGTCCAGGAGACCATGCTGCGGCTGTGGGACATGCACCCCCGGCTCAATAGCGGCGACAACCTGCGGGCCCTGGCCGTCACCATGGTGCGCAACCGCTTCTACGACACCCAGCGTCACAGCCAGCACAGCCGCGCCCTCACTCCGGCCGACGACCGCGCCATAGACGACCGCCGGGCCGAGCAGCGCGACGAGGCCCAGCTCATCCGCATCATCGTAGACCACCTGCCGCCCCTGCAGCAGCGCCTGTTCAGGATGAAGGAGATAGAGGGCTACACCGCCGAGGAGATAATAAGCATCACCGGGTGCTCGCCCGACGCGCTGCGGAAGAACCTCTCGCGGGCCCGAATGAAGATAAGACAGGAGTACATCAGTATAATGCAACAAGGAGACAACAGACCATGAACCGATACGATGATATACAGCAGCTGTTAGACAGCTATATGGCCGGCGCCACGACCAATGACGACGAGGCGCGGCTGCGCACCTTCTTCGCCACCCACGATGACATTCCCGCCGAGTGGACGGTGTACAGGGCACTCTTTGCCTATGTCGGGGCCGAGCGCCTGGCACACGCCAAGGTTCCTGTGGCCCCCGTAGCTACGGCTCCTGCGTCAGCCCCCACAGTTCCGCACCGACCGGCGATGCACATAGTGAGCCGCGCCCGTCGCCTGTGGATAGCCGCGGCCTCGGTGGCTGCCGTAGTGGTGGTGGGCGCCCTGTTGTGGCATCCTGCCGACCACACATCGTATGCCGTGATAGACGGCCGGATGTGTACCAACCAGCACGAGGTCAAGGCCGAGGCGCTCAGTGCCCTGCAGAACATCGAGCTGGAGGGCGACGACCAGGCTTTCAGTGCCTTGGGCAACCTGAATGACTGACAGATACGAGAACTATAAGATGCAATAAATATATGGAGATGAAATACGATAATATCCTACACACCCTGCGCCGTATGGCGCTCATCGCCCTGCTGACGGTGGCGGCTTGCCCCTGCGTGATGGCGCAGAGCGGGCTGAGCGTAGACCAGGTTTTTGACCGACTGGGTCACGAGCGTGGCTGCAAGATGGTCACCATGCGCAACACCACCCTCAAGGGCTATCGCCTGGCCGTCTATAAGAGTCTGGTCTACAAGCACCATGGTGCCCAGGTGGCTCCATACTTAGAGGCCGACCGCAAGCGGGCCCGCAAGGTGCGCGAGGTGGTCGAGGACGGTCATGTTACGGGCGGCTACTACATGATGGCGCCCCTGGCCGGGGGCATCAACCGCTACATACTCTTCAGCAACGGTTCGGGGGGCCGGGGCACGGTCATCTACATAGAGGGTGCGCTCAGTCCCGATGACATTATGCGCCTGTGCTACACCCGCCGCTGAAACTACATGGATAATTAATAATAGACAAGATACAAGTATGACAAATCTTAGAAACATCGTGGCCCTCGCGGCCGCCATCTTGCCCCTCTGCGCAGGGGCACAGCAGAAAGACACCACCATCGTGGTGGGCCAGCGCCGCGTAGTTATCAGCGGCATAGACGCTCAGCCCAGCGTGAAGATATACAACCAGGACGGTACCGAGCTGGACAAGGTATCGGAGACCAACTTCGTAGACGGCCAGGAGGTCGAGAAGGTGTACGTCACCTCGCCCTTCATCCCCTCGGCCCTCAGCAAGAAGCGCCGGCCCCTGGCCAATAATTATCCTACCCTCTTCTTCGGCTACAACGTGCTGGGCGGCAGTGCCCTGAGCCTCGGTGGCAGCGACAATCTGCCCACCCGCGACGCCAAGTCATGGGAGTGGGGCGTAACGCTTACCAGCGTGGGCTTCCGGTTGCAGGGCTCGCTGGCCTTGACCTCGTCGATAGCCGTAGGACAGGTGTTTAACCACTTCAAGGGTAACACCGTGCTCTCTACCAATAATGGGCAGACGCTCTTTGAGGCTCGCCCTGACGAGGAGCATGTCAAGAAGAGCTACATGATGTACGACTTTGTGCGCATACCCTTGATGATAGAGTGGCAGAAGCGCTTTGGGCTCAACGCCTTTGTGGCCTTTGGCCCGTCGCTCGAACTGCGCTGGCACGAGCGCTCTCGCTACGTGGTGGGCAAGGACAAGCAGACTCAGGCTACCGACATCAACATGAACCCCGTGGGCTTGGGGCTCGACCTGCGTGCCGGTTACGGCATGGTAATGCTCTACGCCCGCACCTCGCTCACCCCGCTGCTCAAGTCTGCACTGGCTCCTAAGTGCTATCCGGTATCTATAGGACTGGGCTTGCGTCTCTGATATATCTCTAAATCTCTCCCCTATATCGCCGCACAGGCTGGGCAAGGTGTCCCAGACCCGTGCGGCATTTTTATTTATAGGCCGATGGGTAAAATAAAGTAACCATCATGGGTGTGGTAAGCGCAAAAAGTCGTAAATTTGTGCCGTAAGAAACAAGATAAGACTATGGATAACAACCCTAAACACCACTCCTGCCGTCGCCGGTGGCTCATCGGCATCGGTGTGGCTTGCCTGGTCATCGTCATTGGCTTAGGTGTGGCCAGCAACTACATGCTCAGTTACTCGCTCTGTCCTCCCATGCGTCATGGACACAACTTGTCCTGGCGGCTTGACAACATTCTGAGTCAGAGTCCGCAGTTGCGCCCGTGGGCCGACAGCCTCAGGCGCTGCCACGCCCTGCGCGACACGTTTATCACCATGCCCTCGGGCGAGCGCCACCATGCCACCTACATTGTGGCCTGTCGCCCCACCGACCGGGTGGCCGTGCTGGTTCACGGGTACAAGGACAACGGTATGGGCATGATGCACATCGCCTCTATCTACAGTCGGCTGGGTTACCACCTGCTGCTGCCCGACCTGCATGCACATGGCCGCAGTCAGGGCCAGGGTGTGCAGATGGGCTGGAACGACCGCCTTGACGTGATGCGCTGGATGGAGGTGGCCAACCGCCGCTTCGGCCAGGGCCGCGATACCCGTATGGTGGTCCATGGGGTGTCCATGGGTGCTGCCACGACCATGAACGTGTCGGGCGAGCAGCTGCCGGCCTACGTGCGTTGCTTCGTAGAGGACTGCGGCTACACCAGCGTGTGGGACGAGTTTGGCTACGAGCTTCGTGAGACCTTCCATCTGCCTCCTTTCCCCCTGCTCTATACCAGCAGTGCCCTGTGCCGGGCCAAGTACGGTTGGTCGTTTGGCGAGGCTTCGCCCCTGCGCCAGGTAGCCCGTTGCCATCGGCCTATGCTCTTCATCCATGGCGACCGTGACACCTACGTGCCCTTTGCCATGCTCCACCAGCTCTATGCCGCTAAGCTCCAGCCTAAGGAAGTGTGGGTTAGCCCGGGCAGTATCCATGCCATGAGTTTTCGCGACCATCCCGCCGAGTACACCGCCCGTGTTTCCCGGTTTGTTAACCGGTATATACCAGCCGATGGGCACTCTCTGGTTGAAAAATGAAAAGGTAAAAAAGTAAAAGGGTAAAAAACGCTGGGAGTGGGGAGCCACTCCTGGACAATGCAAATTGTTACCCCATCCGTGACGACCGACCTTTACGTTTCTCGGAACCATCTTTAGCGAACTGGGAGCCGTCTTTAGAAACGTAAAGGTCAGTCTTTTCATTTTACGCGGCCGTCTTGGTGGAATACATGGTCATTTTGCCCTGGGTGGAGATGGCATCGCAAGTAGCGGGCTGCCTACGGGAGCCATTCCGTGGTTATTGGGATAGGTATCGTCATGGCAGTAAAAATAAATATGATTCTGAAGATTTAGTTATCAACTAAATCGTGTATTTCCCTCGGCTTGCACTACCTTTTGATAAGGTAGGCTTCGCCTCAACAATGCAAATTGGAAAAAACTTTGTCTTTTCCTTTGCATTGTCTTCGGCTTGCACCTTTACGGCTGTCGCCGTGAAGGTAGGCATCGCCTCTGCAATAAAAATAAATATGATTTATTTTGTATTTCCCTCGGCTTGCACTACCTTTGCAAAAGAATATAAACGTTTATAAGATATGTCATTAAAATGTGGTATTGTGGGCCTCCCAAATGTCGGGAAGTCTACACTTTTCAACTGCCTGTCGAGCGCTAAGGCACAGGCAGCCAACTTCCCCTTTTGTACCATTGAGCCCAACTTAGGCGTCATTACCGTTCCCGACGAGCGTCTTACTCGCCTGGCCGAGATAGTTCACCCGGGACGCATCGTGCCGGCTACCTGCGAGATAGTGGATATAGCGGGTCTGGTAAAGGGTGCCTCCAAGGGTGAGGGACTGGGCAACAAGTTCTTAGGCAATATCCGTGAGTGCGATGCCATCATCCACGTAATACGCTGTTTTGACGATGCCAACGTGGTGCGCGAGGGTGGTGCTCCCGTGAACCCCGTAGAGGATAAGGAGATAATAGATACTGAGCTGCAGCTTAAAGACCTGGACACCATAGAGGCTCAGCTGGCCAAGAACCAGAAGATTGCGGCCATAGGGAATAACAAGGACGCTAAGGTGCTGGTGGGTGTGCTCGAGGCGTACAAGGCGGCGCTGGAGCAGGGCCGCAATGCGCGCTCAGTGACATTTGATACCAAGGAGGAGCAGCAGGCGGCTCACGACCTGTTCCTGCTTACCACCAAGCCGGTACTCTATGTGTGCAACGTAGACGAGGGCAGCGCCAAGAGCGGCAACAAGTACTCGCAGCAGATAGAGCAGATAGCTGCTTCCGAGGGGGCCGAGGCCATGGTGATAGCAGCCAAGACGGAGGAGGACATCGCTTCGCTCGAGACGTATGATGATAAGAAGATGTTCCTCGATGAGTTAGGGCTCGACGAGAGCGGTGTTAACCGTCTTATCAAGAAGGCCTACAGTCTGCTTAACCTCGAAACGTTTATCACTGCTGGTGAGATGGAGGTCAAGGCATGGACATACCACAAGGGGTGGAAAGCTCCGCAGTGTGCCGGAGTGATACATACCGACTTCGAGAAGGGCTTCATACGGGCCGAGGTCATCAAGTACGACGACTACATCAAGTATGGCTCCGAGGCAGCCGTCCGCGAGGCTGGCAAGTTGGGCATCGAGGGCAAGGAGTATGTAGTACAGGATGGCGACATCATGCACTTCCGCTTTAACGTATAACACGCTGTGTGCCATGACCTACTTACTCAACTTCATAGTATGGAACCCGTCGACTACGGCCCTGCACATGGGCCCGTTCGACGTGCGCTGGTATGGGCTGTGCTGGCTTACTGGCCTGGCGCTGGCCTACTTTATCGTCAAGTGGCTCTATAGCGACCAGCGGGTCAAGTCTGAGTACTTCGAGCCCCTCTTCCTGTACTGTTTCGTAGGCATCCTGGCCGGGGCAAGGCTTGGCCATTGCCTGTTCTACGAGCCGGGCTATTTTCTGACCTCCTGGCAGCACTTCGTAGAGATGTTCCTGCCCGTGCGGTTTGTCTATGGCGACCCCATGGCCAACGGGGGCTGGCTGTACAGCGTTACGGGGGGTGCCGTGGCCTTTACCGGCTACGAGGGACTGGCCTCGCACGGGGGCACATTAGGCCTGATGATGGCCCTGTGTCTCTATTACCGCCGTACGCATATGAATCTATGGCAGGTGCTCGACGATATAGCCATAGCCACCCCCATTACGGCGTGCTTCATACGTCTGGGCAACCTGATGAACTCTGAGATAGTCGGCAAGATTACCGAGGTGCCATGGGCCTTTATCTTCGAGCGTGTAGACCAGATGCCCCGCCATCCCGGGCAGCTCTACGAGGCCATAGCTTACTTTGTCTTCTTCTTCGTGGGCCTATATATCTATCGTCGCCACAAGCAGTGGGCCGGCACGGGCTTCTTTTTCGGCCTCTGTCTGACGCTCATCTTCACCTTCCGCTTCTTCATAGAGTACACCAAGGACGTGCAGGAGGCTTTCGAGCAGCACATGGTGCTCAATATGGGCCAGCTGCTCTCCATACCCTTTATCATTATCGGCGTAGTGTGTATGCGCAGGGGGCTGGAGAAGAGCAAAAAAGTAAAAGAGTAAAAAGGTAAAAGCGCTGGGGTGGTGACAAGCTGCCGCCAGTTACTTACTATAGACGCTGTAAGGGCAGATAACAACCCTTACAGCGTTTTTATTTTTTGGGTTGACGCTCTCAGGGCCACTGCCACAGGCAGCAAGCCGCTGTGTTCATGGTCTATGAAGCGGTATTGGTTACCCCTCTGTATCAAAAAAATCGAAAAAACAGGCTGGTGGTAATCAAAAAAATGGTATCTTTGTTAACTATAAACTAAAAACCGTATGAAACAATGTATTCTTACCGTGCTGGCGCTGGCGTGGGCCATCAGTATGGATGCGCAGGGCATCATCCGTCATCAGACTCCGGTGAAGCCGCCAAAGGCTAAGACCGAGCGGCCCGCCAAGGCTAAGGTTAAGTCGGCCCCGCGGGCCCAGAAGAGGGTAGAGCAGACGGCGGAGCCTAAGCCCGAACCTCAGGCACCGGTAGCTATAAAGAGTCAGGTAACCCAGGTGGAAGACCCGCCCGTAGTGGAGATGACGCCTACGCAGGTAGTAGAGAAACTGATAGCCGACATGGTGTATATTCCCGGCGGAACATTCACCATGCACGACCGCAACTTCTACCCTGGTCGTGGCAGCCATTGCCCGGCATCGTACAGCGCCACGGTGGCCGGCTACTATCTGTGTCGGTATGAGGTAACACAGCAGTTGTGGCAGGCTGTGATGGGCTCCAATCCCTCGCAGCACGCTGGGGGCAACAGGCCCGTAGAGGGTTTCTACTGGGACGAGGCTCAGCAGTTTATCTATCGCCTTAACCAGATAACAGGACTCAAGTTCCGCTTGCCTACCGAGGAGGAGTGGCAGTGGGCTTACGATGAGGGCAAATCGCCGCGCCGTTATAAGTACAGTGGCAGCGATGACGTCAAGGAGGTAGGGTGGACCGACTGGAACAGCGGCCACCGTGCGCACTCGGTAGGTATGCTCAAGCCCAATGCCCTGGGTCTCTATGACATGACGGGCAACGTGAGCGAGCTCTGTGCAAATCAGGGTGGTGCAGAGTATCTGGATGCTAAAAGGCAGAAGAGCTACCGTGTGGCCCGTGGCTGTGCCTACAACAATACAGACTTGGGCAGTGGCGAGCGCACAGGCTTCTATATCAAGGACGATACCCGCCGTCCTACCGGAACGGGCATCCGCCTGGCTCTAAGTCAGTTGCCTAAGCCTGTCAGTATCCATCTGGACACTGCCCCACAGCCATCGTCCCGCAGCGAGTTGATAGCTAAGTTGGTCAACGACATGATACAGGTGCCCGCAGGTACCTTTACTATGGGTTTTGTCTTTCCCGAACTGCGCCAGTACTATATACCACCAGAGGAGATGGCTCCCCACCAGGTAACGTTAGACAGTTACTATCTGTGTAAGTACGAAGTAACCCAGGCATTGTGGCAAGCCGTAATGGGCGTGAACCCTTCGGAGAACCAAGACGATGCCAGCCAGCCTGTAACTAATGTAGGCTGTAGCGACATCAAGCTGTTTATCAGCAAGCTCAATGCCCTTAGCGGCCAGCAGTTCCGTCTGCCCACCGAGGCTGAGTGGGAGTATGCGTGCATAGGTGGCCGAGCCGAGCCGGTAGAGCGCTATAGCGGACACGAACAGGTTGACGGCTCTGCCAAAGTGGTTGCCTGGTGGGGCGACAACCTGCGCCATCCACAGGCTGTGGGTCAGCTCGTTCCCAATGTACTGGGCCTGTACGACATGACGGGCAATGTGGATGAGATATGCAGTGATATATGGCGCACATCGCACAGCAAGAAGGCTCAAGTTAATCCACAGGGCCCTAATCCATCGCCCTGCGTCAGCAATAAGCCCGACCATAAGCATGTAGTGCGTGGCGGAAACTTTCGTCATCTTAGATGGTATAATGGCCGTGGCTATTGTGCCCAGGCCAATAATCTGACAGGACTGCGGCTGGCTGCCTCGCATATACAGCGATGACGGGCAGCGTACTATACGCCAAAATCCCATACCTTGGAAGTAAGGTATGGGATTTTGGCGTATGTAGGGGGCGGGCAGTTACTTCCCCTTGAGTATCTTCTTGATGTCATTGAGCTTATTGAGGGCCTCGACAGGGGTGAGGTTGTTGATGTCAAGGCCTAATATCTCGTCGCGGATTTGCGAGAGGACAGGGTCGTCGAGCTGGAAGAAGCTGAGCTGCATACCCTCGCGCTCGGCACCTATCTGCTTCACGTTGGCCTTGTCACCGTTGCCCACGCTGGCCCCGTCGGCCTCGAGCTGCTTGAGGATAGTCTTGGCTCGCCGTACAATACTCTTGGGCATGCCGGCTATCTCGGCCACGTGGATACCAAAGGAGTGTTCACTGCCACCCGGCACGAGTTTTCGCAGGAAGATAACCTTGTCGCCCACCTCCTTGACGCTTACGTTGAAGTTCTTAATGCGGGGCATGTGGCGCTCCATCTCATTAAGCTCATGGTAGTGGGTGGCAAAGAGCGTGCGGGGGTTACCCTTGGCGTTGTTATACAGATACTCTACGATGGCCCAGGCTATGCTGATGCCGTCGTAGGTAGACGTGCCGCGCCCCAGCTCGTCGAAGAGCACCAGCGAGCGCTCTGTTACGTTGTTGAGGATATTGGCGGCTTCGGTCATCTCGACCATGAAGGTCGACTCGCCGAGCGATATATTGTCCGAGGCACCCACCCGGGTGAAAATCTTGTCTACCAGTCCCACCCGGGCACTCTGCGCAGGCACGTAGCACCCCATCTGGGCCATCAGCACGATGAGGGCCGTCTGGCGCAGCAGCGCGCTCTTACCCGCCATGTTGGGGCCGGTAATGATGATTATCTGCTGCTTGTCGTCGTCCAGGTATATATCGTTGGGTACAAACCGCTCGCCTACGGGGAGCTGCTGCTCTATCACGGGGTGTCGCCCCTGGTGTATGTCGAGTACCAGGCTGTCGTCTACCACGGGCCGCACGTAGCCATAGTCGGCAGCCACCTTGGCAAAGCCCATCAGGCAGTCGAGCTGAGCCACTAAGTTGGCGTTAATCTGTATCTGGGGGATAAACTCCTGCATCGCGGCTACCAGCTCGGCAAACAGCTGTGTCTCCAGTTCTATGATTTTCTCGTCAGCGCCCAGTATTTTCTCTTCATAGGCTTTTAGCTCCTGCGTAATGTAGCGCTCGGCCTGAGCCAGAGTCTGCTTGCGTACCCAGTCGGCGGGCACGCGGTCCTTAAAGGTGTTTCGCACTTCGAGATAGTAGCCGAATACATTGTTATAGCCTATCTTGAGCGAGCTGATGCCCGTCTGCTCTATCTCGCGCTGCTGTATCTCCATGAGATACTCCTTACCATTGTGCGAGATATTGCGTAGGTCGTCGAGCTTGGAGCTGTAGCCAGCCGCTATAACACCGCCTTTGGCCACCAGCTGGGGTGGGTCGGGCTGTATCTCGTGCTCTATACGCTCGCGCAGGCTCTCACACAGGTTGAACTGTTCGCCTATGCGCTGTAGGGTGGCGTTATCGGCATGGAGACAAGCCTCCTTGACAGGCGCTATGGCCTGCAGGGCATTTTTGAGCTGTACCACCTCGCGTGGGGAGACACGTCCCACGGCCACCTTGGACACAATGCGTTCCAGATCGCCTATGCGGTGAAACTGGTCGTTGACCAGCTCCATAAAATTGGGGTTCTGCATGAAGCACGTCACCATGTTGAGCCGCTGGCTGATAGGCTCTATGTGGCGCAGGGGGAACACCGTCCACCGGCGCAGCATGCGGCTGCCCATGGGGGTCACGGTGCGGTCTATAACGTCCAGCAGCGAGGAGCCGTCGTCCTGCATGGGCTGTACCAGCTCGAGCGAGCGGATGGTAAAGCTGTCGAGTCTGACAAACTTTTCTTCCTCCAGCCGGGCCAGTGAGGTGATGTGGCCTATGTGGGTATGCTGTGTAAGCTCCAGGTACTGCATGATGGCACCCGCGGCTATCACGCCGTTGTGCAGATGGTCTACGCCAAAGCCCTTGAGTGACTTGGTGCCGAAGTGCGACAGCAGTTTCTGGCGGGCTGTCTGCTCGGTAAACACCCAGTCGTCGAGCTCGAACACGCAGTAGCGGTTGCCAAAGTGGCGCTCGAAGTCGGCCTTGCACTCGCGGTCATAGAGCACTTCCTTGGGAGAAAAGTTACCCAAGAGCTTCTCCACATAATCGTAGTTGCCCTCGCCAGTAAGAAACTCACCGGTAGAGATGTCGAGGAAACTGACACCACAGGCCGACTTGCCGAAGTGGACAGCGGCCAGGAAGTTGTTCTCCTTGTAGTTGAGCACATTGTCAGACATGGCCACACCGGGCGTAACCAGTTCGGTGATGCCCCGCTTCACCATCTTGTCCATCTCCGAGAGTCCCTTCTTGCCCTTTAGCATCTCCCGTTTCTTCTTGGGGTCCTCTAACTGGTCGCAGATGGCTACGCGCTTGCCGGCGCGGATGAGTTTGGGCAGGTAGGTGTCGAGTGCGTGATGGGGAAATCCGGCCATCTCAATACTCGACGCACCGGCATTGTTGTTGCGCCGTGTGAGGGTGATGCCCAGTATGCGCGAGGCGGTAATGGCGTCGTCGCAGTAAGTCTCGTAGAAGTCGCCACAGCGAAACAGCATCAGGGCCTCGGGGTGCTTGGCCTTGAGCGAGAAAAACTGCTTCATCATCGGGGTAAGCCCCTTGTCGTCCTTTGCCATGGCGTTACTTTACAATACAGCCTACAGGGTTACGCAGGCCCCTCATGTTGACCAGGAAGGCCTTGGCTGCGCCGAAACGCAGGAACATGTCGAGCCGCACGGGCACATGGTTGTCGTCGTCAGAGACATAGAAGTCCACGATGCGCTTATATTTATTGTCCTCTTTCTCCAGGTACGACAGCTTGAGGCAACGGTACTTGACGCCGTTGTCGGCCTTGATGTTGACCTTGCCAGCGTAGCGCAGCCGGGCCGGGTTAATGTGCTTGCCGTCAGCGATGGGGAAGTCTATCTCGTGGCCGTTCTTCCAGCCAGTAGGGTTAAAGGAGCGGGCACGTAGGAAAATGTTGAGCATGTCGTACACACAGTAGCTCACGTTGTTATTGGCCCACAGGTGTTCGCCGCTGCTGGTTATCTGGTGCTGGCGCAGGTGTACCTTGCCGTTGTTGTAGGTGTAGAACACCTCGTCTACGCCGTAGCGCTTGCCTTCGCGGGCACCCTTGCGGAAGTAGAGCGGCTCCATATTGAGCGAGGAGTAGCAGAGCAGGGTGTCGCGCAGCACGAACATCTGGTCTACGCGGTTGTTACCGCGGGTGGTGAGGCTGGCACGGTAAGCCGGCCGGCCGTGATAGTTGCTCTGCACGGTGTACATAGAGGCGTTGCCGGCCTTGACCCATACAAACTGCCAGTTGTAGTAGAGGTTGTAGGTAAGAAACTCGCCCGACTTGAAGGCGCTGTTGTGAAAAGTACACTGAGCCTGGGCTGCCGCTGCGGTGAGCAGGGCTGCCAGGAGCAGTAATGACTTTATCTGTTTCATTGTATTATCCTGTTTTAGGGGTTGATGTTATCGGGATAGGCTATGCCCATGTTCTTGGCGCGCTGGGCGTTGCGTCCCTTGAGGTTGCGGCGGCGCTCACTGCGCTGCTTGACGAGCTGGGCGGGCTTCTGGTTGTCCAGGCGCTGCTGGGTGGGGTTCCAGGTTTTGGTGACGTCCCACTTGGCGCGGCACTCTATCTGGCCTGGATAGTAGTACACCATCTCGGGCTGGCGGTTGGCATCGTAGTCGCCGGTGTCCCACTCGCCGTTGTCGTTGTCGTCTACTATCAGCCGCATGTAGTACTTATCGGGCATCACATAGAAGAACTCGGCCGAGCCGGTCGACGTGCGTACCTGGCGCACCACTTCGTCCTGCGAGTTGAGCAGCTGGCATATCACAGGGTGGCCCTCCATGCCTGTAAGGGTCATAAAGAGCGAGCTGTAGTCGTCGAGCGAGTGTACCTTGAAGCCCACCTTGACAGCGCCCGACGGCATACCGTATATATCGCAGAACGCCAGGCTGTCCATCTCTAAGCTGTATTCTATCTCGGGCCGCCACTCGCCTACTATCTCGTACGTGCGTGGCTGGTCAGGTACCTCGTGCAGTCGGAACCGTGACTGGTACCACGTGGTGTCTATCTTGGAGTAGAGGTGTATGAGCGCCGTGTCTACGCGTTGTAGTGGCGTGTCAAACTGCAGCCGTATATTCTGGTCGGGGTCTATCTGCGAGAGCGAGCCTAAGTTCACCGGGAGTGTCTCGGCAGGCATCTGCTCCTCGTAGGGTTTGCCCTTGCGCTTGGCCTTGTCCTGGGCTTTCTTCCAATCATCTATCTTTTTCTGCTTATCCTTCATGCGTTTGGCATAGGGTTGCTTGGACAGCAGTTCCAGGGTATCGGTCTGTAGTTGCAGGGTGCCTATGGTGTCGGTCTGCAGATACTGAACCTGTAGGCGCAGGGTGTCCTGGTTGACCAGGGCGGTGTCGCGCAGCCAGTAGTTGATGGTGTCGCGCTTGGCGTTAGGCTCAACCAGAAGCGCCTGGTGCTCATCGAAGTTGAGGCCCTTGATGACAGGCAGCTGGGGGTTGCCGTAGCTGAAGTAGAGGGTAAAGTGGTTGGCCGCGGAGCGGTCGGTCTTGACCAGGTAGCGGTCGGTAAGGGTGGTGGTAAAGGCCCTGAGCACTATATCGTCGGGCAGGAAGTGGGTGTACTTGACCGGGATGATGGAGTCGATGTGCAGCGAGTCGCGCCACACGGTGTCCTGCCGTATATCGTCCTTGAATGTGGGCACGATGATGTCGTGGCTGAACGCCATCTTCTCACTCTTCTGGTTATAGATGAAGTTGCCGTCGGCATCCTGTAGCGCGTAGATGCGGTACTTACCTGCGGCCACTCCCTTGATGACAAACCGCCCTGTATCGTCTGTCCTGGCCACGCGCAGCATGGGCTGTGTGCGGAAGGCGCTGTCCTCCAGATTGGCATACAGGCCCACTAAGATGCCCTTGATGGGTTCCAGGTTTTGGGCATCGAGCACATGACCGGCAATCTCCATCGTGTCGATGGCCGAGCCGGTAGAGAAACTGTAGGTGTAGTTTCCCAGCGGATTGCCCTCATTGTTGTCGGTTATGGCGTCCGAGAAGTCTATCGTATAGGTGATGTTGGGCTTCAGGGAGTCCTTCAGGGCCACCACGATGCGTTTGCCCTGGCTCTTAATCTCGGGTGCCTCTATCTGCGGAGGCGACACGATGACGTTCTCGGTGGCATTGTCTATCTTGATGTACTCGTCAAAGTTGATGTACACCTTCTTGGCATGTACATTGACCGACTTGTCGGCCGGCGAGGTAGACACGATGCGTGGCGGAGTCTCGTCGTACCATCCGCCGTCGGGCTGGCCCATACGGGCGCAGGCCGCCAAGAGCGCGAGGACGGCCAGGCCGCACAGGGCGACCACCGCGTGCCTGCTGGGACGATGATGAGTAGGGTTGTTCATAGCTGTATATCCTGTTACCTTAGCACTCAGACGGTTACTGGCGGTTCATGTCCAGCAGTTCGTCTATATTCTTACGGCTGTTGCTCAGTCGGGGCACCTTGTGCTGGCCGCCCAACTTGCCCTTGGCCTTGAGCCAGTCGTTGAACAGGCCCTGGCGGGCCTCTATCACCTCAAGGTGTTGCAGGGTGATGTCATGGAAACGCTTGGCCTCGTAGTCGCTGTTGAGCTGCTGCAGTCGCTGGTCGAGGAGATGGGCGAAGCGCTCCAGGTCGTCGGGTTGGCGACTGAACTCGATAAGCCACTGGTGGCGGCACTTAGCCCGGGCGTCCATATAGACAGGGGCAGCCGTGTACTCGCTTACTTGGGCACCCGTCTGTTCGCAAGCGTAGGCCAGGCCCTTCTCGGCGTTGTCCATAATGAGCTCTTCGCCAAAGGCGTTGATGAAGTATTTGGTGCGGCCGGTAATGACAAACTTGTAGGGGCGTACGGAGGTAAACTGTACGGTATCGCCGATGAGATAGCGCCACAGTCCACACGACGTGGAGATGAGCATGGCGTAGTTGCGGCCCACCTCGACACCGCTCAGGGGTACCACGGTGGGGTTGTCGGTGCCAAACTCGTCCATGGGCATGAACTCGTAGAACACGCCGTAGTCGAGCATCAGTAGCATGGAGTGGTCGGTGGGGTCGTTCTGGATGCCGAAAAATCCCTCGCTGGCGTTGTAGGTCTCCATATAGTGCATGCCGGGCGAGGTGATGAGCTGCTGGTACTGCTGGCGGTAGGGGGTAAAGGCTATGCCGCCGTGGAAGAACACCTCGAGGTTGGGCCACACTTCGTTGATGTGCTGCTTGCCGCTCAGCTCGAGTACGCGCACCAGCACCGAGAGCATCCAGCTGGGCACGCCCGATATGTTGGTCACGTTCTTGTTCATCGTTTCGCGCGCTATGCGGTCGCGCTTCACCTCAAAGTCTGACAGCAGCGCGGTCTGCTTACACGGCACGCGTACCAAGTTGGCCAGGGGATTGATATTCTCTATCAGGATGGCCGAGAGGTCGCCCACCAATGAGCCAGACACGTTGTAGTTAGGCGAGTGGCTGCCTCCCAGGATGAGGGAGCGGCCGTCAAAGAGTCTGCTCTTCGGATTGTTGGCCAGGTAGAGGGCCACCACATCTTTGCCGCCTTGATAGTGTATGTTCTGAAGACCCTCGTGCGACACGGGGATAAACTTGCTCTTGTCGTTGGTGGTTCCCGACGACTTGGCGTACCACTTTACCGTGCCAGGCCACAGCACGTCGGCCTCGCCGTGGCGCATGCGGTCTATATCGTCCTTCAGTTCTTCGTAAGTGTTTACTGGGATATTCGCGGCAAAGTCGGTATAGTCCTTCATAGTGGCAAACAGGTGTTTGCGGCCATACTCTGTGTTCTTTCCCTTATTTATCAGATAGGCAAGTACCCGTTGCTGCAGCGCATCGGCTTCTGTAAAATGGTGTTCCAGACTCTTCTGCCGTGGCAGAAACGCTTTGCCAACAATACTGGTCAAACTCATGTGTATACTATTACCAATTTATCATACAAAGGTAGCCTAATCTTTCAGAAAATCATACTAATTTACTAATTTTAACCCACTCTGTACCTAAAAAGATAACGATTGTTTTGCCCCTGTTTTTCGCAGCTTAGTCCCGGGTTATCGCCAGTCATGGGCAGGTGCTGGCGGCGGGTGGGCTGATGGTCGCCCTGGCAGGCGGAGCGCTGCGGGTGGGGTAGGAGAGGGGTCGTATATAAATTTTAGCCCGGCAGATGGTGCTATCTGTCGGGCTAAAATGATGCTTGTAGGGCCACCGGTGTGGCCTGGGGCCATGGTGGCGTTCTTGCTCGCTGGGTCGGGGACGGTTCCCCACAGCTCGTGGGTTTCGTCTAAAGATTTGGGATGTATGTCTGACGCTACCGAATGTCTGTCAGAAGACTTGCAATCTACATCCCTAATCTCCGTACCGTGTCAGCGATGGCTGCTGGCCCGCCTGTTATTGCTCGTCGAAAGCCGGTGGCAGCGGGCTGTCAGCCTGTTATTGCTCGCCGAAAGCCTGCGACTCTGCGGCGGCTATTATCTCTTCGCGGCTCATGGCGCGGGCGGTGATGTGGCTCAGGTCAAACTCATCAGTCTCCTTCGCCTTGTCCTCGCGCTCCTCGGGCTTGATGTCCTCGCGCTCCTCGGGCTTGTTGTGCTCTATCACCTCAGACAGTCCGTCGGGCAGGTCGCGCTTAGCCTTCTTGCGGTTGGCGGCCGGCTCTTCGGTCATGGCTCCCTCGATGATAAAGTCGGTCTTGGTCTCGGTATCGGGAACTGTCAGCACGGGCTCCTCCTCCATCTTGGTGCGGTTGGTTTTGGCGGCGAAAACCTCGTCGATAAACTGCGGTTCGCGGCGCAGCCGCTGCAGGGTGAGCTTCGAGGCCATCTGCTGGCTCTCTTTCTTGCTGTAGCCCTGGGCGTTGCATCCCTTGACACCCTCTAACACCACTTGGTAGTCAAAGATGGGGCTTCCGTTGCCGTCCACTTTCTGTTTGAGCAGCTCAAAGTTTACTTTGACGCGGTTCTTCTGGCTCCACTCTAAGAGCTTGCTCTTGAAGTTGACCTCCTTGTATGCTAACTTGTCGATATTAATCATTTTAGACAAGATGCGATGCTGCATAAAACGCATGCAGGCGTCGTAGCCGCGGTCAAGGTAAATGGCACCGACCAGGGCTTCAAAGGCATTTCCGCCCAGGTAGCTGTTGTGCGACGAACTATGCCCGTTGGACAGGATGAGCTGGTCTATACCCATCTCCTGAGACAGCTTGTTGAGCGTGTCGCGCTGTACCAGCTTGGAGCGGGTATTGGTGAGGAAACCCTCGCGCTTGCCGGGGAAGTGGTGATACACTATATCGCCAACGATGGCGTCCAGGATGGCGTCGCCAAGAAATTCAAGCCGCTCGTTGTTCACGGGCTTACCTTTCTTGTTGCGGTGCATGATGCTCTTGTGCATCAGGGCCATCTTGTAGTAACTAATGTCGTTGGGGTAGAAACCTATAATCTGGTATAAAGACAAATAAAGCTCTTTATCCTTGCGGAAAGAGAGCTTTATTCGGTCTATAATATTATTCAGCATATTTCTTGAAAATAACGCAGGCGTTATGGCCGCCAAATCCGAACGTGTTGCTCAGAGCGGCACGCACTTCGCGCTTCTGCGCCTTGTTGAACGTGAAGTTAAGTGTATAGTCAAGCTCCGGATCCTCATCACCCTCTTCGTGGTTGATGGTGGGGGGTACTATATCATTTACTACGCTCAGCACACAGGCCATAGCCTCTACGGCACCAGCGGCACCTAACAGGTGACCTGTCATCGACTTGGTCGACGAGATGTTCAGCTTGTAAGCGGCATCGCCGAATACGTCCTTAATGGCCTTGGCCTCCGAAATATCGCCAACGTGTGTAGACGTGCCGTGTACATTGATGTAGTCAATGTCCTCGGGCTTCAGTCCGGCGTCATCGAGAGCAGCTTGCATTACCAGCTTCGCGCCCAGTCCTTCTGGATGTGAGGCGGTGATATGATAAGCATCTGCACTCTCGCCCTCGCCTACCATCTCGGCATAGATCTTTGCGCCACGTGCCTTGGCGTGCTCCAGCTCCTCAAGGATGAGACAGCCGGCACCCTCGCCCATGACAAATCCGTCGCGGCTTGCGCTGAAGGGGCGCGAGGCGTGTTCGGGGTCGTCGTTGCGGGTAGAAAGCGCTTTCATGGCGTTAAAGCCACCCACGCCACAAGCGCAGATAGCGCTCTCGGCACCACCACTTACTATCATGTCGGCCTTACCCAGACGGATGAGGTTAAAGGCATCGGCGAGCGCGTTGCTCGACGAGGCACAGGCTGATGTAGTGGTATAGTTGGGACCATGGAAACCGAAGTGGATAGAGATATGGCCAGAAGCGATATCGGCTATCATCTTGGGGATAAAGAAAGGATTGAACTTAGGGCCGGCCTCCTTGTGCAGGCCATAATAAGTTACCTCGTCCTCAAAAGTCTTGATGCCGCCGATACCCACGCCGAAGACAACGCCGATGCGGTTCTTGTCAGCATGCTCCAGGTCAAGCCCCGAGTCCTTTACGCCCTGCATGGCAGCGATAAGAGCCAGCTGGGTATAACGGTCCAGCTTACGGGCCTCCTTGCGGTCTATCCAATCATTGATGTTGAGACCCTTAACCTCGCAAGCAAACTGGGTTTTGAACAGAGATGCGTCAAACTGTGTAATAGGTGCGGCGCCGCTCTTACCTTCCAGCATGGCGTTCCATGTCTCCTCCGGGCTATTGCCCAGCGGTGTAACGGCACCAAGACCTGTTACTACTACTCTCTTTAATTCCATTTATTTTGCGTTCTCCTCGATGTAGCTAATAGCGTCGCCTACAGTCTGGATAGTCTCAGCCTTGTCGTCAGGAATAGAGATACCAAATTCCTTCTCAAATTCCATAATCAGTTCTACGGTATCAAGAGAATCAGCACCGAGATCATTGGTGAAGCTTGCTTCGGGCTTTACTTCAGCCTCATCAACACCGAGTTTGTCTACGATAATTGCCTTTACTTTGCTTTCAATTTCTGACATAATTGTAACTTTTTAATTGTTTAAAATTCGATTTCAGTAAAATTCTGGCTGCAAAGGAACAAATTTTTATTCATTCTGGCAAATT
Source organism: uncultured Prevotella sp. (assembly GCA_934204655.1). Taxonomy (GTDB): domain Bacteria; phylum Bacteroidota; class Bacteroidia; order Bacteroidales; family Bacteroidaceae; genus Prevotella. The sequence continues at coordinate 7,223 of CAKPZJ010000023.1, read as the reverse complement.
TTTTATGATAAAAACGACTTTACTATGCACACTCACCCTATATCTGTGCATTATTTCAGCATTTCTGCTGATAATTAACCATCTTGTAAATGGGGCTGCCCGTATGGCCGTTCATCATGCGGCGAGTGTGGGGGATATGGGCAGCTCGGCCGAGATGAAAAAAAATATGTCATTTTGCTTTGCACTGTCTCTAATTTACACTACCTTTGTCGTGGTAAGCGCTGCCCGGGTGCCGGTAACCTGCATTGGGGCATTAGTGTGTGCCGCTGTCTATATATACATTATTAATATATAGTGCAGGAGCCCTACGGTGAGTGGGGCTGATTAATAAATAATTTTAACAAGTAACACAACGACTAAAAACATGGCTTCTTTTGCTGAACAGTGCAATCGCATATTCAACCAGGCTATCTGCGATTATCACATCAAGAACGATGTTGATACCCCTATTAACAACCCGTACGACAGAGACTCTGTCGAGAACCGCCTGTACCTGAAGTGCTGGATAGATACGGTGCAGTGGCATCTTGAAGACATCATACGCGACCCGTACATTGACCCCCTGGAGGCCCTGCAGCTCAAGCGGCGCATAGACCGCAGCAACCAGGACCGTACAGACCTGGTGGAGCAGATAGACTCTTACTTCCGTCAGAAATACTCTGACGTGCGTGTGCAGCCTGATGCTACCATCAACACGGAGAGCCCTGCCTGGGCGGTTGACCGCCTGAGTATCCTGGCCCTGAAGATTTACCACATGCGCGAACAGGCTGAGCGTACCGATGCCGATGCCGACCACCGCGCCAAGTGCCAGTCCAAGCTCAATGTGCTGCTCGAACAGCAGGTAGACCTGGGCACCGCCATCGACCAGTTGCTCGACGACATAGCTGCCGGCCGCAAGTACATGAAGGTGTACCGTCAGATGAAGATGTACAACGACCCCTCGACCAACCCTGTTCTGTACGGAAAGAAGTGAAGACCGACCATATCCTTATCATCCGTTTCTCGGCCATGGGCGACGTGGCGATGACGGTGCCCGTGGTCTACTCGCTGGCCATGCAGTACCCCCATCTGCGCATCACCGTGCTGAGCAAGCCTTTCGCGCGGGCTTTCTATGAAGACCTGGCGCCCAATGTGGGGTTTATGGAGGCTTCGACCGATGAGATGGGCAACATCAAGGGGCTCAATGAGCTCTACCGCAGGCTCACGGCCAAGAAGTTTACGGCCATAGCCGACTTTCACGACGTGCTGAGGTCCAAGTACCTGCGGCTGAGGTTCAATGTGGACCAGTTCAGGGTAGAGCACATAGACAAGCACCGCAAGGGAAAGCGCATGCTGGTGAGCCAGCAGGCCAAGCAGCTCGTTCAGCAGCCCACGTCGTTTCAGAACTATGCCGATGTACTGGCCCGGTTAGGCTATCCCGTCACGCTCAACTTTGGCTCGCTCTTCGGGCCTGAGGGAGGCGACCTTAGCCAGCTCAGCACGGCCATTGGCACCAAGGAGGCCGGCACCCAGTGGATAGGCATAGCTCCCTTTGCCGCACACAGGGGCAAGGTGTACCCCATAGCCCGCATGCGCCGTGTGATAGAGCTCCTTACCCAGGGCCATGCGGCCCGCCGTCTGTTCCTCTTCGGAGGTGGAGGCGAGGAGCGGGCCATGCTCGATGACATAGCCAGTGCCAATCCGCAGTGTGTCAACGCCTCAGCCATGCTGAACGGCCTCAGTCAGGAGCTGATACTGATGAGCCATCTCGACGTGATGCTCTCGATGGATTCGGCCAACATGCACCTGGCCTCGCTGGTGGGTACGCCGGTAGTGAGCGTGTGGGGTGCCACTCATCCGTATGCCGGGTTTATGGGATGGAACCAGTCGGCCGACAGCACTGTCCAGGTAGACCTGCCCTGCCGTCCCTGTTCCATCTATGGCAACCGCCCGTGTCTGCGCGGCGACTACGCCTGTATAAATAACATCCGCCCAGAGGATATTGTCCGCAAGATAGAGGCTGTGATGGGTTAGTCACAGCCTCGCCACCCCCTTTTCCTTCCCCTTTAATACTTTCTGTAATGGTATAGTTATCCTGGCTATTGCGGAAGTCATTATTAGCATCATAAGGATTATTCACGGGCAGAGCTCAGTCCGTTGTCTTCATATTTTCAGTAATAATCCATAAAAATAAAAATATGTGGAATATTGCGAAATATATAGCATAAACAATTCCGCAAGCTCCAATTTTTCGCTCCTCTTTAGGGATGAATTTCTCGAAATCAGCATCAAAGGTTTTTCTTATGTTTCGTATTTGAAAGCCTATACAAATTATGGCGATTACCCCACGGACTATTGGCGCTATAATTGTAATATCGTCTATGTTTGCTCTTATATCTGCTGCAATGCCAATGAAAAATAGACAACAAATAAGACAGATTGATATTAATCCGGTTCTACACAAAAAAATTGCATCGTTAGTTTTGTAGCGCATAGCTAATAAAGGTACTAAAGGAAATGAAATAAAAGCTAACCATTCCCCTAATACTTTCCATGTACTAATATCCCACATGTCTATGCCTCTTTTTTGTATGGTATGAAATACAAAACAACATAAAATGGCTAAATATATATATAGTGAATTAGCGGCTTTTCTTACATCTTTATATTTATATAAATCGAAATTATAACTGAGATATGAACATATACTAATAAAAACTATAATAATTGCATATACAATTGCAACTGCAATTGTAACTTTACTAACTTCAAGAACGTTTTCAAGAAAGGTGTTATCTTCAAATATTATATTATGTAAGTACACTGAAATATTGACTACTAAAAATAGAATAGAGAGACCATTAGCATAGTACTTAAAACTATTTTCGTTAAGATTTACTCGTAGCATAATAAAAATTTGTTTAGCTTTTTCGAACTGGCATTTTGCATCTCCATCTTCCAGGCCGCGCTGCAGACGGTTTTCTTCTCTCCACAATTTGTTTATGATAAAATCTGGAGCCTGCAACAAAAGGTAAGCAAGGCTGATAGTGATGAGCAATAGGTTTATAATGCCAACCGCCAACTCCCACTTGTTGTCACAGTAATAATAGTATGCCAGGAAATAGTTCTTGGAGGCATGAGAATAATAGTTGACTAAAACCCCTCTGGAATAATTATTGCCTAAATGGGCGGCTTCTCTTAATAGAGGTATGGCACGGGCGGTGTCGCGTTTCTCGGCCAAATAATATAATCCTAATGCACAATTCTTGTTAGCGGGCGCAAATTTTGAAATATTAATTTTCTTGTTTTTTATAGCTATGGCGACCCGCCTATTAAGGGTGTCGTTGTTCTCTTTGTTCAGTGCTTGCGCAGTGATAGACATCTGTAGTAAGAGCAAGATGATAAGGTAAATGGGTCTTTTCATGTTCTAATAGATTTACAGGAAAATAACTTGGAACAACCATATCAATATGAATGGACATGCACCGAAGACGAAGAGCCTGCCTAAATAACTTGCTGCCAAGCAGCCACCAGCCATGGCGCCATTGAGGGCCCCATTCTCATCTTTCCCAGAACAACAAGTGCCTATTATGGCACCAATGATAACAGCTATTACAATAATCCAGAACCACATAATAATAATCGGTGCCACAATCCCCACCAGGTGACTTCTATAGAGTTGGTTTTTAGTAGCATATAGAGAATAAAGCATGGGGACTATTGCCGAATATTACCATAAAGCTCTAGACAGCTCGCAAAATATATTACAGGCAATAGCCCATGCTTCATGTGGCATAATATTATAGTATAAGTATATACATCACACAAGCATGAGCTCTCTGCGCTGTTATCTATTTTGCAAGAATTGTTCAGATTCTATGGTAAGAAAACGTCAGACGCTCATTCTTATATATGTGCTTCTGTCATCCGACAAAATTGTTGCAAATTTATGGATTTAATATGATATTCGCAAGCATTTCTATTCTTATTTTTCGATATTTTTTCAAATAGCTTGTTGAGGTGCTAAGGGGAGGTAAAGGAGACTTGTTTTTGACTTTTAGTAAAAACAAATAGAAAAGTTGGTGATTTGGTCATCAATAAGCTCTATATTCCCTCGGCTCGCACACCTTTCTAATTATTTATGGTAGGTGCCACATAATCTTGTAAATAGTAAAATACGTCATAGTTTTCTTTACAGTTTTTTCAGCTTGTACCTTTATGTCCGTTGCCGTTAAGGTGGATATTGTATCAGTAGCAAAAATAAGGGTGATTTATTTTGTATTTCCCTCGGCTTGCACTAACTTTTGATAAGGTAGGCTTCGCCTCAATAATGCAAATTGTAAAAAACTTCGTTTTTTCCTTTGCATTGTCTTCGGCTTACACTAACTTTGTACCATATTATAATAAATAGCTATGGTAAGGCATCCTCTATGGTCCGACGAGTACTGGCTGCTGCTCATGCAGCTCTACCTGCGCAAGCCCGTAGGTCTGAAGCCCCTCTACTCGCGAGCGTTGGTCAGCCTGGCGCTCGAACTGCACATACCGCCGCAGTATCTGCATACCCAGATGTTCCGTCTGCGGCAGCTCGACACCCCTCTGATACAGCAGTTGTGGGACAAGTACAGCCACCGGCCCAAGCGGTTGCAGCGCGAGGCCGAACTGCTCCGCCGGATGAATGGTTTCGGCCAGCCCGAGGAGTTCTACCAGGGTGTGGCTGTTAACGAGTCGTGGGAGAAAGACTTCAAGCCCATTCCCGGCACGGTCTTCACGCCCGTCATGCTGGTCATGGTGCTCGACCTCTACTTTCGTCTCACGCCCATCACCATGGTGCCCGAGACCCCCGAAATTATAGAGCTGGGCCGAGTCATCCATGCCACCCCCGCAGCCATCTGCCAGGCCATGGAGGTGTTTCAGGGACTGGATCCCTACCTCAGCCGCGAGGCAGTGACCGATAGTCCCCTCGCCGCCCCCTGTCAGGCGCTGTGGCAACGGTTCGGCAACGACGGCCCCGAGCCTCTGGCCACCTTTGCCGCACAGGTCAAGGACTACTTCTTATAATCAGTACACATCATGGAACAACGCTTAGTTCAGGAACAGATACAGAAACAGGTACAGCAGCAGCGACTCACCCAGCAGCAGATGATGTTGGTGAAGATGCTGGAAATGCCCCTCAGCGAGATGGAGGAGAGCGTCAAGGCCGAGCTGGACGACAACCCCGCCCTGGAGCGTGTGAGCGAGTCCGACGATGCCCCCGGTTCAGCCGATATGGACGAGGGCGATACCCCCGATGACGGCTACGACACCCCCGACGAGCGCGAGGAGCGCAAGGATGCCCTGGACGCCGCCCTGGAGCAGATGGGCGGCGACGACGAGATGCCCCAGTCGCATTACGCTTACACCGATGCCGCCGAAGCCGAAGAGCGTGTGTACGGCGACGCCACCTCGTTCTACGATCGCCTCAAGGAGCAGATGGGCATGGAGAAACTGAGCGATACCGACCGTGACATCATGGAGTATCTGATAGGTTCGCTCGACGAGGACGGGCTTCTGCACAAGCCCATCAGCACCATCTGCGACGAGCTGGCCATCTACAATAATATCGACGTGGCCGAGGCCGACATAGAGCGCGTGCTCCGCATCCTGCAGACCTTTGACCCGCCAGGCGTGGGTGCCCGCTCGCTCCAGGAGTGCCTCTTGCTACAGATAGAGCGCCGTCCCGACGGCCGCATGAAGGACCTGATGCGTAGGGTGATAACCAGCTACTTTACCGCCTTTACCCGCAAGCACTGGGACAAGATACGGCAGGAACTGCAGCTTACCGACCTGCAGGCCCGCACGCTGATGGGCGAGCTGGTCAAGCTCAACCCCAAGCCCGGGGCATCGCTCGGCGAGACCGAGGGCCGCAACCTACAGCAGATAACCCCCGACTTCATCATAGACCCCGTCGACGACGAGGGGCACATCAACTTTACGCTCAACCACGGCGACCTGCCCGAGCTGCGCGTGTCTCCCACGTTTGCCGGCATGATAGATGCCTATAAGAAGAACAAGGCGAGCATGAACCGAAAGGACAAGGAGGCCCTGCTCTATGCCAAGGAGAAGGTAGACAAGGCCCAGGGCTTCATCAAGGCCATCAAGCAGCGCCAGCACACCCTCACCGTCACCATGCGGGCCATCATAGACTGGCAGCGCCAGTTCTTCCTGGACGGCGACGAGAGCGAGCTGCGCCCAATGATACTCAAGGACATCGCCAGAGTTACCGGGCTCGACATATCTACCATCTCGCGCGTGGCCAATGTCAAGTATGCCCAGACACAGTGGGGCATCTTTCCCCTCAAGTTCTTCTTCAGCGACGGCTATGTGGGCAGCGACGGCGAGGAGACCTCTACCCGCCGGCTGCGCATCGCCCTTAAAGAGCTGATAGACCACGAGGACAAGTCGCGCCCACTCAGCGACGACGCCCTGGCTGAACAGATGAAGCAGCAGGGGTTCCCCGTGGCGCGCCGTACGGTAGCCAAGTACCGCACGCAGTTAGGAATACCCGTAGCACGATTACGAAAATGAACACAAAGAACATCATTCTGGTTGCGCGGATAGTGAGCATGGTGTTCACGCCGTTCTACCTGCCACTGGTGGGTCTGGCGGCGCTGTTCACGCTGAGCTACCTGTCTCAGCTGCCATGGCGCTACAAGTTGGTGGTCATGGCCATGGTCTACCTGTTTACCATCCTGCTGCCCACGCTGCTCATCCACCTCTACAGGAGGTACCAGGGATGGACCCCCATCGAGATGGGAGTCCGCGAGCGCCGCATGGTACCCTACGCCGTGTCCATTGTCTGCTACTTTGCCTGCTACTACCTCATGGCGCTGTTCCACATACCCAGCTTCCTGGCCCGCATCCTCATGGCCGCCCTGGTCATCCAGATACTGTGTGCCATTATCAATGTATGGTGGAAGATTTCGACCCACACGGCAGCCATCGGCGGTGTCACGGGCGCCCTGCTGGCCTTCTCGTTCCTCTTTGCCTTCAACCCGGTATGGTGGCTGTGTCTCACCATCCTCGTGGCCGGCCTGTTGGGTTCCAGCCGCATCATCCTGCGCCAGCACACCCTTCCCCAGGTACTCACCGGCTACGCCATCGGTCTCCTGGCAGGGTTCTTCATTATCTTATAAGTAACTAATCAAATTTAAGCGACATGTTTAGAGAAGTTTATACGCAACCCTTTTCCTATATCCGCCAAAGCC
>CAKPZJ010000022.1 GCA_934204655.1 uncultured Prevotella sp. | reverse complement strand
TGCTGATGGCAAGACATCAGAAAATAGCAAAACTCTTTGACGAAGATTTTTGGGTGACGCAATGACGAAGTCAGGAAGAAGACAGCCAACAGTATTAAGAGCCAACCATCCGCACCCTCTATAACGCAGTAGCAGCCACCCTGATATGGGGTGGCTGCTACTGCTGTTATACGGACATCAGATAAGCGTAACCTTGCCGTCTTTGACCGCCTCGAAGTAAGGCGGAGTCTCGCGGAGAGCTATATCATCGAAGATGAAGTCAGCGACAATGGTGTCCTGACGGTCAGCCAGGATGAGGCCCATCTTCCCATCTTTCTGGGCGATAAGGGGCATGGTGACCAGGTCATCGACATAGACGTAGGGAGTACGCAGAAAGTCGTATAGAGGGTGAACCAATATATCGCCGTTGTGATCGAGGATGCCAAACTTGCCATTCTCTTCATAGACCTTATGAAACTGGATGTACTTGCCCTTAATGCGGTCTATATAGTAAGCCACTTTCTGCTTGTTGTTGATAAACGCCAGCATATAGCTGAACGTGTCACAATAGTTGGCCACTGCGCGCGCCAGCACGACTTTCAGGTCCAGTCCATCCAGTACCTTGCGGTTCAGGTCGATGTACCGCGCGATGGCCTCTTCCTTCTGGGCAACCGTCAAGTTGGCCAGCTGCTCCTCAAAGCGTTCCATCATGGTCTTGGTGCCAGCCATGGCCTTGATATAGCGGTGTATCTGGCGCCCCATCTCAGCACAGACGAATTTATCTATCTCCTGCTGCTCTATCATGTCGACATATTCTTTGTCAAAGTTTTCTTGCGTAATCATAGGTGTATCTGATTTTTATTATTCTGTTATTATTGTTACCGCCGCGGTGGTCAGCTATCTCCGTTTCAGTTTCAGTTCCGGTATCTTCACCGTCTGCCCAGCCTTCACCTCGGTCACCCCATTCACGGCCTCCACATAGCACTCCATGCCAGGGCCCAAAAACAGGCGGCTGATAGATGCCAGCGTCTGGCCGGGCTTTGCCTTGACTGTAGTCTTGACACCTATTATAATATACGCGCCCGTGCGCACGCGAGGGTCACTCTCGTACTGTGCCATGGCGGCGGGTTCAGTTCTCTTGGTTTCTGCCGGCTTGGCCGGAGCGGTCTTTTCGGTGGCCTTGGCCGTAGCGGGGGTAGCCGCTGTGGTCTTGGCCTCAGGAGCAGCCTCCTGGGGAGCCTCATCAGGTACGGCGGGGATGATGGCCTCGCTGGCGGCCCGTGGCGCGGGCTTCGGCTTTACGGTCTTGGCCTGCTTGGCCAGCAGTATCTGGGTCTCCAAATGCTCTATACGGTTGTCGCGCTGGGCAAACTGGCTAAACATATAGCAACCGCCACCGCAACAGAGCACGACAAATGCCACTAATACTATCCCGAAGATACGCATCAGTCGCTGCGAGTGTTCCAACTGCTCGCGCAAGAGTTCGTTGGTCTCCGTGAGTGTCTTGGTTTGCGACTCCATCATCTTGTCTTGCCATGAGGCAGTGGCCGCGGACTCTACCATGGGCTGTGGGGTAGATTTAGCAGACTGCTCCTGCTTAGGGGCCGCCTGTGCAGTCGGTTCCTCAGCCACGGACTGAGTTGGAGCCACAGGTTCGGGCTCCACCTTTGTGGGGTTAGGAGTAGCCGGAGCATCCTCAGTCACTGCCGCCGCAGGCTCGTAGTCTGCCGCGGCAGTTTCCGTACTATCTTCTATTGCCTCCGAAGTTGTGGGAATATCCGGTGTCACCACCGCAGCCTGAGCTACTTCGGGCGCAGGTTCCGGAGCCTCCTTAGCAGGGGTCTCGGCTACCACCGCAGGCTCAGCTATGGGGTTAGCAGATGCCGGCATCTCTATCTCAGGCTCTGCCACAGGCTGGGCAGCTTCCGAGACCACTGGGGCAGCCTCCTCTGTGGGTGCTTCAGTCTCTTCCTCCATCTTGGCATCAATGGCCGCGAAATCCACACCGTCATTGACCACCACCGTCTCAAACTGGGCGAACGGGCGGTTTACCAAGTCGCGCAGGGTGGCATCGGGCGTAAACGTAATCTTATCCCGGCCAGACAGTTCGATGGCCTCGCCGGTATTAACGTCCACACTCTTGCGCGCGCTCACAGCGATTACCTTAAAGGTACCCAGTCCCTTAATCTTGACGACCTTCTCGTAGTGCAGCCCCGTGCTGAGCACGTCAAAGAGAGCCTCTACGAAATGCGTAGCGTCGGCTATATCCAAGTTGCGCTTGTCGGCCAGCAGGGTAGCCAGTTCCTTGATACCTAACTTAGCCATTCTCCTGTCCTCCATTCTTTAACTTCTCCTTGACCGAGGGAGCTGGCTTGAAGCCTAAGACCAACTTAGGCGGAACCAGCATACGCTTGCCCGTCGCAGGATTGACCACGACGCGCTCCAGACGCTTCTTCACCTCAAAGGAGCCAAACGTTGGCACAGCCACCGTGTCGCCCGCGCAGAAACTGTTACCCATCTCGTCGACCAGGGTATTGACTAACTTCTGGGTGTCGGCCTGTGTAAAGCCCGTGCGCTGCGACAGCTCTGTAATAAACTCCTTATTATTCATACTACATGTCCATATAAGTCGAACTCTTCAGAGTCAGTAATCTCAACATTGTAGAAGCGGCCCACGTGCAGCTGGCGGGTGGCGCGGATGAGTACTTCAGGATCCACCTCAGGCGAACAGTACTCCGTGCGACCCACATAGTAGTCGCCCTCCTTGCGGTCTATGATAACCCGAAGCGTCTGCCCCACTTTCTGGGCCTCTACCTCCTCGCTGATGGTCTGCTGCACAGCCATCAGCTGGGCCAGCCGCTGCTCCTTAACCTCTGCGGGCACATCATCGGTATAGTGCTCGGCGCTGTAGGTACCCTCCTCTTCCGAGTAGGCAAAGGCTCCCATGCGCTCGAACCTCGCCCACTTGACAAAGTCTACCAGCTCGTCAAAGTCGGCCTGCGTCTCGCCCGGAAAGCCCACCATCAGCGTGGTGCGCAGGTGTATGCCGGGCACCCTGGCCCTTATGGCCTTTACCAAGTCCATCGTTTCCTGCTTGGAGACATGCCTGTGCATCCTGGAGAGCATGTGGTCCGAAATATGTTGGAGCGCTATGTCCAGGTAGTTACACACGTTGTCGTGGCGAGCCATCACATCGAGCAAGTCCATGGGGAACTGGTTCGGGTAAGCGTAATGCAGACGCACCCACTTCACTCCCTCGATATTGGCGATGGCCTCTATCAGGTCAGCGATGTGTCGCTGGCCGTCTATATCTACCCCATAGTAGGTCAGTTCCTGCTCTATAATCTGAAATTCCTTAACGCCGTCGGCCACCAGGTCGCGAACCTCCTTCAGGATGTCGTCCTTGGGACGCGAAACGTGGCGCCCGGTGATAAGGGGAATGGCGCAGTAAGCGCAGTGACGGTCGCAGCCCTCGGCTATCTTGACGTAGGCATAGTGGTGAGGCGTAGTAGGCAGATGCTGAGTACGGGCCGAGGTGAACGAGCCCCCTCCGCCCTCGGCGGGACCTAAGTCGCTCACCAGCTGCTTGAAGTTGAACTTGCCATAGAACTTATCTACTTCGGGTATCTCGGTCTCTAACTCTTTCTGGTAACGCTGCGACAGACAGCCCATCACGTAGAGCTGTCCCAGTTGGCCCTGCTGCTTACGCTGGGCAAACTCCAGTATCATGTTGATGCTCTCCTCCTTGGCATCGCCTATAAACCCACAGGTATTGATGACTGCTATCTCGCCCTGGGGATGCTTGGCGTCGTGTACGCAGTGATACCCGTTGGCGCTGAGCTTGCGCATCAGGCTCTCAGAGTCCACCAGGTTCTTGGAGCACCCCATGGTGACAATATCTATCTGATTTTTCTTCATCCAGCCTGTTATTTTACTTAAAGAGAGAATCTACAAATTCCTTACGGTCAAATAGTTGAAGGTCATCCATCTGCTCGCCCAGTCCAATGTACTTCACGGGCACCTTGAGCTGGTCCGATATGCCGATAACCACGCCTCCCTTGGCCGTGCCGTCCAACTTAGTGATGGCCAGACTGGTTATCTGCGTCACCGCGCTAAACTGCTTGGCCTGCTCAAAGGCGTTCTGACCGGTACTGCCGTCCAGTACCAGCATCACCTCATCGGGGGCGGTTGGCATTACCTTCTTCAGCACCTCCTTGATTTTCTTCAGCTCGTTCATCAGGCCCACCTTGTTGTGCAGACGGCCCGCAGTGTCTATCAGTACCACATCGGCCCCATTGGCCTTGGCACTCTGCAGCGTATCAAAGGCCACCGACGCCGGGTCGGTCCCCATCTGCTGCTTAACCACGGGCACCCCTACCCTGTCGCCCCATATCTGGAGCTGTTCTACGGCAGCCGCGCGGAAAGTGTCGGCTGCGCCGAGGTAAACCTTCTTTCCGGCCTGCTTAAACTGGTAGGCTAACTTGCCTATGGTGGTGGTTTTGCCCACACCGTTAACTCCCACTACCAGTATGACGTACGGCTTATGGTCCGCGGGCAACTGCCAGTTATCAAAGCCCTCCTTTTCGTTCTCAGCCAGCAGCGCGGCTATCTCCTCGCGCAGAATACCATTCAGCTCAGAGGTCGATACATATTTATCGCGTGCCACCCGCTGCTGTATACGGTCTATTATCTTCAGGGTGGTGTCTATGCCCACGTCCGAGGTAATGAGCACCTCCTCCAAGTCGTCCAACACATCGTCGTCCACCTTAGATTTGCCTGCCACGGCCCTTGATATTTTCTCAAAGACACTCCTTTTGGTCTTTTCGAGTCCCTGATCTAATGTTTCTTTCTTCTTTTTGGTGAAAAAATCGAAAACGCCCATAATTATATGCTTATCTATTTAATTTCTGTTATAACGGCCCGTCAGCCCCGCACCTCTCCGGCTTATCCCATAGGGGCAACCCAGCCACCAGGGGCAATGGGAGTGCGAGCTGAGAGCAATAAAACCTGTTTTAATTGCCGAGGCGATGCCTACCATCTGCAATGGGAGTGCGAGCCGAGGGCAATAAAACTTGTTTTAATTGCCAAGGCGATGCCTACCATGTGCAAAGTTAGCGAAAAAAAGTGTAGTTTTTGCCTTAAAACTAAGTTATTTAGACTGTGAGGCGATTATTACGACAAAAAAAGTACTGCCGACGGGTCATTTACTGATTTCGGCCCCACTTCGGCTCCTTACCGACCACGAGGCACCGCTCGGCAGAAACAAGAGTAGCGCACCTACCCTACAGCCCAATGACTGCCACAGACTCCATCCGAAAGTATGGAACATACGTCCGAAAGTTTAGAATGTACGTCCGAAAGCTGCAAATCTACATTCTAAGTCTTAGGACGGAACCTGAGAGTGACGCGGGGACAGGATATATACCTGCGGATCGGCCTGCGACCCTCGCCCCACTGGCCGGGCACCTATTAATATTTTAAAAATATTGCTTTTCATAACGCATATATGAAAGAAATACTTACCTTTGCATCAAATTTCAAAACGAAAGGATATGAAAAAGTTTTTGACGATTATCATGTTGCTGGTAGCTGTCGTTGCCAACGCACAGCAGAACCAAGCTGAGATTAAGTTTGATAAGACGGTACACGACTTTGGTACCTTTAGCGAAAAATCTCCTGTCCAAACAGCCGTATTCACCTTTACCAATATAGGCAAGGAACCGCTGATTATCAACCAGGCCATCGCCAGTTGTGGCTGCACCGTTCCGGCATACACCAAGGAACCCATCCAGGCCGGGAAGACAGGCACGGTGAAGGTAACGTACAACGGCAAGGGCAAATTCCCCGGACATTTTAAGAAATCTATTACCATTCGCACCAACGGAAAGGTCGAGATGGTTCGGTTGTACATCGAGGGAAACATGAAAGAGGATAAATAAACTGTTGGCCGTAGCCGACAGCTTGACAGAAACATACATTCGGATGCTGGAGTAACTCTCTGGCATCCGAATGTCGTTTTATAGAGAGGGGTTAACGGTTCTTGTGGTGTACATACCAGCAATGGGTGTATCCAGTGTAAAGGATGCCCGAACAGAGGGTAACAGCCAAGGCGCCAAGCAGTAACAGGCGAGGCGAACCGCTAAAGGCACAGAGGCCGATGCCAAGGCCCAGGCCGACGCCAGACTCCCAGGCTAAGAAATAAGTGCTCTGTGAGGTACCGCGCTGGCAGTGGCTACTCAGTTTGATGAAGAACATCAGAAAGCGGGAGCCTAACAGCCCTACCCCGATGCCCAGGAGCGAGGCTGCCACGGGCGTCACCTCGTCCAGACGGCTCTGGGTAAGCAGGATGAGCAGTGCGGCCGCCACACAGAGGTGCCCGGCAACGGCCTGGCTCTTCAGTTCGGCATTGGCAAACACTACCCGCTCTATAACCACGGCTACTAACAGGCCCACTAACATCCACACATAAAAACTCATGGTGAGTGCCAGGGTATAGAGCATGCCTAACATCATGGTGATAAGCATCAGATTGACAAACAGCCGCGTGCCCGATGCCAAGAAGAACCTGTCTAAGCTGAAGGTACGCACCTCGTCGGCCGGAGACTTGAACGGGAACTTTACGACACTGATGAGCAGGAAGGCTGTCAGTACCAGCACGGCCGAAAGGGTAAAGGCCCACTCTAAGCTCTCGTACGACACCGCACAGAGCGACACTAAGGGCCCCACGGCCACGGCGAAGCGTCCAAACCAGTTGATATGGTGATTGGCCTCGGTTCGGAAGAACGACTGGACGGCATCTACGACCAGGGTGCTAAGCAGTACCATCTGGGCCAGGCCACTGGTAGCACCCAAGACGGCCCGCAGCGCCAACAGGACATAGAAGTCGGGCGCCATGGCCGTAGAGCGCAGATAGGACATCACGCCCATATCGGCCATGAGAAACAGCAGGGCCACCAAGCATACCTTCTTGCGCCGATAGCGTTCTACGAATCCGTTAACCATAGGCCCGAACACAAAGATACCCAGTGTATATACACCCATGACCGCAGCCTGCTGAGCAGGGGTGAACGCGTTGAGGCGCATGTAGGCCATGGTTTCGGGAATCATCATGTAGACAGCCACCGCGACCATCAGGTGGGCAAAGGCGAGAAGCCAAAATTCTCTATGCCAGAGCTTTAAATGGAGAGTGGTATTCTGTGTGTCCACGCTGTATAGTCTTTAATAACAACATCACAATAAGCACGTATGGCATCCTCGTCATTGGTGGTGGCAAGGCCCACTACATACATGCCGGCAGCACGGACAGCCCGCAGGCCATTGAAGCTGTCTTCGAAACCGACACACTCAGCCGGCTGCACGCCAAAGGCTGCGGCACCGATGAGGTAACACTCAGGGTCGGGCTTGCTCCGGGAGAAGTCCTCGGCTGTGAAAACGCGGTCGAAGAGCTGGCTGACCTCAGGATGAGCAGCGTACAGGTTACGCATCTTGTCGAGGTTGCTGCTGGTGACGACAGCAGTCTTCACCTGACGACTGCGCAGCTCGGTAATGAAGTCTACAAAACCAGGCACATAGTCGAAAACCATGTGCTGTTCGAAATCATTGAGCTGGGCGGTAATGCGGGGCTGCTCGTCTTTATGGTCAGCAAAATACTTAGCATAAATCTGGTCGAGGGTCTGTCCTTTAATCTTCGTGGCGAAGTCATCTATCTCAGGGAGATAACGGCGGCCCATCTCGGACCAAAAGCGAGTGTACTGACGCTCGGTGTCTACGACCACCCCGTCAAGGTCAAAAAGCGCTGCTTTAATCATTATTCACTTAATAATTGCATTTCTTTGCAAAGTTACGACAATTTTATCGTAACTTTGCATACAATATGAAGAAATTGATAGTTAGCGCTTTAATTGCACTTTGCCTGGGCAGTTGTACGGGTAACAGGGCAGTTGAAATGGCTTACGGGATAGCCTTTGCCACCGCATCGGCCGACACCACGGTAACCCTCGCGCCAACGGCTGGCTCTCCCCAGTGTACCATCAGTTGCTCCATATTGTACGCCACCGGCGCGGGCGCGGCTCCACACATCAACCGGACATTGCTGAGCAGCGCGGCATTAAGCCCCATCCTGTCGGACAACACGGAGGACGGTCGGGCTGACGGCACGGCCTCTCGCTTAGAGCCCAAGATAGTCAGGGCGATGCGCGCGTATATCCAGACCCGTCTGGAGGAGTACCGGCAGATGGCCGCCATGTACCATAGCGACGCAGCCCATGCTGACAGCTACGGGCAGCACATCGCGGTAAGTACCGAGGTGACCGAGGGTGCCGACAGCATCATCAACTACGTGATGACGACCCACATACAGACGGGCGAGGAGGCCGGCCAGACACAGACGCAGGTCGTCAACCTCAGCGCGCGGACAGGGCGGCAGGTGGCGCTTACCGACCTCATCATCGAGGGGGCCGAGGAGCAGCTGCTGCACGACATCGTGGCTCAGATGGCCCGTCAGATGGGTGCCGCGGGGCTGGCGGGACTGAGGGCGAAGGGTATCTTTGTCCACGAGAAGCCCTACATAGCGCCCAACTTCATCGTGGCTCCCGAGGGCATTACCTTTATATATAATATAGGTGAGGTGGCTCCCGTGGAGATAGGCGATATACGTGTAACACTTCATCAGAAGAATATCAGGAAATATGCAAATCATAGAGAAATACTTTAAGGAGCTGAGCGAGAGGCAGCGCGAACAGCTTGCCAAGCTCGATGAGCTCTACCGCGACTGGAACAGCAAGATTAATGTCATCTCGCGCAAGGATATAGATAACCTGTATGAGCACCATGTGCTCCACTCGATGGCCATTGGCAAGCTCATACACTTCAAGGAGGGCACCCAGATACTGGACTTCGGCACCGGCGGCGGTTTCCCTGGCATCCCACTGGCTATACTGTTCCCCCAGTGTTCGTTTAAGTTGATAGACGGAACCGGAAAGAAGGTCAGGGTGGCCACAGAGGTGGCCCGGGCCATCGGGCTGACCAACGTGGTGGCCGAGCACCTAAGGGGCGAGGACGAGAAGGGTAAGTTTGACTTCGTAGTGAGCCGCGCCGTGATGCCCCTGCCCGACTTGGTCAAGATAGTCACCAAGAATATTTCCAAGAAGCAGAACAATGCGCTGCCCAATGGCATCATCTGCCTGAAAGGTGGCAACCTGGACGCCGAGCTGAGACCTTACCGCCACCTGGCTGAGGTCACCCCCGTGTCTAACTGGTTCAAGGAAGACTGGTTTAAGGAGAAAAACATAATATATCTGCCATGTTGAAAATTCAGCGATTTACCTGCAACATGCTGCAGGAGAACTGCTACGTCGTCAGCGATGAGAGCAAGGAATGTGTAGTGTGCGACTGTGGCGCTTACTATGACCGCGAGCGCGATGCCGTCGTGAACTACATTCGTGGCAATGGTCTTACGCCCGTTCACCTTATCGCCACGCACGGCCATATTGACCACAATTTTGGCAACAATACCATCTATAAGGAGTTTGGGCTGCAGCCCGAGGTTCACCAGGCCGACCAGCCGCTTATGGATATGCTCGGCCGTCAGGCTGAGGCCATCGCGGGTGTCCAATTGGACTACGAGATGCCTGCAGTGGGCCGTTACTTCGACGGCCAGTACACCGTCAGCTTTGGCAGCCATCAGTTTACCGTCATAGAGACCCCGGGGCACTCCCCTGGCAGTGTCTTCTTCTACTGCGAGGCCGAGGGCGTAGCCTTCTCTGGCGACACGCTCTTCCGCCACGCCATCGGGCGCACCGACTTTATCGGCGGCTCCATGTTTCAGATTATCCAGAGTCTCCGCATGGTCTGCCAGCTGCCTGACAGTACGGTTATCTATCCTGGCCATGGCGAGCAGACCACCATCGGTAGTGAACTGGCCAGCAATCCGTATCTGGACAGATGACCAAGGCCGAACGTATTATCTTGGGGATAGACCCGGGGACCAACGTGATGGGCTATGGGGTGCTCCGAACCATGGGCAATAAGGCGCAGCTGGTCGCCATGGGTGTCATAGACCTGCGCAAGATGCACGATCCCTACTTGCGACTTGGCAAGATATTCGAGCGTGTCACGGGGGTTATCGATGAGTTTCTGCCAGATGAACTGGCCATCGAGGCACCATTCTTTGGCAAGAACGTGCAGTCCATGCTCAAATTAGGAAGGGCTCAGGGAGTGGCCATTGCTGCTGCCATACGCCACGATGTACCCATCCACGAGTACGCACCGCTCAAAATAAAGATGGCCATAACCGGCCAGGGACAGGCCAGCAAGGAACAGGTAGCCGCGATGCTGAAACGGCTGCTGCGGATAGACGATGGCGATATGCCCAAATTCATGGACGCCACCGATGCCCTTGCGGCTGCTTACTGCCACTTTCTCCAGCAAAATGCCCCACAGAGCGAGCACAAATATGGTAGCTGGAAGGAGTTTGTGACACGTAACCAGCAACGAGTTAATCAACCTGCAAAATAGTAAACATTAAAGACAAGGAATATATGAAAAGGATTTTAATCACAATGCTGCTGGCGGGCACGCTATCGATAAGTGCCTCAGCACAGGAAATCTACAAGGAAGTGAAGCGCATCATGCAAAATCAGGAGGCCATCAAGACTAATACGGCCAAGCCCATCGAGGAGCGCAAGATAGCCACCTTCAAATGGGACGCGATATACTATATGCTCGTAAAGGCAGGCGACAGCCAGCACTTTACAAGCTATGACTTAGGCACGCAGACCAGCGCGATGATAGACTTCGTGAACCTGTACATTAAGCGGCTCTCGCAGGAGAAGAAGAAGGCTCAGAAAGACCTCATTATGACCCGCTACAAGAACCTGACCATTCAGAATGCTCTCTTTAACGACATGGACAAGGATATTATCTATGCCTATGTCGATAATGAGAACTTCCTCACTCAGTTCTCGCTCGACACCAACTGGGTGAAGTGCCTGGAGGATGTCAGGAACAACAACTGGTAACCTTATTCGCCCTGCTGGTAGTAATACCAGTAGGTGTTACCGTAACTATCACGCAACTTAGCCTGGCGGACGACACGATTGCTCTCCGACTGGTAAAGTTGCTGATAATCCTCATAGTCAGTATCCATCACGCTGTTATGATACTCGATACAGGGAGCAGAGTGCTGATGGGTATAGAGTGTGAGAGCCTCGCGGTAGTGGCGAGGCAGACTGTCGTTAACCGTATAATACCGGCCCAAGGTACGGGCAAAAGCATCCAGATTACGATCCAGAAGATAGGCAGTGAGCAGATAGTCTCTGCCCATGGCCGTGGCGTACCCATGATGGACAATAAACTCCAGATAGGCCAATGGCGAAGCCTGTTGTTTGAGTCTTACGCCTAAATCACGATAAATCTTATCGACGGGAAAGACCACCAACCTGACCGTACTGCTGTCGGGCAGCAGAGCCCGTGAGCCTCCGGTTAGGGGATAGGTAAACAGGCGGTCGCCCAAGACACCCTGCCGTGCCAAGGCATACGCCCGCAGCATGGTAAGTGACGAGTCGGCCACACCCGACTTGATGCCTACCTGAGCCGCAGCCGCATAGTCGCCTTTTAGAAGGTACTGCTCGGCACGCATACGGTAATGGAAAGCATCGTTAGTCTGTGAGTAGACCGCTGTGAGCCAGAACATGACACCCAGCGTACCCAGATTGACCCACAGCAGCCGCAGATACTTGCTGTAAACCATGCGGTGCGACTCGTCGATGTGGTTCTGCCATACGATGTAGACAAACACGGCATACAGCAACAGCAGCACGGGCACCACCAAAGCCCACCACCCAAAGGTAAAGTGGGTATCTATGTGGGTACTGATGTCTGTGAGAACCGTAAGCAGTAACAGCGACGGAAAATAGGTAAGCGCATACAGGCCACCGCGTAACCGCGTAACCATGGCCACGCCTATCTGTAAGATATACAGTACCAGGGTGATAAGCACAGCCCCCACGGCCGCATTGTAAGTGGTCTTGCCATGCGAGAGTACATGCTGGGCAGCCGCCAGGATGTCGGCCTGGAAGAAATAGAGGAAACAGAAACTAAATATAACAAAGAGAATGGCACACGCCACACGCGGCAGCGTCATGCCATTCCTATATACTTTACTCATCATATCTTTATTTACGTTTAAGCACCACGGCAGAACGCGCGGGGATGTAGAGCTTGAGCCAGCCCTTGTGGTCGCGCGCGGCCAGCGGGTCAGAGAGTGTGAGGTGCTCGACACTGTCGTCAGCCAGGCCGTTGCCGCCAAACTCGCGAGCATCGGTATTGAGCACTACATGGTAAGCGCCCTCGGGAACGAGGAAACCGTAATCGGTGTAAGAACGTGTAGGCGAGAAGTTGAACACAAAAATCAGCTCGCCACGTGCATAGGCCAATATCTGGTCGCTGTCATGGTGCCATATCTCGCAGACGGGAGTCTTGTTGTACTCTTTCACACTGGTGAGTACACGCAGCATGGCTTGGTCGAAGTCACCTAAATAGTGGTAGTCCAAATCGGGATTATCAACGAGGTTCCACTGCCGACGGGCGTACTTGTAGCTCCAGCCGTTGCCCTCGCGCGGAAAATCAATCCACTCGGGGTGCCCGAACTCATTACCCATAAAGTTGAGGTAGCCACCATTAATGGTCGAGGCAGTAACCAGGCGTATCATCTTGTGCAGGGCAATGCCACGCTCGACGCGCATATTCTCGTCGCCACGCTTGAAGTGCCAGTACATGTCAGCATCAATGAGCCGGAAGATGATAGTCTTGTCGCCAACCAATGCCTGGTCGTGCGATTCGCAGTAAGAGACCGTCTTCTCGTCAGCGCGGCGGTTGGTGAGTTCCCAGAAAATAGAGCTGGGCTTCCATTCCTCGTCCTGGCGTTCCTTGATAGTCTTGATCCAGTAGTCAGGGATGTTCATAGCCATGCGGTAATCGAACCCGTAGCCACCCTCAGCAAACTTGGCAGCCAGTCCGGGCATACCGCTGACCTCCTCGGCTATGGTTATGGCGTGCCGGTTAACCTCGTGGATAAGCTGATTAGCCAGTATAAGATAGCAGATGGCGTTGTCGTCCTGATGCCCGTTGAAATAGTCGGCATAGTTGGTAAACGACTCGCCCAGTCCGTGACTATAGTAGAGCATGGAGGTGACGCCGTCGAAACGGAAACCGTCGAAATGGAACTCGGTGAGCCAGTACTTGCAGTTAGAGAGGAGGAAGTGAACCACTTCGTCCTTGCCATAGTCGAAGCAGAGCGAGTCCCAGGCTGGATGCTCGTGGCGGTCGCCAGGATAAAAGTACTGGTTGGGGTCGCCAGCCAAATTACCCAGTCCCTCGACCTCGTTCTTGACTGCATGAGAGTGTACGATGTCCATGATGACGGCCACGCCGTGCTGATGGGCCTCGTCGATGAGCCGCTTGAGCTGCTCGGGGGTACCGAAACGCGACGAGGCCGCAAAGAACGAGCTGACGTGATAGCCAAAACTGCCGTAGTAAGGGTGTTCCTGGATGGCCATAATCTGAATACAGTTGTAACCATCGCGGATGACGCGCGGCAGCACGTTGACACGAAACTCATCGTACGTGCCCACCTTCTCGGCATCCTGGGCCATACCGATATGGCACTCGTAGATAAAGAGGGGGTTGACCCGGGGACGGAAACTCTTCTTCTTCCACACATAGGGATGCTCGGGGTTCCACACCTGAGCCGAGAAAATCTTGGTGCGCTCATCCTGAACCACCCGGCGACACCAGGCAGGGATACGCTCGCCGTCGCCGCCGTCCCAGTACACGTGCATCTTGTAGATGTCGCCATGTTTGAGCGCCTTCTCAGACAGACGCAACTCCCAGTTGCCCGTTCCCTCGATGCGCTTGCACTGATAGCGGGGCTGTTGCTGCCAACCGTTGAAGTCGCCGACCAGATAAATGGCGGTGGCGTTAGGGGCCCACTCGCGGAACACCCAGCCACGGCTGAGCTTATGAAGCCCATAATACTCATGGCCATTGGCAAAGTCGGCCAGCGGGCGCCGACCATTGTCGGTGTACTGGTCTATCTTCCACTGGGCATGGTCGTGACGCCCGCGGATGGCCTGCTCGTAAGGCTCCAGGTACGCGTCGTGCTTAACCAGCCCGATATGCTTGGCGCGGGCGGCTCGGGGCTTAGCGGCCGATGCCGTCCTGACTGTCTTGGCAGTCACATGCTTAGTAGGTACCACCATAAATTTATGCTTTAATCTTGAATATTGCCTTCTTGAATACTACCCCATCGTCAGTAATCATGGGGGCGTGGCCATCCTGCGGAAAGAAGATGGCAAACATGCCCGGCTGACAGGTAACGTAGCCTGCCGGAGCAACAGAGGGCAGAAAGCCGATGTCGCGGGTGGCATCGAACCCCGCCTTGTCGGCCTGGGTAACATCGGCGTAACCATACGTCTCGGCCGCCGTAAGTGGTATCTGCAGGTCTATCATCTGCGCGTGATATTCTATGGTGGCCTCGGCCTTAGTCTTGCCTGGGCCTTCCTGTATGTTTACCCATACATCGTTATCCATAATGGGGTAATGGCCCACGGCCATCTCTGCCAGGTTGTGATGGGCAATGAAGTCGACCACACTGGCCAGGCGCATGCTGAGCGCCGTGTAGTTCTGTAAATTAGCTAAGTTGTCTATTATCATAATACCTATATTATATATAATGTGGATTATGTCACTCCTTAATCTTGCGACCGCTCTCGTAGCGACCACGGCTTACTATCTGGCCGTTGCGGTCTTTCTCTACATAGCGGCCGTCGCGCACGCCGTTGGCATAGCTACCCTCAAAGCGGTTGCCGTCCTTGTCCTCCTCGATGGCGGCCCCGTTGCGCAGGCCATTTTTGTAGATGCCCTTGAAGCGGTCGCCGTTGGCAAAGTGGATGATAACCTCGCCGTCTATCTTGCCATTGAGGAAGTTGCCGTCGAACACATCGCCAGCTTTCTTAGTCAACTTGCCCTTGCCATGCTGGCTGTCGGCCTGCCAGTAACCGGCATACGTATCGCCGTTGGCCCAGTAGAAAGTACCAAGACCGCTCTTCTCGCCATCCTGGAATTGGCCTACGTACTTGTCGCCGTTGGCATACTTGAAGATGCCCTGGCCCGTGCGTTCGCCCTGGACGTACTCGCCCTCGTAGTAGTCGCCGTTCTGGAACTTATAGATGCCGCGGCCATTCTGTATATCTTCCTTCCATTCGCCCACGTACACATCGCCGTCAGCGTAGCGGAAGGTGCCACGGCCCGAGCGCTGGTTGTCCAGCCACATGCCGTCGTAGGTGGTACCGTTGCCCCAGTCAAAGAAGCCCCGGCCCGATTTCTTGTCATTCTCCCAGTTGCCATTGTAGTAAGCCCCGCTGGCAAAGGTGTACTTACCCTTGCCGTGGCGCTTGTCCTTGAACCAGCTGCCCTCGTACTTGTCGCCGTTATAGTAGTACATGGTGCCGGTGCCCTGTTGCTCGTCGCGGTACCACAGTCCCACATATTTATTATTAGTCAGAAAGTAGTAGGTGCCACGGCCGTGCTGCTGGTTCTGAAACCACTGACCCTCGTACTTCTCGCCATCCGAGAAGGAGTACACGCCATACCCCTGGCGCTTGCCCTTGACGTACTCGCCCTCGTAGGTATCGCCGTTCGTGTACACGGTATATCCCTTACCATTGGGCTTGCCGCCCACCATCTCGCCCTTGTACTGTCCGCCGTCTGCCGTTACGCACGAGCCGAGCGACACGCGCTGAGCAGCGATATACAGGGGAAACAGCAATATGATGAATAGTAATGTAGTCTTCTTCACTATAAGATTTATTTTAATGCCAAAATTAGCAAAAAACGCTGATACGACAAAATATATTACTAAAAATCAGTATCTTTGCAGTGAATAAATATAAAACTATGACAAAGTATATAGCTATTATCCCTGCGCGCTACGCATCGACCCGTTTCCCGGGTAAGCCGCTGGCCATCCTGGGTGGCAAGCCCGTCATACAGCGCGTGTACGAACAGGTTACCAGCGTGCTGGACACGGCCTACGTGGCCACCGACGACGCGCGTATATACGAGGCCGTGACTGCCTTTGGCGGCAAGGCCGTGATGACACGCACTGACCACAAGAGCGGCACCGACCGTATCGAGGAGGCCATAGAGAAGATAGGCAGTGATGCCGATGTGGTGGTTAACATACAGGGCGACGAGCCCTTTATACACCCGAATCAGATACAGACCCTCTGCAGCTGCTTTGACGACCCCGAAACACAGATAGCCACCTTAGGCAAACCGTTCGACAGCATGGCAGCGGTAGAGAATCCCAACTCGCCGAAAATCGCGGTGAGCAATAAGGGCTTCGCGCTCTACTTCTCGCGCAGCGTTATCCCCTTTGTCCGCGGTGCCGAACGCAGTGAATGGCTGACGCGCTATCCCTATCTGAAACACTTAGGCATCTATGCGTACCGCCGCGAGGTGCTGAGGGAGATAACCCGTCTGCCGCAGTCGTCGTTAGAGATAGCCGAGAGCTTAGAGCAACTGCGGTGGCTGCAAAACGGATATACCATCAAGGTGGGTACTACCGACATGGAGACCGTGGGCATAGATACGCCCGATGACCTGAAACGTGCTGAGGATTTCCTAAAGCAGCAAGAAAACCTTGAAAAGTAAAAAGGCGAAAAAGTAAAAGGGTAAAAAGCGCTGCCTGTTCGCTGACACTGGTTCCCTATATGCCAATGATGGTTACGAGAAACGCAAAGGCCGGTCTTTAGACTTCTAAAGATGGCTCCCAGCTCGCTAATGATGGCTCCGGGAATTGAAAAGGCCGATCTCTGCGATTGGCGCGATAGTTACTCTCACCGCAAAGCAGACCTCCGATGTACGCCTGATGACAAGGGCACGCAAGGCTGAAGCCACAGGCTTACTCGGGACAACAAAGGCGCTACCCTACCACACACAAAATAAATGCCCGGACAACCACAGTGGGATGTCCGGGCATTTCGATTATCTGTAATAACACTCCTTAGTATCTTTATCGTCTACTTTAGAGAATAGGCCGATTACTTCTGAAAATCATATTCTTATTACTTATCACATGAAGTAACCCTTTATCCTGCTATCTTCCCTTACAGCGACTCGCACTCCTTAATCCAGAGTTCGGCCGAGGCATCGCTGGGCATACGCCAGTCGCCACGGGGACTAAGGCTGACGCTGCCCACCTTGGGGCCGTCGGGCAGACAAGAGCGCTTGAACTGCTGGGCGAAGAAGCGACGGCAGAACACGGTGAGCCAGTGCTTGATAACCTCGTCGCTGTACTTGCCCACAAAGGCGTGTTGAGCCAGAAGATATATTTTAGAAGGGCGGAAACCATGGCGCAGGTAGTAATAGAGGAAGAAGTCGTGCAACTCGTATGGGCCCACCAAGTCTTCGGTCTTCTGCTTTATCTGCCCGTTTTCATCGGCCGGTATCAGCTCCGGGCTGATGGGCGTGTCGATAATATCTACCAGCGTGGCGGCCGAGTCGGCATCTACCGTAGAGGCTACAAAGCGCACCAGATAGGTAATGAGCGTCTTGGGCACGCCCGCGTTTACGGCGTACATGCTCATGTGGTCGCCGTTGTAGGTACACCAGCCCAGGGCCAGCTCCGACAGGTCGCCGGTACCTATGACCAGACCTCCCACCTGGTTGCTGATGTCCATAAGTATCTGGGTGCGTTCGCGCGCCTGCGAATTCTCGTACGTTACATCGTGTATGTCGGCATCGTGACCTATATCGGCAAAGTGCTGCATTACGCTGGCGGCTATGCTCACCTCGCGGAGGGTGATGCCTAAGCTCTTCATCAGCGATACGGCGTTGGTGTAGGTTCGGTCGGTGGTACCAAAGCCCGGCATGGTGACACCCACGATGCCGCTGCGGTCCAGACCCAACTTGTCGAACGTCTTGACACACACTAACAGGGCCAGTGTCGAATCCAGGCCACCGCTGACGCCCACCACTACCCTATGGCAATGCGTGTGAACCAGGCGCTTGGCCAGTCCCATTACCTGGATGCTGAATATCTCGTTACAGTGCTTGTCGCGGTCGTTATCGGCCGGCACAAAGGGATGGGGATTGACCGCGCGCTCCAGCACGAAGTCCTTAGGCGCTATGGAGTGGGCGTTGGTATAGGTAACGGGCTCGCCTATCATGCGGCGCTGGGCATTGACATAGGTAGTGTTGCTCCGGCGCTCAGCCCGCAGCCGCTCTACATCTATCTGAGCCATCTGTACCTGCTTGTCGGTCGAGAAGCGCTCGCCCGAAGCAAGGAGATGACCGTTCTCGAAGATAAGGGCGTTGCCCCCGTAGACCACATCCTGGGTGCTCTCGCCAAAGCCGGCACTCGCGTAGACGTAACCGGTAATGGTGCGGGCACTCTGCTGAGCCAGCAGACCGCAAAGATAGTCGTGCTTGCCGATAAGCTCATCGCTCGCTGACAGGTTGAAGATAATATCGGCACCCGCCAGGGCCAGGTGGTTGCTGGGAGGCGTTGGGGCCCACACGTCCTCGCATATCTCGATGCCAAACTTGACACCATCGCAGGTTACAAATATCTGGGGAGCCTGCGAGATATGTACCAGGCTACCGGCGTAGCGAAAATCGGTGGTTCGCAGATCCTGCGAGGAGGCAAACCACCGTTTCTCGTAGAACTCGCTGTAGTTGGGCAGGTACTCTTTGGCCACCACGCCCAGTATCTGACCTTTCTGGATAACCGCGGCACAGTTGAGCAGCAGGTCGCCAACGGCAATGGGAAGTCCGACGATAGAGATGATGTTGAGCTGACGCGTAAAGTCGAGCAGCATGAGCATGGCCGCCTCTGAGGTTTCGAGCAACAGGTTCTGCCTAAACAGATCCTGGCACGTATAGCCCGTAATGGACAACTCGGGGAACACGATGATTTCGGCCCCCTGTCCCTCGGCCATCACTATCTGCTCCTCAATCTGCTCTACATTGTACTTGCAGTCGGCCACGCGGACCGACGGTACGGCCGAGGCCACCTTGATAAACCCGTAATCCATAGTTGATAGTAAATTGGTGTTGGTTGTCTGTATTTATTTTATAGTAACCTGTGTGGCACCGTAGCCATACTCCTGGAACGAGGCGTCCTGGTACCGATAGTTCTTGTACTGATAGTTGAGGGCGTTGATAATGGCGTGGCGGAGCACACCCTCGCCCTTGCCGTGTATGAAGACTATCTTCTTGCCCTTCTGGTTCTTGTAGCTGTCGAGCACCTCTTTGAACTTAGACACCTGGTAGTTGAGAATATCAGCGTGCGACATGCCAGCTGTGGTGTCCAGGAGAGCGTCGGCGTGCAGGTCTACCACCAGGACATCGTCCTTGCCCTTGACAGCGGTGGTGGAGGCATGGGCCTTGGCGCCCTCGTCACGGTGGGGCGCGTCGGAGCCTGCTGCGGGCATGGCTGAGCTGCGGTACATCTCATCTTTGAGCTGCTTCACGTCGATGGCGAGCGGCCGGGCCACCCTGTCGTTCTCCACGATGGTATAGAGCAGGGCCGGGGTGTCAAAGAAGAGGGTCTTCTGGAAGGTATGAACCTTATAGAACTTTACCGGGTCCAGTCTGAACTGAGCCTCGACCATGGGCTTGAGCGTGAAGGGTTTGTCGGTCTTATAGGCCATTATCTGGAAACCTATCTTGAGCAGGTTGTTGAGTTCCTCGCGGCCCACCTCTTCCAGAAAGAGGGTCGTGTTAGGCTCAATCTCGCCCTTGGAGCGCAGCGTCCAGGCATTGCCTTCGGCCGTCATAAACGCGTAGTGCATATAGTAGTTGCAGTCGTTGACCAAGTAAGCCTCGAACCGGGTAGTGGTCATCTCCTTGATGTTCAGGGGTACAAAGGCCAGGTAGCACGACAGCATATTGCCGCCCTTGCGTTCCTCGGCGGGGGCCTTGAACGTTATCTCACGGCTCAGGTCTACCTCGTCGGTATCGTCGGCCGTCTCTTCATCCTCGGCATCGCTGGTCAGCATGGCCTTGATGCTCTTGCCCTTGGTATCGGCCTTGGGGGCCTGCTGGGCAGCCACCATGTTAGACATGCTGTAGTCGGCATTGCCCACTACGACCACCTCGGATATGGGGGTGGGTATCTGGAAACCGTCGGCATCCTCGACCAGGACGATGTCCTTGCCCTGGAAACCAGCTATCACGCCTCCGCCTGTCTCGCTGAGGAAACTTACTTTATCACCTACTTTCATTGTTATAGTATGGGTTATGGAATTAATAATGAACTGTCGCCATAGCTCAGGAAACGGAAGTCGTGGGCCAGGGCGTAATCGTATATGGTTCGCCAGTCGCCATGAACAAAGGCACTGACGAGGAGAAGCAAGGTGCTCTGAGGCTGATGGAAGTTGGTAACAAGCATCTTAACTATCTTGTAGTCGTAACCGGGAGCGATAATAATCTGAGTACTGGTGTGGAGAGCCTTAAGCTGGTTGCGGTCTAAGTAATCCAGGATGTTGCGCACTGCCTGGACGGGCGTAATGCCATCGACCAGATGGCCGTCGCGGCCTCCGTCGTAGGGTTCCCACTGATTAACGTGCAGCTGGTTCTCTGTAGCATCGGGGTTGGCCTGCAACTTTACACCTATATAATAAAGGCTCTCCAGGGTGCGTACGCTGGTGGTGCCAACGGCTATGGCAGCGCAGTCGTGACGAACTAACTTTTCCAAAGTGGAGCGGCGGACAACGATATACTCGCTATGCATTTCGTGGCCGTCAATCTCCTGAGACTTGACGGGCTTGAAGGTGCCCGCACCGACATGCAGGGTAAGTTCCTCGCGGTCTATGCCCTGGGCATCCAACTGCTTCAGCACCTCATCGGTAAAGTGCAGTCCGGCCGTGGGGGCTGCCACCGACCCCTTGATTTTAGAGTAGACTGTCTGATAGGTGGTCTTGTCGCTCTCTACGGTCTCGCGGTTCAGGTAAGGCGGAATGGGCAGTTCGCCGATGGCCTCTAAAATCTCCGCAAAACTTATGACATCAGAATCCCAGTCGAAATCGATCCAGAAGTTGGTTCCGGTGGCCACATGGACATTCTGGCTGTCATTGCGGGTAACCGTCAGCACAAACTGGTGGCCCTTTATGTCAAACCCACGGTGCAACGGGCCTTCCTTCCACTTCTTCAGGTTGCCTATCATGCACCGCCACGAGCAATGGCCACGTGTCTGGAATATCTGCTCATAGTCGACAGGGGCAGCGGGCTCCATCAGGAATATCTCTATCAGGGCACCTGTAGACTTGCGGAAGTGCATGCGGGCCTGAATGACCTTGGTATTATTGAAAACCATCAATGTGCCCGTGGGCAGATAGGCCGGCAGATGGTAGAAAACATCCTCGCTTACCTGGCCATGCTTATAGACAAGCAACTTGCTGTGGTCGCGCTGGGCCAGGGGGAACTTAGCTATCCGCTCATCGGGCAGCGGGTAGTTATAATCGCTGATTTTAATATGTTTTGTGTCCATTATATCACGCTATAAATAATTGCAAAAAGATAAGTAGCCACCAGTACACAGCTCATCATGTCTATGTCGGTCAGGCTGTAGCCTGTTCGGGTGTACTGCGACGATATATAGTGCTGTTTAGGGCTTATCCGCCCGTATAGCCGCCTGTACAGCAGGTAGACCAACGACCCCGAGACGGCTCCCCACGCCATGCCCACCAATACATCACTGGGATAATGGACACCGAGATAGAGGCGGGTCCAGCTATTGGTTAGCGCCCAGAAAATGAGGAAGGCTGAAAAAATGCGGTTGCGAACCACCAGGCAGAAGAATGTGGCTATGGCCATGGTGTTGGCGGCATGGGCCGAAAAGAAACTGAACCCGTCGGCCCGGTAGTTATTCACCACATGGACGGCGTACTTGATAAGGGGTTCCTCGGTGGGCCGCAGCCGGGCCACGGCGGGCTTTACGACAAAGTCGGCCAGCCCGTCAGACAGGATGACGCACACGAGTGTAGCCCCGATGGCCAGGGCTATCTGGCCCATGGTCTCATTGTTCTTGATAATCAGTATAAAAAGTGCTATATACAGCGGTATCCACAAGTATCCGCAGGTAAGGCAACTGGCCAAACCGTCTAAGAAGAGCGAATCGCAGTCGTTAAAGAACGAGAGCACCGCCCGGTCTACTTCAAACCATTCGTTTAGTGACATGACGACCTATCAAATCTCCTCTAACTGTGATGTCCGCATCCATCCCTCGCGGCCATCGGCCAACTTAATGCCATACCAGCCCTTGATGGTACGGTCTGTAATATCTACCCGGGTGCCTTCGTGGATGACGAAGTCGTCGGTGCCCGACAGGGCGGGGGTCTTCTTGACATTCACCGTGGGTGCCACTACGATGGCGCCAGTCCTATGGTTGAGGGCGTACTTCTGCTGACTTGCAAAGACATTGCACAGCAGGGCCATGACCAGTAGCACGGCTGCTCCGTAGAACCCTATCTTACGAACGATAAGCCGTGAGGCAAAAAGGTAGCACAATACCAGTACCAAGGCTATCACTATAGAGGCCACGCCCATGGTGGCCCAGGTGTCGATACTGGTAAAATTGACCACGGACTGATACCATGTGCTAAAGAACATATCGGTCTCGGGCACTATCTTGTCTATCGTCTTATTGCGGGCAAAACGGAGGTTGAAACGTATGTCAGCGTCGCCTGGTGAGAGCAGCGAGGCGCGCTCATAGCAGATAATGGCACGCGTAAGGTTGTCAGTACGGTAGTAGGAGTTGCCCAAATTATAATATAGGTCGGCCGACTGTCCGTGCCGGAGCAGTTCCTGATAGTCCTTGATGGCTTGCTGATAGTTGCCTTTCTTGTATTCGGTATCCGCGTTGTCCTTGGTAATGGCCATGGCCTGCAGGGGCAACAGGCAGATAAGGCACAAAAGTACCAAAGACGGACGGTGGGAACGTGATTTCTTCTTTTTCATAACGCTTTCTATATCCATGATGGCGGTCATGGCCGTCTCGAAGGTCTTGTTCATATTTCCGGCAGGGTCGCCAGGAGCATAGCGCTCGTACTCGCACTCTGCCAGCGCACCGGTGAACTTGCCTATGGTTGCGTCGTCTACTCCGTGCTCCTTCAGTGTCTCGGCTATGTTCTCAGAAGACAACTTCTCGACTGGCATGTTGAGCTTGTCGCCCACATAGCCCCACAGGGCGCGCAGAACTTCATCATAAAATTCGGTAGACTTGCCCTGCAGCATCAGCGTGTTAGCCAGGCGCAGGCGCTTGGTAGCAACCTTGTTGGCCTTCTTGCCCCGCATGCCCACAATGTCGGCATTGGCGATGGCCCGCTTTCTAAATATAATAAGGAGAACCACGAAGGCTACCAGCGAAACTATCAGCGACAGCCAGTAGGCCACACTTCCAAAAAACAGGTTGGCCGTATCGACCGTCTTGGCGGCTCCTAACTTGATGGGGTGTATGTCAGTATCTTTCTCGGTGGCATAGTCGGCCACGCTGGTACTACGTCCATCGCCCTTAGCCACATGCAGGTTAAAAGCCTGGGTGCGCAGGGTGCGGTAAGCGTTCTGCGCCACATCATAGTAAGTCAGTTCTACAGCCGGGATGGTATAGTCGCCCTGGTTCCTGGGCACGGCGAGAAAATCGTACACCATATTGCCCTCCAAGCCGTTCGCGGTAAGTTTAGTCTTATCCGTTACCTTAGCATCGTACTGATCAAAATCCTTGGGGAACTTCACCACGGGCTGCTTGATGAGTTTCAGGTTGCCAATGCCGCCGATTACCACACGCAGGGTGACGGGGTTGCCAGCCTTTACCTCCTTGGTACTCAGCTGAGCCGAGATGTTGAACTTGCCGACACCGCCGGAGAAGCCGACAGGCCGTGTGGGCAATGGGTCGACCACTACGGAGAGCCCCGGAGCCACAATGTCGCGCTTAACCTCTACATAGCCGGAGCCACCGTTGAAGAATGCTTCAAAGGGGTCTACCGACCGGTTCTCCTGAACCACTATTCCATGGAAAGTGATACTGGGTATCTTCAGGCTGCCCGTCATCTGTGGGTACATGACGTACTGGCTCCACGTAACGCATCTATAGGGACGGCCATTGACCCGCTCTACATGGAAGCTCTTCTGCTGTGGCAACTTAACTTCCTGCGTATGAAATCCAGTGAGGTCTGGCATCTTGCCCTCTAACTGAGTTAGTTCCAAGGTGGTGTACACCTTATATGTAAGGAGTATGGGCTCCTGCTCGTGAACTCTCTTCTTGTTGGCGCTGACCTTGATAAACAGTTCATTGCCCGATATGGGCGTTCCGGCTTCATGGATGCCCGAAGGGCCATTGGACCGGGGAGAGGCGTTAGGAGTGTTGCCACGGGCATGACCGCTGATAACTATCTTTACAGCGGTAGACACCACACTTCGGCCGTTAATCTTGGCATGGGCCGGAGGTATGTTGTAGACTCCCGCCTTGTTAGCGTAGAGGGTATAGGTGTACGTTACCGATGAGGTAGAACTGGTGTGACCGTTTACCATGCTTATGCTGGACATCTTGGAAGTATAGGGGCCCGCAATGACTTCTACCTCATCGGTAGAGCGCATGTTGGACCTAAAATCTTCTACGTCCTGAGTGGTTATGGTGTACGCCACCCGGAAATTCTCGCCCGCCGCGACACGCGAGGGCGCAGACACCGTAATCCGCTGGGCATTTACAGATATTACTGTCATCGCCCATACGGCAAGTAGCATTATATATCGTCTCATATTCACTTCTATTAGTCTCACTCTTGTTTTATCAAAACCTCTGTCTATCACTGGCCGCCTGATGGTTATCACCAGTTCTTCTGCAACTGCCTGCGCTGTGGCTGCTGCATCGCCTTCTTGAGCCGTTGCTGAGTGGCTTTCTCCTCCTGGATAGCAGCGTTCAGCAGCTGTTCAGCATTATCCTTGCTCATCTGCTCTTGGTTCTGCTGGGGCGACTGTTTCTGTTTCTGGTCTTTATTCTGTTGCTTGTTCTTGTCCTGTTTATTCTTATCCTTGTCCTTATTCTGCTTGTTCTTGTCGTTCTTGTTATTCTGCTTCTGATATTTTTGCAAGCGCTTGCAGAGCACATAGTTATAGCGCGTCTCATTGTCATCGGGGTTGTTACGCAGACTCTCCTTGTAAGCCTCGATGGCCTCGCGGTACATCTGATGGCTCTGGCAGATATACCCGATGTTATGATATGCCTTGGCCTTGCGCATCTTATTGGTTTCCATCTTGCCCGCGTTCTGATACTGCACGATGGCGGCCGAGTCCTTCTGCTGGGCCTGAAGAGCACACCCCAAGTTGTAGACGGCCTGAGCATTTTGCCCATTGACCGAGACCGCCTTGCGGTACTCCGTTTCGGCCTTGGCGTAGTTCTGTTGCCTAAAATATCGGTTGCCGCTACGTATCAGCTGACGGTCTGCCTGTGCATAGACCGACTGACACAGCATGCCAACGACGACCACCATTAATATCCTTGCTATTCCCTTCATTTTTTCTTGAACAACTTTATATTCCGGAACAATGGATTCTTAGACTCCAACAGGCACGCCTCGGCTATCAGCAGCAACAGCGCCAACAGGGCAAATGCCTGAAACTGTTCATCATACTCACTATATATCACGCTGTCAGTATCGCCCTTCTGGAGCTTAGTAAGCTGGGCGTTGAGCTGGTCTTGGGCATCGCTGGTATTATCGACATGAATGTACATGCCACTGCCAGCCTGCGCCACCTCGCGACACATCTTCTCATTGAGGGCCGAGAGAACCGTCTGACCGGTGTTGTCGGTCATATAGCCCCCATTACCAGTAGGAATGGGGGCTCCCTTAGGATCGCCCACACCCAATATAAATACATTGATGCCCTTCTTGGCCGCGGCCTTGGCTGCCTCTAACGCGCCGCCCTCATGGTCTTCGCCATCCGTAATCAGTACGATGGCCTTGCCCATCTTATCCTGCTGGGTAAAACTGCGCATGGACACCGTGAGGGCCTTGGCGATGTCTGTGCCCTGCGTGTTGATGAGCGAAGGGGTGATATTCTGCAGAAACATCTTCGCCGACACGTAGTCGCTGGTGATGGGAAGCTGCCCAAAGGCATCGCCGGCAAAAACCACTAACCCCACCTTGTCTGTGGTAAAGTGGTCGACCAGGTTCTCTACCATGAGTTTGCTCTTGTCCAACCGCGACGGAACCACGTCCTCTGCCTTCATCGAGTTGGATATGTCCATCGCGATAATGATTTCTATTCCGTTGCGCTTCTCATGCGATACCTTTGAGCCCATCTGCGGACGGGCCAGCGTCAAGATGAGCAGGGCCAGGGCAGCCATCAGCAACCAGAACTTGACCGTGGGCCGATAAGCCGAGGCCTCTGGCATGAGCCGGCGAAGCAGCTCGGGGTCGCCAAACTTCCTCAACTTACTCTTGCGCTGGCGCCATACCACCAGGCGAACCATCGCCAGGATGGGCACCACCATCAGTAGCCACAGATATGTAGGGTCTTCAAATCTAAACATTTACGGTATTCTCCTTAATACAGTTGTCCTTAATACAATCTCTAACAGCAGACAGATAATGGCCGCCAGGGCGAATGGCTCGTAAGCCTCGTACTTCTTAGAGAACTTCGTGAC
This sequence comes from uncultured Prevotella sp., assembly GCA_934204655.1. Taxonomy (GTDB): domain Bacteria; phylum Bacteroidota; class Bacteroidia; order Bacteroidales; family Bacteroidaceae; genus Prevotella. The sequence continues at coordinate 21,514 of CAKPZJ010000022.1, read as the reverse complement.
ATTCATCTTGGTCTTCTCCAGTTTGTCTATGTCCTTGTATATTTTTTTAAGTTCGGCATTGTTGGTAGCCCGGTAGAAGTTGCCATCCGTAGTGGCTGCTATCTCGCGCAGCGTGTTGGTATCTATCTCTACCGGCATATTCACGTACTGCACACCACCGGCCACCGGCATGGGGTAAGGAGCCACCTTATTGGTACCCACACCGATGGTGTACACCCTGATACCCATACTCTTGGCTATCTGGGCTGCGGTCATCGGCGATAGGTCGCCCATATTGTTGGAGCCATCCGTCAACAGGATAACCACCTTACTCTTGGCCTTGGAGCTTTTCAGGCGCGACACGGCGTTGGCCAGTCCCATACCCACGGCCGTTCCGTCCTGTATCAGACCGCTGGCGGCTATGTCAGTGCGTACATTCTGAAGCAGGTTGAGCAGCGATGCGTGGTCGGTGGTCATTGGGCACTGCGTGAAAGCCTCACCGGCAAAGATAGTCAGACCGATATTGTCGTTCGGGCGACCAGCGATAAACTCGGCGGCTACGCTCTTAGCTGCCTCAATACGGTTAGGACGCAAGTCCTCGGCCAACATAGAGGTCGACACGTCCATGGCCAGCATAATATCTATACCCTCTACCGACCGCTTGTCCCACGCGTTGTGTGTCTGAGGCCTGGCCAGGATGATAACGACCAGCGCGTAGGTGATACACCTTAACACCATGGGCAGGTTGATGATGCGTATACGCCAGCTCTTAGGTGCATACTGATAAGCGAACGTGTCGCTCATCCGTATAGTGGGCTCGCTGTGCCGCCGGTATAAGAAGTACCATAATATATATGGTATCAGCAGCAGTAGCAGCAAGAAGTATTCTTTGTTTGCAAATTCCATGTCACATTACAAGTTGAATGGCACTATATACTATATATGCCAGCAGTACGGCCACGGCCGCTATCACTACAGAGATAGTCCACTTGATGGTACGGCGGGTCTGCCGGCTACGCTTGTCGGCCTCGCTCAGTTTGGGCACTATCCGCTCCTCGGTGGGAGCGTTCTCCTGCTTGGTCTGGTCTATGAAGTTGATGGCATTGACCAGGTTAAGGTCGTTCTCGTTAATCAGGGTCGAGTACTTGGCAAACTTTACTAAGTCGGCGGTAAGGAATAGCTCGCGCAACTCATCAATCATCTTTCTATCGCCACACTGCTGAAGACGGTCGATTATCTCGGCCGACGTCATCTCCATGGCGTTGAAGCCAAAGCGCTCCTTGATATACTGGCGCAGGGCCTCTGTAAGCTGGGTGTAATAAGTTTTCTGATCCTCGGAGTGCTCCAGGTTCTCGGCCTTTATCTTCTGCATGGCACTGAGGGCCCGCTGATGTGGCAACACACGCTTTACAATACGTATCTTGGTCACGATGGGCTTATTCTCACGCAGGCGGATGTACAAGTAGTACGCCAGCGCGCAGCCGAGCAGCATGAGGACGCTCAACCAAAACAATGGACTCCACTCGCTCCACATAAAGGGATTATCCTGTACTCCCTTAGGTGGAAAGAACTGGTTGGGATGCAGGGTGTCTACATCGACTGTCATCACCTTCAGCGCCAGCTGGTTGGCGGCATACACCTTACCATTGACACAAACCTTCATACCCGGAATGGGATACAGTTTCTCATCAAACGAGGTAAGGGTGATGCGCTTTGTGGTTCGCACGAGGTTGCCATCTACCTGCTCGGAGCCTCCGTCGGCCACGTTGAGCACCTCGACCCCCGGCACCAGGTACTGCGAAGCCCTGAGCTTAGGCCAGGTGATGCGGGCGTTTTTAGGAGCTGTCACCCCCACTTCCAGATGAGCCTGCTGGCCCACCAATATACTGATGGAATCTATTTTTGCCTCGACGGTAACCTGAGCCGATGCCTCTACAGCCACGACCAAGGCCCATACCGACATTAATAAATATCTCAAAAACGCTTTCATTCGTCTACCTTATTATATTAGCTATCTCCGCGCTGCGCGAACAGCAACATCAGATAGCGTACATAGTCCTCGTTGGTGGCCACCGATACCCAGTCGACCTTGCTCTTGGCAAATAGCTGGCGGAGAGCCTCCTCGCGATGAACCCAATACTGCGCGTGGGCCTGGCGGAGCCGCTTACTCGACGTATCGATATACGTCTCGTGCCCCGTCTCGGCATCGCACACCTTGAGCAGACCCACATCGGGCAGCTGCTTGGCCCTGGGGTCGTACACCTGGATAGCAGCCAGGTCGTGCTTCTGGCTGGCAATCTGCAGCTGAGTCTGAAAATCGCTGCGAGTGTAGAAGTCACTCAGCAGGAAGGCCGTGCAGCGACGGCGGGACACACGGGTAAGAAACTCGATGGCCATGCCGATGTCGGTGCGCTTGCTCTGGGGATGAAAATCGAGCATCTCACGGATAATATAGAGGATGTGGCGACGCCCCTTCTTGGGCGGTATGTATTTCTCGATACGGTCTGAGAAAAAGATGACGCCTATCTTGTCATTATTCTGTATGGCGCTGAAAGCCAGGGTAGCGGCTATCTCGGTAACCATGTCGCGCTTGAACTGGCCAGCGGTTCCGAAGTCGAGGGAGCCCGACACGTCGACCAGCAACATGACCGTGAGCTCGCGCTCTTCCTCAAATACCTTAACATAGGGCCTGTGGAAGCGCGCCGTGACGTTCCAGTCGATGTCCCTGACATCATCCCCGTACTGGTACTCACGCACCTCGGAAAAAGCCATACCTCTGCCCTTAAAGGCAGAATGATACTGCCCCGCAAAGATATTCTGGCTCAGTCCGCGAGTCTTTATTTCTATCTTCCTTACTTTCTTCAGTATCTCAGATGTATCCATCAAGGAACCTCTACTTTATTGATAATCTTGGAAACAATCTCCTCAGAGTTAACATTGTTAGCCTCGGCCTCATAGCTCAGGCCGATACGGTGGCGCAGCACGTCGTGGGCCACGGCGCGCACGTCCTCGGGAACCACGTAGCCCCGATGCTTGACAAAGGCATAAGCGCGCGAAGCCTTGGCCAGGTTGATGCTGGCACGGGGACTACCGCCAAAGGTAATAAGGTCCTCCAGCTCCTTCAGGCCGTAGCGCGAGGGATAGCGGGTGGCGAACACGATGTCGGCTATGTACTGCTCTATCTTCTCGTCAATATACACCTGACTTACCACTTCCCTGGCGCGCAGTATCTCGTCGGCCGTAGTAACGGGGCTCACCTTGGGCAGCGAGCCCAAGAGGTTCTCGCGCATTATCTTCTTCTCCTCCTCGAGGGTGGGATAGTCTATGATGACTTTCAGCATGAACCTGTCGACCTGGGCCTCGGGCAGCTGATACGTACCCTCCTGCTCTATGGGGTTCTGAGTGGCCATGACGAGGAAGGGAGTAGGCATGGCGAATGTGCTGTCGCCTATGGTAACCTGGTGTTCCTGCATGGCTTCGAGCAGGGCGCTCTGTACCTTAGCCGGAGCACGGTTAATCTCATCGGCCAGCACGAAGTTGGCAAACACGGGGCCCTTCTTGACCTGGAAGCGTTCTTCCTTCTGACTATAAATCATGGTGCCCACCACATCGGCCGGCAACAGGTCTGGGGTGAACTGTATGCGACTGTACTTGGCGTCAATGAGCTGTGCCAGGGTCTTTATGGCCAGTGTCTTGGCCAGTCCGGGCACGCCCTCTAACAGTATATGACCGTCGCTGAGCAGCGATATAAGCAGCGAGTCCACAAGGTGCTTCTGCCCTACTATTACCCGGTCCATACCCGCTGTCAGGTTAGTGACAAAGGTACTCTGTTGTTCAATCCGCATATTCAGCTCGCGGATATCGATAGCTTCTGCCATACTCTTATTATCTACTTTTGTTAAATTTAATACTACGACAACGCTACAGGGCCACGGGGAGCCTGCTCCGGGTGGCCGCGCGCCGTCTATCTACTGCAAAAGTACTACAAAACATAGACAGAGGCGAAAGTAAGGTTCTAAATAATATTAAAAAAGGGGATAAACTGATAAATTAAGATATTTTTCAACTATGCCATGGCCTGTATCTCATCATAAATGCGCTGCACGGGCAGTCCCATGACGTTGAAGAAACTGCCGCGGAGCGACGTTACGCCGATATAGCCTATCCACTCCTGGATGCCGTAGGCTCCGGCCTTGTCCAGCGGGCGATAGGTGTCTACATAGTAGTCTATCTCGCTGTCTGTAAGGGTTCTGAAGGTTACCTCGGTTACTACATGAAAGGCGCGCTGGCCCTGCGTGGTGGTGAGGGCCACGCCTGTAATGACACGGTGGGTCTGCCCGCTCAGTGCGTGCAGCATACGGCGGGCCTCTGCCTCATCGGCTGGCTTGCCTAACACCTCGTTGCCCAGCACCACTACCGTGTCGGCCGTAACGAGCAGTTCGCCGGCACCGAGAGTATAGGCGGCAGCCTTCTCGCAGGCTATATACTGCGAAATCTGCTCCACGGGCAGGTCGGCGGGGTACTCCTCGCTTATGCCGGGCATCACCCGCACCTCAAAGTCTACATCAAGTCCCTTCATCAGTTCCTTGCGCCGTGGCGAGTTAGAGGCCAGTATTATCTTATACTTATTTGCTATCATCGTTCTCGTCTGTTTTACCACCCGAAAGCCTTAGCGCCGCTCAGCCACTTGTCCTGGGCGCGCAGCACCTGCTCTATCACGTCGCGCCCCACGCCATAACCGCCGCGGCGGTCGCTTACGTAGGTACTTATCTCCTGAACATCGGGACAGGCATCAGCCGGGCAACAGGGGCAGCCACAGCGGCGCATCACCTCGTAGTCGGGAATGTCGTCGCCCACGTAGATAACCTCGTCGTCGTGCAGCCCGTACTTCTGGAGAAGTGCTTCGTATGTTTTTATCTTGACAGAACAGTCGATATACACGTCCTCGACACCCAGGTAGCGGTACCGCCGCACGATGGCCTCGGCATGACCACCTGTAATAATGGCCACACGGAGTCCCAACTTGCAGGCCAGCTGTATGGCGTAGCCATCCTTGATGTTCACGGTACGCAGGGGCTGTCCCTCGTCGTCCATGCCGATGGTCTCGGCCGACAGCACACCGTCTACGTCAAAGGCAATGGCCTTAATCTTGGTCAGGTCGTAGTTAATCATCGGTACCAAAAATCTTTACGTTCTCCCACTTCAGCGCCTCCTCGTTCTGGGGCTTGCGCTCATCGGCATAGTGACCCACGGCAATGACGCAGAGCACCTCTAAGGCATCGTCCAGCCCGAGCACGCCTCTAATGACATCGGCAGCCGTGGTTCCGTCGTTCAGCCCGCGGTCCCGCATCTGTACCCAGCACGTGCCCAGGCCCAGGTCGGCCGCCTGGTACTGCATGGAGATGGCCGCTATGGCCCCATCCTCTATCCAGCAGTCGTTTTCGGCAGAATTGCCGCAAACCACGATGGCCAACGGAGCTCCCTTGAGAAACGCGCTCCCGGCCTCCTTGGCATCGGCTATCTTCTCAATGGCCAGCGGGTCGTCTACTACCACAAAGCGCCACTGGCGCTGCCCCTTCGAGGTGGGCGACATGAGCGCGGCGCGCAGTATGAGCTGCAAATCATCGGGGCTAACACCCTCGGCCGTAAACCGGCGGTGGCTCCTGCGCGTCTGTACCAGTTGTTTGAAATCCATAAGCATGTCTTATTTACAATGCAAACTTATAAAAAAAAACGGAGATAGCGGTCATCCGAGGACAAAAAATATATCCCGTGCCTGCCACGACCGACCTCCAGCCGGCAAAAGAGTGGTCTCTGCGTTTCTAATGACGGCTCACAGCGCGCCAATGGCGGCTCCGGGAAACGTAAAGACCGGTCTTTTCATCTCCCCCGACTGTCATTTATGTGCAGAACACCATCACCAGGGCACAACAAGCAGGCTAAACGGCTGACAATCTTAACAGATTATAAAATTATAGGGCCTTCTGTCACTTTTATGGTCATGGGCAGAGATGGGTAGCTATCTTTTTCGTATATTTGCATTATGTATAAGGTAAGTACAACGATTATCACGAGGAGCAAGGACTTGCCGGCCATGACAAGCCACAACTTTTTTCATAGTCCCGAGCTCTTCAGAATGATAGAGAGCACTCCGGGGCAGCAGCCGTACATGGCCATAGCCCAGGATGCCGACGGCCGTGTGGTGGGCCACATCCTGGCCTCGGTGCGCCGTCGGTACCGGTTGCTGCCGTTGTACTTCTTTACGCAGGGCCGAGTGTATGGCGAGGGCGAATATGCCCCCGACGTAGATGCCGAAGCGGTGTTTGGCGAACTGCTGAGGGCTCTGACGGTCAAGTTCAGAAGAAAACTGTGCCTGTTTGTCGAGTTCAGCGACATTACGCACAAGATGTTTGGCTACAAGCACTTCCGCGCCAACGAGTACTTTCCCATTCGCTGGCTGGAAGTACACAACTCACTGCACTCGATGGCTCCGACCGACCGTATTACCGACAAGACGCGCCGGCGGATAGCCAAGTCGGCCAACAGCGGTATTACGACGCGCGAGGTGAACTCTATCGACGAGGTACACAGCTTCTACACCATGCTGTGCAGGGTGTACCACACACGACTGCGCCGATTCCTGCCAGGACGGGCCCTCTTTGACGAACTTTACAAGAGTTCGCACGCACGCATCTATATCACCCTGTACCACCGCAACATCATCGGCGGGTGTGCCTGCATATATACCCAGGGCGACGCTTACCTGTGGTTCCACGCCTCTAAGAGTAAGCGCTACGCTTACCTGCACCCCAACGCCATGACCATCTGGCAGGCCATCAGCAGCGCCTACGACAGCGGTTGCCGACACTTCTACTTTCTGGATGCCGGCCTGCCCTTCAGGCGCAACCTGTTCCGCGAGTTTATCCTTGGTTTTGGCGGCAAGACGGTAAGCAAGTATCGGTGGTTCCGCTTCAATATTCCATGGATAAACCAAATTCTTTCGCGCTGGTACACCGGTTAGCACAATATTTGCCAGCATTTGGCGTTATAAGAGTATGAAGAAATTCATCCTCTTACTGCTGGCCACAGCCATGTATCTTACGGCCCAGGGCCAGACCTTCGTTCTACAGGGTAAGGTTACCGACGAGAAAGACAACCCCATCGAGTTTGTCTCGGTAACGTGTGCCCGTCAAAGCAAGGTGGCCTTCACCTCGCTGAAGGGCAACTTCACACTTACGCTCAACTCGGCCGACTCGGTAGTGATAAGGTTCTCTATGTTAGGGTACCGCGCCAAGACCAAGGTGCTAAGGAGGCCGCGTGGGCGGCAGACCCTGAGAGTGGCGCTGTACCCCGATGTGAGCACGCTGGGCGAGGTTCAGGTACAGGGACAGAAGATTCAGAGCGGGCAGACGCAGGAACTGAGGACCAAGGACATGAAGATGGCACCATCGGCCGGCGGCAACGCAGTAGAGGAACTGATACAGAGCCAGGCGGGCGTGTCTACCCACAGCGAACTGAGCTCGCAGTACAACGTACGTGGTGGCTCGTTCGACGAGAATAGTGTATATATTAATAATGTAGAGGTGTTCAGACCGTTTCTGGTACGCTCGGGGCAGCAGGAGGGCCTCTCGGTCATCAACCCCGACATGGTGGAGCGTATAGGGTTCTCTACGGGTGGCTTCGCGGCCAAGTATGGCGACAAGATGTCGTCGGCCTTAGACATAACGTACCGTCGCCCCAAGCGGTTTGAGGCCAACGTCTCGGCCAGTCTGCTGGGGGCCAGCGCGTATGTAGGCTTTGCCACGCCCAAGATAGCCTGGGCCAACGGGCTGAGGTACAAGACCAACAAATATCTGCTGGGCTCACTTCAGGAGAACGGCGAATACCGACCTAATTTCCTCGACTATCAGACCTATCTGAGCTACACGCCCAACAAGCGGTGGCAGATAGACTTCATAGGCAACATCTCGGACAGTCACTACAACTTCTACCCGAAGGACAGGAGCACAGCCTTTGGCACCATGCAGAACGTGATGAACTTCAGAGTGTACTTTGACGGCCAGGAGAAAGACCTCTTCCGCACCTACTTTGGCTCGCTGTCCATAAACAGGGTCTTCAGTCCCACCACGCGTCTCTCTCTCATCGCCTCGGCCTACTCTACCAAGGAGCGGGAAACCTATGACATCCAGGGACAGTACTGGCTGACGCAGACAGAGTCGAGCGAGAACATGGCTGTGGGCACCTACTTTGAACATGCCCGCAATTACCTTCAGGCACACGTCGAGAATGTCAAGCTGATGCTCAGCAGCAAGGTAAAGAAGCACGATGTAGAGGCCGCCATAACCCTGAAGCGCGAGCACATCAAGGAGAACTCTACCGAGTACGAGATGCGCGACTCGGCAGGCTACAACATACCGCACACGGGGGCCGACCTGTACATGATATACTCCATGAGGGCCAGGAACAGGCTTGACGCTACCCGTACAGAGGCTTACGTACAGGACACGTGGCGCTTTACTTCGGGCGCAGACTCGGCTGCCACGCTATATACCCTCAACTACGGTCTGCGCATGAGCCACTGGAACTTCAACGGTGAAACCATCCTCTCGCCCAGGGTCTCGGTAGGCATCATACCGGCTTTCAACCAGAACGTGACCCTGCGCTTCGCCACCGGACTGTACTATCAGGCTCCATTCTTCAAGGAACTGCGCGACACCACCACCTATAATAATATAACGGTGGCCGAGCTGAACCGCAAGATAAAGAGTCAGCGCTCCATACACTTCGTGGCGGGCTACGACTACCGCTTTAATAGTATGAACCGCCCCTTCCGCTTCTCGGCCGAGGCTTACTACAAGATTTTGCAGAACCTTATCCCCTACTCTGTCAACAACGTCAAGGTGGTCTACTATGGCGACAATGTGTGCAGTGGTCATGCGGCTGGTATAGATCTGAAGCTCTATGGAGAGTTTGTACCTGGAACCGACTCGTGGATATCGCTCTCGCTGATGAACACACAGATGAAACTCAACGAACGCTCCATGCCGCTGCCCACAGACCAGCGGTGGTCCATGAACCTGTTCTTTACCGATTACTTCCCAGGCACTACCAAGTGGAAGATGGCTCTCAAGTTGGCCTATGCCGACGGTCTGCCGTTCTCGGCACCCCACCGCGAGATGGAGCGCAACTCCTTTAGGGCCCCAGCTTACAAGCGGGCCGACATCGGTATGAGTTACCGTCTGCTGGACAACGAGAGTCGTAGCAAGAAGGTACCTTTCAAGAATATCTGGCTCGGCATAGACTGCCTGAACCTGCTCGGCATCAACAATGTAAACAGCTACTACTGGATAACCGACGTTACCAATCAGCAGTACGCTGTGCCCAATTACCTTACAGGCCGCATGCTCAACGGGCGTATCCTCTTCGAGTTCTGAGACCGTCAGCAGCACGCCCGTCAGTATCACGGCCATCCCAATGGCCATCAGAAGCGTTAAAGTTACTTAATTGCTTAAAAATACTGTCATCACCCAACTCATTATGTGGGTAAAAAGTAGTAATTTTGCAGCCGATTTAGTCCGTTTGGGCTCGAAGAAGCGCTGAAATGCCATTCAGCCGCCTGGCGGAAAAACATTTATATTATAAATAATGTACGCAATTGTAGAAATTAACGGTCAGCAGTTCAAGGTGACCGAGGGCCAGAAGCTCTTCGTTCACCACATCAAGGACGTTGAGGCTGGTAGGACCGTTGAGTTTGACAAAGTACTCCTCGTAGACAAAGAGGGTGCTGTCACAGTAGGCGCACCAACTGTAGAAGGTGCCAAGGTAGTAGTAGAGGTTGTGAACCCACTTGTAAAGGGTGACAAGGTCATCGTCTTCAAGATGAAGCGTCGCAAGGACTATCGTAAGAAAAATGGTCATCGCGCTCAGTTCACACAGGTAGAAGTTAAACAAGTAGTCGCTTAAAAACAGGAGGAATTCAGAATGGCACATAAAAAAGGTGTTGGTAGTTCTAAGAACGGCCGTGAATCAGCTTCACAGAGATTAGGCGTTAAGATTTGGGGTGGCCAGAAGATCATCGCCGGCAACATCATAGTTCGCCAGCGTGGTAACAAGCACTTCCCCGGTGAGAATGTAGCTCAGGGCAAGGACGACACATTGTATGCTCTTACAGATGGCGTGGTTTACTTCCACAAGGGAGCCCGCAATAAGAGCACAGTTTCTGTTCTCTCTCCCGATGTTTACGCTGAGAAAACCAAGAAGGCTGACGCTTAAATAAAACAACAACTTATTCCAAACAAACATACTGAAGCCAGTTCTAAACAGAACTGGCTTCTTCCTTTTGAGCACCACCCCACTTTCGCCTGTAGTCGCACCCCGTCTATCCATACCTATTATTTAAAAGAGGTCGGTTTGTAGTATCACCATGATGGTTCCCGCATCTACCAAGACCGCTGACGCGTAAAAAAATAGTGTTCCCAAAATATTTTCCAGTACATTTATACCTTCAACTGATAATTTTCTGTATTTTTGCAAGTATAGTTTTAAAGACAGAAATTATGGTAATAGACTTTGAGAAAATCAAGGAAGTCCGCACCATGGACTTCAAGGGTGGCAAAGGCCCCCTGGATAGCCGCAACTATGCAGATGAGAACGTAAAGATTATGTACTCTACCCTTAGACCAGGTGCCTCTACGGGTCTGCATACTCATGTAGGCAACAGCGAGGTCATCTTTGTCATCAGCGGTGAAGGAACTTTTCACTACGACGGTGAAATCGAGGTCGTACGTGCTGGCCAGTGCCACTATTGCCCCGAGGGCCATTCGCACTACATGGAAAATCTGACTGACCACGGCCTGCTCTATTTTGCCATCGTTCCCCAGCACAATAGATAGATACTTATAGCCTGCCCATAGTCCGTTGGTCTATCTATAAGACAGCCTGGCTGACTATGGGCAGAGCTTCCAGTAACTGACTGATGGCCATCAGTCAGTTACATCTATCTTCTTGACCACCCGGCAGGGGTTGCCCACAGCAATACTATTAGCTGGTATATCCTTGGTTACCACCGAGCCAGCCCCAATAGTACAGTTGTCGCCAATGGTAACGCCGGGCAGGATAGTAACGCTGCCCCCTATCCATACAGAGTTGCCTATCTTGATAGGCTTGGCCCACTGTACACCCGTATTGCGTTCCTTCGGCGTCGTGGGGTGGCAAGGTGTGTATAGGCTCACGTTGGGGCCAATAAAGGCATTGTCGCCTATAATGACCCGAGCCTCATCTAAAACCGTAAAAACGAAATTGGCAAAAAAAAATGTCACCCACTTCGTCGCAGTAAAAGGGCTGATTGATATAAGGCCGCTTGTCACACTTACCAAGTAAACACTTACCAAGATGATGTTCATACTACTTTTTGTGATTTTTGTGAACCTTTTAGTCCGAAAATTTATAACTTTGTATTTTATTAGTAATGATGCATGGAACTGAGGCAACTGAAATATTTTTTGAAATTGGCTGAAACGCTCAATTTTTCTTTGGCGGCTAAAGAGTTGTTTATAACTCAGAGTACGCTGTCGCAGCAGATTCTTAATTTGGAGCGTGAGTTTGATCAGCAACTTTTTGTCCGTAATAGTCACGAGGTGGTTCTTACTGAAGCCGGACAGTTGCTATTGCCACACGCACATGCCAGTATCAATGCCGCAGAAAGCTGTGTGACACTGCTTCAGGAATTGAAACATTTACTGACCGGTGAACTCAACATTGGAGTTACTTTCTCTTTCAGTAGCATTATGGCCGAGACTATGGGGGCTTTTCTCAAACAGTATCCTCGAGTGAAACTCAATGTATGTTATGCCTCGATGGCCGAACTGATGGAACGTCTGCAACATCATGAGTTGGATTTGGTATTGGCCTTCAAACCTACTCAACCCGACGAGCACGTTGAGAGCCAGGTACTCTTTCGCACCCGTTTGGCGGCTGTGATGGGTGAATGTCATCCAATGGCGCACCGTAAACTTATCAGCCTGAAAGAATTGGAGCCCTATAGCCTGGCCTTGCCGGCTGTTGGTCTGCAGGCACGCCATGCGTTTGAGAAAGTTATAAACGGATGTAACTTATCACTCAAAATAAAGGCTGAGATTAACAATGTAAACCTTCTATTTAAGCTGATACGCCAAAGTACTTATATAACAATACTTGCGCAATCGGCCGTGGTCGGCGAAAACGGGCTGAAGGCCGTCCCCATAGACTCGCCGCTCGGTTACATGGAGGGCTGTATCCATACGCTACGCAATGGTTATACAAAACATGCTGCCCGTGAGTTTATCCGTATGCTTAGCACCCCTGCTACATTGTGGAAAGACATTACACTACCCAATGAATGAATAAAGACAAAGAAAGAATGTTCACTATACGCCAGGCCCAGATTACTGATGCGGAAGCCCTTACAGCCATTTACAATGAGTATATCCGCCATACGACCATAACTTTTGAAACAGAAGAGATAACCATCGCAGAAAACACACGGCGGATGGTTGACATCATGGCTCACTTCCCTTATTTGGTATATGAAGAACAAGGACATATCTTAGGCTATGCTTATGTCCATTATTGGAAGGCTCGCGCCGCTTACCGCCATACTGCCGAAGTTACCATCTACTTAGCCGTCGATGCTGTCGGACGTGGAATAGGTACCTGCCTGCTGAGCAGGCTGATAGACGAGTGTCGCCAGCGTGATATTCATGTGCTCATTGCCTGTATCACTCAGGGCAACGCAGCCAGTGTGGCTCTTCACCGCAAATTAGGGTTTGTACAGGTCTCGTGCTTCCATCAAGTGGGTCGTAAGTTTGACCGCTGGCTTGATGTAGTAGATATGGAACTCAGGCTGTAACGCCTACTAAAAACGGTAGCACCCCTACCCTGTTTTTGTGGGCAAGATGTGCTACCGTTATCTATATAAGCTATTTTTTTATCCGTGAGCACAGTGATGATGAGTGCCCTCTTCTGGCGACGGCTGATGCTGCGGACGTAGCAAATCATTGACCGTCTTGACAGGATTGAATGTATCAAGAGGAACCTCAACGAACACTGTATTCCAATCGCTCATGGCTCCGTTCCACAAGCCCGGGAGTTCGAGTGCTTTCAGCTCGCGCCCATTCTTACTCTTTTTACTGATAAATCCAGTAGCAGGGTCTACATAGCGCGTCAGGTCAAAAGCATGTCCCCGATAATCCTTGGTGGCACACACCAAATCTACGGGATTAAAGTGAGTGCCGTTTTTGAACATCTTGACATACTCTGGATTAGATGTGTCTATCTGGCTCGACTCCAGTATCTGCAAGCTTACCGTATCATCGGCATTATAAGCCAAGAAAGGACCACCGCCAGGTTCTCCAACATTCTTAACAACTCCGCATACACGCATAGGGCGGTTCAGCTTACGTCGCAGGTAGCTTACCAGTTCTGCATCTTCAAGTTCCTTGATATCGCTGCGACGGCAACAGAGATCGCGTTGCAGGAAACGGATGATTTCCTCTAACTTCTCATGGTTGTAGACTCCTGAATCGAGCGTCTCCAGATAGCCGAAAGCCCTTTTCTGCAGATTGACGAGTACTCCTGCTAACACGTTCTTGTACAGAACCGTATCGCCTTTGATGCGATCAGGTACCACATTGTCTATATTCTTGATAAAGATGATGTCGGCATCTATATCATTCAGGTTCTCAATGAGTGCACCATGACCGCCTGGACGGAAAAGTAATGACCCGTCGGCATTGCGGAACGGAGTGTTATCGTTATTGGCCGCAATGGTGTCGGTCGAAGGCTTCTGCTCAGAGAAGGTCACCTCTATCTGAGTGTCAAACATCTGTTCATAGTGTTTCAGTTTCTGCTCTACCTTCTGACGGAACAGCTCTAGATGCTCGTGACTTACCGTGAAGTGTACATGGGCCTGACCATTGCAGGCGGCATAGAGAGCAGCCTCTACCAGATGCTCCTCCATGGGCGTACGCGGGGCGTCGGCATAACTATGGAAGAGAAGTAATCCCTTGGGGAGCTGCCCATAATTGAGTCCATCGGCACCGAGCAATGCTGCCACGATGTCTTTGTACCGATGCTCGTCCAGCATGCTACGCAGGTTCTTGCCCCACTTAGCCTTGCACTGGTCGCACAGAGCCTCGCGGAAGGCAAAACGACGGATATTGTCAAAGAAAGTATGCTCAAAGTCGGTCGTTGGCTCATCATAGTCGGCTTCCAGAAAGGCAAACAGATTCTTAAACATACGGCTGGCCGCTCCCGAAGCTGGTACAAACTTGACTACCTTGTGCCCATGAGCCTTGTACTCATTCCAGTCGTCAATAAGCCGTTCGCGCTCCTCGCCGTCCCAGACCCGTATGCCACGTTCGGTCGAGGCCGCCGCCTCCAATTTAAGGAATGGGAACCCCTGCTCTATCTGACGGAGCTGCTTCTGCACTTTCTCCTCGCTTATTCCCCTTGCGGAAATCTGCTTAATATCTGCTTCTGATAACATAGTGGTTTTTATAAATTATGGTTGATATTACAAATGTACCCACTTTTTCGGACATGCGGAAGCAAAAACGCCCTTTTTTGTCGTGTCTGGGCATAAAAACACATGCACGGTTCCTATAAAGATGGCTATTGCTATAAAAAATCATCGTTAAATGACGAATAACGAGCAGAATGTAGTAAATTTGCCACATAATTTAAGAAAATCCTATGTACCGATTAGTATTGCGATGTGCAGCTGCCTTGGTGTTCTTAACCATGGTGGGCAGCTGTGGAAACCGAACTAATAATGAGCAGGCTGCTGCCTGTGCCGACTCGTTTGCTATAAACTACTTCAACTGGAACTTTAACGGAGCCGCGCGTTTCTGTACACCTGAGTCTGTACGCTGGCTACAATTTGCCGCCAGCCAGGTTACTCTGGCCGATATTGACACCTTGCGGGTCAAAGCTCATGGAGCGGATGTCGAAATTACCGATATGACGATGAACAGTGATGAGAGCCAGGCCGATATAAGCCTGACGGTAACCGACTTTATGGCTCCTGCTGCGATAGGCCACGGTGCCGAGGCCATGGCCAGGCAGACTTTTAAGCTGACGGCTGTACGTGTAGGCGACGGCTGGAAAATCAAAATGGAAGACCTACCGCGAAGTGAAAGGTAAAGTCGCGTCCGAAATTGGGATGGGCGATGGCATAGTGTTCCTGCTGGGTTTCGTAGGCGGGGTTGATAGCTTTCATGCCCATGTCAAGGCGCAGGATGAAATAGTCAAAGTTGAGCCGTAGGCCGATACCGTAAGCTACGGCTATCTGTTTATAGAACTCGTTCCACTTAAACTGCCCCCCGGGCTGGTCTGCATAGTCGCGTAGCGTCCATATATTACCGGCATCGATGAAGAAGGCCCCGTTAAGTTTCCAGAACAGCAGCGTGCGATACTCCAGGTTCATATCCAGCTTCATATCGCCCGTCTGGTTGATAAAGTCTATACGCCCATCCTTACCTCTGAACTTGCCAGGGCCCAAACTACGCACACTCCAGCCACGTACCGAGTTGGCGCCACCCGAGAAGTAACGTTTCTCAAATGGCAGAATGGTGCTGTTACCATAAGGGTAAGCTACCCCTAAGCCCACGTGAGCAGCCAGCGTGTTATGAGTGTCAAATTTGAACATCCGGGTATAGTCTATGTCGAATTTGGCATACTGCGCATAGGCTATACCGAACAGGATGTGCTGCCCATCAGCATTGGTCTTGAAATTGGCCGCCTGCGAGAGGGCACCTAATAAGTTGCCCGACGACTCCACATTACCTCTGAAAGCATTGCGCCCATCATTATAGCTCACTCCAAATCCCAGTTTCATAATAAACAGGTCCTCGTAGTTGTACCGCAGAATGGCGTTACGGTTGGTCTCGTCATCCAGATAGTCGCGCTTAAAGGTATCGCTTATCCAGGGCATTGAGATGTAGTTAAGGTCGAGCAGGTCGAACCTGTACGAGATATGGTGGCGTGGTTCCTCCCAGCGATAACGCCAGGCAGCGGAGAATACGCGGCGGTGAAATTCAGGCCGGTTCTGCAGGTTCCAGCTCAGGCCCAGTTCTGACGTGGCCTGGCTGTGTTTGGTGAAAGAGCGAGAAAGAAACGGCGCTACAAAACGTGGAAAAGCCAGACGGGCCTCTATCCCGTACTCGGTATAGTTCTGGTCCTTATAGCCTTCAAGTCCCGTAATGGCCTCGTAAGCCCCTCTGAACTCTATACTGAATAGCTCGCTGCCGCGAAACAGGTTACGGTTGGTGTAGGTAAGCGAGGCCGCAGCACCCAGGTCGCCTGCCGTGTTGGTACCTTCGGGCTGGAATGATATAGAAGAGGGCTTGTTCATTATCAGCTGTATCGCGCTGTTCAGCACGTTGGTGTCTGGCTGCTCCTCGAATACTATGCTGGTGTACTTGACGGCCCCCAACTTAGCAAACTTATTGTAGGTACGTTGCAGGGCCGACTCGTCAAAGTATTTACCCTCCTCGATGGCCGTATTGTTCATCACTATCTTAGGGCGCAGATGCCCCTGGGTATTGTCTATGTCATATTTCACTCGCCCTATCCTGTACCGTGGATGGGCAGCGGGTTGCGCGTCGTTGTTAATGCGGTAGCCCAACAGGTGTAGCCTTACATTGACTAATTGCGAAGTAGCCGCACTATCCACGTTGAACTGGATAAAGTCTTTGTTGAACCGATAGTAGCCATTGTTCATCAGATAATCGGTTATGCGCTTGCGAGTATTGTCCAGCAAGTCCACGCTGAAAGGACTCCCATGAGCTATACGGAAAGGGCTGTCACTGCTATCCAGACGGAGCAACCTGGCTATGGTGTCGTCATCCACTCGGTACGTTACCTTATTAATATAATACCGTTCACCCGGGGTCAGCGTGTATTTTGCAGTTATCTTACGCCCATGTACCAGTGTGTCCAGCTCTACCTTGGCGTGCATATACCCCATGTTGTGCATGGCGTTTTTCAGGTCGTCCATAGACAGCTCGGCCTCGTGTACATTGTATATCACTGGCTCCTCACCTATATTGCGCAGCGTGCGGTTTATCCACTTGGCAGTATCGCGCCCAGCCAGCGAGTAGGTGGCCAGGGGTATCTTGAACAGCGAGAACCACTTGGAGTTAGCTTTCTGATGAATGTAGGGTTCCAGCGCGGCGGCATCAAACCCCTTCTGGGTGGATTTGAGTTCTACCTTTTCCAGAAGGTAGCTCTGCTCGGGTACAAACTTGGTGGCACTACACGAGTAGAGTATAGCCACAACCGAAATAATGAGGTATGGTTTAATAAACTTCAATTCACACTATTTTATCGGGCAAAATTACAAAAAAGATGAGAATAATTCGTAACTTTGCAATAAATATTTTCAAATATGATAAGCAAGGCCAAGATAAAATATATCCGCTCCTTAGAGCTGAAGAAACACCGCAGCGCCGAAAACGTATTTGTGGCAGAAGGGCCCAAGGTGGTGGGCGACTTGATGGCCATTGCGGCCCCTACCCTGCTTATTCATACTGCCCATTGGGCACCTGCGGCTGTTCAGCCGGGTACCGAGGAGATTATCGTCAGCGATGACGAGCTCCGTAAGGTCAGTTTTTTACAGCATCCCCAGGATGTGTTAGCCGTTTTCTCACAGCCCACTCCGTCCGCAGCGCTTCCTGATGCCAGCCACGCACTGATTTTGGCGCTCGACGGAGTGCAGGATCCCGGTAACTTAGGTACCATCATCCGCATAGCCGACTGGTTTGGCATCGAGCAGATAGTGTGTAGCCACGATACGGCCGATGCCTATAATCCCAAGGTTGTACAGGCCACTATGGGCAGCATAGCCCGCGTGTCGGTAACTTATACCGACTTGGTCCAGTATCTTACTGCCCTGCCCGCCGATACCCCTGTTTATGGTACCCTGCTTGATGGCGACAGCATCTACACCACCCCACTTACCACCCATGGCGTTATCGTTATGGGCAATGAGGGCAAGGGCATATCTGCACCCATCCGTCGGCTGATAACCCACAGGCTGCTCATCCCCAATTATCCCATGGGGCGCTCCACTACCGACAGTCTGAATGTGGCCATCGCCACAGCCATTACTTGCAGCGAATTTAGAAGAAGATAACGATATGAACGATTCTTTGTACACCTCCCGGAGTGTTTCTGGCTGTCTCCGCATAGCCACCTCGCTTACAGTGGGCAATTTGAAGCATATTATCCGTAAGACATGGGCGTCGGCGCTCTGTGCGGCCGTCATGCTTACCATGCTGATACTTGCCTTTATTCCCTCCAAGCAGATTAACGATGCCGGGATGGCCCATATCAACGTGGCCTTTGTCCTGTTGTGCCTGTCCTATATAGGTACTTTTGTAGCCACGATATGGGTTTTAGCCAGTACCGTATCGCTGGTCAATGGCGAGAAGATACGCCGCAACTTTGCACGCAGCGTGGTGCTGTCCGTGGTACTCTACCTCTATGCTTTCATTATGAGCGGTGTTTCCACAGGGCTTGCCACCTATGGCATTGGCCTTGGTGTCAAGATCTTTCACCTGTCGGCCACCACAGCCACCATCCTCTCGGTCATAGCCGTGGCCCTCATCCTTATATTGTTATATGTGTTGTCGCTGCCTTTGGACATGGCTTCGGTCAAGTACATTCTGAACCGCGATACTACCCTCTCGCAGGTCGTAACCCGCGATTATGCCACTGCCTTTCGCCACTGGGGAACTCTGTTCCTTACCTCGGTGGTCACGTTCCTTATCTCCCTGGTGCTCATGTTGATACTCGCAGCTCCCTTGACCATCATTTCGTTGGCCCACTTGCAGAATACCCTGGGCATCATTAATGGCGACCCTGACGGAGCCCCCTCTTATTTCCTCGCACTATTCATTGCCACATCGGTAGTTACCTGTTTTATCCTGGTGTATATAGAGATGTGGCATATCTTGGTCATGTGCTACGTATGTGGCTCCATTACCACCCAGGAGGCTGAAAGAAAGAAGCAAACTAAAATAATGAAAGACGATGAAACCACAGAAAATACTGTTTATTGACCGAGACGGAACGTTGATAGAGGAACCCGAGGACGAGCAGATAGACTCCTTTGCCAAACTGCGGTTTGTTCCGGGTGTGTTTGCCAACTTGCGTTTCATACAGCAGCATTTGGACTTCCAGCTGGTCATGGTGAGCAACCAGGATGGGCTTGGCACCGATGCCTTTCCCGAAGATACCTTCTGGCCTGTACATCGCTTTATCCTGCAGACCCTCAGTGGCGAGGGCATTACCTTTGCTGCTCAGCATATAGACCGGCATTTTCCTGCCGATGGCTCTCCCATGCGTAAGCCGGGTACCGGTATGCTCACCGAGTATATCAATAATCCGGCCTACGACTTGGCGAGTAGCTACGTGATAGGCGACCGGGACACCGATGCCCAGTTGGCTGCCAACTTGGGGTGCCAGGCCCTTATTCTGGGTCGCAATGGCATGACCTGGGACAAGATAGCCGAACTGCTGTTTGCCGGCGAGCGTATAGCCGAGGTGCAGCGCAATACCAAGGAAACTCAGGTATATGTCAAGATGAACTTGGATGGAACCGGTAAGTGCGATATTGATACTGGCTTGGGCTTCTTCGACCACATGCTCGAGCAGATAGGCAAGCATGGTCAGATAGACCTGACCATACATACCCACGGCGACCTCTATGTCGATGAGCACCACACCATTGAGGATACCGCCTTAGCCATAGGCGAGTGTATAGCCCGGGCCCTTGGCGATAAGCGGGGCATAGAGCGCTATGGCTACACCCTGCCCATGGATGACTGTCTCTGTCAGGTGGCCCTCGACTTCGGAGGCCGTCCCTGGCTGGTATGGGATGCTCAGTTCCATCGTGAAAAAATTGGCGAGATGCCCACAGAGATGTTCCTCCACTTCTTTAAGAGCCTGAGCGATGCTGCTAAGATGAACCTAAACATCAAGGCTGAGGGCGACAACGAGCATCACAAGATAGAGGGCATCTTTAAGGCGCTGGCACGTTCGCTGAAGATGGCCGTACATCGCGATATATATCACTACGACCTGCCGTCAACCAAAGGAGCTTTATAAGAATGACAGCGGATAGCACTACAACTGACAAGCTATGGAACAGGGATTACCTGAAGGTGATGATAGCCAACTTCATGCTCTACTTTGCCTTCTACCTGCTTACACCCCTGTTACCCATCTATTTGAGCGAGTATTTTGGCGCTCCCAAGGACACGATAGGCATTGTCTTGTCGGGCTATACCATCGCGGCGCTTATCATCCGTCCTTTTAGTGGCTACCTGGTAGATAGTTTTCCGCGTGAGCGCATGCTACTCATCTTCTTCGGCCTTTTTGCCGTATGCTTCTTGGGTTATGTGGCCGCTGGTACCCTCCTCATGTTTGCCATTCTGCGTACCCTGCATGGTGCACCGTTTGGGGCTGTTACAGTGGCCAATTCCACCTGTGCCATTGACGTACTGCCGTCAAGCCGCCGCAATGAGGGAATAGGCTATTATGGGCTGAGCAACAACTTGGCCATGGCCATAGCCCCCTCAGCCGGTATATACATATACCATTTCCTACAGGACTTTACCGCCCTGTTCTGGCTTGCCTTGGCCGTAGCGTTAGCAGGGTTCTTCACAGCCACCACGGTACACATACCCACCAAGGCCGTGATACGTAACAAAGATAAAATATCCTTGGACCGTTTTTTCCTCACCCGCGCCTGGCTGTTAGCCATTAACATAGCCCTCTTTGGGTTCTGCTTTGGCGTACTGAGCAACTACCTGGCTATATATAGTAAGGAAGAGCTGGGCATAACGGGCGGCACGGGTACCTACTTCATGTTGCTTTCCATCGGACTTTTCTGCTCGCGTTTGCAGGGAGCCAAGGCCCTGCGCCAGGGTTACGTTACGCGCAATGCGGCCCACGGCATGCTCTTATCCATGATAGGCTATACGCTTTTTGTAGCTGTGCCCTCCCCCATAGGCTACTATGGGTCGGCCCTGCTTATCGGTCTTGGCAACGGGCACATGTATCCAGGCTTTCTCAATATGTTTATCAATATAGCCCATCACAATGAGCGTGGCACGGCCAACTCATCCATCCTCACGTCATGGGATTTGGGCTTCGGAATAGGCATCCTGTTAGGCGGCATTGTGGCCGAAGCCATCAGCTATACTGCCTCTTTCTGGTTGGTAGCTGCGGTCAACATCGCCGGTGTCTTATTATTCTATGTTGCCGCCCGCCGCTTC
Source organism: uncultured Prevotella sp. (assembly GCA_934204655.1). Classification (GTDB taxonomy): domain Bacteria; phylum Bacteroidota; class Bacteroidia; order Bacteroidales; family Bacteroidaceae; genus Prevotella. The sequence goes on along the minus strand of CAKPZJ010000022.1, from coordinate 215 downwards.
TTCCTCACCCACAATCTGAATAGCGAAGTACGTTAGTCTTTCCCCACCGACTGAGAGAGGAACCATCGCAGTAATGAGAAGGAGAAAAGTAGAGTGTAAATATGCAAAGAGGGTGTGTCAAAACGACGCATCCTCTTTTTGGTAGTATGCTCGGCACGAGCATTGTCTAACGGGTGCAAGTCCCGAGTAAGCCCTAATAGCGGGAATTACATAGC